>DEKJ01000053.1 GCA_002353825.1 Prevotella sp. UBA2725 | reverse complement strand
TTATTTTTTGAAGATCACTAAATAGAATATCATTATTAATATATAAAATATAATAATGTACGCGAAAGCGAATTTTACGTTTGATTAGTGTCTCTGACCTTAATGTAGAATGTAGAAATGTAGAATGTAGAATTTTAAGGGAAGTTGAGATATCAGAGAGATGTATTCCTAATAGCTTAGTGGTTAGGCTGTTATGAAACACCTACCACTGATTTGCACCTATCTCTTGCATCGTATCTCTTTTTTTCTTACCTTTGCAGCATCAAAACCACCAAAATATTCGCATACATGACAGACGCTTCACTTATCACTTCCTTACGCCATCTGGCTGCTAAATATGAGACTAAAGATTTTCTTCAGAACGATCCTTCCTGGTTCATGCACCAGGTCGAGGGACGGGAGAACCAAGAGATCATGGCGTTCATCGCCTCCGTGCTGAGCTACGGCAAGCGTGAGCTGTTCTTTCCGAAGCTCCATTTCATGCTTGAGGCGAGTCGATTTCAGCCTTATACGTGGGTCAAAGAAGCGTTATTCAGGCGCGATATCAGCGACGATGAGCGTTGTTTCTACCGCCTGTACAACAACCGCATGATGCTACGTTTCCTTGACACACTTCAGAAGATCATCATTGTTTACGGTACTCTCGGAGCCTTCGCAAAATCGCTTGCGGTAAACCACACGGCTTTGGAGGTCTTGAATGGTCTGTCCGACTATTTCCTGGCTCAGGGCATCAAAGGCATGGTTCCGTCGCCCAAGACATCGGTTGCAAAGCGTCCGTGTATGTTTCTGCGGTGGATGGTGCGCGATGGCTCGCCGGTAGATCTCGGACTGTGGGCTGACTTTATCGACAAACGCACGCTTTTCATCCCACTCGACACCCATGTCATGCAGGAAGCGACACGACTGGGGCTGATAAAAAATAAGTCGGCAAGCTGGCACACGGTGGTGCAACTTACCGACTCACTTAGAAATATCTTTCCTGACGATCCCGCGAAAGGCGATTTCGCGCTGTTCGGGGTGGGGGTTAACCCAAGTACTTGATGAGCAACTTGGCGTAACCGCTCTCACGCAGTTTGACGATGCTCTTCTCACGGATCTGACGCACGCGCTCACGGGTCAGGCCGAGCTGATCGCCGATCTCCTCAAGTCCCTTCTCATGGCAGCCGATACCGAAGCACTCACGCACGATGGTGATCTCACGATCTTTCAGCACGTTGCGCAGCACGGTGTCGAGTTCCTTAGCCATACTCTCGTAATCGACCTGCTTGTCAGCACGACTGTCATCGCCGGAAGCTAAGACGTCGGCCATAGAGTTGTCGTCATCCTCCTGGAACGGAGCATCGATACTCATGTGATGGTTATCGGCCTTGATGGTCTGGTCGATCTTCGTCTCATCGATATTCGTCAGCGACGAGAGCTCCTGCACGGAGGGACGACGCTGGTTCTTCTGCTCAAACTTAGAAATCTCAGAGTTAATCTTCGACAGAGCGCCAACCTGGTTGAGCGGCAGACGCACGATACGGCTCTGCTCAGCGATAGCCTGCAGGATGCTCTGACGGATCCACCAAACGGCATAGGAAATGAACTTGAAGCCTCGCGTCTCGTCAAACTTCTCTGCAGCCTTCACCAGTCCGATATTGCCCTCATCGATAAGGTCGGTAAGGCCAAGACCCTGATGCTGGTACTGCTTAGCCACAGACACAACGAACCTCAGATTGGCTTTCACCAGTTTCTCCTTAGCGCGCTCGCCTTCGCGACCGCCTTTGCGGATCTTCTGTGCCAACTCAATCTCCTCGTCCACGCTGATCATTGGGACACGACCAATCTCTACGAGATACTTGTCCAATGCCTCGCTGGAGCGGTTAGTAATGCTTTTCTGAATCTTTAACTGACGCATTTCTTATTACCTTGCTTTAAATAAATAAGGTTTCCCTTAATACCTATGAAGAATAAATGTATATATCTATCATTAGGGCGTAATACGCCCAATTAGGTTGCAAAGTTAATAAAAAATCGCCAATGTTGTATCCGTTTTATATTTATTTTTGTATTTTATTCAATTATTTACGTTCCAACCGTACCACATTCTCCACATGCGGGGTATGGGGGAACATGTCTACGGGCTGGACAGCCACTACCTTATACGCAGCATCGAGGAGCTGGAGGTCACGCGCCTGTGTGGCGGGGTTGCAGGAGACGTACACGATGCGGCGGGGACGGGCATTGAGGATAACGTTCACTACATCGGGATGCATTCCGGCGCGCGGTGGGTCGGTGATGATGATATCGGGGCGGCCGTGCTCCGCGATAAAGTCATCGGTGAGGATCTTACGCATGTCACCGGCAAAGAACTTCGTGTTCGTGATATTGTTGATGCTACTGTTGACCTTCGCATCCTCAATTGCCTCCGGCACATACTCGATACCGATGACCTCTCGCGCCTGACGCGCCACATAGTTGGCAATCGTTCCCGTGCCCGTGTAAAGGTCGTAGATGAGAGGCTTCTTTTGAGAGTTAGGAGTTAGGAGATAGGAGTTAGGAGTTGAGTTAGGAGTTGCAAACGCAAAGCTCTTTGCTACATCGTAGAGGCGGTGCGCCTGCTCCGTATTCGTCTGATAGAAACTCTTCGGACCTACCTTGAATTTCAGGTCACCCATCATCTCATAGATGAAGTCAGTGCCTTTGAAGGTCGTCAGTTCGAGGTCACCGATGGTATCGTTACCTTTCTGATTGTTTACATAGATCAGCGAGGAAATCTGCGGGAACATGTCGGCAATATGCAGCATGAGCTGCTGGGCCAACTGCTCATCGCCGGGATTGTCGTAATGGAACTGTATGAGCAGCATCCACTCACCCGTGTTCGAGTTGCGGAACATGAGGTTGCGGAGCAGTCCTTTCTGCGCACGGACATCGTAGAACGATATACCAATCTCTTTGGCATAGCGCTCTATCTCATTGCGGATCTGATTGTGCAGGTCATCCATGAGCCAGCACTTGCGAATGGGGTAGATCTTATCGAAGGCGCCCGTGATATGGAAGCCAATGGCAGAGTGGTTCTGACCCTCAAGCGTTAGGCTTTCGTCAGCAAGCTCCTCTTTCGTAAACCAACGGCGGTCGCAGCAACCAAACTCGAGTTTGTTGCGATACTCCGTGGTCTTCACCGAACCAAGAATCGGGGTAATGGGCGGCAACTCAATCTTTCCGATACGCGTCAATTGGTCGTAGACCTGCTGCTGCTTAGCTTTCAGCTGCTCCTCGTAAGGCAGGTTCTGCCACTTGCAGCCGCCACAGATACCAAAATGCTGGCAGAAAGGTTCAGCACGAACCTCACTCTTCTTGATGAATTTGACGACACGACCTTCTGCATATTTGTGTTTCTTGCGATAGATCTCCACATCGACAATGTCGCCGGGTACACAAAATGGCACGAAGACCACATAGTCGTCGTGATGGAACAGGCACTTGCCTTCAGCCGCAATAGCCTCTATAGTGACACCCTCAAGAATCGTGTTGGGCTTGTTCTTTCTGCTCATATCTTGTTATTGTATTAATCTAATTGTAAAAATCAACTTTATTCATGGAACGGGACGCCCTCGGAGAGGGCGAATTAGGTTAACCCCAGGCAAGGAGCGTAGCGACAAAGCCTGGGGGTGGAGTGAGCAATTTTTAACTTAACGGTCGTCCTCGAAGAGGGCGAACCCATTTAAGACCCAGCACCCCGCCACGGTTCGCCCTCTTCGAGGACACAAATCAACATGCGCTCTTCACTTCCAAACCCCAGGTTGCGTCGCTGCGCTCCTTACCTGGGGCTAACCTTGTTTGCCCTCTCCGAGGGCATTAGTGTTCAACCGTATTTCTACTGCAAAATTACTCGAAAACTGTGGCATGAGCAAAACTTTTACCCAATTGTTTGCGCTCACACAAAAAAATATGGTTACAAAGCAATATTTTTTTCAAATTCCTTTGCATTATTGAAAGTATTATAGTATCTTTGCAAAGTAAACATAGCAAATGTCTGACTTTAACAAGTAAGAAACTATACGACGCAATCACACATTAATATAATATATAAAACACTATATTTATGAACGAAAAAAGGGTTTATACCTTTGGAAACGGTAAGGCTGAAGGCCGTGCCGACATGAGAAACCTGTTAGGCGGTAAGGGCGCTAACCTTGCCGAGATGAATCTTATCGGTGTGCCTGTGCCTCCCGGCTTCACCATCACCACGGAAGTTTGCAACGAGTATTTTGAGAAAGGCAAGGCTGATGTTGTAGCCTTACTGAAAGATGATGTGGAGAAGAGTGTACACCACATTGAGAACCTCATGGGTCTGCGCTTCGGCGACGCTGAGAACCCGCTGCTCGTCAGTGTGCGCTCCGGTGCCCGCGCTTCCATGCCAGGTATGATGGACACCATCCTCAACCTCGGTCTGAACGATAAGGTAGTTGTGGGTCTAGCCAAGAAGACCGGCAACGAGCGTTTCGCTTACGACAGTTACCGTCGTTTCGTACAAATGTACGGTGACGTGGTGCTCGGCATGAAACCAGCCAATAAGGACGACATCGACCCCTTCGAGGCAATCATCGAACAGGTGAAGAGCAAGCGCGGCATTGTGCTCGACAACGAAATGAACGTCGATGAGCTCAAAGAGCTCGTAACCCTCTTCAAGGCTGCCATCAAAGAGCGTACCGGTGAGGTCTTCCCCGAGAATCCTATCGATCAGCTCTGGGGCGCTATCTGCGCCGTCTTCGACTCGTGGATGAATGAGCGTGCCATCCTCTACCGTAAGATGGAAGGCATCCCGCAGGAATGGGGTACAGCCGTGACCGTCATGGCCATGGTCTTCGGTAACATGGGTGACACATCAGCCACAGGTGTATGCTTCAGTCGCGACGCTGCCACGGGTGAGAACCGCTTCAATGGCGAGTACCTCGTCAACGCTCAGGGTGAGGATGTTGTGGCCGGTATCCGTACACCGCAGCAGATCACGAAGGAAGGCTCACTCCGCTGGGCTAAGCAGCAGGGTATCTCTGAGGAGATCCGCGCCGCCAAGTTCCCTTCCATGGAAGAGGCTATGCCGGAGATCTACAATCAGCTCAACGCTCTGCAGGACAAGCTCGAAAAGCACTATCACGACATGCAGGACATGGAGTTCACAGTCCAGGAAGGCAAACTGTGGTTCCTTCAGACACGTAACGGTAAGCGCACAGGTACGGCTATGGTGAAGATCGCCATGGATCTACTGCGCGAGGGTGAGATCGATGAGAAGACAGCCATTGAGCGCTGTGAGCCGAACAAGCTTGATGAGCTTCTCCACCCGGTTTTCGACAAGGAGGCTTTGGCTAAAGCTAAGGTTCTGACGCGTGGTCTTCCCGCTTCTCCGGGTGCTGCCTGCGGTCAGATCGTGTTCTTCGCTGACGATGCAGCTAAATGGCATGATGAGGGTCACAATGTTGTCATGGTCCGTATCGAGACTTCTCCGGAGGATCTCGCTGGTATGTCAGCTGCAGAGGGTATCCTCACAGCTCGTGGCGGTATGACCTCGCACGCTGCTGTGGTGGCTCGTGGTATGGGTAAATGCTGCGTGTCCGGTGCAGGTGCTATCCTCGTCGACTACAAGGCTCGCACGGTGGAGATCGATGGTGTGGTGCTCCATGAGGGTGACTACATCTCACTCAATGGCTCTACCGGTGAGGTTTATCAGGGTGAGGTGACAACGAAGCCTGCAACGGTTTCCGGCGACTTCGCTGAACTGATGAAACTCTGTGATAAATATACGCGCATGGTGGTGCGCACGAACGCTGATACGCCGCACGATGCTGAGGTGGCAAAGAACTTCGGTGCCATCGGTATCGGTCTGTGCCGTACGGAGCACATGTTCTTCGACAATGATAAGATCAAGGCTATGCGCGAGATGATTCTCGCCGAGGATAAGGCCGGCCGTGAAGTGGCACTTGCTAAGCTGCTGCCGTTGCAGGAGAAAGACTTCTATGGTATTTTGAAGTGCATGGATGGCATGCCTGTGAACATCCGTCTGCTCGATCCTCCTCTCCACGAGTTCGTTCCTCACGATCTCAAGGGTCAGAAGGCGATGGCTCAGGAGATGGGCAAGAGCCTGGAGTTCATCCAGAAGCGTGTGGCTTCGCTCGCTGAGGTTAACCCGATGCTGGGTCTCCGTGGCTGCCGTCTCGGTATCACTTATCCGGAGATCACAGCTATGCAGACGAAGGCTATCCTCGGTGCTGCGCTGCAGTTGAAGAGCGAGGGCTTCAATCCTAAGCCGGAGATCATGGTGCCGCTCGTGGGTACAGAGAAAGAGCTTGAGGCTCAGCAGCAGGTCATCAAGACTGCCGCTAAGGAGCTGTTCCAGGAGAAGGGCGCAAGCATCGAGTTCAAGCTCGGTACGATGATTGAGATTCCGCGTGCTGCCCTGACCGCTGACCAGATTGCCAAGCATGCCGATTACTTCTCCTTCGGTACCAACGACCTGACACAGATGACATTCGGCTACAGCCGCGACGATGTCGCCCGCTTCCTGCCGACCTATCTCGATCAGAAGATCCTTGAGGTTGACCCGTTCCAGGTCCTCGACCAGACAGGTGTCGGTCAGCTTGTTGAGATGGGTGTGAAGAAAGGCCGCTCCACGAACCCGACGCTGAAGTGCGGTATCTGTGGTGAGCATGGCGGTGAGCCTTCTTCCGTGAAGTTCTGTCACCGTACCGGCCTCGACTACGTGAGCTGCTCTCCGTTCCGCGTTCCTATCGCGCGTCTGGCCGCCGCACAGGCAGCCGTAGAGGAATAATAATCACACTTACATGACATAAAGAAAGAGACCTGTCCGTTTGGGCAGGTCTCTTTTATTATGCTCAGATTTTGACCAAGATAGATTACTAGCCGGCATGGGAATTGAATGAGAAAGTCATTGACTATATTTTCTTCAGTAACTAGGATATTGATCATCGTGAAGATTCCGATAATTCCTTTGAGAGGATGTCAAAGTATAATTTTATCCGCGGAGAGGCATTCGTCAGTGGTGA
>DEKJ01000040.1 GCA_002353825.1 Prevotella sp. UBA2725 | reverse complement strand
TTGATGTCACGTATGCTTTCGAAGTACTCAAAATAGCAATGGTCATATTTTGATATGGACATAATATAAAGCGACAAACAAAATAATATCAATACAATATAGCAGGCCATTATTTTGTGCCCTAGAAAGAGGCTAACTAGAACCATAAACAACAAGGCTATAGGTGCAGAAAGAACACCAATTATAGCGATTGAATGATTGTTAGCCACCCATAGCGAATCACGTCTTAATCGATTTTTATCATAATGCCCTAGTATATTTTTACCAAATGTTATCTTTGCGTCTATTGCCAAATCCCATTGGGAAAGCATATCGCTTATAACATAATTTAGAATATTGTAATAATATACAAATGTTCCCAGATAATTTCTTTTCTTCATATTTTTATTATTATATGTAGCCAATCTGCATACGACGCTGTCCATTCACCTCCCGCATCTTCTGAACGACCTCAAAGAGTCGGGCACGACCGCCCAAACCGTAGGCCTTCATAGAAGGGGACACTGCAAGGCATATGGTCTTCTCTGTCCGGCTCACATCAGCCACGACAAGGTTAGTCGTCAAAGGATCTAAGCCTCTGGCGACGCATTCCACAGAACTGTAGAAACTCTTCAGATCTATGGCGATTTATGTTCGGTCTTTGTGGTTCTCTGCCGGCATATCAGATCAGAAAGTGGAATATAAGAAGTAAGGAGACTATATCTTGTGATAGAACTCATCGAACGGCAAACGAAAGCGCTCTCCACGTACACCTCCAGTGGTCCGAATTCCGCACGTGATAACCATGTCGATGCCGCAGTCGTGAGGCAATCCGAGGACCTTCTTAACCAGTCTGCTGTCGAATCCTTCAAGCGGACATGTGTCATAGCCTTGTTCGCTCATAGCAAGCATGAAAGTCTGTACGGCCAAGGCACAACTCTTATGGACGACTGTACGCATGTCGGCCTCCGTCACCTGCCTTGTGATGGGTCGTGACAGTCCGATTATCTGAGCAGCTATCTTTCTTACGATTCCGAGCAGCCCAAAACAGCGCTTGTATACCAGTGGCATGAGCTTGGCATAATATTGTTTCTGCAAGGCGATGCGGTGAGCCTTGCGGTCTTCAGGACTGTTTTTCATCACATCCGCAATATTGGCGTCAAGCACAGCCTTCGCATGCGCCTTCCATTTGTCTTGCCTTGTCACGAACACGACCATTTGTTTGCAGCTGCTCGCACTGCCCTGACCAAGACAGGCTACTGCCATCTGCTTCAATGTCTCGGGGTCTGTGACATGATAGGCTTCCCAAAGTTGCATGTTCGAACTTGTTGGAGCAAGTGTTGCAAGACGCACGCACTCTTTTACCTTTTCTGTATCGAGCTCCTTGTTGGGATCATATTTCCTGACTGCACGACGGTGCTCAAGAATCTGTTCTAATGTCATAATATTATTTTCTTCAACGTTTCTAATTTTCTGGACTTCACCGTCAAAGGTATTGAATTATCTCGATAAGGACGAATAAGACGAAGGAAGTATCCAACTTTGATTCACTATTATGCGGCCTTCTTTGCTTTCGGCAACACCAAGTTCAATATAACGCCTATCACTGCAGACAAGCCAATACCCGAGATGGAGAAGCTGCCGGAATTCTCTAATCTACAATTTTTCTATAGTTCTCAGGGTCGGTGTCGCCTTCTGTGCTGAATACAAGTACAACAGAGTTCTCGTTGAGTCCGATCTGCTCCTTCATGTCCCTATATGAAGGATTATTGAGAAGGGAGTCGACAAGGCCCGTCGTCACAGCTCCAGACTCTCCGGAGACGACCTTAGGGTCATTGCCTTGTGAATGAGCCAACAGTCTCATACCTTGTCGAGTTGTCTCATCGGTGACGGCAAAGGCGTAGTCGGAATAATCGCGTAAGTAATCCCATGCCATACCACAAGGCGTAGCGCAATTGAGGCCTGCCATGATGGTCGTGTTATTTCCAGTAGAGGTGTGCGGCTTGCCGTCCCTGGCTCTCATTGACTCAAAGACACATGCCACTTCTGTAGGCTCAACGCAAGAGACGACAGGCATGTCATCGGAATAAGTTGCCTTAAATGCTGCCGTTACGGATCCGGCCATGGAGCCGACACCTGCCTGAAGAAAGACATGGGTAGGTCGGTCGTAACCGAGAGACTTCATCTGTGACAGTGCCTCGTAGACCATCGTCGTGTAGCCAAGCATGATCCATGAAGGTATCTTCTCATAGCCCGGCCATGAAGTGTCCTGGATGAGGTGCCATCCATTTTCTTTTGCCATCCGTGCAGTGAACTTCACGCAGTCGTCATACAGCATATCGGTGATCTCCACATGGGCATTGCCTGCCTTACGGACATTCTCGGCACGGACGGGAACGGTGCCCTTCGGCATAAAGACGTAGCTCTTTGCTCCGAACAACTTCGAGGCCCAACTCACTCCTCTGCCGTGATTGCCATCGGTAGTCGTGATGAATGTCATTCTACTGATAACATCTTTATATTGTGGCTCACTGAGCAGTTGACTGAGTGTTGTCAGCCGATAGTCGAGGTGGAGTTCCTGGCAAATGACTCGGAACATGGCATACACGCCGCCTAAAGGCTTAAAGGCCTGCTCGCCAAAACGGGTGGACTCATCCTTGACAAACATAGCTCTGATGCCACTTGACTTTGCAAATGACTGCAGATTGGCAAGTGAAGTCGGCTTATAGGTGGGTATGCTTTCATGGAGCCGCCTTACATTCTCTGTAGCGTCATAAGCGTATTCGCCCACATCGGTATGCTGTCGGGGACATTCATTCTTGATTATGTTGATAGCTTCCATAGCATGAAATGTTTTGGCAAAATTAAGAAAAGAAATTCTATTTGCTCAAAAGTTTGGTGTAAATTTGCATATCAAACGGAGAAAGCAATGAGCAAAGAGAGTTTCAAGGAGGAGTTATTAGCCTATAAGCGTAACGGCGGAGTGATGTGCTTCGCTTATGGAGACGGAAAAGCATCCTGAGCTGACAGAATAAGGATAGGAACATTTTGGTCATACACGCAAAAAAGGCAGCCTCGATTGGGAAGTTGCCTTAATGAATTCTACTTGATGTTCATCGTTCGGAGGCTATTGTTATATCCTATTACATTAACTGGTTGTTATAGCCTCTGTCGATAAGGCTGTCCTTGCGAACAGCCTGAAAGTCTACCCTCACCGTTTGGTGAGGAACAGGAGACTTTAATGCGAGATTAAAACTCATATACTTCGTTGTTATGCGACCTCAATGCGTTTGGTCTCTTTCTCTGCCTGGTGAGTGCGAGGCAACGTGATATGAAGAACGCCATTGTCAACCTTTGCGTTGATACTGTTGCGGTCTACATCGTCAGGCAGCATCAGAGCCTGCTCGTAGTTGCTGTATGAGAACTCGCGACGCAAATAATGTTCCTTCTTATTCTCATCCTTCTTGTCGTCCTTGTGCTCCATCTTGATGGTGAGGCAACCGTCCTTGTCAACGTTCACCTTGAAGTCATCCTTTGTAGTTCCAGGAGCGGCAAGCTCAATCTCGTAATCCTTATCATTTTCCTTGACATTGATTGCAGGTGCTGTGAAGTTCATGCGGGGCATCCAACTTGTGTCAAGCATGTCATCGAAATCATTGTCCAACCAATTGTTCATGTCTTTCAAAACTGGATACAACATAATGCAAACCTCCTGATTATCTTTTTGTTCTATATTTATCCTCAGCTCTTCTATCGTCCTCAAGACACCTATCGTTGTCCTTCGTCCGACTTCCGAACTTCACTTAGCATAATGCAATATGCGTGCCTAATTGCACAGCCGTTAAAAGTGTGCCGAAATTGGCGAGATTTGGCAGTAAAATATAAATATTTTCAACATTACTGCCAATGGTGTCACTCTTCGAGAGCTTTCTGATTAGTCTGTACTTGGAGTCAGCAATGACTTGATAAGTTCATCGATATCCTTGTTCACACGGGTGAAGTTGCGGTTGAGCATGATCTCCTTGTTACGGGCACTCTTGAAGGTATAGAGTTTAGGCAGGTCGACATACTGTGCCTCCTCGCGCTTGATCTTTCCCATGTTGAAATTGGTCTTGCAGAAGTACTTTGCGGTTTAAAAGTCTGCAAGATCAAATAACTGACTATATATGAGCTTTTTACAGTGTGATAGGAATAGTTGAAGTAACGAAATAGTAACAAAAAGTCACGACTAATACGATTTGCCATGAAATCAATATCAATTGTAGGTCTGGCTTCCAATCCTTCAAGGGCATACAATAAAGATCCTCCCTTGAGCAGAAAAATATCTTTATACTGGCTCACAGAAACCCGATAAAGTAACCGCTCGTTAAAATACCTTGAAAGCAGGTACATGTATTTATAAGCCTGTCTTGTTCATCAAGTTCAAGAGTCTTGACCGGACAGACTTGCGTAATCCTTTTGCTTTTTCATTCTCCCATATTTATTTCAATGTAAGTATTTAGTGTCTTAGCAACTCTAAGCTGTTTGGAGTATTTAGACAAAAGACTTAGGTTTCGGTCTTTTCTCTTCAGATAGTTTCTTATAACTTCACCGCACAGTTCCATCCCTACCTTGTTTCTGTATTTAACCACATCGCACACGCTTCGCTCCAAGTCAGTAATACGCACGTTATGTCCGGAAATTTCTGCCTGTGTAATGCCAAACTGAAGATTTTCTTTCTTCCAATAATACAGTTTTATCGGAAGTGGGGTAGTAAGAGATACTTTTCTTTTTGCCTCAATGGCAATGCAGAACTCTGGAGGCACCGTTGTTGTAAGATTATAATAGGACCATGCATTGTACAGACAGACTATTCCGCCAGGGATGACCTTCTCTACATCAATCATGTTGTCGAGAAGTTCATCAGCCAGAGCATTTGTTTGTGATTATGAGCAATATGACAGATATTATAAGATCTACTATTGGATATTCAAGAGCAAGGATCCAAAGGCACCCCGTAAATGGTATGACGAAAACTTAGGCATCAAGGATGATCCCCAAGGTCACCTGTTTGAATGGATAGATAAGGATGATCATAGCACTACAGGCGTCACGGTGTGGAGCCACATGTCGGCTGCAACAGAATATCTCGGCAAGCCTGAGCAGCAGTTCATGATCAACTACCGTGTGGAGAATCTCGAGATGTTAGCAAAGGAGCTATTTTGGCCATCGCTTTCGTCAGTGTCAGGGTAAAGTTGTACCTTTGGCGAAGACAAACGATAATGTGTATGAAACACTATAATGACATATTCTTGGACTTTGATGATACGTTGTACGACACGCACGGCAACAGTATCATTGCTCTGAGGAAACTTTATGACATACGCCATTGGGAAAGGATCATGCCGTCGTATGAGGCTTTCCGGGATGCTTACTTCGCTACGAATGTCGAAGTATGGAAGGCATATGCGCACGGTGAGATCGACCGTGACACGCTTATTGTGGAGCGGTACCGGCGACCGGTCACAGAGATGGTAAGGAAGTGTGGTGGTGATACTTCCTGGATCACTCCGGAATGGTGTGTGGCTGCCAGTGACCAGTATGGCGATATCATATCCCAAGAGCCAGGAATCGTTAGCGGGGCAAGGGAACTGCTGACTTATCTGACAGACAAGGGCTACCGTCTCCACCTTTGCAGCAACGGCTTTCATGAGGTACAGTACCGCAAGCTTCAGTCGAGTGGTCTGAAAGACTTCTTCAAGACAGTCGTCCTCAGTGAGGATGCGGGAGTGAACAAGCCGAGGAAAGAGTTCTTCGACTATACCTTCACGGTGACAGGTGCGAAGTCTTCCGCAACTATTCTCATTGGAGACAACTACGATACGGATATCACGGGTGCGCTGAATGCCGGCATTGACTCCATTCTCTTCAACAGATGGAATATTGATGTCAATGAGTTGCAGCGCAAGCCGACGTATGTTGTAGATGAACTAAGTAAAATAGAGGATATATTATAATCAGCTATGGACTTCTTCGAATATTTTCATCAATCGATTCAGATTTGTGAATGTAAAGTTATACCTTTGTCAATGATTAATATCAGAAAATAATGACAGCACTTGATAACAATAGTCCTTGGCCCGGACCAAAGGGAATGATACCCGTGACAAGCGGACGTCCGGATGACGCCAACGTGATAACCCGCCG
>DEKJ01000017.1:14286-151917 GCA_002353825.1 Prevotella sp. UBA2725 | reverse complement strand
TTTTCAACCGTACAGGTCGAAATTATTTGTGGCCTCCAGCTGCATGATAGGCAGTAACCCTCTGCTATAAAACCTTAATTTTATAGAAGTTAAGGGTACTTCAGACAAATCTTGGTTTTTAGATATTTCGTTATTCTATAAGCACTTAGTTGCGGGAACTTCACAATGCAACTGTAATATTCTTTCAGTTCCGGTACATCGTATATTGAAAAGAAATCAGATAGCTCATCCTCATTAAGTACATCAAAGTATTTCATAATATATCCAGCGAAATTAATTATATGTTGTGTAAAAACCACAAAAAGAAGTCATTCCCACCGGTAATATCATCATAAAAGCCACCCACCATTGCAACGATGAACATTACTATCATATAAAGTATAAAAATGCCCATCATCGCTATCACAATACCTAAAGGCACCGATAAGATTTTAAAAATTAGATCCATTATTTTTTTTGAACCCTTTAAAATCTTTAGGATCCGTGTGAGAAAAAACAATTTGTCAAGGTTGGCCCTCTCCCAACAACTTAGACAACCTCAACAACTTAGACAACATTTTAAAAGGTCTTCTTGATAAAGAAGAGTTGTTTAAGTTGTATGAGTTGTTAAAGTTGTCGGTCAAGTCTGCGGCAAGAAAGATGGAAACCAGCATCCCGTCAGGGTTTGTCCTCTTCGAGGCCGACCGTTCAGATATATGGTGTTCGTCGAACCCCCAGGTTTTGTCGCTGCGCTTCTTACCTGGGGCTAACCGAGTGGTACCTCTCCGAGGTGCTGCTCCTCACCTGGGCCTGACGGTACTAGAGCCACTGTTTCAATCCGTGTGCTATTAACCAAAAGCGTTAAACTACAATGTCTTGTTTGTACCAAACTTTGAGACGACTTGTACCAAAGCGTGGAACAGGCAGTTCCAAAGCGTGGTACTGCCTGTTCCAAAGTTTGGAATTGTGTGTTCCAAAGCGTGGTACAGCCTATTCCAAAACCTGGAATTGTTGTTAGTACGCGTCTCCTGTCTCTATCTCTGCCTTGGTGATCTTCTTCTTGTCGATGCTCCACCAGCAGTAGGCGCCGTAGGCGATGATGACGGGGATGAGGAGCGTCACCCAGGCCATGACACGGAGGGTGACCTCACTGCTGCAAGCATTGCTGATCGTGAGGCTGCTCTGCAGGTCGACGTTAGACGGATAGAAGGCGGTGTTGTTCCAACCGGCAATGAGGAGCAGCACCGTCACCACGAGGATGACACCGATGCCTTCGGGCCAGATGCCTTTGACATACTGCTTGTCGAAGATCGTCCTGCCGATGCCGAAGAGCACGAGCAGCACGCCGACGAGGAAGATGATGAGCAGCGGCCACATCGTCAGGAGGTTGTGGAGATACTTCATCGGTTCCATGAAGATGACGCCTGTCGTGGGGTTCACGGCATATCCGTCTTTGAGCAGGGTGCGGATGAGGAAGGTGAGGAAGAAGACGAGGAAGAGCGCGGCGTTGTAGATCAGTCGGTTGCGGCAGCGCTCCCGCAGCGTCTCGTCGGCGATGTTGTTGCGCATGTAGAGCAGACCGGTGACGCGGGCGAGGAAGAACACAGCGAGGCCGAAGATGACATTCCACACGTCGAGGAGCGCGTCGAGACCATAGCTGGCATTGGCCCAGTGACTGATGACCGGCTGGATGCCCGTCGTGATGTTTGCTTTCTCAATGTAGAAGTTGCTGCCGTCGAAGAATGTTGCCACGGCGCCGCCAAGAAGCAACGGACCTACGATGCCGTTGATGATGAGGCAGATCTGGAAGACCTTAGGACCGAGGAAGTTGCCGAGCTTGTTCTGAAATTCATAGCTCACGGCCTGCACCACGAAGGAGAAGAGGATGAGCATCCAGATCCAATAGGCTCCTCCAAAGCTCGTACTGTAGAACAGGGGGAAGGAGGCGAAGAAGGAGGCGCCGAAGGTGGCGAGGGTAGTGAAGGTGAACTCCCATTTGTGGCCGGTGGAGTTGATGATGAGACGGCGCTCCTCCGGTGTCCTGCCGAGGCAGAAGATGAGACTGTTGCCGCCCTGCACAAAGAGGAAGAACACGAGGAAGGCTCCCATGAACGAGACGACGAACCACCAGTATTGCTGTAAGAATTGATATGTCATGATGATTATTTTTCTAAGATTTAATATCCGTGTGCAAGATTATTTGTTCACAATCTCCGGCATGCGGTACTTTGATATCTG
Source organism: Prevotella sp. UBA2725 (assembly GCA_002353825.1). GTDB lineage: Bacteria > Bacteroidota > Bacteroidia > Bacteroidales > Bacteroidaceae > Prevotella. The sequence continues at coordinate 149,700 of DEKJ01000017.1, read as the reverse complement.
CTTGCACATGATGCTGATCTCTACGGCGAGCATCGTCGTGAAGAGGAAAAGGAAGACGAAGAAGGTCGTAGCGATGCTGCCTGACGGGATGTCAGACACAGCCACTCCTACGGGGAGCATGTCCTGGATGGTCCACGGCTGACGGCCGAGCTCTGCCACTACCCAGCCCGACTCACTGGCGATATAAGCCAAGGGCAGCATGATGATTGCCACGATATGCAGCCAGCGGAACCGGCTCACGTCTTTCTTGTAGACGAGCCACAGGGTGACGAGGAAGAAGAGGATGGCGAGACAGCCTACACCCACCATGATGCGGAAGCACCAGAAGTTGACGGGGATGAAGGGCACGAGATCGTGGACATCTTTGATATATCCGTAGCCGAAATACTGGATGTTCGCCATGAGCGTGTTGAGCTGCGTGCGGGCTTCGGCAGGGAGCGTCTCACGGGTGTATTTCTTTCCGGCTGTGAGTTTGCGGTAGCTCTGCAGGGCGGCGATAGCCTTCTTTCCGCTTTCAATCTTAAACTGCATCGATGGCTCTTGGGTACCGTCGTCTTTCTTATAGCCTTTGATGAGATCGTTCACGCCCGGCACATAACCGTGGAGTGTTCGAGTGGCGAGGATGGACAAGGCGTTAGGCACGCCGATGCGCAGTGGTGCCTCGGCTTCATTCTCATAGTCGGGCTGCTTGAACGGAGCGACCCATGCCACGGCCGTGAGGCTCTGGTCATGACCACCATTGTAGAGCGCTTCCATGGCGGCGAGCTTCATCGGCTGTACCTTGCTCACCATGAAGGCGGAATTGTCGCCCGTGAAGGCGGCTAGGAGGGAGGCGCACAGACCCACGATGGAGCCGATCTTGATGCTTGCCTTGGCCAGTTCCTGATTGCGATGCTTGAGCAGGAACCAGCAGCTCACGGCGACGGTGAACACTGCTCCGATGATCCATGAAGAAGTCACGGTGTGGCAGAACTTGTCTACCGCAAAGGGAGAGAAGGCGACATCGAGGAAGCTCGTCATCTCGAAGCGCATCGTGTCGGGGTTGAACTGCTGACCGACAGGATACTGCATCCAACTGTTTGCCACGAGGATCCACCACGCTGAGATCGTGGCGCCAAGGCCCGAGAGCCAGGTGGAGGTAAGGTGGAAGCCGCGTGATACTTTCTTCCAACCGAAGAACATGACGGCTACGAACGTGCTCTCCATGAAGAATGCGAGCATGCCTTCGATGGCCAATGGCGCGCCGAAGACGTCGCCCACCATCCAGGAGTAGTTGCTCCAGTTGGTACCGAACTCGAACTCAAGGATGATACCTGTCGCCACACCCATGGCGAAGTTGATGCCGAAGAGCAGTTGCCAGAAGCGCGCCACCTCTTTCCAGAAGGCTTTTCCGGTGCGGTAATAACAGGTCTCGGCAATGCCCATGATGACGGCGAGTCCCAGAGTCAGTGGGACGAAAAGCCAGTGGTAGATAGCGGTAAGCGCGAACTGCGCGCGTGACCAGTCTACGGCGTTTGTCGTGATGTCCAATAATAGATTCATCATAAAGTTTTTTTATTGTTTGATTATTTTATTCTTCCCGTAATTTGAGACGAAACGTAGGCAGCCTCATTACCCTTTGTCGCCTTCTCCTTGAGGAAATTGGGGAAGAAGAAGAGCTTGAGGATCACGAAGATGATGAAGAGCTTGATGAGGATGACGAGCCATAGCGTCTTTCCTACTGTCATGCTCTTGAAGCCGTCGTAGTAGAGGTGGAAGACGTTGTAGCCCCATCTGTATATCGTTGTTTGTTTCCAGTGCATTGTTTCAATATTTCATTATTTCATTGTTTCAATGTTCCGGTTGCAAACTTAATAATAATTTCAGATATACGCAAGATTTAGGTTGTAAATTTTTCAATTTAATTTTAGTTACAGGTAGATTTGAGCCCATTCTTGCTTTTCATTATTTCATTATTTCAATTTTTCAATCTTCTTCGTCGTCCCACCCGAACATCAGCGGGTCGGTGAAGGCATCGAGCTGGCGGCGCTCTTTCTTCGTGGGGCGCCCCGTGCCGCGTTGGCGGTCGATGAACCCACTGATGCGGCTCATCTCCAGTTTCTCATATTCCTCAGCCGGTGTCACGTTCTCATAGACCTGCGGCAGGAGCTTGGCTCCGACACGGGTCTCGATGCAAGCGATCACCTTGAACGAGTAGGTGATAGGAAGCTTGCGCACGCTGATGACATCGCCTTCTTTAATGATGTGGCTGGGTTTCACGGCTGTGCCGTCGATGGTGACTCGGTTGTTCTTGATGGCATCCACAGCCATGGAGCGCGTCTTGTACACACGCGCTGCCCACAGCCATTTGTCGATGCGAGCGGAGGTGCCGAACTTCGGCATGTGTGGTGTGTTCTCGCTCATTTCTTACGCTTCCCTAATTTATTGTACTGATTCATGGTCTCGTTGATCCCTTGCAGCACGAAACTCTTGATGATGTCCACGGAGAGGTCGAAGGTCGGTTGCAGGATCTTCATGTCTTCGGCCGAATAGTGGCCCAGCACCCAGTCGATCTGTCCTCCACGCGGGTAGTCGTTGCCGATGCCGATGCGCAGGCGGGAGAAGTTCTCGCCTATGAGCTGGATGATATGTCCGAGACCGTTGTGTCCTCCGTTGCTGCCACTGCCCTTCAGCCGGAACTCGCCGAGCGGCAGCGCTACGTCGTCGCTGATGACGAGGAGGCGCGACTGGTCAATCTTCTCTTCGTTGAGCCAGTAGCGCACGGCGTTGCCCGAGAGGTTCATAAACGTAGTAGGCTTGAGGAGGAACACCTTACGGCCTTTGAGCGAGGTCTCTGCCACGAAGCCATAACGACGGTCGCGCCACTCGGCACCCATGGCCTTGGCAAAATTGTCCATGGCCATCCAGCCGGTGTTGTGGCGTGTGTTAGCGTATTCGTCTCCCGGGTTGCCGAGACCACATATCAGAAATTTGTCCATTGCTAAGATTGAAAAATTGAAGAAATGAAAGAATGAATGAAAGAATGAAAGCCGTATGCAATAAACGAAAAAAGGAAAGCCGCGACGATAGCCACAGCTCTCCTTTTTACCTTTATCTTGTTTTACTTTATCGCTTACTTAGCAGGAGCGGCAGTAGCGTCAGCAGCAGGAGCAGCAGCTGCATCAGCGTCAGCAGCGGCTGTGTCGTCAGTAGAGACAGCATTACGTGTCATCTTCACAGAGCACACGACAACGTCCTTGCTGGTAGCGAGCTCGAGACCCTCGAAGGAGAGCTGACCAACCTTGATGCTCTTGCCGAGCTTCAAACCTGTCACGTCGATGTCGAGGTGCTCAGGGATCTGCTGATAAGGAGCAGTGACGTCAATCTTACGGATAGAGAGGTTCATACGACCACCATCGCGAACACCCTGTGCCAGACCGTTGAGCTTAACGGGGATACCGATTGTGATAGGCTTCTGGTCGTTGACCTCGTAGAAGTCGACGTGCAGAGGAGCATCGGTGACGGGATGGAACTGGATCTCCTTCAGGATAGCGGTGTGATCCTGACCGTCGATATTGATCTTAATAACGTAGATGTGAGGAGTGTAGATCACTTTGCGGAGCTCGTTGAAAGGAGCTGCGAAAGCGAGAGATGTGGGCTTGCCGTTAGCATCTTTCTCCTCACCATAGAGGTTGCAAGGGATGAAACCTTCCTTACGGAGGGCTTTAGAAGCTTTCTTACCAAGGACTTCACGCTTCTTACCTGAGATACTGATTTCCTTCATTTTAATGAAATGTGTTACTCTAAATTAAACTTGTTTTTTAATTCGCCATCACACTGGGAAGACTTTCCAAGTCTGAAAAGCGGTGCAAAGGTACAACTTTTCTCGCTATTCGCACAAGATAATTGAAAAAAAACAAATATTTGGCCGTATTTTTTGTTTAGAATATGATTATTTACTACTTTTGCAGAATAAAAATAGTAGAAACGGTGCGAAGGCACTGTCAAAGAACGAACAAATGATTAACAGAGAGCTGATACGCACAAAAATAGTGCAATTGACCTATGCTTATTACCAGAACGGCAGCAAGAACATTGAGAATGCCGAAAAGGAGTTGTTGCTGAGCCTTTCCAAAGCATACGACCTTTACAATTATCTTCTTGATCTCATTGTTGCTGTCACCAAGGAGGAAACGCAGCGCGTGGAGCAACTCTCGATCCGTAATCGCAGAGAAGGAAAGGAAGAACCCTCAACGAAATTTATCTTCAATAAGTTCGCTGTGCAATTGCAGGAGAATAAGGCGCTCAACAGTTTCAACGAAGACAAGAATATGTCATGGAATGATGACATCGACTTTGTGCGTAACCTCTGCGATAAGATAGAGCAAAGCGATACTTATAAGGAATATATGGCATCGCCGGACAGTGACTATGAGACCGATCGTGAGGTATGGCGGAAGCTTTATCGTCAGCTCATCGAGGATAATGAGGATCTCGACCAGTTGCTTGAGACCAAGAGCCTTTATTGGAATGATGATAAGGAGGTTGTCGACACATTTGTGCTGAAAACCATCAAGCGCTTTGATCCGAAGGAGAAAGGCAATCAGGAACTTCTTCCGGAGTATAAGGATGAAGACGACCGTGAGTTTGCCCGCAAGCTCTTCCGTGCTACTATCCTCAATGCCAATGAGTATCAGCGCTATATGAGTGAGACCTCCCGTAACTGGGATTTCTCGCGTCTGGCTTATATGGATATCGTCATCATGCAGATTGCTATCGCGGAGCTGCTCAACTTCCCGAATATTCCCGTCTCTGTGACCATCAACGAATATGTGGATATGGCCAAGCGTTATAGCACCCCGCGTAGTGGCGGCTATATCAATGGCATGCTCGATTCTATCGCGCGCCACCTCGTTGATACCGGCAAACTGTTTAAGCCGATGCTTCCGCGTCCGGAGCGAGGAAACTATTCGGACAGACGCCAGCAGAATGGTGGTTATCGGAATGAAGGCTATCAAAATGGTGGCTACAGTAAACCGGTTCGTTTCGTACATAAACCGAAATCGGAGGAGACCGCTGAGGATCCAGAGAAAGAGCAAGAGGCGGAGGGGAATGCTCCTCAGAATGAGTCTCAGGATGCTCCCAAAGAGTAGAATAATAATTTTAAACTTAGAATAATCAATTATGACATCATTGTTTCTCGCTGCACAGGCAGCACAAGGAGGTGCAGGATTCGGCGGCATGATCTTCATGCTCGTTGCAATCTTCGTTATTATGTATTTCTTTATGGTCCGTCCACAGCAGAAAAGGCAGAAGAAGATTCGTGAGTTCCAGAACTCTCTTTCGGATGGCTCTAAGGTCGTCACGGGTGGTGGAATCTACGGTACAGTGAAGCGCATTGACCAGGCTAAAAACACGATTGATGTGGAGGTCGCTCACGGCGTTGTTATCACTGTGGACAAGGGTTACGTCTTCGCGGATGCCTCTCAGGGACAGCCTAATGCGTGATGCATACGCTGAAACACATATATAATATATTAAAAGGCTTCTTGTCCGACTTCTCGGGCAAGGAGTTTTTGGTTTTTCTCTTCTTCTTGGCGCTGAGCGGTGTCTTTTGGCTGATGATGACGCTCAATGAGACCTATGAAGTAGAGTTTAAGGTACCTTTGGTTGTTTCAGGAGTACCTAAGAATGTCGTGATGACCTCTGAACCATCTGATACCGTCAGAGTATCCTTGAAAGATAAAGGATATGTCATCATGATTTATACCACTTATCAGAAGCTTCGGCCGTTGGTTGTCAAGTTCTCTACTTATGCCGATAAACAGAGTGGGCAAGGGGAGATTCCTTCGACAGACTTAGTCAAGCTGGTGAGGCAGCAGATCTTTGGCTCAACATCAATCACAGCATTGAAGGCAGACCAGTTGACTTTCACATTCAACTATGGACAAAACAAGCGCGTGAAGATTGAGCTCACGGGAAATATCGTGCCTACAGACCATTATTACCTTGCGCATGTCCAGATTTCACCCGAATTTGCTACGGTCTATGCGAGCCGGGCTGTGCTAAATAATATACAGAATGTATTTACAGAGGCTCTCAATATCTCCAATTTCAACGACACCGTGACTCGCGTGGTAGCCTTGCGTGGTATTGCAGGAGCGAAAGTAGTACCGGCGAAGGTCAAAATCACGCTCTTCCCAGATGTGCTGACGGAAGGAAGTGTTGATGTGCCGATAACAACTATTAATAAGCCTGAGAGCCTTGTAGTGAGGACTTTTCCTCAAACGGTGAAGGTGAGATATAATGTGGGTGCCAACCTGTATCGTTTTGTGCATCCATCAGATTTTGTGGTTAATGTGGATTATCGTGAGATTGCAGCACACCCATCAGATAAGTGTAATCTCTACTTGCATAGCAACTCGCGGTTTGCACGTGATGCGCGGTTGGAGAATTCGCAAGTTGATTATCTCATTGAACAACATTAACTTCGGCATAGGCTTAGCTAAAAATTATGAAGCATATCGCTATTACAGGAGGTATAGGCAGTGGAAAGAGCTTTGTCTGCAAGCGACTGGGAAAGTATGGCATCCAGGTCTATGACTGTGACCAGGCTGCTAAACGGCTCTGGGCTACGGATGAGAAGCTCCAGCAAGATCTTAAAGCCATTGTGGGCGATGAGGTATATATAAATAATGTGTTGCAGAAACGTGTACTGGCTCAATACTTATTGAAGTCGGAGGCTAATAAGATTACTATTGACAACCTCATTCATCCGGCTATTGCCCGCGATTTTCTTCAGAGTGGATACAGCTGGCTGGAGAGTGCTATTCTCTTCGACAGTGGGTTCTACAAACGGATTGATTTCGATTTCATCGTGTGTGTCTCTGCACCCTTGGAGGTTCGTGTTCAGCGGGTCATGAAGCGGGATGGCATCTCGGAGGCTAAGGCCTTGGAATGGATCGGGAAGCAATGGCCTCAGGAAAAGGTGGAGCAACACAGCAACTTTGTCATCGTCAATGACGGTGAAAGAGATTTGAACAGTCAAATAAGAGAATTAATTAATACAACTATAAAATTATAATAATCAATATGGAGACTATATTATCCATTTCCGGTAAGCCCGGACTTTACAAGCTTGTTTCTCGTGGTAAGATGAACCTTATCGTGGAGACCATTGATGCTACTCATCACCGCATGCCGGTGTTCGCTTCTGACCGTGTGACGAGCCTGGGCGACATCGCTATGTACACGGATGCTGATGATATCCCTCTTTGGAAGGTTCTTGCCAGTGTCGGTGAGAAGGAAGGCTCTAAGAAGGCTGCGCTCAATTATAAGAAATGCTCTTCCAAGGAGCTCCGTGACTATTTCGCTGAGGTGCTGCCCAACTACGACCGCGACCGTGTGCACGACAGCGATATCAAGAAGCTGCTGCAGTGGTACAACATCCTTGTTGAAAACGGCTATACCGACTTCAAGGATCTGCTCGCAGCACCGGAGGAAGAAAAATAATTCGACCTGTACAGTTGACAACATAGGTCCCTGAAGGGGGCCAACATGGTTAGCCCCATGCTAGGAGCGCAGCGACGCAGCATGGGGTTGTGATTGGCCCGCTTGACCTGATTGCCGGCCTCGGAGAGGGCGAACATGGTTTAGACACCCACTTACTATAACAAGCATCTGGCCCATGTTCGCCCTCTTCGAGGCCGGATTGCAACGAAAACTTTCGCACATAAGCCCCAGGTTTCGTCGCTGCGCTCCTTACCTGGGGCTAACCATGTGGCACCTCTCCGAGGTGCTTAGCGATTCTTAATAATCCGTAAAAATATAAGCGTGGTGTAAGATATGTGCCACGCTTTTTGTATCTTTGCACCAAATCGTTTTAAGCGTGAAAATAATAGAAGTGGTTGATGCCCTTGAACGTTTCGCGCCTTTGCCCCTGCAGGAAGACTATGATAATGCCGGCTTGCAAGTGGGACTGACAGAGGCCGAGGTATCAGGGGCATTATTGTGTCTGGACGTCACCGAGGCTGTGCTCGACGAAGCCATTGAAAAGGGTTGTAACCTCATCGTCAGCCATCATCCTTTGATTTTTCATAAGCTCTCTCATCTCACGGGCGACGACTACGTGCAGCGTGTGGTGATGAAGGCCATCAAGCACGATATCGTCATCGTTTCCATGCATACAAATATGGATGCAGCTTTCGGCGGTGTCAACTATCGCATTGCTGCTAAGATGGGTGCGAAAGTGACGGGTACGATAGGGCGCAGCAAAGAAGTAATGGATGTCGACGGACAACCGGTTCATGGCAGTGATGGTGTCGTGGCGACATTCGATGAGTCTATGGCTGCTGACGACTTCATGGTATTGCTGAAGAAAACGTTTAATGTGGAGTGTGTTATGGCTAATGAGATGCTTCGCAGACCTATTCGTACGGTGGCTATCTGTGGCGGAGCGGGTGACTTTCTGCTTCCTGATGCCGTGAAGGCCGGAGCCGATGCTTTCCTTACGGGTGAGATGCATTATCATCAATATTTCGGTTGGGAGCAACGTATTCAGATTGCCGTCATCGGGCATTATCAGAGTGAACAGTTCACGAAGGAGATCTTCCGCGATATCATTGAGAAGAACTGTCCGGGAGTGAGATGTGTATTGTCAGACATCAATACCAATCCGATCTTGTATATTTGAGAATTAATAAATAATCGATATAAACTATGGCAACAACAAAGAAAGATCCGTCAGAGATGACGGTGGAGGAGAAGCTGAAGCTGCTTTTCCAGTTACAGGTGACGCTGTCGGCCATCGACGAGAAGCGTGCATTGCGCGGTGAGCTGCCGCTTGAGGTCCAGGATCTCGAGGACGAGATTGCAGGCCTTAACACGCGTCTTCAGAAGATTAAGGATGAGATTGCTGACTATCAGAGTGCTGTGGCTCAGAAGCGTAATGAGATTGAGCAGTATCAGCAGAGTGTAGACCGATACAAGCAGCAGCTTGATAGTGTCCGCAACAACCGCGAGTATGACAACCTCTCCAAGGAGATTGAGTTCCAGACGCTCGAGATTGAGCTTGCCAACAAGAAGATCAAGGAAGCCAACGAGAAGATCTCTGAGCGTCAGGCTGACCTCGACAAGGCACAGGCTACGATCACAGACCGTCAGGCAGACCTTGTGTCGAAGCGTGCAGAGCTCGATGATATCATGCAGGAGACGCGCGATGCAGAGGCTGACCTCAAAGAGCGCGCTAAGGAGCTTGAGGCAAGGATTGAGCCGCGTCTGCTTCAGAGCTTTAAGCGTATCCGCAAGTCGGCACGTAATGGTCTCGGCATCGTTTACGTGCAGCGTGATGCCTGCGGCGGATGCTTCAACAAGATTCCGCCACAGCGCCAGCTCGATATCAAGCAGCACAAGAAGATCATCGTCTGCGAATATTGTGGCCGTATCCTCATCGATCCGGAGCTTGCCGGTGTCAAGGTTGATACTCCAGAGGAGGCTAAGCCGAAGCGCAAGCGCACATCAAGAAAGAAAAAGACAGAAGAAACTGCAGAAGAATAATCAATAATTTGATAATGTACGATAAAAGGTTGTCCTTACAGGGCAACCTTTTATCGTCTTATTGTTACATTATTACATTATTACATTATTTCATTATTTCATTATTTCATTATTTCATTATTTCAATCTTTCAATTTTTCTATCCTCTCATTCCTCTTGCTTTCCAGATAGTCTCTTTTGCGGCATTGATTTCTTGGAACTTCTGCTCAGCAGCTTTTCTAACATCTTCGCCTAAGGAAGCTACGCGGTCGGGATGGTTCTTCAAGGCAAGCTTACGGTAAGCGGCTTTCAGTTCGTCGTCGGTAGCCGAAGGAGAGACGCCGAGCACTTTGTAGGCAGCATCGAGTGAAGTAGAGGCATCGTTGAGGTTCAGCATGCTGTCAAGGTCGGAGGCATCCATTCCTAACTCAGCAGAGCATTCGCGTAGCGCATTGACTTCGCCGGAAGAAACTACACCGTCAGCCTGGGCAATGAGTACGAGGAAGTGGAGTAGTTCTAAACGCTGCTCGTAAGGCATGTATTGGCGCAGTTGACGGCAGGAGCTCATTACGGCAGAGCGAAACTCCGTCATGCCGAGCTGTTTCTGCTGATCGAAAAGCTTGAGAAGAATCTGTTCACCCTCTGATACAGCTGCCTCTCCGAAGTTGTTGCGGAGGAAAGAGCGCACGACATTCATTTCCGAGTGCATCACTTTTCCATCAGCCCTTATGATATAAGAAGCGAGGACAAGAAGCGAGAAGCGGAAGGTATTGCGTTGACCTTCATAAAATTGCTGCTGTGAACCATAATTGTTATTGTTCTCATTATATTCGGCTGGCTCTGTACTCTTGTCGAAGAGAGAGCCTAACACGAAGCCGGCGATAGCTCCCAATGGGCCACCTGCCATGAGGCCAAGAAAGCCTCCTATCCATTTTCCTATTGCCATATTTGAGACAGTTACTTCTTTTTCCTTGCAAAATTAGTAAAAAAGGATTAGCTTTCGATGTAAATTGCGGGATTTTCAGTAACTTTGCCGAAAATTATAATATAACGAAATAATTTCAACGACAGAATTATGAGTATAGCATTGGCATTCATTCTTTTCATCGTTGTAGCTTGCCTCCTTTGGGGTCTTGGCGAGCTGCATTATAAGAACTTCAGTTATGTTGAGGATGTTCCTCATCATGCTGATCCCACAGCTCATCATGATGGTCCCTATGTGGAGAAGAATATCCGCGACATCATGAAAGAGAACTCAACAAGAGGGTATAGCGCAGTCTGATGGCCCTCTCCCCTCCTTCCCCCATCCAGGGGGAGGGCTAATCACTACCGTAGGAATGATTGTGTCGCCGGTGACATTTTGGTTTAGATATTTATACGCAATGAGGGCGGACATTTAATTGTCCGCCCTCATTGCGTTATAATGTCTTTGCTCCAATGTCATTATTGCAGTCATATCGTTTCTTGAAGCATATCATCCCCCTCCCCTTGATGGGGGAGGGGCGGGGGTGGGGCCGTCAGGGCCGTCAGGGCCGTCAGGTTTATCTGTTTTTAGAACAACGTCAACGAATATAAATATATCACGGCCGCAGGGATAGCAATGAGACTGGAGTCGAAGCGATCCATCATGCCACCATGGCCTGGAAGAATATTGCCACTGTCTTTTACACCTAACGTGCGCTTGAAGAGACTCTCTACAAGGTCGCCCCATGTACCGAAGATGACCACTACAGCACCTAACCCTAACCATTCGTAGATATTCAGCGTGTGTGGCGTATCTCCCATGTTTGCCAGGTATCCGATGATTCCTGCGATGATCACAGCGAAGATGCCGCCTCCTATACTTCCTTCCCACGTCTTTCCCGGAGAGATACGTGGGAAGAGCTTGTGCTTGCCAAAGAGCGAGCCACAGCAGTAAGCTCCCGTATCGTTGGACCAAAGCAGGATAAAGATGGAGAGCGGCAGGAGCATATCGTAACCACAGAAGTTGCCTTCAGCATCGCGCTTGAAAGCAAGAATGTTGATGAGGGCAAAAGGCATAGCGATATACATCTGACCAAGCATGGTATAAGCCATGTTCGTCACCGCGTCTTTGTTCTTGGCATAGAGTTCACTGATCATCAGGTAAATGATCGTGAGTACATAAGGTATCATTACTGCGAAGCCTCTTACTACATCCACGCTCCACAGGGCCACGGCAATGAAGAAATACACACCGCCGACCGTTGAGATGAAGCGATTGACATTGACGTTAGCTACTCGGTCGTTGACCAAGCCTGTATATTCCCACAATGTCATTGCAGTGATGATGGAGAATAGCACCAACATCGCCGTGGCATTGAGGAAGCCAGCCACCATGATGGCAACAAAGAGCACGCCGGTGATGGTTCTGACAATAAGATTCTTCTGTTTTGGTGTCATATGATTGGTTTTATAGGGTGCGGGCGGCCACAGGGGCCGCCCCTGCATCAGTCATTTTGTTGTTCTTTCTTCGCCTTGTCTTGCTCGGCCTTTTCGTGCTCAGCCTGTGCCTTCTTCACTTCGTCGGGCATGTCCTCAAGCTTTGGAGCCTCAGCCTCTTCTTTGGCTTTTTTCTCAGCCTCAAGCTTGTCGTTTTCCTTGATCAGTTCCTCTGAGCGACTTGTCCAAGGACGTTTGCCGAAGATCTTCTCCACATCTTCGCGGTAGATGACCTCTTTCTCAAAAAGAAGCTGGGCGAGGGCTGCATGACCCTCTTTGTGCTCAGTGAGGATCTGCTTGGCACGTGCATACTGTTCATTGACAATCTTCAAGACCTCGTCATCGATGATCTTGGCCGTCGTCTCACTGTAAGGACGCTGGAAAGAATACTCGTCATTGTTATAATAGCAGATATTCGGCAGACGATCACTCATACCTGTGTAAGCCACCATACCAAAGGCAGCCTTCGTACTGCGCTCCAAGTCGTTCATAGCACCTGTAGAGATTGAGCCCACAAAGAGCTCCTCTGCAGCTCGTCCACCGAGGAGAGAGCATATCTGGTCGAGCTCCTCTTCCTTTGTGGTAATAACGCGCTCCTCTGGGATATACCAGGCAGCTCCAAGCGCCTGGCCACGCGGCACGATCGTGACCTTGACCAGAGGGTTGGCATATTTGCAGAACCAGCTGATGGTAGCGTGTCCGGCCTCATGGATGGCGATAGCGCGCTTCTCATCTGCGGTCATCACCTTCGTCTTCTTCTCCAGTCCGCCAACGATACGGTCTACGGCATCGAGGAAGTCTTGTTTCTCGACATCTTTCTTATTGTGGCGTGCTGCGATCAGGGCGGCCTCATTGCAGACGTTGGCGATGTCTGCTCCTGAGAATCCCGGAGTCTGACGTGCGAGGAAATCGACATCGATATCGTTGCCGAGTTTCAGAGGTTTGAGGTGTACGAGGAAGATAGCCTTACGCTCTGCGAGGTCGGGGAGGTCGACATGAATCTGTCTGTCGAATCGACCTGCACGCAGCAGAGCCTTGTCGAGCATGTCAGCGCGGTTGGTAGCAGCCAGCACGATGACACCCGAGTTGGTGCCGAAACCATCCATCTCCGTGAGCAAGGCGTTCAGCGTGTTCTCGCGCTCATCATTGCCACCCATAGATGGGTTCTTCGAGCGGGCACGGCCCACAGCATCAATCTCATCAATGAAGATAATACATGGTGCTTTCTGCTTAGCCTGAGCGAAGACATCACGCACACGGCTGGCACCCACACCGACAAACATCTCCACGAAGTCAGAACCCGACATCGAGAAGAATGGTACACCAGCCTCACCAGCTACAGCTTTAGCGAGCAAGGTCTTACCAGTTCCCGGAGGGCCAATGAGCAGGGCGCCCTTTGGAATCTTACCGCCGAGCTCCGTATACTTCTTCGGATTCTTGAGGAAATCGACAATCTCCTGCACTTCCTGCTTGGCACCTTCCTGTCCGGCTACATCCTTAAAGGTGATGCCCATCTCGTTTCCTTTCTCGTAAAGCTTGGCTTTGCTCTTGCCGACACTGAAGATGCCGCCACCTCCTCCAAGGCCTGCACCGCCGCCCATACCGCGACTGAGCATCCAGAAAAGGAAGAACATGAAGAAGAGAGGAGCGAGGTTGATGAGAATGCTCCAGATGTCGGAGCCACGCTCATTGTCGTAGCTATAGCCAGCAAACTTATGTTTCTGCTGTTGTGAGTCGAGGAACCTCTCAAGTTCATCCACGGAGCCGAACTGTACACTTATCCATGGACTTGTGCCTACCTGCTGGGCAGACATATTGAAGACAGTGCGGATATACTGTGGCTTAACGAACATCTTGAGCGTGTTTTCGCTCTTGTTGATGACGATGCGCTGTGCATAGCCTTTCTCAACGTAGGTCTTAAAGTCACTATAGCTCGCCTCCTGGCTGGATCCTCCTTTGACGATGGAGTTTCCGCCTCCAGAGAAGAGCATGATAGCCAACACTACAGCCACGATGATGTAGAGCCAGTTCATGTTGAACCGTGGCATCTTAGGCTGTTGCTGGTTGTTGGAATTGAATTGCCTGTTATTATTCATTCTAAGAAATTGTTCCTTTGGTTATTATTCTGTTTCGATCTTCTTAATGTCGGCATCTTCCCAGAGATGCTCAAGGTCGTAGAAGGCCCGTGGCTCGGGGAGGAAGATGTGGACGATGATGTCGACAAAGTCTATCGCTACCCATTGATCAGTGCCGAGGCCATTGACGCCTACCGGTTTCTCTCCTGCCTCCTCGCGGCATTTGTCTCCTACCGATTGTGCAATAGCCTCCACCTGTGCGGGGGAGCCACCTTGGCAGATGACGAAGTAGTTGGCGATAGCGCCATCAATGTGACGAAGGTCTACGACGCGTATGTCTTCACCTTTCTTATTCTCAATGGCGGCCACGATAATCTTAAGTAGCGCTTCTGTTGATGTTGATTTCATTCAGATATTTGTCAGATTATGTATCAGTAAATGTGTATGTTTTATATATATAATGTATTTGTTCCCACAAAGTTAGTGCTAATCGCAGAAAACACAAAATATATTAATCATATTTTGTAAATTTGTGGTGGGGAAAAATATTTTGAAAAAAGTTTGGAAAATATTTGGTGGGTACAAAAAAAGTGCGTACCTTTGCACTCGCAATTCAGAAATAAGGGTTGTAAACAAATTGGGGTATGGTGTAATGGTAACACTACAGATTCTGGTCCTGTCATTCTTGGTTCGAGTCCGAGTACCCCAACAAGAAAGAAGTCAAGCACAAAATGCTTGACTTTTTTCGTTTCAATAAGCTGCACGTTGGTTTGTAACTGGGTGATGCTAAAACAAAATATTATGCGTAGATTTCTATATATAGCAATATTATTGTTGCTTCCATTGATATCTTTCTCTAAGGTTCATACAGAAGGGTTCTCGGAATCAGAGATCCCCGATGCGGTCTTTCATCGCATGGAAGGCAAGAGCTATCCCAAAGGCTGTCCTATCAAGCGGTCAGAGCTGAGGTATCTGCGACTGATGTACGTTGATGGGCATGGAAAGGTGAAAGAAGGTGAGATGGTATGCAACAAAGCCATTGCAAAAGATGTATTGGAGATCTTCGAGGAACTCTATAAGCATCGGTATCCTATCGAGCGTATCCAGCTTATCGACGATTTTGATGCCAATGATGAGCGGGCCATGCGCGCCAACAACAGCAGCTCTTTCTGTTACCGTGTGGTAAAAGGCAGCAAGAAGCTCTCTGCGCATGCCCGGGGGATGGCTGTAGACATCAATACGCTCTACAATCCTTGTGTGAGGCGGTATCGTTCTGGAAGAGTCGTGGTGCAGCCTTCCAACGCGCTCAAATACACGAACCGCAAGGCTTCTTTCCCTTACAAGATTGAGCGGGGAGATCTTGCCTGGCGATTGTTCACGAGTCATGGCTTCAAATGGGGTGGGGCATGGAGAAGCGTGAAAGACTATCAGCACTTCGAAAAATAATGAGGTATCCTTGACTTTATTGTGAACTGTGAATTGTGAACTGTGAATTACTGGATAAGAGCATATAATCATCAGCGGTTTCGGGTGGCTGATTTCATCCGCGACTATGGGTTTATCGACTGGGGCATGCGCAATCGCTTCGAGGTAGGGACCATCTCTATGCGCGCTATACCTTTCTGAAAGAATTGAAAACACCCATGCTCTCTCTTGAAATGCTGAGGGAGCATGGGCTAACGGGTGCTCCACGGTCTCCGAGAAAACTGAGGCCGGAGACAGTAGAGTATGTATTGGAAAACGTGTAGTCTTACTTCGATTCTTTGTTCTGCTGGTCGATGGCCTTGATCTTCTCACGGATCATCTGAGCATCGTCCTTGAGCTTCTGCACCTTGCGGTTCATCTCATCCACGAGGCTGTTGCCTTTCTTACTGGAGATATTGAGGAAGCCGAGGTTGTTCTCGTAGGTTGTGATCTCCTGCTTAAGCTGATCATAGCGATGTACGAGGCGAGCGCGCTCACTGTCGATGGCATCCTCACCCTTCTTCGCCATACCGCGGAGGTTGTTCTTGAAGTTGTCGAGATGACGCTTGGCAGCAGAGATGTGAAGATTCTCGTAGATCTTATCCATCACGTCGTGGTACTCCTTGTACACCTTGTCCTTCTCACGGAAAGGCACATGGCCGATGGCATTGTATTTATCAGCAAGCTCCTGCACTTTATCGCGAGCATCCTCGCTTGCATCGTTGGCAATCTTCTTCAGCTCCTCAATGATGTCGCGCTTCTTCTGCAGATTCTCCTTCTCCTCAGCGTGGGTACCTGCATGAGCCGCATTGCGAGCATCAAAGAACTTATTGCAAGCCGTGAGGAAATCGTTCCACAACTGGTCACTGATCTTGCGAGGTACCGTACCAATCGTTTTCCATTCTTTCTGAAGTTGGATGAGCTTATCTGAAGTAGCCTTCCAATCCGTTGAGTCGGAGAGCTCTTGAGCTTTGGCGATGAGGGCTTTCTTCTTCTCAGCATTCTCGTTCAGGCGCGTTCTCACATCCTTGAAGTATTCAGCCTTGCGACCGAAGAAGTCATCACAAGTCTTGCGGAAACGCTGGAAGATCTCCTCGTTGCTCTTCTTCGGAGCAAAGCCAATAGTCTTCCACTCCTGCTGGATAGCGATGATCTCCTTTGAATGCTTCTCCCAGTCGGCAGCGTTTTTGTTCTCTTCCTGGGCGATAGCCTCTGTCTTCTCGCAGAGCGCAGTCTTCTTGGCAAGATTATCCTCCTCTTCAGCGCGCAGCTTTTCAAAGTGCTCCTGATGCTTCTTGTTGATGACAGTGCTTGCATTCTTGAAGCGCGTCCAGATCTCTTCACGCAGATCCTTAGCCACAGGGCCGATCTCACGATACTGCTCGTGCAGATCCTGTAACTGATGGAAAGCGCTCACGACATCGGGCTCATCAGCGAGTTTCTCAGCTTCCTCACAGAGTTTCGTCTTAGCCTCAAGGTTCTTCTTGAAGTCGTACTCGCGCGCCTCACGGTTGAGGTTCAGCAGATCGTAGAACTGCTCGACATAGAGCTGATAGTTGCGCCATGTCTCACTCGATTTCTCGGGAGGCACAGGGCCAATCTCTTTCCACTCCTGCTGCAGCGCCTTGAAGTCGTTGTATGATTTATTGGCCTCGTCGGGTGACGTTGCCATGTTCTTTATCTTCTCGATGATCTCCTCTCTGTGCTTGAGGTTCTCTTCCCGCTCCTGCTGTGCTTTCTCAAAAGCTTTGGCACGCTTCTCTTTGATGAGCTGCATGTTGGCTTTGAAAGTCTCCTCGTCGTCGTCGGGCATGATCTGATATTTCTCTGGATCGCCCCCGGCTTCGAGATATTCTTTCTGCTTCTGGTCACGCTCAGCGATGTGGAAGCGGTAGAAGGCAGCCTTGAGGTGGTCCACCTCGTCCTTGTCAGGCGTTTCGTCACCCTCTGCGATCTCTTTCACGCGGTCGAGCACTTCCTTCTTCGAGGCATAGACCTTCTTAGCAGGTTCATTCTGAGTCTCCTCAGCACTGTTGTCTGTTACGGGAGCAGCGGGTGCAGCCTTCTGCTCTTCCTCAATTCCCTGTGCGGGATTGTTTTCTTGAGAGTCCATCATTTAACTCAAATTTAAGTTTATGATTCGGAGTTCCATGGCCATGCTGTTGCATATCAGCTAACGCCTCAGACGGGCATGGCTTCCAATTACTTATATTTAATTGTTTGTATTAATTAATGTGCAAACTTAGATAAAAAAACTTATACTGCCAACAAAAAGACAGATTTTTTGTCTCAATATTGCTATATTTTCATTTATGGAGCCTTATAGGAGCCGTTTATGACGCAACAGAGCCCAGCAAACCAGGCTGACACAGAACGAGATGGCAAGGGTGATAGGGAAGCCCCAGTGGTTCTGCTCCAAACCGTTGATCACGTTCATACCGTACAGAGAGGCGATGAAGGTACCCGACTGCATGATGATTGTCACCGAGGTCAACGTACGCATCGTGTTGTTCGTATTGTTGTTGATGATGCTCGAATAAGTATCCATCGTCGACTCGAGAATATCCGAGTAGATGCTTGTCGTCTCGCGGGCCTGCGTCATCTCAATGTTGACATCCTCGATAAGGTCGGCGTCAAGCTCATCGACCTGCAGCTTAAACTTTAGTTTCTGCAACAGGTTTTCATTGCCACGGATAGAGGTGATGAAGTAAGTGAGCGAGTCCTGCAACCGGCTGAGCCCGATCAAGCTCTCGTTGTTGATCTCGTGGTCGAGGTTATGCTTGGCTTTCTCTATGAGCGAATTGATCTGCTTCAAGCGTTTCAGATACCATACGGCCGACGAGAGGAAGAGGCGGAAGGTCATGTCCACGTAATCAGTAAACCCCACGCCGCGTTTCTGCTGATAGCTGACGAAGTCGAGCATCATGTTTGTCTCATAGAAGCACACAGTGATTGTCACGTCGCGCTTATGGATGATGCCGAGCGGCACTGTAGTATAAGGCGTACGCGACCTTATCTCCTTGACATAGGGGATACGGAGGATGATGAGCGTCCAGCCGTCATCATACTCATAACGGGCACGCTCATCAGTATCGCTGATGTCGCTCAAAAAATAATCGGGGATATGAAATTTCTCTTCCAGTTCACGCTGATCCTCGTCTGTAGGACATGTGACCTGAATCCAGCAGTTAGGTGCCCACTCGTTGATGACGTGGAGCTCCTTCTCAATGTTCCAGTATGTTTTCATAACAGCTAATCTCCTATCGTTACATGAGAAAACAATCATGTGTGGGGATTAGCCTCTTGGCTTATCCTCACGCTACTAATTGTTACTGTCCGCGTGATAATCGTCCATAGATGTTTAATGTATTGTTATTTGCGACTGCAAAAGTATAGAAAAAAAACGGAGTGGCAAACAAATTACTCCGTTTTTTTATACAATTATTTTGGTTCGTCTCCTAAATGTGTGCAATGGAAACATGTGTCAAGTACCTCAGGATCATGGCGCTCCGTGCCTCGGAGAGGCACACTCTTCCATAACCCCAGACTAAGGGAGCATAGCGACCGCAGTCTGGGGTTTAAGCTGAGGGCGGATTAACTGACCTCCAGCCTCGGAGAGGCTGAATGCGCCTCGGCGCGCTATGTTAATAAAAGACATTGCGCACTGTCGTGCAGTCTGCCTCTCCGAGGCAGGAAATCAGAAGTCTCTGCTCGATCCTAACCCCCAGGCTGCGGCTGCGCCTTGCCTGGGGTTATGAATAAGTGTGCCTCTCCGAGGCACTCTCACCCATGGGTAGGAGGAGCACTCTCACCCCATAGGTAGATAGGGCATCCCCATCCGTATAAGTCAAGATTATTTCTCCGGAATCTGTTCCAGTGCTGCGGTGAGCAGTTTCCAGAACGGCTCGGCGGTATCGATCTTGAAGCGCTCGCTTGTGGTATGCGGCGAGAGCAGGGTGGGACCGAGGCTCACCACATCCATGCCCGGATACTTACTGAGGATGACAGAGCACTCCAGTCCGGCGTGGTCAGCCTGAACCGTAGCCTCCTGGCCCGTCTGCTCCTTGTAGATCTTCTTCAGCAGGTTGAGAATCTCACTGTCGGGGTTCGGGTCCCAGCCACCGTAGCTCCCACTGAGCTCCGTCTTCATGCCAGCCATGGAGAAGCAGCTCTCAAGCATCGTAGCGACATACTCCTTCATGTCCTCACGGCTCGAGCGAGCGAGGATCTTGATCGTTGCCTTGCCAGCTTCGATGTCGATGATAGCGAGGTTAGAGGAAGTCTCCACGACCTCAGGATAAGACGGAATCATACGGATGACACCATTGTGGCAAGCGAAGATAGCGTCGATGAGGTTGTCCTGGATCTCCTGGGGCACGAGCTCTGCGGACTTTTCCACCTCCTCGGTGAAGAACTGTACGTCTTTCTCAATGCCACGGAACTCATCCTCGATGGCGATGCGCTGCTCCTCCACGAGGCCTTTCAGCGTCTCCATCTCTTCCTTCGGCAGAGCCAGTACGACCTCAGCCTTGAAGGGGATGGCATTGCGCATGTTGCCGCCATGCCAGGAAGCGAGGCGTGCATCCGTCTCAGCCACAGCCTTGCGCACGAGGCGTACCATCTCTTTGTTGGCGTTGGCGCGACCCTCGTTGATCTCCAAGCCTGAGTGGCCACCACGCAGCCCTTTCAGCGTCACCTTCACGGCAGCTTCCTGGTCGTTGTCCACGGGTTTATATTCGAGCGTGGAAGTGATGTCGATGCCACCGGCTGAGCCAATGACGAACTTACCCCAGAGCTCGGAGTCGAGGTTCATGAGGATGTCGCTGTGCAGCTCCCCCTCGGGAAGCTCATTGGCACCGTACATACCCGTCTCCTCATCGCGCGTGATCAGAGCTTCAATGGGTCCGTGCTTAAGGTCTTTGCTCTCCATGATACCCATGATAGCAGCCACGCCGATACCATCGTCGGAGCCGAGGGTCGTGCCTTTGGCATGCACCCATCCGTCCTCGATGTAAGTCTCTATGGGGTCAGTCTCGAAGTTATGTGTAGAGTCAGGAGCTTTCTGCGGCACCATGTCCATGTGAGCCTGGAGCAGCGCCGTCTTGCGGTTCTCGTAACCCGGTGTAGCAGGCTTGCGCATCACGATATTGCCTGCGGGGTCCTTGAAAGCCTCTACGCCAACACGCTTGGCAAAGTCGAGCAGGAACTGCTGTACTTTCTCCACGTGGCCGCTCGGGCGTGGGATCTGTGTGAGGTCATCGAAATTCTGCCAGATGGCAGCGGGTTGAAGATTGCGGATTTCACTCATAGTCTTTGGTTATTAAAATGAATATTCAGAAAAAATATAAGTCGTTTTACGAGGCGTCGGCGACCTGCCGTTTCTTCGTCAGCGTCAGGGCAATCCATCCGTAGATGCCGAGGAGCAGGACGAGCAGCGTTTGAACAGTGTGCACGATGAGCACGAAGTAGAGCGCGCTGTTGGCCGCCACACCATAGAGGATGAGCATCGTCTTCACGGCGAAGTGCCAGGGCCCGGCACCGTTGGGCGTAGGCACGATGACAGCGATGGAACCCACGATGAACGTCACCATGGCGCATGCTGCTCCCAGATGCGACGTTGCCTCGAAGCAGAAGAACGTCAGGTAATAGTGCAGGAAATAGCACGCCCAGATGCCGATGCTGAAGAAGATGAAGAGCGGCACGTTGCGCACGTTCTTCACGGAGATGATGCCGGACCACAGTCCGATGAATGTCTCCTTCACCTTATTATATATAGAGAGCTTCCTCAGTATGAACCAGACAATGCCCACGGCAGCGATGCCGCAGATGATCGTCACCCACCATCCGGCTGTCGTGAACTGTCCCAAGAGCTCGTCGATACGTGTCCCCGTACGCGAGAAGAATCGATGGAAGACGGGCAATTGCCACAGGAAAGTGAAGAGCGTGAGGGCGAGGATGAGCACCGTGTCGATAGCGCGCTCCGTGACCACGGTACCGAGCGACTTCGGGAACGACACGCCGTCCCAGCGTCGCAGTACCCCACAGCGCGCGAACTCGCCGATACGCGGGATGAGCAGACTTGCGGCGTAAGACACGAAGATACTGTTCACCGCCACGTTCTGTCGTGGTTTCTCGCCGAGCGGCTCCAGCGTCTGCCGCCAACGCCAGCCACGGAACACCTGGGCAAAGATGCCGAAAGGAAACGAGAGGATCATCCACGTCCAGTCCATCTGATGGAGCATCACACCCTCGATGCTGTGGAAGTTGAACCCCCGGTACATCCAATAGAGGATGGCACCGCCCAGCAGCAACGACATTGCCACCTGCAACAACGTGTGTATCGTCTTCTTCATTTCCATTACAGTTGGCAAAATTATAAAAAATAATTGATATTCGGTTCCCGAGCCCTTACTTTTTGATAACTTTGCAATTAAACCACAAGACAAATTCAGTTGAGATACCATCACGCCTCATATGTGACGCATTACCGCCACATATGTGATGCATTACCGCCTCATATGTGACGCATTATCGTCTCATATGTGTCGCGTTACCACTTGTCGTTATTGATTATTTCGTAACGATTAATGTATTGTTGTCAAGCCGAATATGCGCTTTACCCATCTGATTGAGCATAGCCACGACCGTGCTGATATCTGCTCCGCGTTCGCATACGAAGTGGGTCAGGAGATGCATGGCTGAGCGGTCATCGAATCTTACACTGAGCTTATAGTTGCGTGCCAGATCAGCGAGGATGGTCTCCAGCGATTGCTGATCATAATAGAGGTAGCCGTCGCGCCAGTTAGTGTAAGGCAGCAGGTCGACATGCTGCTCGCTTGCCCCGTCTTTGCTCCACGACACTTGCTCTCCCGGTGTCATACGACGGCTATAATGAGGAGCACTGACACCGACGCAACCGGAGATAAGCGTTACCGCTACACCGTGTGAGGCATGCGTGTTGATATTGAACTCTGTGCCATAGACCGTTGTCGTAATGTCTCCGGCTTGAACGACGAAAGGATGAGCGGCGTCGTGTTTCACCTTAAAATAAACCTCGCCATCGAGGATAACCACGCGCTTACCGTTGATATACTGGGGAGAAAAAGACAGCTCACTCCCTGCATGGACGTAAGCCACGGAGCCGTCAGGCAACGTCAGATCAGCGCTGCAGCCATAGGGTACTGAGAGTAGCTTGGGAGTGGCATCAGCCTTCTTGAGCATGTAAGCTTCCTGGGGAATTGAGAGGCGGTTGGAAGAGGAAGAGAAAGCGTGCGTGTCTGTTGACCCCGTGCTGATGGTAGCGTAGCGTGCATGCTTGGCAGTTGTCGTCATAGAAAGACGCTTCGGGAGCTCTTGCTTGTCAACAGAAAGCAGAGGGCGGAGGAGGAAGAAAGCCAGGAAGGCTGCGGCAACAGCAAGAACAGAAAAGATGATGGTGCGTTGATGCGATTTATGGTTATCAACAGCAAGGGTATGCTTAGCCTTGAAGGCGCGTAGCTGCTTCTCCACATCTACAGGACGATTCTGCTTGAGCAATACTGTACGAAGATCGCTCAAGTCACGCCATGCCTCATCAGCGTCGTATCCTGCATCTTGAAGCAAGCTGAGGTCGTCTATATTTTGGTTTACTTTCTGCATCTGTATTATTTTATTATGATACGTTTGGATTGAAAGAAAGTATACGCTGTTATGATTTTTTAGCCTTCTTCTGTTGTCGCTCCGCCCTCTTTTCCCGGATGATCCGCAAGGCCTTGACGATGTGTTTCTTCACGGTACTGATGCTGATATTCATCATCTCCGCCACCTCTTTATATTTCTTTCCGTCCACGTAGCACGCAAGGAGAATGGAATGGGTAGGTTCTCCCATACTGTCAAGAACTTGTGCTACTATGCGTTCCCGTTCCTCTTGCTGATTGTATTCTTGTGCTTCGATATAATGTTGACTTTGCCGTGCCACAAAGTCAGCGTATTGCAGTTTCTGTTTCTCGTGTCTCAGCAGGTCAATGCATCTGTTTCTGACATGCGTGTAGAGCAGTGCGCGTACCGTATCGGGATGGACATCAGAGAGATTGCGCCATAACTGCTCGAAGACGCCAGTCACGATATCGCGACAGTCGTCTTCATCCGTCACATATTGGAGCGCAAAATAATAAAGTGGCTCGTAATAAGTGCGGAACAGTGCATCAAAGTCAATCTTTGAGTTGATGCGTGCATTGTCTGAAGTCCCTTTTTCTCTCATATATTAGAAACAACGGGTGCAAAGGTAACAATTTTTATCTATTTCAGCAATTTTTCTGTCATTATCGTAACCTTTCTTTCGTTTCATACGTATACAAATCAAATAACGTTAATAATATCGTAAGAGTGATTTAAAACAAAGCTTATGAAACACAAGGCTGTAAAATGGTTGTTAGCGATGGTATTGCTCATCGGTGCCCTTCCTTTGTGGGCACAAAACGGTGTGCGGCTGTCCATGACCTTCCACAACGAACCTTTGCCGGCCGTTCTTCTTCGGTTGGAGCAGAACTCCAGTTACAAGTTCCTCTTTACCTACGAGGACGTCAGTCCCTATCGTGTCAGTGGCGTGGTAAAGGATGCTACATTCTTTCAGATTGTAGACTTTGTGCTTCGCAGTAAACCGTTGCACTACACGGTCAATGGCAAGTTCATCAACATTGTAAAAGGTCGTAAAGACCCCTACAAGGCTGAAACTGACAAGATGCAGACCGTGGGTGGGTATGTTTATGATGCCAAGACTAAGGAACCCGTCATCGGTGCACAGGTGAGGGTCTTAGGTACACAAGTCATGGCCGTGACCGATCTTAACGGAGCCTTCTCTTTTGACTATTATCTCAATGGTGGTCAATAAGTGCAGGTGAGCTATGTAGGTATGCAGACTTGTGTCGTACCTTTGAGGAAACAGATGACTATTGTGATGAAGGAGGACACTAAGACCCTGGGCGATGTGGTGGTGACAGGTATCTTCCGCAAGGCGAAGGAAAGCTATACGGGTAGCGTGAGCACGGTCAGCAAGGAGCAACTCCAGCAGTTCCGTGGTCAGAACCTCCTGCAGACATTAAAGAATGCAGATGCTAGTATCAACTTTGCTATCGACAACGTGAATGGCTCTAACCCAAACAACTTGCCAAACATCAATATTCGCGGCAACTCATCGCTGCCAACCAGTGTCGAGGCTTTCAATTCGGGTCAGAAGAATAACCCCAATACGCCATTGATCATCATGGACGGTTTCGAAATCTCGCTCACGAAGCTTATGGATTACAACGATGAGGAGATCGAAAGCATCAACATCCTGAAGGATGCTGCAGCTACGGCAATCTATGGAAGTAAGGGAGCCAATGGCGTTATCGTGATTGTATCCAAGCAACCGGAACCAGGAAAGCTTAAAATGAATGCCGAAGCAAGTCTGCAGCTCGAGATTCCTGACCTCACGAGTTACCATTTGCTGAATGCAGCTCAGAAACTGGAACTGGAGCGCAAAGCCGGGCTGTATGATGATACTTTCAGTTTGTCCAATCAGCGTGAATTATTATATAAGGAGGCCTATCAGAAACGTTTGCGCGATGTGCTTTGTGGCGTGAATACAGATTGGCTGTCCAAACCTGTCCATACAGGAGTAGGTCAGCGCTATAACCTCCGACTTGAGGGAGGTAGTAAGGAATTTCGCTGGAGTACGGACGCACAATGGAACAACATAGAAGGTGCCATGCGTGGGTCTGACAGAAAGACGTTCAATGGAGCTATCACCTTATTATATAAGTATCGTACGCTCACATTCCGCAACTATACGTCAGTAGGTATCAACAACAGTCAGGAGAGTCCTTATGGCTCTTTCTCTCAATACGTTAAGTTGGAACCATATGATTCTCCATATGATGAAGACGGCAAGGTACGTAAGTTCTTCGATCCTTTTTATGCATGGTCTGCCCGGAAAAGCAATCCTCTTTACAATGCTACGCTCGGAGGGTTTGACAAGAGCAACTATGAAGAACTGACCAATAACTTCTCTATCGATTGGAATATCCTTCCTTCCTTGACTCTTCGTGGCCAACTTGGCCTGTCGCATACTACTTCTGAAACAAAATTCTTCCGCTCACCGGAGGATACCTATTATCTTGATTCTGACAATTCTGAGTACCGTACTGGAACAGGCTTCTTGCGCAAGGGCTTCTATCGGTATGGCAATGGTAAAACAACAACGTTTAATGCTGATCTGACTTTGGCCTACAGCAAGGTCTTTGCCGATGTTCACAGTCTGTATTTCGGTCTTAACTGGAGCATGCTGACCACGAATATTGACAATTTCACATCGGCTTATGAAGGCTTTGCCTCTGATGACCTGCCCAACATTGCCAATGCCCGTCAGTATGCCCAGGATGAGCTGCCTTCGGGAAGCAATTATAAGCAACGCCAGTTTGGTGTGACCGCGAATGTGAACTATACCTATAACAGTCGCTATTATGTGGATATGTCTTACCGTGTGGATGGCAACTCCACCTATGGCAGCGATAAGAAGTATGCTCCGTTCTGGAGTGTAGGCATAGGCTGGAACGTTCATCAGGAGAAGTGGTTCCGTAATACTTTTGTGAACATGTTACGGCTCAAAGCCTCGTATGGTGAAACGGGAGCAGCCTCGGGTGCAACGGAGACGGATGCCTATACCTATTATAAATATGTCACAGATAACCGCTACATGGCTTGGACAGGTGCCGTGCTTGGTGGATGGGGAAACCCGGATCTGAGCTGGCAGACAACAAAGGAATGGAATGCGGGCACGGAGTTTGGTTTGTGGGACAACCGCATCAAAGGCTCTTTTGAGATTTATACAAAGAGGACGAACGATTTGCTCTCTTCCATGGATCTCCCATTGGATATGGGCTTCAGTTCTTACACGGCAAACATTGGCTCAGTGAAGAACTGGGGATGGGAAGCTGCCGCCAATGTGTATGTCATCCGCAATGAGAAACAGAACCTCAACTGGATGATTGGCGGTCAACTGATATATAATCACAATGAGATAGCCAGTTTGTCCCAGGCTATCAAGGATCAGAACGATGCCTATATGACATCAGATGCCGATGATGATTCAGCCAGTGGTATACAGAGTCTTTTCTTCGAAGGTTATCCTCAGAACTCCATCTGGGCAGTGCGCTCTGCGGGTATTGATCCGAGTACAGGTAAGGAGGTTTACTACGATCGCAATGGAAACATCACAGATACGTGGCATGCACGCGACAAGGTGTATTGCGGAAGCGCTGATCCTAAGTATCGGGGCAACCTCAATACGATGTTCCAATGGCGCGATCTGACGGTCAACGTATCGTTCGGATACTATTGGGGTGGCAAGATGTACAACTCGACCCTTCGTGACCGCGTGGAAGTGACACTCAATGAGATTAGAAACAATAATGTCGATGAGCGTGTGCTCTCGCAGCGCTGGTATCGGGCCGGTGATGTGACTTTCTTCGGAAAGCTCGGCAACGACAAGCCGAAGGCTACCTCACGCTATGTTATGGACAACAATGTCTTAGAACTTCAGAGTGTCAGTCTGCAATATAAAATCCACTATCCTTGGCTGATGAATCATCTGAAGTTGCAGACAGCTATCCTCGGACTTAAATCTTGGGCGCAAGCAGAAAGCGCACGACCTGGCACTTGAAGTGATTAATGCCAAAGGAGCCGATAGCAACGCTTTGATTTCGCTCAGTGGTGTCAACGACTTAGCAATGGGCTATCATGCTTTGCCTTCCGAATGCTTGTTCTATTTGAGTAAATATGATGTCAATACCTATGCCAACAAGGTGTTGTTGGGAGGAAATAGTGGTCAGGTGACTTCCAGTACCTATTATATCACATCGGACATGTTGCAGGATCTTTATAGCTCACTGCCCGGTGCTTCTGCTTCTCACAACCGTTATTTAGAGGTGTGGAACAGATCCAGCAGAGATGCATATGCTGTTGTGAGACCTACTATCAAGAAGTACTGGTATGATTCTAACACATCTTATTCAGACAATGTCCTGACAACTAAGTTGCAGATTATCCCGATGTTGCGCCTCTCCAAAATGTATCTTACGGCTATGGAGACGAGTGAGTCGTTAGATGAGATTCAGAAACTCTATAAGACCTACATGTCGCAGTGTGCTTTCTCCTTATACACTCCATTCACATCAGTGACTCAGGCCCACAATGAGATGCTCAACGAGTGGCGCAGAGAGTTTTTTGCCGAGGGACAGATGTTCTATACCTACAAACGACTCAAGGTAACAACCATTTGGAATGGCGGTGAGGTGAAGCCTTCTATCTATGTCGTGCCCTTGCCAAAGACAGAATATGATCCATCAACAACTTCCAATCAGTGATTAAGATGAAAAAATATATAGTATTTCTTGGCTTTGTCCTTTCAATCGTGCTTTTCGGTAGTTGCGAGAAGGACTTGCCTATGTATAGTGACCCTGTCAGCCGTATCAACTTCTATTATGATAAGGCTACTACCGAGACGTTGGATTCCAATATGACAAAGACCGCTTACTCGTTCGTCTTCGATGGGGACAATGTGAAGCGAGACACCCTTTGGTTAGAGGTCGAGACGATGGGTTACCTGTCTGAGGAAGACCGCCCCGTTACCCTGGAGCAAGTGGATACAACGGCTAACATGGCCGTGGCAGGTAGGCATTATGTAGCTTTTGACGATGCATCCTTGGCTGCTTACTATAAGATTCCGGCTGGAAAAGCACGAGCTAAGCTCCCTGTCGTGCTTCTACGTGATGCTTCTTTGAAAGACACCAGTGTAGTGTTGAAGCTACGATTGGTGCCCAACGATTATTTCCAGTCAGGCTATCCAGCCTATCAGACGCGCGTTATCACCTTCACTGATCGTCTCTCTGAACCTTCTGTGCGTGAAATCCATTCCTGCTAAGTTTGTCATCGACAGTCATGGCCGCATCCGTTTCCAGTTTGTCGGGTATAATGAGCATGTAGAAGATACAGTAGTTGAGCTTTCAAAGGCGATAGAGAGGGCGAAAAGAGAAGGCAAAAAAGAGGCCTAACCAACTCAGGCTTGGGTAGGCCTTCTTCTTATGCATTTTGTATCGGCACCCCTCTCGTGCTCTTTGTCTGGTCGATGACGAAGATGCTGTTCAGACTTCCCACGCAGGGGATGGTGCCGAGGGTGTTGAGCATGAACTGCTGATAGGCTTTCATGTCGCGGGTGTAGACCTTGATGAGGAAGTCGAAGTCGCCACTGGTGTTGTAGCACTCCGTGATCTCGTCAATGGTCTGCACAGCATCCATGAACTCCTGAATGAGGGCCTGAGTGTGCTGCTTGAGGCGGATGTTGCAGAGCACGAGGATGCCGTTGCCTACCTTCTGTGGATTGACGACGGCCATGTAGCGTTCGATGTAGCCGAGTCGTTCCAAGCGCTTCTGTCGCTCGAAAGTAGGAGAGGGGGAGAGATGGACGCGCGCTGCGAGCTCCTTGACCGTCATGCGCGAGTCTTTCTGAAGGAGCTGGAGGATGCGGCGGTCGGTGTCGTCGAGTGTTTCATTGTTTGCCATAGTCGTATTTATAGAGTTGTATTTATAGATGTCGTATTTTGAAGAATATTATTCTGCTATTGAAGCATTGATGACGCAAAGTTAGTATATTTTGCTGAAAACGCAAGAATATTTGTTCAGATAAATCTTGTTGCTTACCTTTGCAAGTGAAAAATAAATCAATAAACAAAATAAGCAGAGATTATGAGCAACACATCAAACACATTGCATGCACCTTTCCGTAACGATGTCGTGGGCAGTTTCCTTCGCCCACGAGAGTTGAAGAACGCCCGTCAGCAGTTTGCTGAGGGCAAGATTTCCGCAGAGGAACTGCGGGCTGTTGAGGACCGTCTCATCACTGAGCTTGTGAAGAAAGAGAAGGCTCACGGTATTCATGACTTCACCGATGGTGAGTTCCGTCGCGCCTATTGGCACCTCGACTTCATGTGGGGTCTGCAGGGCGTGGAGCATATCGAGCTCGAGCACGGCTATCAGTTCCATGGTGAGGAGACGACGAAAGGGTCGGTAGCACTGACGGGAAAAATCAGTGGTGAGAATCATCCTTTCGTGAAGGATTATCTTTTCGTGAAGCAGTTTGAGGAGCCCGGTTTCGTGGCACGTCAGACGATTCCCGCACCCGCACAGTTCCTTGCCGAGCTCTTCCGTGGTGACAACACGAAGAACACACGTCAGTTCTATCCCAATGACGATGAGCTGATAGAGGACATCGCTGCCGCTTACCGTCAGGTCATTCGTCAGCTTTACGATGCCGGGTGCCGCAACATCCAGTTTGACGACTGTACGTGGGGAATGATCATCGACAAGGACTACTGGGGCGCTATGGCAGGCAAAGGCTTCACGCTTGAGGGTGAGGCAACGCGCTATCTGAAGGTCAACAACCTCGCGCTTCAGGACAAGCCCGAGGACCTGGTCATCAACACGCATATCTGCCGTGGCAACTACCACTCCTGCTTTGCTTCGCAGGGCGCCTACGACCCCGTGGCACCGTATGTCTTCGCTCAGGAGCATGTCGATGCCTTCTACCTTGAGTATGACGACGAGCGCTCGGGTGGCTTTGAACCACTGCGCTATGTGCCGAAGGACAAGAAGGTCGTGCTCGGACTCATCACCACGAAGTCGCCTGTCCTGGAGGATAAGGAGACCATCAAGCAGCGCATCCGCAAAGCCTCCGAGTTCTTCCCCTTCGAGCAGTTCTGCCTCAGTCCGCAGTGTGGCTTCGCTTCCTGCGAGATAGGCAACAAGCTCACGGAGGAGGAGCAGTGGGCAAAGGTCGACCTCGTAAGAGAGATTGCAGAGGAAGTGTGGCACTGATCCACGAAGGACACGAAAGTTGGACGTTGTCCACGAAGGACACGGAAGACACGAAAAAGGAGTATCGGCTTTTCACGACTTAGCACGACTTTCGGCTTCGCCGTCTTTTCTCTGAACATTAATCCCCGTCAATTATCCGTTAATTGGACATTAATATTTTTGTCAATTAATTGCTCATTAATATTTTTGTCAATTAATGGTAATTGACGTTAAAAACTAAATCGCGATCTTCGTGGACAATCGTTGTGGATCGCTACCGGGTATAGATGTCTTTGAGGATGCTGTCACCGACGCATCTGCGGTAGTGGGCACCATCATAGAAATAGTGGTAATCGTAGAAACGGGGACAGGCGGAATAGTCGTGGACATGCGTTGCACCGAAGATAGCCTTTAGTACTTTCAGGTCCAGCTTGTTCAACCATTCCTTCTGCGGATTGGGCCCGATGACCCACTGGATGTCCGTGTGATGGGCACGGCAGAAGGCGCGAATGGCGAACAGTGCCTGACGCTGCTGACTGCCGATGGTGTGGCGTCCTTCGTAGGGCTTGGCGTCCTTCATGTTCGTCACCCAGCCTTTGTCAGCATATTTCTTGTTCTGATAGCTCTCCTTCCAGTAAGTCTCACCCTCTTTTCGGATGTCTTCCTCTTGCCAGAGCACAGCGTCATTGGTATAGAGCGTGCGCATAGGTACATTGGGGAAGATGATGTCCTTACCCGACTTCTTGATGGTTCCCGTGCACAGATAGCGCAGGTAGGGAACGAGGAACTTCGGCGACATGAAACTCTGGAAGAACTGCATCTGATAATAGATGCTGCTGCACCCGGACACGTCGGGAGGCATGATGTGCATCATACCGTGGCGTGGGTCTGTCGTCTCAAAGAAGCCACGTTCCACGACGACGAGCAGATGGCGGATAGGCTGACCCGGAATGTTGCCGAGTGCCGTGAGCTTCTGCTGAAACTCACCGATGCCCTCCGCATTGGAGAAAAAACGGTAGGGACGGCCATGGATGTACCGGTTCCAGTCTTCACATGGAAAGGCCTTTGTACAGGAGTTGCCCATGACGAAGGAGTCGTAGTGGCGGGTGGGGTTGAATGCCTTCAGTTTCTCCCAGCCCACGGCTCCCTCATTCTGCATGACATGACTGTAGTCGTAGGCCGTCACCTTGGGATGCACGACCATGAACGGGTCCTTGACCATGTAAAAGACGGAAAGAGCAATGAGGGGCGAGAGCAGCAGGATGAAACGAATGTAAAACTTGTATAGTTGCTTATTCATAGAGCCTTTTCAAAATTAGAATTGAATATAGATGAAGTTCTCTACGCCAAAGGCTCCATAGAACACGATGATGAACACGATGACGAAATAGACGAGCCAGCGCCAGGGTGTGGAGAGCTGCTCCGAAGCCTTGATGAGATTGCGCTTGCCGTTGAAATATTCTACGAGGAAGAGGATGAGCACGGCGATGCCGAAGACGATCCAATAGAAGTCCTCCATGCCGAGGCGCAGCTCCTTGATGGAGGTCTGGAAGCCGTCGAACATATGGCGGTAAGCGTAGAAGACATCCGTGAGGTGCTTCACGCGGAAGAAGAGCAGCGACAGGGCAAAGAAGATATAGGTGCGGATCATCATCAGTGCGCTACCTATTTTCTTGCCGAAGATGTTGTAGATCTTCTCACGACGTTTTCCGAGCAGGGTCTCAATGATGATGAGGATGCCTTGGAAAAGTCCGTAGAAAGCGAAGGTCCAGCCGGCACCATGCCATACACCGATGACGACGAAAGTAACGAGCACGGAAACAACGACACTCCAGCGTCCCCATTCGCGGAGTGAGGCGTTGAGCGGCGTGAAGATATAGTCGCGCACCCAGAAAGAGAGCGACTGATGCCAGCGACGCCACAGCTCACCCGTCGACTTTGAGATGAATGGCCGGTCGAAGTTGGGCTGTAGCTTGAAGCCGAGCATTCGGCCGAAGCCCAACGCCATGCAGGTATAGCCCGCGAAGTCGGCATAGAGCTGGATGGGATAGAGCATCGTGGTGCAGAGAATCTGCATGCCTGTCGACTGCTGAACGTGGTCGAGCACTAAGTCGAGCGACGGTGAGATGCGGTCGGCGATGACCACCTTCATGAACAGGCCCCATGCCACGAGTTTCAAGCCACGGGTCACGAGGGTGTAGTCGAAGGCGTGCGGCTTCTTCAATTGAGGGATGAAGTCGAAGGCACGCTCGATAGGTCCGGAAAGGAACTTGACGAAGAGAAGCATGTAAAGGGAGAAGTCGAGGAAGTTGTCCTCCGGCTCTTCCTCCCAATAGATCTCTATCAGATAAGACAGCGCCTGGAAGGTGTAAAACGAGATGCCCAAGGGAAAGAGCGGGAACCAATAGCGCGCTATGAGCCAGAACACGACGAGGCCGCTGATGCTTGCCCAGAACCACACGTTGCCTGCACGTGTATTGAGTGTTTTGTGAATCTGTCTGCCGGCAAGAAATGTGAAGACCGTCACCCCGGCTGAAATGAGGAGATAGGCGATGTGGTAATAGCCGATGAAGATCATGCTCGCCAGGAGCAGTACGCCATGCTGCCACCTCAGGGTCGGCTTGGCGTAATAGAGGATGAAGGTCAGTGTCATGCATACCACGAAGGGCAGCGATAAGAATTCCATGGGTGCAGCGGCTTATTCGTTCGTCTTCTTGAGAATGGCGTCGATCATGCCTCCCACGTTCTTCATGCGGATAATGTCGCGGAGCTTGAAGTGGATGTTGAACCGATGCTCGATATCGCTGATGATGGTCATGTTGGTCAGAGAGTCCCAGTTGTCGATGTCGTCAGTGGTCATGTTGTCGCTCAGTTCGATTCCCGGGCGGTTCAATACGTTTGCAAAAATGTCGTTCAGTTGTTTTCTTACTTCTTCTTTGTTCATAATTATTTGTGCTATTATTTATTATGCGATCAGTAGTTCTTTGATTTTTCTCCTGTCTATTTTGTTGTTGGCATTCTGCGGAAAGACCTTCAGGAATGAGATCTTCTCGGGAATCATGTAGGCGGGAAGGTATTTCTTCAGATATTCGAGGAGTTGATGCTCGCTGCCATCGTCTGCTTTCTCTATGGCGAGTTCGAGATGCTGGACACCCGGCTCGCCAATGGCCACAGCCACTGCTGCACACTGGTTGTCGTAGAACTTGCGCGCCACGCTCTCTATCTCACTGAGTTCGATGCGGAAGCCCTGAATTTTCACTTGCGAGTCCTTGCGCCCTATATATATAATGTTGCCATCGGCTGTGAGCTGGCAGAGGTCGCCGGTGAGATACCAACGGGTGCCGTCTTTCGTGAAGAACGTCTCGCGGTTCTTCTCCTCGTTGTGCCAATAGCCGCGCGTGAGCTGAGCCCCGGCAAGACAGAGCTCTCCCGTCTCTCCCGGAGCCACACAGTCGTGATTCTCGTTGACAATCATCGTATGCGAGCATTTCATATCCTTTCCGATGCATACGATGCCATTGTGTTGGCAGATGGGCGTTGAGAGGCGGTAGGCCGTACAATAGATCGTATTCTCCGTGGGGCCATAGACGTTCCATACCTCTGCATGAGGAACGGTGTGCATCCACGCTTCGGCATCGTCACTGTTCAGTGCCTCTCCACAGAAGAGCGAATAGCGGAGGCTTGGGGCTTCTATCTCGTCGAGATAGGGGCGCAGATAATGGATGACGGAAGGTACCATGAGAGTCATCGTCAGGTCGTAAGTGTCGAGGAGCCGGAAAGCTTCCTGCCACTTGATGCTCCCGAGTTGAGCCGTATAGACGCAGGCACCCACGAGAAGTGGCGGGAGATAACTGCCTACGGAAAGGTCGAAGGTGAGGTCGAACATCTGAAGGCAACGGTCTTCATTTGTCAACTGGTAGCCCAATGCCTCAAATCCTTCCAGGAAGGCAGCCACACTCCCAAAAGAGACAGGTACGCCTTTGGGGCGACCAGTGCTCCCCGAAGTAAAAAGAAGGTAGGCATCGTGCTCCGGTTGGAATGGTTTCGGCGCTTGTGGTGTAGCTTCGGACTTGAGCTTGGCGGTTGCTATCACATTAATGTTCTGATAGCGCGTGGTCTCACTGGAGTCTAACACCGTGTGGAGCCCTACCTGACTGATGATGTCGAGACAGCGGGCGATGGGCTGGAGCGGATGGAGAGGAACATAGCACTTGCCTTCCATCCAGATAGCGAGGATTGAGGCGTAGGTGTCGAGGTCATCGTTGGCAACAAGTCCGAAATAATCCCCGCCAACATCCTTAATACGTGCGCGGATAGCGTTTACTCTCTCTGCAAGTTGCTTATAAGTGTAGTACTTGTCTTGAATGCAGAAGGCATTGACTGCACTGTAAGCATGAAAGGCTTTACAAAGCCTTTGAACAACGTTCATCATGAAAATTACTCATTAAATATTTCCTTTATTATGTTCTATTTCTCTATAACGTATATATATGCGAAAAGTTGCATAGCTCATGCAGTTTTCTTTAGTATGACGCAAAATTATTGAAATACCCCCATGCGAGAGCAATATTTTTTTTCAAAAGAATGCTACCGCCACTACACTGTTTCAATGGGATAAATGTTAAAAACACGACTAATCGCAAACTTTTTGCTCGAAAAGTTTGCAGTTTAATATTAAATGCCTAATTTTGCAACTGTATTAATAAAACATACAACAACAAATAACAAACAAAAGTCATATAACAATGATGAATCATGTATCTGCATATTGGTGGTGGCGTAACTCAGGATTAAAAAAGTCGTGAGGAGCTAAGCCATGTGGATACTTCTGAGATAAATGAAGGAAACAAAAAAGGCCTGCCGTGAATCACGACAGGCCTTTTTGCTTTTAATAAGCTCATTATTAATAAGCTCTCTCGGGAATCTCAATAATCAAGAAATAATAATTACTTAAAGACATACTGATATGGACATCAAGGAAATTTTCAACCAGCTCCTCAACCACGAGGAACTCACACGTGAGGAAACCAAACAACTGCTCATCGCCATCACGAAGGGTGAGCTTAACGACGCAGAGATCGCTGCCTTGCTGACAGCTATTCAGATGCGCGGCATCACTGTCGACGAGCTCCTCGGCTTCCGTGACGGCATCCTCGAAACGGGCGTGCCTGTGCCTCTCGACTGTGACCGTTACATCGACGTGGTGGGAACTGGCGGTGACCGCAAGAACACATTCAATATCTCGACTACTTCTTGCTTCGTCATCGCAGGTGCCGGATACAAAGTCGCTAAGCATGGCAACTATGCTGCTACGAGCGTCAGTGGTGCTTCCAACGTCATCAAGAACCATGGTGTGAACTTCACGGATGATATCGACAAGCTCAACCGTTCCATCAATGAGTGCGGCATCGTCTATCTCCATGCCCAGCTCTTCGCCAAAGCCATGAAGTTCGTCGGTGCTATCCGTAAGGCACTCCCGTTCCCGACCTTCTTCAATCTCCTTGGTCCTATCATCAATCCTTCAAAGCCGCAGTGCCAGTTGCTCGGCACCGCTACGCTCGATCAGATGCGACTCTATCAGCAGGTGTATCAGAAGATCGGCATCGACTATGGTATCGTGAACAGTATCGACGGCTACGATGAGATCTCGCTCACGGGCGACTTCAAGGTCATCACGAACAGCTACGAGCGCGTATTCAAGCCCTCAGACCTCGGTTTCGACATCGCTAAACCTGAGGAGCTCGTTGGTGGTGCTACGGAGGAAGAGGCTAAGCAGATCTTCGACAATGTGCTGGCCAACAAGGCACTGCCTGCTCAGAAGAACATCGTCCTCGCCAATGCCGCCTTCGGTATTCAGGTGCTGGAGAAGGGCAAGAAGAGCATCGACGAGTGTATCGACATCGCTCGTGAGAGCATCGACAGTGGCAAGGCCCTCGCTACCTTCAAGAAGTTTGTTGAACTGAACAAATAATCATGGACATATTAGAAGAGATCGTTGCGCATAAGCGCGTGGAGATCGACGAGCGCAAGCGCTACGTGCCTATCCAGCAGTTCATCGGTGATATCAAGAAGCAGATGGAGGAGGGCAAGCCCGCTTCCATGTGCGAGGCATTGATGAACTCGAAGACAGGCATCATCGCAGAGTTTAAGCGCAAGAGTCCTTCCAAAGGCTGGATCCATAAGGATGTCAAGCCCGAGGATGTCACCCCGCTCTATGAACGAAACGGCGCCTCGGCACTGAGCATCCTCACCGATACCGAGTATTTCGGAGGCTACGACGAGTACATTCAGCAGACGCGCAAGGCAGGTGTGAAGATTCCTATCCTCTATAAGAACTTCGTCATCGACGAGTATCAGCTCTTTCAGGCCCGTTACTGCGGTGCCTCGGCCGTATTGCTCATCGCTGCGTGCCTCACGAAGGACGAGTGCCGCACGTTGCAGCATCTCGCTCATGAGCTCGGACTGGAGACACTCTTAGAGATGCACAATGAGCGCGACTTCGAATATGCAGAGCTCGAGCCCGACATGTACGGCATCAACAACCGTAATCTCGGCACGTTCACGACGGATGTGAACAACAGTTTCCGTCTCGCGGAAAAGCTCCCTAAGGGTGTGTGCCGGGTCAGTGAGAGCGGCATCTCGAAGCCCGAGACAGTGCGTGAGCTGCGTGAGGCCGGCTTCAACGGCTTCCTCATGGGTGAGCGCTTCATGAAAGAGGCGAACCCCGGACTGGCGCTCAAACAATTCATCGAAAATTTGTAATTGATCAAATATGATTATCAAAGTGTGTGGCATGCGCGATGCCCAGAATATTCGCGACGTGGCAAGCCTCGACATCGACATGATGGGCTTCAACTTCTGGCCGAAGAGCAAGCGCTTCGTAAGGATGATCAGCTCGCAGGCCGGAATCCTTCCCGACTATAGTCCGGAGCGTCTCGATTATGCGGTGAACGCTGATGGCACGCGCCACTACGTCTTCCCGAAGCGCATCAAGCGGGTAGGGGTCTTTGTGGATGAGATGCCTCAGACCATCGTCGCCTACGTGTACAACTATGCGCTCGACTATATCCAGCTCCACGGCTCGGAACTGCCTGTGGTCATCGAGAACCTCCGCCACACACTCGTGCCCGACATCGTGAAGGATATCAAGTTTATCAAGGCTTTCGGCATCTCTACGGCCGCCGACCTGGAACAGACGAAGGCTTACGAAGGTGTCGCCGACCTCTTCCTCTTCGATTATAAGACACCGGAGAAGGGAGGCAGTGGCAAGCATTTCGACTGGTCGGTGCTCGACGCTTATCAGGGCAAGACCCCGTTCCTGCTCAGTGGCGGTATCGGTCCTGAGGATGCGGAGGAGATCAGAAATCTCCATCACCCGATGTTCGCCGGTGTGGATGTCAACAGTCGTTTCGAGACGGAGCCCGCCATGAAGGATGTGGAGAAGTTGAGGATGTTCGTCTACGCGTTAAAATAATAATGTAAATTCATAAAAGCTATATTGTAATGAATAAAATCAATCAAGTATTTGCCAACAGGGGCGACAAGAAACTGCTGAGCCTGTATTTCTGTGCAGGCTGCCCCACGCTCGAAGGCACGGCCGATGTCATTAAGGCCATGGAGCGTCACGGCATCGATTTCGTAGAAGTGGGTATGCCGTTCAGTGACCCGTTGGCCGATGGCCCCGTCATCCAGTCAGCTGGCACCATCGCTCTGAAGAATGGTATGACGACAAAGATATTGCTCGCTCAGCTCAAGGCTATCAAGGACGAGATACATATTCCTCTGGTCTTCATGGGTTATCTGAACCCCGTGATGCACTACGGCTATGAGCAGTTCTTCCACGATCTCGCCGACAGTGGCGTGTCTGCTGCGATCATCCCTGACCTGCCGTTTGCCGACTATCAGCAGATCGTCAAACCCATCGCTGATAAATATGATATCCGCGTCATCATGATGATCACGCCTGAGACGAGCGATGAGCGTATCCGTTTCATCGACGATAATACCGATGGCTTCATCTACATGGTGTCTTCAGCCAGTGTCACGGGTGCTCAGAAAGAGTTTGATGCCAAGAAGGTGGCTTACTTCAATCATATCAACAGTATGAACCTCCACAACCCGCGCATGATCGGCTTCGGTATCAGCAACAAGCAGACACTCGAGAGTGCACAGCAGAATGCAGCCGGTGCTATCATCGGAAGTAAGTTCGTCACCCTGCTCAGAGAGAAGGGAGACCCAGACAAGGCACTCGACCAGCTCATGGAAGACCTCAGCAAATAACAACACATCGCCCAATAAAAAAAATAACAACAATGGAACCAGATAAAAACGGATTTTTCGGACAATACGGTGGGGCTTATATCCCCGAGATTCTTTATAAGGTCGTGCATAACCTCCAGGACCAATACAAGCAGATCCTCGACTCCAAGGAGTTTCAGGATGAATACTACTCCTTGCTGAAGGATTATGTCGGTCGTCCTTCACCGCTCTACTATGCCCGTCGTATGAGTGAGAAATACGGCTGCAAACTCTATCTCAAACGTGAGGACCTCAACCACACAGGTGCCCATAAGATCAACAACACTGTGGGTCAGATCCTCATGGCGCGTAAGATGGGCAAGACCCGTATCATCGCAGAGACGGGTGCCGGCCAGCATGGTGTGGCAACAGCTACGGTGTGTGCGCTGTTCAATATGGAGTGCGAGATCTTCATGGGTAAGACCGATGTGGAGCGGCAGCACACCAATGTGGAGCGCATGCGTATGCTCGGTGCCAAGGTCCATCCTGTGACAACAGGCAACATGACGCTCAGCGATGCTTGTACGGCAGCTATCCGCGATTGGTGCTGCCATCCCGAGAACACTTTCTATATCGTAGGCTCCACGATGGGTCCCCATCCTTATCCGGACATCGTGGCACGCTTGCAGAGCATCATCTCCAAAGAGATTAAGGAACAGCTGAAAGAGAAGATCGGTCGTGATTATCCCGACTATCTTGTGGCTTGTGTTGGTGGCGGCAGCAATGCAGCAGGCACGATCTATCATTATATCGATGACGACCGCGTGAAGATTGTCTTAGCAGAGGCAGGTGGTCATGGTGTCGACACCGATTATACGGCAGCTACCATCCATTGTGGTACTGAAGGTATCGTTCATGGTGCGCGCACCCTCGTGATGCAGGACGACGATGGTCAGATCAAGGAGGCTTTCACGATCTCCGCAGGTCTTGACTACCCCGGCATCGGCCCGATGCACGCTTATCTCGCTAAGAAAGGCCGCGAGAAGGTGCTCGCTATCAATGATGACGAGGCTATCCGCGCAGGCTATGAGCTGACTCGTTTGGAGGGTATCATCCCTGCTATCGAGAGTGCTCACGCTGTGGCTGCACTGAGCAAGGTACAGTTCAAGCCCGATGATGTCGTGGTGCTCACTGTCTCTGGCCGTGGCGACAAGGATATTGAGACTTATCTGAAGAACAAAGATATGGCTGGCGAATATGGCAAATTTTAATTATCACACCCGTTCCAAGCGCTTGCTCGGTGACCTTTACACGCCGGTGAGTCTCTACATGCGGCTGCGTGACCTTTATCCGCAGTCGATGCTCATGGAGAGCTCTGACTATCATGGCAATGATAATGCCAAGAGCTTCATCGGTATCCACCCCATGGCAAGCATCCAGGTGAGTCACGGCATGATCACGATGCTTTTTCCTGATGGTTCGTCGGAGAAGCGCCCCGTGCCCGTGGAGAACAGTGACAAACCGAAGAAGACTGTGGCAAAGGCTATCAACGACTTCCTCGACTCCTTCCATGTGGAAGGCGAGGGGAGTCAGTATTATGGTGTCTTCGGCTTTACCTCTGCCAATGCTGTGAGATACTTTGAGAATATCCCCGTGAAGGATGTTACGATGAAGCGCAACGATGCACCCGACATCTATTATATCCTTTACAAGGATCTCATCGTCTTCGATCATTTCAACAACATGACCGACTTCATGACATTGACTCCGGATAATGCTACAACAAATGAAGCTGACGATGACCTGCAGCTCTTGCTCAAGGCAGCCAACAAGCCCGCGGGCAAGCCTTACAGTTTCCATGCTGTGGGTGAGAGCACCTCGACGCTCACTGATGAGGAGCACAAGGCTAACGTGCGGCGTTGCGTGAGCCATTGCATGCGTGGCGATGTATTCCAGATTGTCATCAGTCGTCGTTTCATTCAGAAATATGAGGGTGATGACTTCCAGCTCTATCGTGCACTGCGCTCCATTAACCCCAGTCCGTATCTTTTCTATTTCGACTTCGGTGGTTACCGTATTTTTGGCTCGTCTCCAGAGACCCACAACCGCATTGTGGG
The DNA here is from genome assembly GCA_002353825.1 of Prevotella sp. UBA2725. Taxonomy (GTDB): domain Bacteria; phylum Bacteroidota; class Bacteroidia; order Bacteroidales; family Bacteroidaceae; genus Prevotella. The sequence continues at coordinate 108,965 of DEKJ01000017.1, read as the reverse complement.
CAACAAGGCGTTCATCGATCCTATCGCAGGCACGACGAAGCGCACAGGCGATGCTGAGCAGGACCGCAGAAATGCAGAGTTCCTGCGCAATGATCCGAAGGAAAATGCGGAGCACGTCATGCTCGTGGATCTCGCGCGCAATGACCTGAGCCGTAACTGTCACAATGTGAAGGTCGACTTCTATAAGGATATGCAGTTCTATAGTCACGTCATTCACCTCGTGAGCCGCGTCAGTGGTGAACTCAATGAGGGTGCCGACCATATCCTTGAGTTCATCGATACGTTCCCTGCCGGTACGCTGAGCGGTGCTCCGAAGGTACGCGCCTTGCAGCTCATCAACGAGATGGAACCGCACAACCGTGGCGCTTACGGTGGTTGCATCGGCTCCATCAGTTTCAATGGTGACCTCAACCAGGCTATCGTCATCCGTACGTTCATCAGTCGCAATGGTGAGCTGTGGTTCCAGGCTGGATCGGGCGTCACGGCGAAGAGCAACGATGAGTATGAACTGCAAGAGAGCAACAACAAGCTCGGTGCATTGGTAAAAGCAATCAAAGTTGCGGAGCAACTGTAAGCAGTGTAGGGGCGGCCCTTGTGGCCGTCCTCAACAGAAAAAATACTACGATGAAAATCATAATTATCGACAACTACGATTCTTTCACATACAACCTCGCACACCTCGTCAGAGAGTTGGGTGCCGAGGTTGATGTTGTGCGCAACGACCAGTTTGAACTGCCGTTGCTGGAGCAATACGACAAGATCATCCTCTCTCCTGGTCCCGGTATCCCTTCTGAGGCCGGCTTGCTGTTGGATGTCATCCGCACCTATGCCGGGAAGAAGCCGATGCTCGGCGTGTGCCTCGGTCATCAGGCCATCGGTGAGGTCTTTGGTGGTAAGCTCGTCAACCTCTCGCAGGTCTACCACGGTGTGGCAACCGACTGTGAGCAGCTTGGCAACGATCCTATCTTTGCAGGTCTGCCAAAGCATTTCGAGGTGGGACGCTACCACAGTTGGGTGGTGAGCAAGGACGACTTCCCCGACTGTCTTGAGGTGACGGCTGTAAGCCCCGATGGTAACATCATGGGCTTGCGCCACAAAGAGTATCCTATCCATGGCATCCAGTTCCATCCCGAGAGCGTCTTGACGCCGTTGGGGCATCAGATCATGCAGAATTGGCTTAGTCAGGAGTGAGGCTATCAACTTGTATAGTTCTGTGCAGCGGCGTTTACGCCGCTGTTAATATAATCTATTATAGCTATGATAACACTTTATGCAATGAAGACGTGTCCCTACTGCGAGTATGTGGAGGCACAGATAGAGAAGAGCGAGGAGCTCAAGAAGAAGTTCAAGATTGTGGACATTGGGGCTCATATCCTGAACCTCAAGCGCTTCATGCGTCTCCGTGATACGAACCCTGCTTTCGATGAAGCAAAGCGCATTGGAGACGTCGGTATTCCTTGCTATGTGCTTGAAGATGGTACCGTGACCCTAAACTCCACCGATGTGGGCCTCGTCCCCATGCCTGATGAGCCCGAGGAAGGTGCATCGTGCAGCATTGATGGCAAAGGGTGTTGAAGAAAAATCCGTATTCCTTTCACAATTCGCAAATTTAATGCTAACTTTGCAGAAAATTAGCATCTTAGATAATTACGCACTAAAAATTACGCATTAAATAATGTTTGAGAATTTAACCGATAGACTTGAACGGTCGTTCAAGATACTCAAGGGTGAAGGGAAGATCACGGAGCTCAATGTCGCTGCCACGCTGAAAGACGTGCGCCGCGCATTGCTCGATGCCGATGTCAACTATAAAGTTGCAAAGCAGTTTACGGATACTGTCAAGGAAAAGGCATTAGGCATGAATGTGCTCACCGCCATCAAGCCTGGACAGCTCATGGTCAAGATTGTTCACGATGAGCTCGCTCGTCTCATGGGTGGTGAGGCTGCAGAGCTTCACCTCACTGGCAAGCCGGCAATCATCCTCATGTCCGGTCTACAGGGTTCGGGTAAGACCACTTTCAGTGGTAAGCTCGCCAATATGCTCAAGACCAAGCAGCATAAGAACCCGTTGCTCGTGGCTTGCGATGTCTACCGTCCTGCTGCTATCGATCAGTTGAAGGTCGTGGGTGACAGTATCAATGTTCCTGTATACAGTGAGCTCGACAACAAGAACGTCAACGAGATCGCTGATCACGCTATCGCCGAGGCTAAGGCCAAAGGCAACGATGTGGTCATCATCGATACCGCCGGTCGTTTGGCTGTTGATGAGCAGATGATGAACGAGATCTCTTCGCTCAAGGAACATGTCCATCCCGATGAGACGTTGTTCGTTGTCGACTCCATGACCGGTCAGGATGCTGTTAATACAGCCAAGGAGTTCAATGACCGCCTCGATTTCGATGGCGTGGTGCTCACGAAGCTCGATGGTGATACCCGTGGTGGTGCGGCCCTCTCTATCCGCACCGTGGTCACGAAGCCAATCAAGTTTATTGGAACCGGTGAGAAGATGGAAGCTATCGACGTGTTCCATCCCGATCGTATGGCTGACCGTATCCTCGGCATGGGTGATGTCGTATCACTCGTGGAGCGCGCCCAGGAGCAGTTTGATGAGGAAGAGGCTAAGCGCCTGCAGAAGAAGATTCAGAAGAACAAGTTCGACTTCAACGACTTCCTCAAGCAGATTGAGCAGATCAAGAAGATGGGTAACATCAAGGATCTCGCTTCAATGATCCCGGGTGTGGGCAAAGCCATCAAGGATATGGATATCGACAACAGTGCTTTCAATGGCATTGAGGCTATCATCCGCTCTATGACGCCGAAGGAGCGTACGAACCCTGAGGTGCTCAACCAGAGCCGTAAGATGCGTATCGCTAAAGGCTCGGGTACCAGCATTCAGGAAGTGAACCGTCTCATCAAGCAGTTTGATCAGACACGCAAGATGATGAAGATGGTTACAGGCAGTGGCATGCGTCAGATGATGCGTAATATGCCGCAGATGAAGCGATAGTGCAGGACGCGGCCCCTGTGGCCGTCTACCACAACATAAAACACACAGTATGAGTTATCAGTTGATCGACGGTAAGGCTACCGCAGCTGCTATCAAGCAGCAAATAGCCGAAGAAGTGAAGAACATCATTGCAGCGGGCGGCAAGCAACCGCATCTCGCTGCGGTCCTCGTGGGGCACGATGGCGGTTCGGAGACGTATGTCAAGAACAAGGTCATCGCCTGTGAGCAGTGCGGCTTCAAGTCAACGCTTATCCGCTACGAGGATGATGTGACGGAGGAAGAACTCCTCGCTTGCGTCGACCGACTCAATAAAGATGCTGATGTTGATGGCTTCATCGTCCAGCTCCCGCTCCCGAAGCATATCGATGAGCAGAAGATCATCATGGCTATCGACTATAAGAAAGATGTGGATGGCTTCCATCCAATCAACGTCGGCCGTATGGCTATCGGTCTGCCTTGCTTCATTTCTGCTACACCGCTCGGTATCCTCACGCTCTTGCAGCATTATCATATCGAGACGTCGGGTAAAAAATGTGTCGTTCTCGGCCGCAGCAATATTGTAGGTAAGCCGATGGCTCAACTCATGATGCAGAAACAATATGGTGATGCCACGGTGACCGTTTGCCACTCCCATTCCAAGACATTGAAGCAGGAGTGTCGTGAGGCCGATATTATCATTGCTGCTATCGGCCAGCCAAATTTCGTCACTGCTGATATGGTGAAGGAGGGCGCTGTCATTATTGATGTAGGTACCACGCGTGTACCCGATGCCACCCGGAAACGTGGCTGGAGACTGAACGGCGACGTGAAGTTTGATGAGGTAGCACCCAAGTGTTCCTTCATCACTCCTGTACCCGGTGGAGTAGGGCCCATGACCATCTGTTCATTGATGAAAAACACACTCGCTGCAGCTAAACACGAATATTATAAATAAGATATTATACAACCAATAAGAGAATAGATCGCTATTCCGAAGTCCCACTAGTCTGTTGATAGATTGGTGGGATTTTTTGTTTTATGCTTATAAAATTGCAGAATTTGGAAATATATTCATTGAAATTGTTGCAAATAGTATAAAAGTTAGTATCTTTGCATTCAAAATCGTAATAATAAAGCATTATGAAGCATCAATTGAGAAGCGCAGTATGCACTCAGGGCCGTTTGATGGCTGGAGCAAGAGCTCTTTGGGTGGCTGCAGGAATGAAGCATGAGCAGATGGGCAAGCCTATCATCGCAATAGTAAACAGTTTCACACAGTTCGTCCCTGGACATACACATCTGCATGAGATTGGACAGATTGTAAAGAAAGAGATTGAGTCTATGGGCTGCTACGCCGCCGAGTTCAATACCATTGCTGTCGACGACGGTATCGCTATGGGTCACGATGGCATGCTTTATTCACTTCCTTCTCGTGATATTATTGCCGATTCAGTAGAATACATGGTCAACGCCCACAAGGCTGATGCCATGATCTGCATCTCCAATTGTGATAAGGTGACGCCGGGTATGCTCATGGCTGCCATGCGCCTCAATATCCCTACCGTCTTCTGCTCGGGTGGTCCTATGGAGGCCGGCCGTTGGAAGGGTGAGAACGCTGACCTTATCACGGCTATGATTGCCGGTGGTGACAAGAGTGTGAGCGACGAAGACCTCACGAAGATTGAGAACACGGCATGCCCCGGCTGTGGTTGCTGCTCGGGTATGTTCACCGCCAACTCTATGAACTCCCTTACTGAGGCTATCGGCCTTGCCCTCCCCGGCAATGGTACGATCCTTGCTTCGCATAAGAACCGTATCCAGCTCTTCAAGGATGCGGCTCATCAGATTGTGAAGAACGCCTTCGCTTATTACGAGGATGGCGACGACAGCGTACTGCCCCGCAGCATCGCTACCCGTCAGGCTTTCCTCAATGCCATGACTCTTGATATCGCAATGGGAGGTTCTACAAACACCGTGCTCCACCTTCTCGCCGTGGCTCAGGAAGGCAATGTCGACTTCAAGATGAGCGATATCGATGCACTGAGCCGTAAGGTGCCTTGCATCTGTAAGCTCGCTCCTAATACACAGAAATACAGTGTGCAGGAGTGCAACCGTGCCGGTGGTATCCTCGGCATCCTCAATGAACTGAACAAGGGCGGTCTCATCGATGGCTCTGTGAAGCGTGTCGATGGCACGACGCTCGATGAGGAGATGAAGAAATATGATATCACGGGTGCTACGATTGATCCCGAGGCTTCCCGTATCTATCACAGTGCTCCGGGTCGTCGTTTCACTACTCAGATGGGTTCCCAGAATGAGCAGTGGGAGAGTCTCGACACCGATCGTGAGAATGGTTGTATCCGCGACCTCCAGCATGCTTACACAAAGGATGGCGGCTTGGCAGTGCTCTTCGGCAACATCGCTCAGAACGGTTGCGTGGTGAAGACCGCCGGTGTGGCTCCCGAGCTCTGGCATTTCGAAGGCCCCGCTGTCGTCTTCGACTCTCAGGAAGATGCTTGTGAAGGCATCCTTGGTGGCAAGGTGAACAGTGGCGACTGTGTCGTCATCACTCACGAAGGTCCTAAGGGTGGCCCGGGCATGCAGGAGATGCTTTATCCTACTTCTTATATCAAGAGCCGTCACCTCGGCAAGGAGTGTGCCCTCATCACCGATGGCCGTTTCTCAGGTGGCACCAGTGGCCTGAGTATCGGTCATATCTCTCCGGAGGCAGCAGCTGGTGGCAACATCGGTAAGATCAAGGATGGTGATATCATCGTTATCGATATCCCCAGCCGTTCTATCAATGTGAAGCTCTCCGACGAGGAGCTCGCTGCTCGTCCTCAGCAGCCGCTGAAGCGTCACCGCGTCGTCAGCAAGGCTCTCCGTGCTTATGCGCAGAGCGTCAGCTCGGCAGATAAGGGAGGAGTGAGGATAATAGATTAGAAACTAACGGCCCCACCCCCGCCCCTCCCCCATCCAGGGGAGGGGAAAGATTACCACCGTAGGAACTATGGTTGGGAATGGTGTGGATAATAAAAATATTTATTTGCAAATAGTTCTTTCATTATGGATAACAATCAAAATAACATACAAAGCAAAGATAATGCTCTTTCGCCCGAGAAGCATTCTAATCCCTCCCCTGGATGGGGGAGGGAATTAAAGGGTGGGGCCAGTAGGGGTGGGGCCATTAGCTCTGAGCCCATTGCCCCTTGGTCCGGTGTGAAAATCGGGGAAGAGGTCAGCGGTGCTGAGATCCTGATGCGCGCCCTCTACCAGGAAGATGTGAAGACGATCTTCGGATATCCCGGTGGTGCCATCATGCCAGTCTACGACGCTCTCTATACCTATACCCACAAGAAAGACCCATGGTTTAAACATGTCCTCGTGCGTCACGAGCAGGGAGCTGCCCATGCTGCTGAAGGTTTTGCACGTACGAGTGGTAAGGTCGGAGTGGCTATCGTTACTTCGGGTCCTGGTGCCACTAACACCCTCACAGGTGTGGCCGATGCCATGATGGATTCTATTCCAATCGTCGTCATCGCCGGTCAGGTAGGCGTGCGCTCACTCGGTACCGATGCCTTCCAGGAGGTTGACCTCGTGGATATGGCGCAGCCTATCACGAAGTGGAGCTATCAGATCCGTCGTCCGGAGGATGTGGCATGGGCAGTGAACCGTGCATTCTATATCGCCAAGAGCGGCCGCCCCGGTCCCGTGGTGCTCGACTTCCCGCGCAATGCACAGGTCGGCAAGGCTAAGTGGATGCCGGGCAAGGCTGATGGCGTGCGCTCTTACAATCCTTATCCGAAGATCAGTGACGATGCTGTGAAGGCTGCCGCTGAGCTTATCAACAACGCCAAGAAACCGTTTGCCCTCGTCGGTCACGGTGTAGAGATAGGTGGCGCTCAGAAGGAGCTCCGCGAGTTCTTGGAGAAAGCCGACATCCCCGCAGCCCGTACGCTGCTCGGTCTCTCCGCTCTGCCTTCTGACCATCCATTGGATATGGGTATGCTCGGAATGCATGGCAACTATGCTCCGAACATCAAGGAGCAGGAATGCGATGTGCTGATTGCTATCGGTATGCGCTTCTCTGACCGTGTCACGGGGCGACTCGATAAATATGCCAAGCAGGCAAAGATTATTCACCTCGATATCGATCCCTCAGAGATTGACAAGAACGTGAAGACCGATGTGGCTGTTGTCGGAGACTGTAAAGAGAGTCTAGCAAAGATCACTGCATTGGTTCATCCCAATGAGCACAAGCAGTGGATCGCTTCTTTCAAGCCGCTCTATGAAGAGGAGAAGCGTGAGGTCATCGACCCCGCCATTCATCCCAAGGAAGGTCCGCTGCTCATGGGTGAGGTTATCAACGCCGTGGCAGAGGCAACGAAAGGCGAGGCAGTGATGTGCAATGACGTAGGACTGCATCAGATGTTCTCTTGCCGTTACTTTAAGTTTGAGAAAGACCGCAGCATCGTCAGCAGTGGCGGCTTCGGCACGATGGGCTTTGGCTTGCCCGCAGCTATCGGAGCCACGTTCGGTGCTCCCGACCGTCAGGTGGTGCTCTTCACCGGTGACGGTTCGTTCCAGATGTGTATTGAGGAGCTCGGTACCATCATGGAGCAGCAGGCTCCCGTGAAGATCATTCTGCTCAACAACCATTACCTTGGCAATGTGCGCCAGTGGCAGGATCTGATGTACAATCACCGCCGCTCCTTCACTTATATGCTCAACCCACACTACGAAGAGATAGCAAAAGGTTATGGCATCGCTTATGATGTGGTGATCGATCGTGACGATCTCAAGGCCAAGGTCGAAAAGATGGTGGCTACCGATGGCCCTTACATCCTCGAGTGCGCTGTCAAGGAAGAAGAGAACGTGACGCCGATGGTGACACCGGGCAGCTCTATTGATGAGATGCAACTCCATTTGGATATCTAAAATTTTACCACTACACTGAATTATTATTGATATGGAAGATACATTTTATACATTATTAGTATATAGTGAGAACGTGGCGGGTATCCTCAATGAGATCACCAGTGTCTTTACCCGTCGCCAGGTGAATATCGAGAGTCTGAATGTGTCGGCTTCAAGTATCGATGGCATCCATAAGTACACCATCACCTGCTGGAGTGACCCCGATCAGATTCTGAAAATCAAGAAGCAGATAGAGAAGAAGATCAATGTCATCAAGTGCGACTACTACACTGATGATCAGATCTTCATCCATGAGGTCGCTCTCTATAAGATTTCCACGCCCGTGCTCCTCGACAATCCCGAGGTCTCTCGCACCATCCGCCGCCACAACGCCCGCATGATGGAGGTCAACCCCACTTATGCCACGGTGCTGCTTGCCGGTCTGACCGATGATATCACAGATCTCTATTCGAAACTGAACAGTTACAACTGTCTGCTGCAATACACGCGCTCTGGCCGTATCGCTGTGACCCGTAGTTTTGAGGAGCCGGTATCTAAACTCTTGGAGGAGCATGACAAGTAACGAGCTTTTGCCGAAAGTTGGCAGCTACGAGTTCATGGTGGAGCCGTTCCACTGCGACTTCAGCAGCCACCTCTTCCCCGGCCACTTAGGCAACGGCATGCTCAATGCCGCCGATTATCACAGTGGCGACCGTGGCTATGGCGTAGCAGAGCTCAACCTCAGTCATCGTACATGGGTGCTCTCGCGCTTCGCCATTGAGATTCTCGACATGCCGAAAGCCTACGACAAGGTCATCGGTGAGACGTGGGTGGAGGCTGCAAAGAAGTTCTTTACGAGTCGTAACTTTGCGGTGTCGAGTCCCGATGGCAGTAAGGCATATGCCTATGGCCGCAGTATCTGGGCGATGATCGACACCGATACCCGTCAGCCTGCCGACATCTTCACGATCAAAGACGGACTTCTGGCAAAATATATTGAGACTGACAAGCCTTGTCCTATCGCTCCGCCTTCGAGAGTAGTCTTGGGTCATGACCTCGAGCTCGCTCGCAAGGTTGTTGCACAATATAATGATGTGGACATCAACGGACACGTCAATTCGGTCAAATATATCGATCATGTGCTCGACCTTTTCAGTCTCGACTATTATAAGTCGCACCGTCTGAAGCGTATCGACATCGCCTATGTCGCTGAGTCTCATGCAGGAGATACGCTCTGCCTCTATAAGAAGCAGACTATCAGCACGGAAGAGGAAGACGAATATGTTGTCAGAATGACGAAAGAATCACCTGCAGAAAAAAGCAAAGAGGTCGAAATCGTAAGGTGTAAGGTTAAATTTGTAAAAGATTGAAAGAAAAATTTGGTCGTTACATATAGAATTGATACCTTTGCACTCAATAAAAGAACCACCTCAGAGATTATAACAAGAAATAGATTTATACACGTTTTACTAAAGTAGTTATATTATGCCAAAAATGAATTTTGGTGGCGTTGAAGAGAACATCGTCACAAGAGAGGAGTTCACATTAGAGAAAGCACGTGAAGTACTGAAGAATGAGACGATTGCTGTCATTGGCTACGGTATTCAGGGTCCTGGTCAGGCCGGCAATCTTCGCGATAACGGTTTCAATGTAATTGTTGGTCAGCGTAAGGGCCGCAGCTATGACAAGGCTGTTGCTGATGGTTGGGTTCCCGGTAAGACACTGTTCTCCATTGAGGAGGCTGCAGAGAAGGGTACCGTCATCGCTATGCTGCTCTCTGATGCTGGTCAGATCGCACAGTGGCCGAAGATCAAGCCGTTCCTTACCAAGGGTAAGACGCTGTATTACAGCCACGGTTTCGCTATCAACTGGAACAACCGTACCGGTGTGGTTCCTCCAAAGGATATCGATGTGATCATGGTTGCTCCTAAGGGTTCCGGTACGTCTCTGCGTACACTGTTCCTTGAGGGCCGTGGTATCAACTCCAGCTATGCTGTTTACCAGGATGCTTCTGGTCACGCTAAGGACAAGACACTGGCTATGGGCGTAGGTATCGGTTCTGGCTATCTGTTCGAGACAACATTCAACAAGGAGGCTACTTCTGACCTGACCGGTGAGCGTGGTTCACTGATGGGTGCTATCGAAGGCCTGTTCGAGGCTCAGTATCAGGTGCTCCGTGAACATGGACACTCTCCTTCGGAGGCTTTCAACGAGACCGTTGAGGAGTTCACACAGAGCCTGTGCCCGCTGTTTGGTGAGAAGGGTATGGACTGGATGTATGCTAACTGCTCTACAACCGCTCAGCGCGGTGCTCTCGACTGGCGTCCTCGCTTCAAGGCTGCTTGCCTGCCTGTCATGGAGTGGTTGTATGCTTCTGTGGAGAGCGGCAACGAGGCTCAGATCTCTATCGACAAGAACTCTCAGCCTGACTACCGTGAGAAGCTGAACGCAGAGCTCAAGGCTATGCACGACATGGAGATGTGGCGCGCTGGCGAGACTGTCCGTAAGCTCCGTCCTGAGAACAACTAATTGTTCGCTCGTTTAAGAAGAATATTTATTCTTAATATAAATGGCCTTTCCTCGCTAATGTGGGGAAAGGCTTTTTTGTCTTTCTATATTATTCGCCTTTTGTTTCCACTAAAATCATATTGCGATTTCAGTGGAATCATTTCGCGTTTTCAGTGAAATCATTCGTCGATTGTTATTGAAATCTCAATATGAGTCACGTGTCGGCCAATTGTTCGTCGAACGTCGAACAATTGTTTGTCGAACGTCGAACAATTGTTTGTCGAACGTCAGACAATCGTTTGTCGAACGTCAAACAATCTTCCGTCGTTCGACGGAAGATAACAATATAACTATAAGAGAGTGGAAATTATAGGGCATAAAAAAAGCGATCACCTTCACAGGCCACCGCTCCAAATCTTCAATAGGTATCAGTTCCATTAAGGTAAAAAGATTGTTTTCAGGATAACGTTGGCAAAGATAAGGCCTTTTTGCGACATAACAAAATATTTGACGAAGAAAATTCAAAAATCTTTGAAAATTCATTTATTTCCATTATTTTTGCAAGCGAAAACCCCTTTATGGGTGGTAAGTGAGGGGTGTTGGGTGTTAATGGTATGCCTCAAGTTGATCAGTGCCTCGGAGAGGCACACTATTCATAACCCCAGACTAAGGGAGCGGAGCGACCGCAGTCTGGGGATTGGGGCTGCAACAGAATGAATTGATTCCCAGCCTCGGAGAGGCTGAATGCGCCGTGGCGCGCTATGTTGGCGTATGATAACCATTAAAGACATTGCGCACTACCGTGCAGTCTGCCTCTCCGAGGCAGAAAATTAGCCCAATAAGTCCTCACCCAAACATCCCCAGACTGCAGTCGCTACCGCTCCTTTAGTCTGGGGTTATGTAAAATTCAGCCTCTCCGAGGCTGGGTGCTATTATCAGCCCTAAACTGAAAGAGCACAACGAATAATGAATCAATAATAATTAATCAATATGCGCAAATTTTGTCTTTTTCTTCTTCTCTTCCTTCCTCTGTTGTTATCGGCAGAGGGAAGATCTGTTGTAAATATCAAGCATTGGCAGTTCTCTCGCGACAGTATTCACTGGCAGTCGGTGACGGTGCCGCACGACTGGGCCATCAGCGGGCCATTCGACAAGAAATGGGACTTGCAGTTGGTCGCCATTGAGCAGAACGGTGAGAAGCAGAAGACAGAGAAGAGTGGACGCTCCGGAGCGCTGCCCTGGATAGGAAAAGGCTATTACACCACTTCTCTATATATAAATAATGTGGAAAACCGGCATGTGGAGCTCGACCTCGACGGTGCCATGGCAGAGCCGAAGGTCTATGTCAATGGGAAGTTGGCCGGGCAGTGGGCTTATGGCTACACGCCTTTCAAGGTCGATATCACACCTTATATTGTTAAGGGCAACAACCGCATCGACGTCTCGCTGCATAATATGGAGGAGAGCAGCCGCTGGTATCCGGGTGCCGGGCTCTATCGCCCTGTGACCTTGGTTACGACGAGCAAGGTGCATCTCGATCCGTGGAAGACTTCCATCAGAACGCAGCCACGTATCTATCGCGATAGAGCACTGATGGATTTCCGTACAATCCTTGCAGGAGCCTCGAAGGACTTCCGAGGAACGCTGATGATGTCGGTCATTGACAATGAGACGGGTGACGTGCTCATTAAGGACTCTAAGTTTAATGTGCAAGGGGAGTGCTTCTCCGGTGGCTTCCCCGTAAAAAACGCTAAGTGGTGGACGCCCGAGACCCCGAACCTCTATACCTTGAAGCTTTCTTTGTTGGATGATAATGGCAAAGAACTGGACAACCTCTCCATGCGTTTCGGCGTGCGGACAGTGAAGGTCGACTCCATCCGCGGCTTTCAGCTCAATGGCGTGAGCCGTAAGATTCAGGGCGTCTGTCTCCACCATGACCTTGGTCCGCTCGGTGCTGCCGTGAACAAGGCCGCCCTCATCCGACAGATCAAGCAGTTGAAAGATATGGGCTGCGATGCCATCCGTACTTCGCATAACCTTCCTTCGCAGATGCAGATGGATGTGTGCGACTCCCTCGGCATGATGGTCATGGCCGAGAGTTTCGATATGTGGATCTATCCTAAGTGTAAGAACGGTTATGCCCGCTTCTTCAAGGACTGGAGCGACAAGGATATCACGGCGCTCGTGGAGGCCAACCGCAACCACCCATCTATCGTCATGTGGAGTATTGGCAATGAGATTCCCGAGCAATGGAGTTATGAGGGCAGAATCATCGCAGAGCACCTGCAGAACCTCTGCCATAAGCTCGACCCCACACGCCCCGTGACCCAGGGCATGGATAGGGCAGAGGATGCTCTGAAGTCGGGCTTCGCTCAGGTGATGGATATCTCCGGATTCAACTACCGTGTGTATAAATATGACAAAAATATTAAACAACTCCCTAAAGGTTTCCTCTTAGGTTCCGAGACTGCTTCGACGGTGAGCAGCCGTGGTGTGTATAAGTTCCCCGTCAAGTGGGGTGTGGCACCGGAGGATAAGGACGGACAGTGCACGAGCTATGACACGCAGTGGTGCTCCTGGAGTAACCTTCCCGAGCAGGACTTTATGGCAATGGAGGACAAGCCTTATACCATCGGTCAGTTTGTGTGGACGGGTTACGATTATCTCGGTGAGCCCACGCCTTACGATGAGTATTGGCCGAGCCGCAGCTCCTACTTCGGCATCATGGATCTCGCCGGTCTGCCCAAGGACCGCTATTACCTCTATCGCTCGGTGTGGAACAAGAAGGCGCATACGCTGCATATCCTGCCTCACTGGACGTGGCCCGGTCGCGAGGGTCAGGTGACACCCGTCTTCGTCTACACCGATTATCCCGAGGCTGAGCTCTTTGTCAACGGCAAGTCGCAGGGTAGGGTGAAGAAAGACACTACAGTGCGTCTCGAGTCGCATCCGGCTCAGAAGTCGTGGAAAGACCCAACGACTCCGGAGGAGGCTGAGCGCTATGCCACGCGTTACCGTCTGATGTGGCCGGATGTAAAATATGAGCCGGGCGAACTGAAGGTCGTGGCTTACGATGCTCAGGGCAATGCTGCTGCGGAGACAACCATCAAAACTGCGGGTGAGGCGAAGGCGCTGAAGCTTGAGGCTGACCGCACAGTGCTGAAGAAGGGAGTTGACGACCTCGCTTATGTCACCGTGTCGCTGGTGGACAAGAACGGCACTGAACTGCCTCAGGCTGACGACCGCATCAATGTGGAGGTCAGTGGTGCCGGAGCCTTCCAAGCAATCTGCAATGGCAATGCCACGTCGTTGGAGTCGTTCACGAAACCCACGATGAAGCTCTTCAATGGCAAGCTTGTCGTCACTGTGAAGGCGGGAGACAAGCGAGGCATCATCCGATTGGTTGTAAGAGACAAGGCGAAGGGGTTGAAGAAAGAGATGAACATCAAGGTGGATTAATTGCAGGGGCGGCCCCTGCAAAGTGGATGCGCAGGACCTCGGAGAGGTCCAACATGGTTAGCCCAGGTAAGGAGCGCAGCGACGCAACCTGGGGTTTCTGATCCGGCATGGTTTGTTGAAATCCGGCCTCGAAGAGGGCGAACATGGTTAGGGCGCTGATTTATTGTCATCTACACCCTATCTGAGGTTCGCCCTCTTCGAGGCCGGCCGTTCAGTTATTAGGTTCGTTTCTAAACCCCACGTTTCGGCTACGCCTCACGTGGGGCTAACCATGTTCAACCTCTCCGAGGTTGTTCCCAAGAATCCACCATGAGGGCCACACCCAGCAATACCGTCAGCATATAATGTTGCCAACTCTATATAGCACTTTTTCCCTAAAAAATTATAATGTTAGAGAATTATTGAGTACCTTTGCAGCGGCTATCGGTTAGCCGATGAAAGATATATCTTTAGTTAACATCAATATAACGTTATAAACTTTATGAATTTCACTTTGTTAGTCACCGTGTTGCTGACGGCTATCACATTGGTGGTGGGTGCTTATGTCATCGCCAAGCTGATAGGTCCTCGGTCGTACAATCCGGTGAAGGGTGAGCCCTTTGAGTGTGGTATTCCCACGCGTGGCAGCAGCTGGATGCCGCTCCATGCCGGTTACTATCTCTTTGCCATCCTTTTCCTGATTTTCGACATTGAGACAGTGTTCCTCTATCCTTGGGCCGTCGTGGTGAAGGATTTCGGCAGCATGGCTCTCGTGAGCATCGGGTTCTTCCTCGTAGTGTTGGTTTTAGGCTTGGCTTATGCCTGGCGGAAAGGAGCGTTGGAATGGAGGTAAGAAAACCAAGTATCAAGAGCATTCCTTACAACGAGTTTAAGGACAATGACACGCTCGAGAACATCGCTTCAGAGCTCAATGATGGCGGTGTGAACGTGGTGCTGGGCTCCCTCGATCAGATGATCAACTGGGGCCGTAGTAACTCTCTTTGGTCACTGACTTTCGGTACGAGCTGCTGTGGTATTGAGTTCATGGCTGTCGGCTGTGCTCGTTACGACTTCTCTCGCTTCGGCTTCGAGGTGACGCGTAACTCTGCCCGTCAGGCCGACCTTATCATGTGTGCCGGTACAATCACGAACAAGATGGCTCCGGTCTTCAAGCGTCTGTACGATGAGATGGCTGAGCCTAAGTATGTTGTGGCTGTCGGTGGTTGCACCATCTCCGGTGGACCTTTCAAGAAGAGCTACAGTGTCGTTCGCGGTATCGATCAGATCGTGCCTGTGGATGTCTATATCCCTGGTTGCCCTCCGCGTCCGGAAGCAATCCTTTACGGTATGATGCAGTTGCAGCGTAAGGTAAAGGTGGAGAAGTTCTTCGGTGGTGCCAACCACAAGATGAACAGCGACGAGAAAGGCATCAGCATGGGTCTCGGTGGCCTTCATGGTATCAGCAACGAGAACCTCTCGGGTGCTAAGATCGGTGAGAAAGAACCGATCATCATCTCAGCTTCGCCTAACAAGGAAGAGGTCGAGGCACTCGGCAGAGAGCTCGATCAGCTCGAGAAGGAAGGTGAGCAGTTCAAAGTTAATGATAAATAAGGAGTCGAAATGAAATTAGAGAATAAAGAATTCGGTTTTGACAACTTTGCCGCAGAGATGGCAAAGTTGAAGAATGAGCAGCATTTCGATTTCCTGGTGACGATCGTTGGTGAGGACTTCGGTGAGGAAGGCCTCGGCTGTATTTACATTCTTGAGAACACACAGAGCCACGAGCGTGTCTCGGTGAAGCAGATTGCCAAAGTCGTTGACGGTGACAACTATGTGTTGCCTTCTGTCATCAGTCTGTGGCATGATGCTGACCTGCTTGAGCGTGAGGTCTTCGACTTCCTCGGCATCAAGTTCCTCGGTCATCCCGATATGCGCCGTCTCTTCATGCGCAATGATTTTGTAGGCTATCCGCTGCGCAAGGACTTCGACATGAGCCCTGAGGCTAACCAGTTCCCGATGACGGATGAGCCGGAGACCGACTGGACAACAGAGTATGGCCTCGACAAATATGGTCATTTGACAGAGACCAAGCACCGCTTGCTCGGCGATGACGATTTCGTCATCAACTTCGGTCCTAACCACCCGTCAACCCACGGTGTGCTTCGTCTGCGCACAGTGGTCAATGGTGAGACTATCAAGCACGTCTATCCGCACCTCGGCTATATCCATCGCGGCATGGAGAAGATGATGGAGAGCATGACTTATCCTCAGACCCTCGCTCTGACCGACCGTCTGAACTATCTCTGCGCCATGCACCATCGCCATGCACTCGTAGGAGTCATTGAGGAAGCCCTCGGCGTGGAGCTCTCTGACCGTATCCGTTATATCCGTACGATCATGGATGAGCTTCAGCGTATCGACAACCACTTGTTGTTCCTCGGTACCTGTGCGCAGGACCTCTCCGCACTGACAGCCTTCCTTTATTGTATGCGTGACCGTGAGCATGTGCTCAACGTCATGGAGGAGACAACGGGTGGACGTCTTATCCAGAACTATTACCGCATCGGCGGCTTGCAGGATGATATTGATCCTAACTTCGTTCAGAACACGAAGACGCTCTGCAAGTATCTCCGTCCGATGATCCAGGAATATCTTGATGTCTTCGGTGACAATGTCATTACTCACAACCGTCTTGAGGGTGTGGGCTACATGAATCTTGAGGACTGCATCAACTATGGTGTCACGGGTCCTGCTGGTCGCGCTGCCGGCTGGCACAACGACGTGCGTAAGAATCATCCTTACGATCTCTACGACAAGGTAGAGTGGAAGGAGATCACGGGCACGGGTGCCGACTCTATGGAGCGTTATATGATCCACATCAAGGAGATGTATCAGAGCCTCGACATCATCGAGCAGCTCATTGACAACATTCCTGAGGGTGAGTTCTATATCAAGCAGAAGCCTATCATCAAGCTTCCGGAGGGCCAGTGGTGGTTCTCTGTGGAAGGTGGTGCTGGTGAGTTCGGTGTCTATCTTGAGAGCCGTGGCGACAAGAGCCCATACCGCGTAAAGATGCGCCCGATGGGTCTGACCCTTGCCGGAGCTTTCGACAAGATGCTTCGCGGACAGAAGATCGCCGACCTCATCGCTACAGGTGCAAGCATCGACTTCGTTATACCGGATTTGGATAGGTAAAGTGAGTTAATAAGTTAATGAGTTTCGAAACTCAAGAACTCAAAAACTAAGAAAAAATGTTTGATTTTTCAGTAGTAACAAAATGGTTCGATGCTTTGCTCCGTCAAACTTGTGGCTTGAGCAATTTTTGGGCCGTCTTGATAGAATGTGTGATTGTGGGCCTTATCGTGCTGACGCTCTACGCCCTCATCGCCATGTTCATGATTTATTTTGAGCGTAAGGTCTGTGCCTTCTTCCAGTGCCGCCTTGGCCCTATGCGAGTAGGTAAGTGGGGTATCTTCCAGGTCGTTGCCGACGTGGTGAAGATGCTCATCAAGGAGATCTTTGGTGTTGACCGCTCCGATAAGTTCCTTTACACCCTCGCTCCGTTCCTCACCATCATCGCTTCCGTCGGTACCTTCTCCTTCCTTCCCTGGAACAAAGGTGCCGTGGTGCTCGACTTCAATGTCGGCGTGTTCATGGTGACCGCCATCTCGTCTATCGGCGTTCTTGGTGTGATTCTCTCCGGTTGGGGTTCAAACAACAAATACTCTGTTGTCTCCGCTATGCGTGGTGCCGTTCAGATGATTTCTTATGAGATTTCTCTCGGTCTGTGCATGGTGACTGCCGTCATTCTCTGTGGCTCTATGCAGCTCAGCGATATCATCGGTGCTCAGACAGGTCCGTGGAAGTGGCTCATCATTCAGGGTCATATCCCTGCTATCGTGGCTTTCCTCGTGTTCCTCGTCGCAGGTAACGCCGAGGCCAACCGTGGTCCGTTCGACTTGGCAGAGGCTGAGAGTGAGCTGACCGCCGGTTACCACACTGAATACAGTGGTATGGGCTTCGGCTACTTCTATCTTGCTGAGTATCTGAACCTCGTCGTCATCTCTGGTCTCGCTGCTACCATCTTCCTTGGAGGATGGGCACCGCTGAACATCGGTATCAGTGGCTTCGACACCGTGATGAACTATATTCCTGGTTTCGTCTGGTTCGCCGGCAAGACACTGCTTGTCATCTGGGTGCTGATGTGGGCTCGCTGGACTTTCCCCCGTCTGCGTATCGATCAGATCCTGACCCTCGAGTGGAAGTATCTCATGCCTTGCATGCTCCTGACCCTTACGGTGATGACAGCTTGCGTGGCTCTCGGCTTGACGCTTTAATTCATAGAACAACATTAAAAGATAATCCTATTAGGTTATGTCACAATATTTTAAAGGTATCAAGGATGCTACCAAGACTTTGGCAACCGGCTTGAAGGTGACGATGAAGGAATACTTCACACCGAAGTCGACGGAGCAGTATCCTGAGAACCGCAAGACCACACTGCATGTCTCGGCGCGTCATCGCGGACGTCTCGTGTTCAAGCGTGTGGAAGACCCCAACGACCCGCAGGCCGTGAAGCGTGGGTTGAAGGTCGGTGATTACAAGTGTACCGCTTGCACGATGTGTGAGAAGGCTTGTCCTAACGACACCATCAAAATCACAGCGCACATGGAGACTGATCCGGAGACCGGCAGAAAGAAAAAGAAGCTCGACGACTATCAGTATGATCTCGGCGACTGCATGTTCTGCCAGCTCTGTGTCAATGCCTGCAACTTTGACGCTATTCATTTTGTTAACGACTTCGAGAATGCTGTCTTTGACCGTAAGAAGCTCGTGCTACACCTCGACAAGGAGGTCTATCAGGGCGGCTCGCTGCCTAACCTCATCGATGGTGGTGCTCCGTTGACAATCGGTAAGTTTAACACTAAAACCAAGTAAGATAATGGCTAGATTAGTAATGTTCTGTATTTTAGCTGTGGTCGTACTTGGCTCAGCTGTTATGTCCATTTGCACGAAGAGTATCATGCGTGCAGCTACATGGCTGTTGTTTGTGCTCTTTGGCATTGCCGGATTCTATTTCATTCTTGACTACACATTCCTCGGTGCTGCTCAGGTCAGCATCTATGCCGGTGGTATCACAATCATGTATATCTTCGCCATCCAGCTTGTCTCCAAGCGTTCTCTTCAGAACCTTGTAGCTCGTTTCAAGGGCGTGCGCATCGCTCAGGGCCTGATCATTTCGCTCATCGGCCTTGTTGTCGTGAGCCTTATTCTCGTGAAGAACCACTTCATCAATGCTGCCATGGATGTGGCTAATGTAGAGGTTCCTATGAAGCAGGTTGGTCAGGCTATGGTCAGCTCTGGTAAATATGGTTATGTGCTTCCGTTTGAGTTCATCTCAGTGTTCCTGCTGGCTTGTATCATCGGTGGCGTAATGATTGCAAGAAAGGAGGACAAGAAATGATTTCAGTTTATGCATTCCTCGGAGTCAGCACGTTGCTGTTCTTCATCGGTGTCTTTGGTTTCGTAACCCACCGCAACCTTGTGGCTATGCTCATCTCTATTGAGCTTGTCCTCAACTCTGTAGACCTCAACTTCGCAGTCTTCAACCGTCTGCTTTTCCCCGGTCAGCTGGAGGGTGCTTTCTTCACCCTTTTCTCCATCGGTGTGAGTGCGGCTGAGACGGCAGTGGCTCTGGCTATCATTATTAATGTTTACCGTAACTATCACAGTGACCAGGTGAACAGTATTGAAAATATGAAATTCTAATTAAGTAATGGAATACAGTTATTCATTTTTGATACTTCTTCTCCCTTTCCTGAGCTTCCTGGTCCTGGGACTGCTCGGTATGAAGATGAAGAAGCCCGTGGCTGGATTCATAGGAACTGCAGTGCTTGGCGTACTGTGGTGCATGAGTCTCTACACGGCTTACGAATATTTCTTTGCAGTGGGCAGAGACGCTGCCACGGGACTTTATCCGACCGTGACCGTGTTCAACTTCACTTGGTTGAAGTTCACTGACCTGCTGACGTTCAACATCGGTTTCCGTCTGACGCCTATCTCTGTGATGATGCTCATCGTTATCACCACAGTCTCGTTCATGGTTCATATCTATAGCTTTGGCTATATGGCTGAGCGCGACGAGAACTACAAGGCTGTAGGTTATGAGAAAGGATTCCAGCGTTTCTATGCTTTCCTGAGCCTCTTCACCATGTCCATGCTTGGCTTGGTTGTGGCTACGAACATCTTCCAGATGTATCTCTTCTGGGAGCTCGTGGGTGTGTGCTCTTATCTGCTCATCGGATTCTACTATCCGAAGCACGCAGCCGTGCACGCTTCTAAGAAAGCATTCATCGTCACTCGTTTCGCTGACCTCTTCTTCCTCATCGGTATCCTCTTCTACAGCTTCTATACAGGTACGTTCAACTACGACCTCTCGGCTGATCCGAAGCTGGTGACGGAGCTCCCTGGTGCGGCGTGGATCCTTCCGACCTCCCTCTTCCTGATGTTCATCGGTGGTGCCGGTAAGTCTGCTATGTTCCCGCTCCACATCTGGCTCCCTGATGCTATGGAAGGCCCGACGCCTGTGTCTGCCCTTATTCACGCAGCTACGATGGTTGTTGCCGGTGTCTATCAGGTGGCTTCTCTGATGCCTATCTGGGTCGCTTATGCTCCTCATACCCTGCATTACATTGCTTATATCGCAGCCTTCACTGCTTTCTACGCAGCAGCTGTGGCTTGCTGCCAGCGTGATATCAAGCGTGGTCTGGCTTTCTCTACTATTTCTCAGATCGCTTACATGCTTGTAGCTCTCGGTGTGGTGACATCGATGGAAGGCGAGGGTAGTGTTGGTTACATGGCTTCCATGTTCCACCTCTTCACACACGCTATGTTCAAGGCCCTCCTCTTCCTCTGCTCTGGTGCTATCATCGTGATCATCGGCTCCAACTTCAAGGAGTATATGGGTGGTCTGCATAAGTATATGCCGATCACGAACATCTGCTTCCTCATCGGTACCATCGCCATCAGTGGATTTTGGCCGTTGGCTGGTTTCTTCTCAAAGGATGAGATTGTGGATGCTTGCTTCCATTTCTCTCCGTATCTCGGTTGGTTCATGACACTCGTCAGTGGAATGACCGCTTTCTATATGTTCCGTCTCTATTATGTCATCTTCTGGGGTGACAGCTACTATGAGCAGGATCCCGAGCACCGCCGCAAGCCCGCTGAGGTTCCCTTCGTCATGTGGGGTCCGCTGGTGTTCCTCTCGCTCATCTCTATTGTAGCTGGTTGGATTCCAATGGGTCATTTCATCTCTCTCAATGGTCATCCTGAGGAGATTGCACTCCAGCACTTCCAGTTCGGTCCTACCGCATGGATCTCTCTGTGCGTAGCAACGATTGGTTTTGCGCTTGCTACTTATATGTACGCTCCGAAGCACAACCCACTGCCCGACAAGCTCGCTGCAGCAATGCCGCGTCTGCACAAGGCTGCTCTCAACCGTTTCTATATCGACGATGCTTGGCAGTTCTTCACCCATAAGATCGTCTTCGGTTGCTTCTCTATTCCTATCGCCTGGTTCGACCGTCATGTCATCGATGGCATGTTCAACTTCTCGGCTTGGGCTACACAGGAAGGTGGCGAGGCTATCCGTCCTTGGCAGAGTGGTGACGTGCGTCAGTATGCTGTCTGGTTCATTACCGGTTCAGTGGCATTGACTCTCATCCTCATATGTATATTATAATGTATATTGAAAAATAATATAAGATGACTTTTCTAACATTATTCGTCATTATACCGGTTCTGATGCTCCTCTGCCTGTGGCTCGCCAAGAACGACTCTCAGGTTCGCATCGTGATGGCTGTGGGCTCAACGGCTCTGCTCGCCCTGGCTATCTATCTGGTCTTTGCCTTCGTTGGAGCGCGCGAGACCATGCCGGCCGAGAAATATCCATTCCTCTTCGGCGACGCCATTCCTTGGTTCAAGCCGTTGAACATCTTCTACCGCACAGGTGTAGATGGTATCGCTGTGGTGATGATCCTGCTTTCTTCAATCATCGTCTTCACAGGTACCTTCGCTTCCTGGCAGCAGCATCCGCAGCAGAAGGAGTACTTCCTTTGGTTCACGCTCCTTTCAACGGGTGTGTTCGGATTCTTCATCTCGGAGGATCTCTTCACGATGTTCATGTTCTATGAGGTTGCCCTCATTCCTATGTACCTTCTTATTGGTGTATGGGGAACAGGTCCTAAGGAGTATTCAGCTATGAAGCTGACCTTGATGCTGATGGGTGGTTCTGCACTCCTCATCATTGGTATCCTCGGTATCTACTTCTTCAATGGTCAGTTCAGTGGTACTTATACGATGGATGTGATGCAGATCGCTACACTGCACGCTATCCCCGTAAGCATCCAGAAGGTGTTCTTCCCGTTCATCTTCATTGGTTTCGGTGTTCTTGGAGCCCTCTTCCCGTTCCACACATGGTCTCCTGACGGTCATGCTTCTGCGCCTACGGCAGTGTCTATGCTTCACGCCGGTGTGCTGATGAAGCTCGGAGGTTACGGTTGCTTCCGCATCGCTATGTTCCTCCTTCCGGATGCTGCTCAGCAGCTCTCTTGGATCTTCCTCATCTTGACTACAATCTCTGTGGTTTACGGTGCTCTCTCTGCTTGCGTTCAGACTGACCTTAAGTATATCAACGCTTACTCTTCAGTCTCTCACTGCGGTATGGTGCTCTTCGCCCTGCTGATGATGACTCAGACCGCTTGCACGGGTGCTATCCTGCAGATGCTCTCTCACGGTCTGATGACGGCCCTCTTCTTCGCTGTCATCGGTATGATCTATCACCGCACCGGTACCCGTGACGTTCGCCGTCTCGGTGGCTTGATGAAGATTATGCCGTTCCTCTCTGTGGCTTATGTCGTTGCCGGTCTTGCTAACCTCGGTCTTCCTGGTTTCTCCGGCTTCGTGGCAGAGATGAACATCTTCGTTGGTTCATTCCAGAACGCTGATGTGTTCCATCGTACATGCACCATCATTGCTTGTACCTCTATCGTTATCACGGCTGTCTACATTCTCCGTGTTGTGGGTAAGATCCTCTATCAGAAGGTACCTAATCCGGAGTATTTCAAGCTCACGGATGCTACATGGGATGAGCGTATTGCTGTCGGTGGTCTGATCTTCTGCGTGGCAGGTCTCGGTCTTGCACCGCTGTGGGCTCAGAACATCATCAATGACGCTGTCGGTCCGATGATCAGCCATATCATGGGTATGTAAAATGAGTTAATAAGTTAATGAGTTAATAAGTTAATGAGTTAATGAGTTTTTGAGCTTTATATATGTCTGCTATATATTAATAGGCATTTTAAAGACTTGAAAACTTAGGAACTCAAAAACTCAAAAACTATAAAAAATGAATATCGATTACAGTCAATTTCTGAATATGATACCAGAGGTCACGCTGATGGCTATCTTGTTGATAGTGTTTGTGGTGGATCTCTTCACGGCTCAGAAGCCTTCTGCGCTTGCCGTCCATCAGGCTGAGGAGGGTGAGCTTGCTTTGGAGAAAGAGAAGACAGTGGCTCAGGCTCCTGTTGAATCGCTCCGTAAGTGGTTCAATCCGCTGGTATGTGTGCTTCTCTTCATTCATATCCTCATCAACATTTTCCCCACAGCTGCTTCTACAGCTTTCGGAGGAATGTATCAGACCGATGCAAGCATCGGTGTTATCAAGACAATCCTTGCCTTTGGTACGCTGATCGTGCTCATCCAGGCTCGTGAATGGCTTCAGCGCCCTGACACAGCTTTTAAGGAGGGTGAGTTCTATGTCCTCGTGATCTCTACACTGCTTGGTATGAACATGATGGTAAGTGCCAACCACTTCCTTCTGTTCTTCCTCGGCCTTGAGATGGCATCCGTTCCTATGGCTTGCCTCGTGGCGATGGATAAATACCGTCACTATTCTGCAGAGGCTGGTGCCAAGTTCATCCTCACCGCTACATTCTCCAGTGGTGTGATGCTCTTCGGTATCAGTTTCATCTATGGTGCTACGGGTACACTCTACTTTGATGATGTGGTGACAAAGCTGACAGCAACACCGCTGACCATCCTCGGTATGGTGTTCTTCTTCTCTGGTCTCGGCTTCAAGATCTCTCTTGTACCGTTCCACTTCTGGACAGCTGATACCTATCAGGGTGCTCCGACGAGTGTCACCGGATATCTTTCTGTGGTCTCCAAGGGTGCCGCTGCTTTCGCTCTGTGCGCCATTCTGATGAAGGTCTTTGCTCCGATGGTGGAGTACTGGCGCTATATGCTGATGGTCGTTATCGTGCTCTCTATCACAGTTGCCAACCTCTTCGCTATCCATCAGAAGGATTTGAAGCGATTCATGGCTTTCTCCTCTATCTCACAGGCCGGATATATCGTGCTCGCTATTCTTGGCGACTCTGCTATGAGTGTGGTGGCTCTGAGTTACTATGTACTCATCTACGTGGTCGCCAACCTCGCTGTCTTCGCGATCATCGCTTCTGTGGAGGAGCATAACAACGGTACGGTGAACATGGACAGCTATAATAGCTTCTATAAGACGAACCCGCGTCTGAGCTTCATCATGACGCTGGCTCTGTTCTCCCTCGGCGGTATTCCTCCGTTTGCAGGTATGTTCTCGAAGTTCTTCTCGTTCATGGCTGCAGCCAAGGGCGCTCAGGTGACAACAACGATCGGTGCGCTTACTTATGCAGTGGTGTTCATCGCCTTGGTTAACACCGTCATCAGCTTGTACTACTATCTGCTGATTGTCAAGGCTATGTTCATCAAGCCTAACGATAACCCGTTGCCTACATTCAAGAGTGCTATGAGCACTAAGTTTGCACTCGCTATCTGCACCCTCGGCGTCGTTGCCTTTGGTGTATGCTCTGGCGTCTACGACTGGATTGCTGCAGCAGGGATGTAAACAGTCAGAAGCCTCTCCAAGCCTCCCCTAAAGGGGAGAATGTTGATTACATAAAGAGCCGCATGGTATGGTGCATGTATTGTTTTTGCGCCTATATCATGCGGCTCTTTTTGGTCTCAGAAATGTTAAATCAGTGGCTCTTGCGAGGTTGTGCAAAACTTTAACCTTTGTTTACTAAAAATAGACCACTGAAAATCAGCGACTTACAAAAAAGTTACAGCGAAGGGCAAAAAAAGTAGCTAAAAAATGAACAACGTATTGAAAAAATGCCTACCTTTGCAGCGTTGTTAATAAACAAGATTGTTTTACAGATTTAAAAAGCAAAGAAAATGAAGAAATTAGTTTTAATGTTCGTGGCTATCGCAGCTATCTCTTTCGCATCATGTGGTAACACTAATCAGAGCGCAGCTCCTGCAGCTGATTCTGACACAACAGCTGTTGCTGACACAACTGACACTGCTGCTGTTGACACCGCTGCTGCTGACACTGCAGCTGCTACTCCTGCTAAGTAATTAGCAACTTCGTTAGCACGAAAATAGAAAATTGAGAGACTCCGCCTTAGGCTTTGCCTGAGGCGGTTTTTTATTTTATGTTTTTATCTCATCTATCTGCTCCACTGATACATTTTTTTACTAACTTTGCATGTAACATTCATTTTATGTCATATAACTTAGCACATAATAGGTATACATGCGATTCTTTCGATATATAGTTCTCTTTTTAGTCGCCTGTCTGTATTCAGCGGGTTCTGATGCGCAAGCAATGCTCAAACCGGATTATTTGCTTTATATTGACCAATATAAAGACTTAGCCATTGAGCAGATGGAACGATATCGGATACCTGCGAGTATAACCCTTGCGCAGGGGCTTTTTGAGAGTCAGGCCGGCAGAAGCCGCCTTGCTACTATTGGCAATAACCACTTTGGCATTAAATGTCATGGGTGGAGGGGCCGCTCCATTAATGCTGATGATGATGCCTTAGGGGAATGCTTCCGCGCCTACGACAGTGCTAAACAGAGTTATGAGGATCACAGTCGGTTCCTTCGTAATAACACACGTTATTCCAGTCTTTTTCAATTAAGAGAAACTGATTATAAGGGTTGGGCCCGTGGTTTGAAGGCTTGTGGTTATGCTACGAACCCTCGATATGCGGATAACCTGATCAATATTATCCAGCTTTATCATCTCGATCGTTTTGATCACGCTAAAGGCTATGACCACTTCATGGCAGACCGTTATGATGCACATAATCATGACTATGCACCGACAGGTTTCCATCCTATCACGAAGTGCAATAAGAACTATTATATAGTTGCTCGTGCAGGTGATTCATTTAAGAGTCTTTCTAAGGAGACCGGCATCTCAAGGCGTAAGCTCGCCAAATACAATGACCGTGACAAGGATGACGTTCTCCATGCAGGAGACATCATCTACTTGGAGAAGAAACAGAAAAAGGCTTCTAAGGTGTTTAAGGGCAAGCCACATATTGTTAAGGCAGGAGAGAGTATGTACTCTATCGCTCAGATGTATGGTGTACGCTTGAAGAACCTCTATAAGATGAACCATATGAGTCCCGACGACTCCATTATGGTTGGTCAGCAACTAAGAGTCAGGTAGCATAAATTTGAATATATGAAGAGATTATGTTTTTTGTTTTGCGTAGTCCTGTCTGCACTGAGCGTTAGTGCGCAGGACTTCAACAGTTGGTTTCAGGACAAGACCCTGCGTATTGATTACATCTTCTCGGGCAACGACCACGAGCAGCATATCGCAGTGGATGAGCTCTGCCAGTCACCCCGTTGGTATGGCAAGCGTCAGCGACTCGCTGAGTTGCCGATGGAAGGCAACGGACAGATCACGGTGCGCGACAGCGTCAGTGGACAAGTTATTTATCGCAATTCTTTCTCCACGCTCTTCCAGGAGTGGCAGTCTTATCCCGAGGCTAAGACCATCGATAAGAGCTTTGAGAACGTCTTTCTCGTGCCTATGCCAAAGCGCACGGTGAAAGTGACGCTTGACCTTCGCGATAACCGTCGACAGATCTGTGCGTCGCTTACCCACTTCGTAAACCCTAAAGACATTCTTATCCGTCATATCGGTGAGAAAGGTGTCAACCCTTATGTCTACCTTCAGAAAGCTACTGATACCACCCGCTGCATTCGCGTTGCTTACGTGGCAGAAGGATATACAAAGTCCGAGATGCCGAAGTTCCTGGAGGATGCCCGCAGAGCCATGGGTTATCTCTTCTCCTATGAGCCGTTCAAGAGCTCTCGCAGCAAGTTCTCGCTTGTAGCTGTCGAGTCTCCCTCTGTGGAGAGTGGCGTGAGCATTCCAGATGAAGGTATCTGGAAGAATACCGCTGTTCTTTCCAATTATGATACGTTCTATAGTGCCCGTTATCTCACAACACTTCATTTGAAACGTCTGCATGATGTTCTTGCAGGCATTCCTTACGAGCATATCATCGTCCTTGTCAACACCGATCGCTATGGTGGCGGTGGTATCCTCAACAGTTATGAGCTCTGTGCTGCTCATCATCCTACTTTCCGTCCGGTTGTTGTCCATGAGTTTGGTCACAGCTTTGCAGGACTGGCTGATGAGTATGCCTACGACACAGAGGAAGTGCCTATGTATCCACACGATGTGGAGCCGTGGGAGCAGAATATCACCACGAAGGCAGACTTTAAAGGCAAGTGGTCGAACCTCATCGGCAAGGATCCGAAAGCAGGCTTCTATGAAGGAGCAGGCTATAGCCCTAAGGGCGTATATCGTGCTTATCCTGATTGCCGCATGCGGACGAACGAGTATCCTGAGTTCTGCCCGGCTTGTAAGCAGGCAATCCAGGCAGTGATTGATTTCTACACAAAATAAGATATGATCTTTTATCTCTCAGATACAGGTAATACCGGCTGGGCTGCAAAGGCCATTGCCGAAGCTACCAATGACAAGTTACTCTTCATCCCAGAGCAGTTGCGCTCGGGGCAGCTTGAGTATACTTTGCAGGAAGGAGAGCGCCTTGGCTTCTGTTTCCCGGTGCATGGCTGGCGTCCACCTAAGATTGTCCGCGAGTTCATCCGTCGGCTCAGCATTGATGCGAAGGGTCATTATGTCTATGCTCTCTGCACGGCAGGTGACAACATCGGCGAGACGATGGAAATTCTTCGCAAGGATTTGTCAGCGAAGGATATCCCGCTCAATGCGGTGTTTTCTCTCATTATGCCCGAGTCCTATCTTGGCTTGCCTTTCTTTAATGTCGACAATGCGAAGAAAGAGAAGGAGAAGAAAGACAAGGCGGCCGCTGAACTGAGAGATTATATCAATGAGATCACCAACCACAAAGAAGCAAGCCATCTTGTCGTCGGACATTGGCCGCGCATCAACTCTCGGCTGTTGGGTGGCTACTTCACAAAACATCTTGTCACAGATAAGAAGTTTCATGTGGACAGTCGACTGTGCGTCAAATGTGGCATCTGTGCGGATGTATGTCCTACGAAAAATATCATCGGAGGCTTGGGCTATGAGCCGCAGTGGAAGCACGACGGCTCATGCCTCGCTTGTTTCGCTTGCTACCATCATTGTCCGCACCATGCCATCAACTGGGGTACGTTGACCAAGCATAAAGGACAATACTTTTTTGGACGCAAACGATAAAGAATACCTACAAATCGTTTGCCGTATCAATAAAAAAGGTTAACTTTGCGCTTCAGAATAACAACTATAGATAATGCCTGAAATATCAGTTCGTGGCCTTGAGATGCCACAATCGCCTATACGTAAGCTCGCTCCGTTGGCTGCTAAAGCTAAGGAGCGCGGCATCAAGGTTTATCACCTCAATATAGGCCAGCCCGATCTTCCCACCCCTCAGTGCGGTCTTGATGCCCTGAAGCATATCGATCGCAAGGTGTTGGAGTATTCTCCTTCGCAAGGTTATCTCTCTTATCGTCAGAAGCTCGTCAAATATTACGCGAAATACAATATCAATGTCTCTCCCGATGAGATTATCATCACGTCAGGTGGTTCTGAGGCTGTGCTTTTCGCTTTCATGAGTTGTCTGAATCCTGGTGACGAGATCATTGTTCCGGAGCCAGCTTATGCTAACTATATGGCATTCGCTATCTCTGCTGGTGCTAAGATTCGTACGATTGCCACGACCATTGATGAGGGCTTCTCCTTGCCGAAGGTAGAGAAGTTTGAAGAACTTATCAATGACAAAACGCGCGCCATCATGATCTGTAACCCTAACAATCCGACGGGTTACCTCTATACAAGGCGTGAGATGAACCAGATACGTGACCTCGTGAAGAAATATGATCTGTATCTCTTCTCCGACGAGGTCTATCGCGAATATATCTATACGGGCAGTCCTTATATCAGCGCCATGCATCTGAAAGGCATTGAGAACAATGTCATCCTTATCGACTCTGTCTCTAAACGCTATTCAGAATGCGGTATCCGTATCGGTGCTCTTATCACCCACAACAGTGAGGTGCGTAAGGCTGTGATGAAGTTCTGTCAGGCCCGTCTCTCTCCACCTCTTATTGGTCAGATCATCGCCGAGGCATCACTCGATGCGCCCGAGGAGTATTATCGTAATGTCTACGATGAGTATGTGGAGCGTCGTAAATGTTTGATTGATGGACTTAATCGCATCCCAGGTGTCTATTCGCCTATCCCTATGGGTGCTTTTTATACGGTGGCTCAGCTTCCAGTGGATGACTCCGAGAAGTTCTGCCGTTGGTGCCTTGAAGACTTCAACTATGAGGGAGAGACGGTCATGATGGCTCCGGCTTCCGGATTCTATACGACTCCCGGTGCTGGTATCAATCAGGTGCGTCTCGCTTATGTCCTGAAGAAAGAAGACCTTCAGCGGGCACTCGTCGTTCTCGGCAAAGCGTTGGAGGCTTATCCGGGAAAGACGGAGATCAAGACGTTATAGTTCTGATATTATAATAATGAATCTTCCACTTTTTATTGCAAAAAGAATATACGGTGACAAGGGCGACAAACATAAGGTGTCGCGCCCTGCCATCACAATCGCTACAGCTGGTGTCGCTATCGGTCTGGCTGTAATGATAGTCTCTGTATGTGTCGTACTTGGTTTTAAGCATACGATACAAGCGAAGGTTATCGGCTTTGGCTCTCATATCCAGGTAACGAACTTTGTGGCACAGACAGAGACGGAGCAATATCCTATTGCAGCCTGTGACAGTGTCATGGGGGCTATCCGCGACATCAATGGCGTCAAACATGCTGAGCGGTTTGCCTATAAGCAAGGCATTCTCAAGACCGACAGTAACTTCCTCGGTATCGTGCTCAAAGGGGTAGGGCCTGAGTGGGACTCTACATTCATTCATGAGAACATGGTGTCGGGCAGTATCCCACGGTTCTCCGATACTGCTTCGTCCAACAAGATTTTGATTTCGCAAAGTATTGCCAATAAACTGAACCTCAAGCAGGGGCAGCGTGTCTTTGCTTATTTCATCGATAACAATGGTGTGCGCATCCGCCGCTTCACAATTGCGGGGATCTATCAGACAAACCTCAGTCAGTACGATTCCTACATGGTCTTTACGGATATCTATTCAACGATAAAACTGAATGGATGGAATCCGGATCAAGTGTCTGGCATTGAGGTGACGGTCAACGATTTCAATCATGTCGATGATGTGGAGCACCAGTTCATCCGTCAGATAAACAAACGGACGGATCATTATGGTGAGACGTACACCTCGCAGACCATCAAGGATATCAATCCGCAGATCTTCCGTTGGCTCGACTTGCTCGACATGAATGTGTGGATTATCCTCGCGCTGATGACGGCAGTGGCTGGCGTCACGATGATCTCTGGTCTGCTTATCATCATTCTTGAGCGCACGACGATGATTGGTATCCTCAAAGCCTTAGGTGCCCGCAATAAGACGATCCGTCATCTCTTTCTGTGGTTCGCCACGTTCATTATCGGCCGTGGACTTATCATCGGCAATATCATTGGCTTGGGTGCTTGCTTCCTGCAACAACACTTCGGCATCGTAAAACTCGATCCCGCCACTTATTATGTGAGCACGGTGCCTATTGAGTTCAACGTTCCTCTGTTGGTATTGCTCAATGTCGCCACGCTGCTTATCAGTGTGCTCGTCCTGATAGGCCCGAGTTACCTCATCTCGCATATCCACCCGGCGAAGAGCATGAGGTACGAATAAATAATAGTACCCCCCAAGAGCCCTAACCCTTAATCCCTTCCCCAAAGGGGAAGGGTTGATTACATAGATAAACAATCTATGGCTGTCGATGGTAAGGGAAGGAATAAGCAGGCATACTATCCCCTTCCCTGGATGGGGGAGGGGGAGGGGTGGGGCCGTCAGTTCTTCCTATAGCTCAGCGCCGCTCCAATCGCCGTGCAGAACTCGGAGTATTTGGGAATGATGAAATGAACCTTATAGAGTTTTTCAAGGCCGGGGAAGACGAGTTTACATTGGGGCAACAAGGTAAGGTTTCCGATAAGCACATACTCACGGATACCCGAGTTGAGAGATGCGAGTATGCAACTCGATCCGATTGTCTGAAGAACAGTAGTGATGATGCCACATGCGATATCCTCGCGTGTGGCATTGCTTTTTGCCTTACCAAACAACGAGGCGGTGGCATGCTTCGGGAGTCCGGGCAATGGGTTCGGTGAAATGTCACCAATCTGCAGATCGATGTTTGCCGTGTCTCCCTGCATGGCGAGTGCGATGATCTGTTTCATGTCGTCAGTCTTGAGGATGACACGGCTCAGACCTGCCAGTGTCCCTCCGCCGAGACCAATGCCGCCAATATGCCGGATATCGTCACCGTCGCATTGTACGAGACTCGTACCTGTACCCATGGAGACGACGATCATACGGTTCAGTCCCGTCTCGTAGCGTGCGCCTAAACCATCAGCAATAAACTCTTCTGCTTTGTCAGTAGGTAGCCCATAGATAGGGTTGTTGACATACGCCGCACCTACGCCCGTTATCATTACATGCTCCACATCGCTCAATGCGATCTGATTGTCGTAGAGATACTTGCCGAAAGCTCCATAGAGAGATGTCACAGGATCCGTAGCACGGATACGAATGGGTGAGATCACTACATGATCATCGTTGATTCCTACTATCTTTGTGGTGCTGATGCCCACGTCTATTCCTATTACCATATTCTTATCGATAAATGAAGTATGTTCCCCCGTCGCTCTCGCAATATTTCTTCAAGAGCTTCTGGATATATTCTGCATTCGCTTTTACTTGCTCTTCGTTGCCGTCGTAGCCATTTATCAACACGACGAGGTGCGTAGTGTCAATGGACATCTTTGTGCGCTCGTTATCGGACGTCGGTGTCCCTACGCCACCTTCTGCATCTCGGTAGACGGGTAGTCCGGCGATATTGATCATGCCGCGTCCGATACCTTCGTAAGGCTCGCCCTCACGTCCGACACCGAGCGTCAGGGTGTCGCCTTTGAACTTATCTGCATCAAATCCGCCGATGCTGTAGCCGTAGGCAATGCTCGCGAGATTAACGAGGTCTACAAGTGTGTCAATCTGATAAAGGTCTTTGCCTTTGAGTTGTCGACGGATGAGAGCTTCGGCTGCCGGACGATAACGCGAAGGGTCTTTGCCGCAAGTGCGGTAAACCTTACGGGTAGCAGCGATACCGGAGATTTCTTTCAACGACTCTGTGGTCAATGTCTGACGATAGTGTTCGCCCATGGCATTGATCTCATCCCAAAGTGGCTGACAATATTTACTGTTCTTGACCGTCGCTTCAAGACAAGCCCCGACAAAGTCAGGGCAGACGGTCTCAATCTCTTTAGATACTATTACTTTCATGATATATTATTTCTTTAATTACTTTTGCTGTGGGTGGCCGCCACTGAGGGCGGCCACTGCAACCAATACCATAAGTCCACCGTCAGCGTAATCGATATTGTGTTTCATTTTCAATTCCACACATCTGCTGCACGCGCTCCTGCATCTTTGCCACATCGAGCACGCCGTAGGCGAAGCCTTTACGCGTCAGCTCCACAGGCAAGAGGTCATCATATTTGTCAAAGATGGGTGCCTCTTTCGGATAGAGCAGTTCCATGGGGTCGAGTGGCTTCTTTATCTCCTCCGCCAAAATCTTGAAGAAGTCGGCGGCAGAGACGCCCAACGTGAACATCATATAATAAGGTCTTGCCGAGTTGAAGCCCTTAAGCCCCAACCGTGCTCCACAGCGGATACGGATGAAGCGCTCCATGGCAAGAAAGGCGTAGCTTCCCAACCATGGGAACAATGCATACATGTTGCCACCTAAAGGCAGGAGCCATTTCAATCCAAGTCCTGACTTCCGTGCCGTGTCTATCGCCTGGTTGAGCCGGAAACGGGCATGGGGCAGAAGGTATGGATAGCTCTGGTCCGTTAAAGGCGTTGCGAGAATGTCGTGCATCTTCTCCAAGATCTTCGTATGGATGTCGCCCGGCTCGTCGCCGAAGTAAGCTGGCACCACGCCTTTCACAGGATGACAGTAGACGATATGCCGGCTGCGGTCTACTTCTTCCACAACCCACACCCTTCCGGCGATAGCTATCTTGTCCTGGATAGGTGGGGGCTTGACGATGGTGCCGATCTCTTTCGACTCACACCGCACCTTATATTCCTCATTCTCCTGAAAGACAGCATAGAACTTGAAGTTGTTGACCACGCGTTCGCCTTTTAGTCCGACTATCAGTCCACCTCGCTCCGTAGTCTCTATGTGATCGATCTTCAACAGATGGCGCAGGAGCACACGGTAATCGTCTTGAGAGATATGGCGGAAATAGCTCAGCGTGAGTACACGCTCTGCCAGCTCCGCAGGCGACATCTCGCCACCGGCTGCAAGCGTAGCCATCGTCTGATGGTAAAGTAGGGAGTAGGGCAAGCGTCCGGTCCGAGGCGGCTCAACCCATTTCTCTTTGACATAGAGCTCGATGAGCGCAATGGCCTGCAGGAGTTTCCAAGGAATGGTCTGTGGCATCATGGCACGCGGCTCCGCCTGCTCCTCGCGGATGACAAACCACATCTCCGAAGGAGCGCCTCGTCGTCCCGTGCGCCCCATGCGCTGAAGAAATGAACTGACAGTGAACGGAGCATCAATCTGAAAAGCGCGCTCCAGGCGGCCGATGTCGATACCTAACTCCAACGTAGACGTTGTGCAGACGGTCATGAGTGAGTCTTCGCGCTTGATCTCTTCCTCCGCACTCTCACGGTAGCTCACCGAGAGGTTACCGTGATGGATCAGGAAACGGTCGGGTTCATGAAGGGCCTCACAATACATACGCAGTGTGGAGCATACGACTTCACACTCTTCTCGCGAATTAGAGAAAATGAGACAGCGATGGCCTCGTGTGTTGTCAAGGATATATTTGATGGAAGGGTCGAGGGCATTGCTTATCGGTTCGTTTTCTGAACCCTTTCCTTCATCTTTCCAAGGCCTGACAAAAGGACTCCCATCTTTCATCTCGCGTTTAGCTTCTGAAGGCCGAGAAGGTTCGCCGTCGATATCTATCTTGCTCTGAAAAGGATTGTAGTGGATGCGTTCCTCGTCTTTATAAGTACGATTGATGCTACCCGTGATTGTCGTTGAAGAGGATGGGGTGAGATTGGCATCTGCATCTATTGTATCTCCCTTGCTGCCACTTACCGACAAGGAGAAATGCGCCACGGAGATGCGCCATTTAGCTCCGGGCGATTGAATCTTCGGGATGATAGTACCGCGCCCTGTGCCTGCAGAGAGGAAAGCGCCTACTAGACGTGGTTCACCGATGGTCGCGGAGAGTCCGATGCGGCGAGGGTTGACACCTGCCATACGAGAGAGCCGTTCGAGCAGACAGAGCGTCTGACCGCCGCGGTCGCCACGAAGAAAAGAGTGAATCTCATCGATAACAATGAAGCGAAGGTCGCCGAAGAGGAAGGGTATCTGTGAATGACGGTGTAGAAGCATTGCTTCTAAGCTCTCGGGTGTGATCTGAAGGATTCCCGACGGATGGCGCATGAGTTTCTTCTTTTGCTCCTGTGACACGTCGCCATGCCAGTGCCATACTTCCACGCCACACTCGCGACAGATATCGTTGAGCCTGACGAACTGGTCGTTGATAAGGGCTTTCAACGGGGCGATATAAAGACAGCCGATGGACGTTGGCGGCTGCTCCTGCATCAGCGTGATGATCGGAAAGAAGGCAGCCTCCGTCTTTCCCGAGGCCGTCGAAGCAGACAGCAGCACGTTGGCATCGGAGTTGAAGATGGCGTCACCGGCAGCTGCCTGGATAGCGCGGAGCTTCTGCCAGCCTTCCTCATAGATGTAGCGCTGGATAGCGGGAGAATATCGGGAGAAGATGTTCATAGGCGCAGCGATTAAAGGGTGAACTCAGCGAACTGACTGCCTACGGCATCTTTCCGCTCTTCCTCCTCCGGTTTGGCATAGCTGAAGGCGTCGCTCTGTAGGAGACTGCGCACACTACTGCCCGGGTTCTGTACAGCGATGTCGAGGAGTTCGATAAAGTCACGGATTACCTCTCGCGGTGTGATATGCTCATTAGCGCCGATACGACTGTATTCAATCTGGATGAAGGTCGCGAGGTCTTCGTCCGTCACCGTGCGCTGATAGCCATAGAGCGAAGCATGGATATCAGCGAGTTTCTCAGCCAACACAAACATCTCCTCGTTCGTCAGCGGCTGAAGACGCAACACGGGGCCGAGCAGGTCCTGATGTCCGTCGATAGCGAACTTTCCTTCTGCCAAGCGGGAGCGCAACGCCTCGTAACTGTACACGCCACGGTGGCGGTCCTCAATGCATTCGGGGGTGCCGCTCATGATGGTGCCGATATATTGTGCCTTGCCCTGCAGGGCATCGTTGTACATCGTGAGAATCTTCTCATAGTTGTATTGCCGGGAGATACTGTTCGGGATCTTAAAGATATTGACAAGCTCATCAATGAAAACCATCAGACCACGGTATCCGGCCTGACGGAAGAAGTAAGCCATGAGCTTCAGATAGTCGTACCAGTCGTCATCGGAGATGATTACAGTCACCCCGAGCTCCTGTCGTGCCTCTGTCTTTGTGGCATATTCACCGCGGAACCATTTCAGCACTTTACCTTTTAGCTCGTCGTCTCCGTTAACAAAAGCCCGATAATAGAGCGTGAGGAGGCGGGCGAAGTCGAAGCCATGAACGAGTTCCTGCATCTGCCGGATGACATTCATGATACGTTGTTCCACGAGTTCACTGAACTGTGGATCATCCATACTGACGTTGCTGCTCTCTGCCGTAGCTGTCTGCACCGAACTGATCCATCGGTCAAGGACCATGGCAAGGGCGCCGCCTTCAGGTTTCGACTTCACGCTGAGGTTGCGTATCAGTTCACGGTAGGTGGCAAGGCCCTGTCCCTGATTGCCATGAAGCCGGCGTTCTGGAGAGAGATCGGCATCGACAACCACGAACTGCCGGTCCATGACATAGTTGCGGATGGTCTGAAGGAGAAACGACTTACCACTGCCGTATTTGCCGACGATGAATCGGAAAGAAGCACCACCTTCACCCACAATATCAACGTCATGGAGCAATGCCTCAATCTCTTTGCGTCGTCCTACCGTGATGAAAGGCAGGCCAACGCGAGGGACCACACCGCCTTTGAGCGAACTGATGACGCTCTGGGCAATGCGCCGAGGTATCTTTATCTTCTGATTATTGTTCTGATTATTACTGTTGTATGCTGTATCGTTCATGTATCTTTACTGTATCTTTCCTAATAGAAAAAAGTCCTCTGCAAAGATACGAAGTTAATTTGTAATAAGCAAGACTTCAATGTCTCAAGGATCCTTATTTCATATTCGTCGTTCGTCAAACGATCGTTCGTCATTCGTCAGCCAATCGTTTGTCGTTCGTCAGCCAATTGTTCGTCGTTCGTCAAACGATCGTTCGTCGTTCGTCGGCCATCGTTTGATAAGTGATATTAAGACAATAATCAATAGAGTTTTCAACAACAAATCAGTTGATTACGAGTGATAATCAATAGAGTTATTAAGTAAATTCAATATATCTTCTCGATAGTCTTCAATAAGTTGCAGTCCGTCACCATTATCCTCCAATACGATGTCACCTACGATATCCATCATCTCGTTGTTGATATTCTCCACCATCACACCTTCGGGTACATGGATGTCGCGCAGATATTGTTTCCAGTCGCCACCGGAAAGGAAGAGGCGGAGAAAATGGTGCTCGTGAGACTCGGAGGGAGATTTTGAGGCGGAGTTGGTGTCTGGTGCAGTGGCCGGCCTTGTGCCGGCCACCGTCTCAGTTTGCATAATTTGTTCTGCGCTTATAGGAGTTTCTTCTTCGAGTGCCACCCCATCAAGCAGCTTATCCTGCACGACCTCTGCATCGTTGCGGATTCGACCGAGTTTGCTGTAGTCGATACTTATGCGTCGCTTCTCCGCTTCTTCTGCAGCACGACGCTTCTGTTCCTCAGCCTGCCAGGCAGTGAGGACGGGCTCGATAAGATAACGGTAACGATCTCCGTTTTTTGAAATCGGCAACTTCGGCTTGACACCAAGCATTTCACGCAATTGGTGGTCCGATTCGCGTAGAATCGCACCGAGATTCTTCTTTAATGAGAGGTCGATTCCAACGTAATCGTCATGCGACCATAGCCCTCCACGGCAGATGAAGCGATGAGCGGGCGAGACGTTTATCTCTACATTTCGTACAGGCTTGGGATCATAGAATACAGCATTGGCAAACATCGTGTAGGAGCGGCTCACACGTTTACCGGCAAACAGCGTACGGAGATGGTGACGACTCTCTTTCTCAATCCTTGGGAGAAGGGCACGCAGCACCTGCACCATGGCTGTTGTCGTCTCCTTGGGTAACTTCTTGTATAAGGCAGCATGGCGCGGATCATATTTAGACAGTTCACAAATAGTATCAAACAGCAGTTGCTCGTCGCAATTGGCATAGTCAGCGAGCACGCCTGCTATCCTGTCTTGTTCTTGCTCCTTGGCAAAGACCTCCGGAAAATGCTCCGAGAGATTGTTGTAGACCACATAGTCGCGGATCCATGGCGTGAGATAACGGCTAAACTTCGGCTCCGACTCGCGGTAAGCATCGTTCAGTGCACACAATATTTCATAGCCTTCTTCTGCCGTGTTCACACCGATACGCATCAACGTCTCGTAGACATAGACGAAGAGATAGCTCAGCGACACGTCGGGTGCCTTGCCGAGACGCAGTTGCTTGCGGATAGTGAAATAGCTCCGGAGCTGTGCCACCGTCATGTCGCGGTACGTTGGGAAGTAATTCATATACCCCACAATCTCCGCATCGTCTTCATAATCTTGCATGAACAGCGCTTGTTCATAGAACGACTTGGCCGCGGTGATCTGCCACGGCTGCTTCCGAATCATCTCAAGGAGCGCACGCAACTGTTCGGGCAGATCGTCATCGTAACGGTCCGCCTGCCTGTTGCCAAAGTCGAACGGCTGCTCCGGCTCGTCGTCCTCCGGTTCGAAATAGTCCCAGTTGTGAACACTGTCCGTGCCGGGAGGTAAGTCGTATGAGGCGTCGTTGAAGTCATTGCTCCAACTGTCGTCTTGTCCGAAGTCTAAATCTTCATCGGTATAAAATCTGTCCATGCGTATTTCTCTTGCATGCAAAGATAGCATTATTATGACGATTGACAAAGGTATGGAATTAAAAATCTGCAAGGATATCATTCGGAAGTCTTCAGAAAGCCGTACCTTTGCACATCAATAGAATGATTAAACAGTAATATGATAGACACATCAGCTTTCCAGGGAAAGAAAGCGGCTTTTTATACATTGGGCTGTAAGCTCAACTTCTCCGAGACCTCCACGTTTGCCAAGCTCCTGCGCGAGATGGGCGTGGTTGAGGCGCAGGCGGGTGAGACGGCAGATATCTGTCTCATCAACACATGTTCCGTGACGGAGATGGCGGATCATAAATGTCGCCAGGCTATCCACCGCATGGTGCGTGAGAACCCCGGCTCCTTCGTGGTTGTCACGGGATGCTATGCACAGCTCGACTCCGAGAAAGTGAGTAAGATGGACGGTGTGGATCTTGTGCTCGGCTCCAATGAGAAGGCTAATCTCATACAATATCTTAATGATGCCTGGACACAGCCCGCTACTCAGGAAGAGGGTAACGACGGCCACCGCCACCTCTTCCACCATGTCAAGACGAAGGACATCAAGACGTTCCAGCCATCGTGCTCACGCGGTAACCGTACCCGTTATTTCCTGAAGGTGCAAGACGGCTGTAACTATTTCTGCACGTATTGTACCATTCCTTATGCGCGTGGCTTTTCGCGTAACCCATCCATTGCTTCGCTCGTAGAGCAGGCTGAGCAGGCAGCGCGCGAGGGAGGTAAAGAGATTGTGCTCACAGGTGTGAACATCGGTGACTTCGGTGAGACAACAGGTGAAAAGTTTATCGACCTTGTGAAGGCGCTCGATGGCGTGGAAGGTATCCAGCGCTTCCGCATCAGTTCGTTGGAGCCGGACCTGCTCGACGATGAACTTATCGACTATTGTGCGCATAGTCGTGCTTTCATGCCACATTTCCACATCCCCTTGCAGAGTGGCAGTGATGAGGTGCTGAAACTGATGCACCGTCGCTATACCCGCGATGTCTTTGCGCATAAGATCCATCTTATCAAGAAGTTGATGCCCGATGCCTTCATTGGTGTCGATGTCATGGTAGGGTGTCGTGGAGAGACACCGGAGTGCTTTGAGGACAGTTATGAGTTCATCAAGTCATTGCCAGTGACCCAGCTCCACGTTTTCCCTTACTCTGAGCGCCCGGGGACATCGGCTTTACACATTAATTATATAGTGCCGGACAAAGATAAGAAGGAACGTGTACACCGGTTGCTGAAACTGTCGGATGAGAAGACTCTCGCTTTCTATGCCGAGCATATCGGCAAGGAGGCTGAGGTGCTCTTTGAGAAGGCTGCGCATGGCAAGGCGATGCATGGTTTCACAAAGAACTATATCCGCGTAGAGCTTCCGCCTTCGGATGACAACGACCGACTGGACAACGAGATCGTACGCGTGAAGCTCGGTGATTTCAATTTTGATAAGAGTGCACTCAAAGCTCAGTTATTATGAGAACAGCAGTAGTGATCCTCAACTGGAATGGGCGGAAGATGATGGAGACCTATCTGTCTACCGTTGTCAAGTATTCAAAAGATGAGGCTGACGTGTGGGTGGCAGACAATGCCTCCACTGACGGTTCCTTAGAGATGCTTGCTGAGAAGTTCCCGATTGTCAAGACGCTGCGCCTTGACAAGAACTATGGTTTTGCGGAGGGTTACAACCGCGCCTTGGCAAAGATTAAGGCTGACTACTATGTTTTGCTCAATTCCGATGTTGAGGTGACACACCACTGGCTTACCCCGCTTGTCGAGTTTATGGATGCCCACGGGGATGTGGCAGCGTGTCAGCCGAAGCTGTTGTCAGAGTTTGATAAGGACAGCTTCGAATATTCGGGAGCTTGCGGTGGCTTCCTTGATCGATACGGTTATCCTTTCTGCCGTGGGAGAATCTTCAATACGGTGGAGCGCGATGAGGGTCAATACGACTATACGCAGGATGTGTTGTGGGCAACGGGAGCATGCCTGCTGATCCGCTCTTCAGATTATTGGAGGGTAGGGGGCTTAGACGGACGGTTCTTTGCCCACTGCGAGGAGATCGATCTCTGTTGGCGACTGCGTCAGCGCGGACGGCGTATCGTGTGTTATCCTGAGAGTGAGGTCTATCATGTCGGTGGCGGTACCTTGCCGAAGAGTAATCCAATGAAGACATTTCTCAACTTTAGGAATAGTCTGACGATGCTCTATAAGAACTTGCCCGACGATGAACTGAAAGGGGTGATGCGTATGCGTTGTTTCCTCGACTGGCTTGCGGCTTTCGAGATGCTGATCCTACAGCATAATGTGGGTGACTTCAAAGCTGTGATCCGTGGTCGCCGTGCTTTCCATAAGTGGAAGCATGAGTTTGACAAGGACCGGAAAGAAATCGCTGCCACGAGGACGCTCAACCCTGTGCCTGAGCGGTTGAACATCAGTATATTGTGGGAGTACTATGTGAGGGGAAAGAAGAAATTTTCGGCCCTCTAGGCCCTCACCCCTTCCTCCCCCCCATCCAGGGGAAGGGCTAATTACTTCCAAGAGGTGATGCTTGTGAGGGAGTCGACTATTAATGAGGATGATACGTAAAAAGGCGACCAACAGGTCGCCTTTAAATGTCTACAACTGCTTCTTATCAGGTGAGTAAGTGCTTCTTGTAAGTAATCTCTCCCTCCCCTGGATGGGGGAGGGGTAGGGGTGGGGCCGGCAAGGCCGACAGCTCTTTACTTTCTCAGTCCGAGAGCCTTCACGATCTCACGGTAGCGGTTGATGTCGCGAGCCTTGAGATAAGTGAGGAGGCGACGACGCTTACCTACGAGCTGAGTCAGAGAGCGAGTGGTCACGAAGTCCTTGTGGTTAGCCTTAACGTGCTCAGTGAGGTGAGCGATACGATAAGTGAACAGAGCGATCTGTGCCTCTGCTGAACCAGTGTCTGTGGTACCCTTGCCATACTTGCTGAAGATCTCAGCCTTTTTCTCTTTGTCTAAATACATTTGTTGAATTTTGATTAATTTGTTGGTGCATCAATGACATCCTTTAGTCGTCTGCAGGCCTTAATCACAACCCCGACAGCCTCGAATGCTCCGGCCTCTCCGGAAATGCGGTTGCAAAGTTACTAAAATTTCGGCTATTAGCAATGTTTTCACAACTATTTTTTGTAATTTTGCAGCCAAATAGATTAAAGCATTAATAGTTTAAGGTAAAAACGATGCAAGACATTCGTAACATTGCAGTGATTGCGCACGTTGACCATGGTAAGACTACGCTGGTCGACAAGATGATGCTCGCCGGAAAGCTTTTCCGCGACGGAAAGGATGAGAGCGGCGAAGTGCTCGACTCCAATGACCTGGAGCGCGAGCGAGGGATAACGATTCTTTCTAAAAATGTCTCTATAAAATGGAAAGGAGTAAAGATTAACATCCTCGATACCCCGGGTCACTCCGACTTCGGTGGTGAGGTAGAGCGTGTGCTCAACATGGCCGATGGCTGCCTGCTGTTGGTCGATGCTTTCGAAGGCCCGATGCCGCAGACGCGTTTTGTGCTGCAGAAAGCCCTGAAGATCGGATTGAAGCCTATCGTCGTCGTGAACAAGGTCGATAAGCCTAACTGCCGTCCTGAGCAGGTCTACGAGATGGTCTTCGACCTCATGTGCGACCTGAACGCTACAGAGGATCAGCTTGACTTCCCGGTCGTCTACGGTTCAGCTAAGAACGGCTGGATGGGTCCTGACTATAAGACTCCTACAGACAACATCGACTATCTGCTCGACAAGATCGTAGAGGTCATCCCTGCTCCTAAGCACCTTGAGGGTACACCGCAGATGTTGATAACATCTCTCGACTATAGTAACTATACTGGTCGTATTGCAGTGGGCCGTGTTCATCGTGGCACCCTGAAGGATGGCATGAACATCACGATCTGCCACCGCGACGGTACGCAGGAGAAGACAAAGATCAAGGAACTCCACACTTTCGAGGGTATCACACACAAGCGTGTGGACAGCGTTGACAGTGGCGATATCTGTGCTGTCATCGGTTTGGAGAACTTCGAGATTGGTGATACGATCGCTGACTTCGAGAACCCGGAGCCACTGCCTCCTATCGCTGTTGATGAGCCGACGATGTCGATGCTCTTCACCATCAACGACTCTCCTTTCTTCGGCCGTGAGGGTAAATACTGCACTTCCCGCCAGATCAACGACCGTCTGATGAAGGAGCTGGAGAAGAATATCGCACTGCGTGTCGATCCTGTTGAGGGTTACACAGACCGTTGGATCGTCAAAGGTCGTGGTGTGCTTCATCTCTCAGTGCTCATTGAGACGATGCGTCGTGAGGGCTACGAGCTTCAGGTCGGTCAGCCGCAGGTTATCTACAAGGAGATCGACGGTGTGAAGTGCGAGCCTATTGAGGAGCTCGACATCAACGTGCCGCAGGAGTATTCTTCTAAGATGGTTGATATGGTGACACGCCGTAAGGGTGACCTCACGGGTATGGATACTGAGGGCGACCGTGTGAACATCACATTTGATATTCCTTCTCGTGGTATCATCGGTTTGCGTACCAATGTGCT
The DNA here is from genome assembly GCA_002353825.1 of Prevotella sp. UBA2725. Classification (GTDB taxonomy): domain Bacteria; phylum Bacteroidota; class Bacteroidia; order Bacteroidales; family Bacteroidaceae; genus Prevotella. The sequence goes on along the minus strand of DEKJ01000017.1, from coordinate 65,924 downwards.
TACGGCCAGCCAGGGTGAGGCTATCATGGCTCACCGTTATAAAGAGTATCAGCCGTACAAGGGTGAGATTGTTCGCCGTACCAATGGCTCAATGGTATCCATGGATACGGGTACAGCTTACGCTTATGCTATCGATAAACTTCAGGACCGTGGTAAGTTCTTCATCGATCCGGGTGAGGAAGTGTATGCCGGTGAGGTTGTCGGTGAGCACGTTCACGACAATGACCTTGTGGTCAACGTGTGCAAGGCTAAGCAGCTCACGAACGTGCGTGCGAGTGGTTCAGATGAGAAGGCTCACATCGTACCGAAGACTGTCATGAGCTTAGAGGAGTGCCTCGAGTACATCAAGGAAGATGAGTACGTGGAGGTGACCCCGAAGTCGATGCGTATGCGTAAGATCATCCTCGACCATCTGGAGAGGAAGAGAGCAAATAAAGAATAAAAGAAGGCCTACCCAAGCCCTCCAGGCCTACCCAAGCCCTCCCTAAAGGGAGGGATGTTGATTACTTTCAAGGACATATTGCAGGGGCGATAAACTTGTATAAGGTTTATTGCCCCTGCAAGTGTTTTGTTGTATTCTGTCTTCTTTATTCTCTATTCTTTATTCTTTAGCGAAGCGAATGCGAAGCGTATTTCTCTTCGAAGGCGTGGAGACGTTCTTCTGTTTGTTGCTTGAACCGTTGATATTCTTCACTCTCCGGGTGCAAAGGGCGATGGTTGAGGGCTTCACGGATAGGCTCCCATTCCTTCAAGAATGCACGGGTGGCATCAGAGAAATATGCGTCTGCAAGTCGTTCAAAGATGTAATCCACAGCCTGGTCGGAAGGATGTAGCATGTCGGGCTTATAGAACCGATAATCGCGCAGCTCATCATTCATGATCTCGTAAGAGGGGAAGTAATTGGCCGCCCGCAACGGCAGATCATATATTAATTTGTCAATTGCAAGCAGTAACGTGGCTTTCGATAGTTGTGAGCCATGGTATCCATACTTGCGGTAGCGGATAGGAGAGACCGTGAGGATAAAACGGACCTTGGGATAACGCGAAAGGATGCAGTCGATGGCTTGACGGAGATAGTCGGCACACTCATCAATAGACAATTCCTTCTCCTGGAAAAGGCGTTGTGGACGCTTCCTACAATTATCGACAATCTCCCCCGTCTCCTTAAGGATATAGACATGGTTCGTGCCGAGGGTGAAGACGGCGGTGCCTTGTTCGTCTTCTTGAAAAGGCATGGCATTATCATCCATGAGCCGTTTGACTGTGTGAAGGATGCTTGCGGGATTGTACATCACACCGTAAGGATTGACCACCGTTCGGAAGTGTTCATCCGTGAAGCGCTTACCTATATTATCTGCAAAGCAGGAACCCACAAAAAGCATGCGCTCCATGGGTTCAATTTTCCATTGGCTTTCGGGAATATCTACGATTGTTCTAAATTCCATTGTTCCTATTTTTCTTGATGATAATTCTTATTTTCTATTGACTCTTTTCTCATACGGATTGATTTTTTCTCACACGGATTTTAAAGATCTTAATGATTTTCGGCTTCGCCGATTACGCGGTGATGCTATGCTACGTGCAATTTTATATGGGAAGCAATGTACGTGTAGCCGCGAAGCGGCGTAACAATCTTTATAATCTTTAAGATCCGTGTGAGAAATATCATTGGAAGTTGTTGCTGACAAAGTTACGGAAAAGTTTGGTCAATCGGAGGGTATTTCGTAATTTTGTGAGAAAAGAGAAGCATAGACATGGAAAAAGAAATCATAACAAGCACACAGAACCCAAAGATCAAACATCTCATTCTGCTGCAGCAGAAGTCTGCAGAGAGAAAATTGGAAGGGTTGTTTGTTGTGGAGGGGGGCCGTGAAGTGCTTCATTGTCTCCATTCGGGTTATGAGCTTGACACTTTGTTTGTCTGTCCTGAGATTCTTGAAGGCTACGAAGGTGCAGCAGAGATCATGTCTCTGCTGCATGAAGGCCATGGCTATGAGGTCTCTCCGAAGGTCTATGGTCGTGTGGCTTATCGGGAAGGCACGGAGGGCGTCATTGCCCAGATGAGAGTGAAGACAACGCGTCTTGAAGATCTGAAGCTTCCCGATAACCCGCTTCTCATGGTTCTTGAGCGTGTGGAGAAACCCGGCAACCTTGGTGCAGTGCTGCGTTCTGCTGATGCTGCGGCAGCTGATGCCGTCATTGTGTGTGATCCGTTGACAGATCTTTATAATCCGAACCTCATCCGGTCGAGTATTGGCGCTATCTTCACCGTGCCTACCGTGGCTTGCTCTTCAGAGGAGTGCATCCGTTTTTTGAAGAGCAAAGGTATTCAGATCTTGACCGCTCAGCTTCAGGATTCTAAGCTTTATTATGACACAGATATGCGGCGGGGTACCGCTATCGTCATGGGTACAGAGTCGACTGGGCTCACGAATATTTGGCGTAATGCCGCCGATGCTCATATCCGCATCCCGATGAAAGGTCAACTCGATTCGCTCAATGTCTCCGTCTCCGCTGCCATCCTGCTCTTTGAGGCGGTGAGGCAGCGGGGTTGAGACTCCGTAGGAAGGGTAGGCAATGTGGATGATGAATTATTCCGGCCAGTGATTCGTGAACTTGAAGCCTTTGAAGCGGGCAGCAGGATAATCGAAGATATCATCGTTATTGATGCCTGGATGAAAATTGCTGATCTTCACCGTTGTCCAGAAGAAAGCCACACGAACTTTGACGGCAATGGGGTAGTGGGTGTGGCGGTCAAGCACGAGCTTGGCATGCTTGATGCTACTCTTGATGCCATCCTTTCCTTCCATCGTGATGACGAGACCTTCTTTCGAATTTGCCCAACTAAAGTTATAGTCGTTGGGTGAAAAGGTGAACTTCGAGAGATACTTATCGCGCTTAGCCGAGTTAGGATTATGGAAGTCTACTGTTCTTTTCTTCAGGTCGACCTTATAGAAATACTTGGGGCCGGACCATCCACAATAACGTTTCTCCTGATAATGTTGTCTTTTTCCTTTCACCCAGATAGTTCCTGCCGTCTTATAGATACCAATGATGTTTACTGAATAGCTCAGTGAACAGCCGTTGGGTGAGGTGAACATACGCCAGGCATTGTTGAATAAACCACGTGCCTCCGAGGCATTGCTTGCCCGAAGAGTGCTTATAGGCAAAAAGAGGAGCAACAGCATTGTTGCCATTGCTCCTTTCCATGATGATATTTTATAGTTCAATTTCATTCTTTGTTTACAGCTAATTTCTTCTTTCTCCACTCTGTATAGATGCCGAGGGCGATGAGGATAGCGAGAAGGGCGTAGGCAATGTAAGCCACTGTCTCGGTTTCACCAATCGTAGCTGGATGGAAGTCGAGCACTACCTCATGCTTGCCCGGCTTGATCTGTAGGGCACGGAGGATATAGTTGACACGGCCGAGCTCTACACTCTTACCATCCACTGTTGCCGTCCATCCAGGATAATAGATCTCTGAGAAGACGAGCACGCCACCCTTGTCCGACTTAGCCTCATACACGAGGTGGTTAGGTTCATAACTCTTCAGCGTGACCATCGACTCACCGTCCTGTGTCACAGCCTTGCCGAGCTGCTGTTCAAACTTCTTGTCAGCCACAGCCTCATGTTTGAGGTTGATCTTACCTACCTTGTCGATCTCCTCGTTGGCATTGTCGACGTAATAGAGCTTGTCCACATACCATGCATTGCCATTAACGTACGGGTTCTGCAAAGGTACCGTACGGTTGTTCTGCAACGGGAGGATGAAGTATTTAGCATTGAGCATATCGAGGACCGGGAAGATAGAATCGCCATTGACCTTCGTCATGTCACCGCCTGCCTGAGCGATGGCCGGCATCATCTTCTGCATCTCCGGAGCAATATACGTCTCAATCATCTCCTGATAGCGGCGGAGCTTGGCAGCATGATAGCCACCGATGCTTTTGTGATAGTAAGAGGTCTCATTCTCGTTGAATGTGTTAGAAGCGAGGTTCAATACACGGTAGTCGAGACCCTTGTCGCGGAGAATGATCTTGTCAGTCTCCGTCATCTGTTGTGGGGTGTCGCGCACGCTCTTCTCTACGAACATGCCGTCGTTGAGATAGCGCTTGTCGACCTGCCACATATCAACGAGACAAAGCAGAGTGATGCAGCCTACGGTGAACTTAGCATTGAGTTTTTTCTTATAGAAGAGGAGCAGGATAATCGTGCCGATAGCTACGATGATGAAGGAGCGAAGAGCATCCGAGGTGAAGATATATTCGCGGACAGACGTCAGATTTGCCTCCAGGCCGCTGACGAACTGCGAAGCCTCGGCACCCTGCTGAGCGATCTGTCCGAACTGCTGCATCTCGGCCGTTGAGATATAGTTGGGGAAGAAGAGCGTCGGAGCAATATAGAAAAGCAATGCAATGCCGCCCGTCAGACCGAAGGATACCCAGAACCATTTCTTGTTCTTCTTCAGCGTGTCGGGCTCGTCGATAATCTTCTTTAATGCCAGCATAGCGAGCAACGGGATCGTAAACTCTGCGATGACGAGGATCGACGCCACCGTGCGGAACTTCGAATAAAGCGGAATGTAATCGATGAAGAAGTTGGTGAAGCCCATGAAGTTATGGCCCCACGAGAGCAGGATAGACAGCACTGTTGCTGCAAAGAGTGCCCATTTCATTGGACCTTTCACGATGAACAGTCCGAGAATGAAGAGCATGAGCACGAAAGCACCTACATAAACAGGGCCGCTCGTTCCCGGCTGCTCACCCCAGTATTGACCGATCTGCTGATAAGCCTGCATATACTGTGGGTCAGCTTTCTCCATGGCCTTTTCGTTGTTGGCCATAGGCACGCTCGCGCCACCTTTCACATTAGGCACGAGGAGCGTCCATGTCTCATCGATGCCGTAGCTCCACTGCGTGATATAATCGCGGTCGAGGCCACTCGAGGTCTGCTCAGCAGAATTTTTCTTCACGAGCTCGCTTTTACCGCGCATGCTCTCTTTCTGATATTGCCAGGTATGATAGAGGTTTGGCAAGTTGATGCAGATACCGATTACTGCAGCTGCGGCAGCCACACCCGACGCTTTCCAGAAACGGGCCATCTTGTGCTGGCGGATAGCCATGACGAGCCAGGCAATGACCATGAAGAGGATAACGAACAGATAATAATAGGTCATCTGTACGTGGTTGGCCTTGATCTCGAACGCTGTAAAGATAGCAGTTACGATAAAGCCCCACAGGTATTTGCCACGGTAGGCAAGCACGAGACCACCGATCATTGGTGGGAGATAAGCCAGTGCCATGACCTTCCAGAAGTGACCGGCAGCAATGATAATGAGGAAATAGCTGGAGAAAGCCCACACGATGGAGCCTAATGCTGCAAGATATTGCTTGAAGTCGAAAGCGCGCAGCATGATATAGAAGCCCAGGAGGTAGGCGAAGAGGTACCACACATAGTCGGGCAGCCAGAGGTGGTAAAGATTGCCGGCCTGAATGATGATATTGTCACTCGTATAATGCGGAGACGACTGGTAAGTAGGCATACCACTGAACAGCGCATTGGTCCAACGTGTTGTCTTCTCCGTCTTCTGCTGATATTGGTCTGCTTCGCGGCCTGCGCCCACACCGGCGGATGCATCGTGCTGGTAGAGGATACGGCCTTCAAAGTCGGCAGGAGCAAAATAAGCCACTGCTAACACGATAAACAATACCACGGCCAGAATGTCCGGCAGGCATTTCTTCAACGTTTTCATAAGTTTTCTGTTTATTTTGGCGCAAAGGTAGCAATTTTTTCATAACTTTGCATACAAATAGGAGTTTATTGTTGTGAAAAAGTTAGGAATCATAGTTGCAATGGACAAGGAGCTCGCTCAGCTTCGCTCATTGCTTGACAATGCTACCACAGAGCGCTGCAATCACAAAGACTTTGTTGTCGGTACCATGGGCGACCATGAGGTGGTGCTCCAGCAGTGTGGCATCGGAAAAGTGAACTCAGCCATCGGTGCCGTGGAGATGATAGACCATTATCATCCCGACCTCATTATCTCGACAGGCTGCGCGGGTGGTGCAGACACGGATCTTAATCCGTTGGATGTCGTTGTAGCCTCAGCGTGTGTCTATCATGATGCTTATTGTGGTGACAATGCAAGTTTCGGTCAGATCATCGGCATGCCACCGCGGTTTAAAGCTAATCCTACACTCATTGAAAAGGCGTTGGCGGTAAAGATGCCAGAAGGTCAGAAGATTAAGAGTGGCTTGACGGTGAGCGGTGACTGGTTTGTCGATTCGCGGCAGAAGATGCAGGAGATCCTCGACCATTTCCCAAATGCTACTGCTGTGGATATGGAGAGCTGCTCGATAGCTCAGACTTGTTTTATCTACAAGACACCGTTCGTCTCTTTCCGTGTCATCAGCGATGTGCCGTTGAAAGACTCTAAGGCTTCACAATATTTCGATTTCTGGGATCGTGCGGCAGAAGACAGTTTTGAGGTCACCCGTGCGTTTATTAAATCAATAGAATAATCATGAATAAGATACCATCATTTACCATTAACCACGAGAAACTGCTTCGTGGCATCTATGTCTCCCGCAAGGATGAGGTAGGCGGTGAGACCATCACAACTTTCGATATCCGCATGAAAGAGCCGAACCGTGAGCCCGTTGTTCATCCGGGTGCGCTCCATACCATCGAGCATCTGGCTGCCACCTTCCTCCGGAATGATGCAGAGTGGAAAGACCGTGTCATCTATTGGGGCCCTATGGGCTGCCTGACAGGCAACTATCTCTTGCTCCGTGGCGACCTCGAGCCTCAGGATATCGCGGACCTCATGCGCCGCACTTTCAAGTTCATTGCCGACTACGAAGGCGAAATTCCCGGTGCTGCTCCGCGCGACTGTGGCAATTACCTTCTCCACGACTTGCCAATGGCGAAGTGGGAAGCCCGCAAGTTCCTCACTGAGGTCCTTGAGCATCTGACGCCCGCGAACATGCAATATCCGCATTGATTTCAACCGTAGTGGCGAAAAGTTATACTTTTTTGTCCATTTTGGAAACTCATTTTTGGAATAAAGTTTTTACCTTTGCACCGCAATTCAGGAAGTATAATCGATGAAAGTATAATAAATAATGTATAAGCGGTTAATAGGTATATTTATTTCTCTCTTATTCTTCATGGCTGCAGGTGCCCAGATCCGTGGCGTCGTGGTAGATGCCGACGATGGTTATGGTGTACCTTATGCCAGCATCTTCCTTCCTAATCTCCATCATTCGATCACGACTGATGGAGAGGGGAAGTTTGAACTTCCTCGTCATGTAGGCAACGCCATCGTGGTGAGTTGTGTGGGATATGTCAAGCAGCACGTCACCCTCGATCGTTCCACCGACAGTATCACAGTGAAGCTTAAGCCACAGTCTATCGCGCTGACCGGCGTCACCGTGAAGTCGCATCGCAAGCGCTACAGCCGTAAGAACAACCCGGCTGTAGAGCTCATGCGTAAGGTCATCGCGCGCAAGAAAGAGACGAACCTCGCGCTTAAGCCTTATTATTCCTATCAGAAATATCAGAAGATCACGCTCTCCGAGAACCAGGTCGACACGGTCAAACACAAGCGCAAGGCGTGGTTCCGCAATCAGGTGGAGAAGTCGCCGCTCGACTCCACAAAGCTGATCCTTCCATTGATGGTCAATGAGCAGATCACAAAGCACCTCTATCGTCGCGACCCCAAGCGTGACCTTGATGTCATTGAGGCAACACGCTCATCGGGAATGAACAAGATCTTCCAGACGGGCGACATGCTCAACACCGTGCTGAAAGAGGTGTTCCAGGACGTCAATATCTACGACGACTATGTCCGGCTCCTTCAGTACCCTTTTCCGAGTCCTTTAGGCCGCACGGCCATCAGCTTCTACCATTTCTATATCGAAGACACGGTGAAGGTGGACCGCGACTCCTGCTACCATGTTCTTTTCTATCCTGCCAACCAGCAGGACTTTGGTTTCAAAGGACAGATGTATATCACGAAGGACTCTGCTTATCAGGTCAAGGAGTGCTTCTTGCAGATTCCGAAGAAGAGTGATGTCAACTTTGTGGATAACATGCAGGTCACACAGAAGTTCTCCAAGCTCCCCGACGGACAGTGGACACTGACCGACGACGACATGAAGGCTGAAATACGCTTCACGTCTATTCTGCCCCGTATGCTCGTCGTCCGTGATACGAAACTGGGTATGTATAGTTTTGAGCCCATAGACGACAAGGAGCTTCGAGGAAAAGCCTTAACGAAGGAGGAGCCGAGTGCACGCATCCGCAACGATGTCTTCTGGAGAGAGAGCCGACCGATACCACTGACACAAGGTGAGAGCAATATGGACTATTTCGTCTATCGTATGACGAAGAGTAAGAACTTCGGATGGATGAGTATCATCGCCCGCATGGTCTTTGAGAACTATGTCGAGACAGGCAAGCCGGGCTCGAAGGACTATTTCGACTTTGGCCCTATCTCCACGCTTATCTCCCATAACTTTGTCGATGGCTACCGCTGGCGTGTCTCCGGTCGTACGATGGCCGACCTCAGTCCGCATCTCTTCTGGAATGGCTTTGCAGCATATGGCACGAGCAGCCACAAGTGGTACTATGACTCGCAGCTGACCTATTCGTTCAACCGCAAGGAGAAGTCGCCGTTCGAATTCCCGATGCGCAACCTCACCTTCGAGTCGACCTACGATCTCATGGCACCGTCGGACAAATATCTCACGAACAACAAGGATAATGTCTTCGAGTCGTTCCGCTTCCAGAAAGTGAAGCAGATGTACTTCTACAACATGCAGAAGTTGTCGTTCATCTATGAAAACGACTGGGGATTGAGCTACAAGGCCAGTCTGAAGACGGAGAAGGATAAGGTCGCCGGTGACCTCCATTTCCTGCCTGTCAACGGCATGCCGGAGTTCTACGATTTCCGCACGACGGAGCTCTCGGGCACCATCCGGCTCAATCCTCATCAGAGCTATATCAACACGAAGCAGCGTCGCTGGCCGATCAATATGGACTCTCCGGTGTTTGAGCTCACTCATACCATCGGCTTCAAGGGCTTCTTAGGTGGCGACTACCGCTCCAACATGACGGAGCTGCGGCTGTACAAACGGCAGTGGCTCGGCTCATGGGGATATATCAACATGCATGTCGTGGGTCGCGCTCAGTGGAACAAAGTACCGTTCCCGTTGCTCTGCATGCCGCCTGTGAGCCTGACCTACCTCGCTGATGCTAACGAAGAGACGTTCAACCTCATGCGCAACATGGAGTTCCTCAACGACCGTTATGTCTTCTGGGGCGCGCAGTGGGATCTCAATGGTAAACTCTTCAATCGAATCCCCTTGATCAAGAAGCTCAAGTGGCGTGAGTTCCTTGGCATCAAAGGCATGTGGGGACATCTGACGGATAAAAACAATCCTACGCTCCATCCCAATGACCCGATGCTTCTACAGTTTCCCTCGGAGAGCCACATCATGAGCAACAAACCTTACTGGGAGGCGCTCGTCGGCATCCACAATATCTTCAAGTTCTTCGGTGTCGACTATGTCCGCCGCCTGACCTACAAGGATCTGCCGAATGTCGATAAGTGGGGCCTGAGGTTCAACTTCATGATGTCGTTCTAATTTGGTTGATTCCATGGCTTGGAACGGTCTGTTCCACGCTTTGGAACTGTCCGTTCCACGCTTTGGAACTGTCTGTTCCACGCTTTGGAACTGTCTGTTCCACGCTTTGGAACTGCCTGTTCCACGCTTTGGAACTGCCTTGATACCTATGAGAATGTCATTCTAATTCAATATACGGGCTTGCTGGAACAGTCTTGTTCGCATAAGGTATTGACCGCGGGCGGTTCTTATACTTAAGGAACTTCTCTCTTGTCAGCTTATAATATTTCTCTTTTCTCCAATTATAAAGCGTTACAGGCGTAATGTTTTTTGTTTTTATACTGACTGCCGAGAGTTTGATAAAGCCATTATCTGCAACGGCTTCAAGGATAAGACCTGGGAGCCCATGCAATTTCCAAGGACCAAGACTTACTGGTATTCCTTCTGCGAACCAGACCTTCCACACTCTCCCACGAAACTGTGTCGTTGCATAGTGACATTTCTGCCCCAAGATAGTCTTTGTAGAATCTAAGTTGATGAGCCATTTCTGTTGAGGTATATCTTCTTCATAAGTATAATACTCCCAAGCATAATTGCTGTACAGAGTCAGTTTGCCAGTAGTAAGATTCTGATATATCAGCTCTCTGCTTATTGTGCTTGCCTTCAGACGCTTTGACCTGTCAGGACTTCTGTCGTCAGCCTCCAGAAATTCTTTAAGGGCAATCTTAGATGTCACTTCGCTTGTAACATCCATACTATCTGTCCTATTCTGAAAATAGCTGAAAAATTGGCTCACGGTCTTTCCCACTCTCAGAATGTAAGCATCGTCGTGCTCCTTCTGCCATGAGTCATAGCGAACCTCCAGAATGGCCGGTTCAATGACTCGATTCATTTGAGCCAGGATAGATCCCTGATATAGGGATAGCATTACAAAGATAACGAGTATTTTTTGCATAATATGTTGTATTTTCATCCCTATTATTTCTACGGCTTATAGACCAGCGCCACGAAGAATTCTCTTCCACGAAGCTTCGTCGTAGACCGAATCGTTGTCAGGTTGGCGACCATCGAGGTAGCATATTCTTTCTTATTGAACAAGTTGCTCGCCTTCAGGTCTATATCGAAGTGTTTGGCCTTATAGCCAATAGTGAAGTCGGTGAAGAAGATGTCTTTATACTTGTTTGCCGTGATCTGATTGTGATTGTACTCTCCATCGAGCTGGAGGCGGTACCGGCTTAAAGGCACGACCACAGACAGTTCATGCTGCCAGCGGTCAAACGAGGTGCGGCTGCTGTTCTTCGTCTTCATGTCATTATACGAATAGCCTAAGGTGTAAGTGACCGTCATGTCTTTGTAAGGTGACAGGTAGAGGGAGCCGCTGGTGTTGAGAATGTTGTATTTGGAGGTGAGCAACGCTTCATCCTGCAACATTCTCGAATTGTTGTGCGTATAAAAAGCTCTGAACGACAGTTTACCATTGAGCCACGGCAGTCCCTGTTGCGCCATCAAGTTGCTTCTCCAACTATCTTCCTTCGTCTCCATCGGCTGGGTACCGAGGATGATATAGTCACCAACAAACTCACGCGTCATCGTATAAGGATTGGTATTGAAGGATCGCGAGACTGAAGCCATCAGATGGGTACCTTTCAGCGCATTGCGATAACGAAGGGAGTATCTCAGCGTCTTGCTCCTGACAGCTTCGTATCCGCTGTATCCCTGATTGAGGTACAGATAGTCCTGCATGATGAGAGCCCTGTAGAAGCGGTTGAAGTCGAGTGGCTCAACGCTGTAGTCACCATTGAGACTCATCGACAGTCTCGACGTCATATCCCAGCGGAGGTTGACATTCGGCGAGACATCGAAACGATTCCGGCCTTTGTCCTCACTGTATTTGTAGTAAGATTCCTCAAAAGGCACGGAGACAGTGAACTTGACATCGGTCGTGCCATATTCGACCTCCGGACTGGCGTAGACCTTGGCATAGCCGAAATGGCTCTTGTCCGAAGTCTTGCCGAGAGAATCAGGAAGCCCGTAGGCCGACGTATTAATATACCGCAGGAGGCCCTTGACGCCCAACTTCAAGCTCAGACTGAACGCACCGACTTTCCATCCGCCCATGCCATAGGTATCGGTAGAATAGAACCGCTGAGAGATATTCTGCGTCGTCAGCGAGTCAACATAAAGATGTTGCGGACGGTTCTGGATGGTGTTGTTGGAATAGAAAGAGAATAGAGCCTTTCCATATTTCTGGATAACGTAGAGGTCATCGCGGAAGTCGAACACCGGAACCATTGCCCGCTGAGTGTGTGGATCAGTGCCGGTCTCTGTCAGTCTTTGATCGAGCCATTCCATATCTCCCGACAGCGAGTTGCGCAAATAGCTCTTGTCTGAGTTGTGCTCATATTTGAGCAGCGCATAGAGATCGTTGTTCGTCTCTCGCCAAGACTTACTGTTGCTAATGACCTTGCTTCCATTGAGCCTCTTATATTCCGTCATCCGCTGTCCCCATGCCTTGTTCCGCTCATTGTTATAAACAAGCTGGAGATTCAGCTGCGAGGCTTCGTTCAGACGCTTCATGATGTTGGCTGTGACCGCATGACTGCGATTAAAGAGACTTCGGTTACTCTTGATACCGGATGCTGATGGAGCTGACAACGCGATAAAGTCCTTGGGTTGCTGGCGCTCGAGACTACTGAGATCGAAGAGGTTTGTCGACTCGCGGCTGATGTCGAGTCCAGTGTTGTTTGTCTTATAGGTCAGCATCGTCTGGAAGTCTGATTTCAGCCTCAGTCCGAACCCTTCAAGGAGCCATAAGGCGTTGTCGCCGTCCCCACCGTCAGAATGATTGTCGCCATATCCTCCGCCGGCTTTCCATGAGGTCACCCAATGGCTCTTGGCTGAGTTCTTCATCTTGATGTTCACAGCAGCGTCATCGGTATAGGTGAAGTCCTCAAGCACTCGGATGGGCTGATGATGGCGCATGACCTGCACGGAGCCTACCTCACCTTGCGGCAGCGTGTTCGTCGCCACCCCGTATTTGCCACCGAGCATGTCGAGACCTTCGATATAGAACTTGCTGATGGGCTTGCCTTCATAGCTGATCTTTCCCGTCGACTTATCCACGTCGAAGCCCGGCATCTTTGCGATCACATCGCCAATGCTCCTATCATTGCTATTGGCGTAGGCGCCGACGATATATGTCGTTGTATCGCCGTGCTCATGCACCCTGTCCGACTTTACCTTCACCTCTTTTAGTTCAATAGCTCCACTGCTCATTTTTACGGTCAGTGGTTTCATGTTGTCCTTGACAGCAAATGTCTGACTCTTGAAACCAAGCATGCTGAAATTAAGGCTGTCTCCGACCTCAGCCGTGATAGAGAAGGCACCATCATCCTTGCTCATGGCATATCCCTGCATCTTATGCTGTGGACCATATCGCTTGATGATAACCGATGGCAAGGCCTTGCCGTTGTCGTCAATGACACGGCCGGTAACAAGGGTCTGCGCTGAAATAGAGACACACAGCAACAGAGAAACTATGAGCAAAGCAATTTTTAGCATCATTTCAACTCTAACCGAGGGGCAATCAATGTTCCTTTAGGGTATCTCACGGTATCTCTCTTTCTGAGATATTTATCAAAGGGAATATCGGTAAATTTCTTATCGAAGTAATTATAAAAAGTGACGGGCGTAAGATTCTGGGTTGCTACCTGATATGCCTTGAGATTCATCAGTCCGGGTACCTCTGCAGCAAGGACAAGTCCCGGCAGCCCCGACAGTTTCCAAGGACCTAAGCTTACGGGAATATCCATCGTGTACCAGGCCTTCCAATGCCGGCCTCTGAAATCTGTCTCGGCAAGATGGCACTCGTATCCTATCACCGACTTCGTAGAGTCGTCAACCAGCGTCCAGTTCATTTGCGCAGAGTCTCTGATCACAAGTCCTTCGCCCATCATACTCCGATAAGTTGACGTGACATTGCTTGATAAGGTGCGATAGATCCATTCTCCATAGTCAGGAAGATGGGTAGGGCGGTCTCCACCATTCTTCCATTTTTTCAACTCGGCCATCTTATGCTCATACCAGATATGAAATCCCTCTGGAGAAGAACTTAAAGAATCTGTCCACAGGCTCTCCCTACAGAAATACTGTGCTGTTGTCTTTCCGCAGCGCAAGATAAAAGTATTGCTCAACTTTCCATGGGTCTTGAGATAATCGCCTTCATAATAAGCCACATACTTGACCTCAAGATTAGCCGGTTCAATGACATGGGTCTCCTGAGCATGCGCTGTGAGGGTGAGCATGCATAACAATGAGATTAAAACGTGCTTCATATTTACTCGACATTAAATGATAAGGGTACGTGATATCTTACTTTCACGGCTTTACCGCCCTCTGTTCCCGGTTCCCATTGAGGCATTGATGAGATGACCCTTACGGCCTCTTCCTCAATGGCTGCACGGCCTTCAGCAACACCTCTTTCCTCTGCTTTATTTTCTTCACCTGAAGAAGGTGCTGTGGCTCCGTTATAAACTACTTGGGCATCGGAGATAGAACCGTCTTCGTTGACGACAAAACCAACTACCACGCGACCACGTATATTCCATTTCTGAGCCGAAGCCGGATACCGGGTGTTAGCTGCGAGATAGGACAAAAGTGCAGATGGTCCGCCCACAAACATGGGCATCTTTTCTGAGACATCATACAAGCGGGTCCCTGAATCAATATCCGATTCCGTCGTCGTGTCTTTCAATGCTTCTGCTTTTCCAACAAGGACTGTATCTATATTTTTCAACGGAGCTTTAGAGACGGGCGCATTTTCACGAACTGCTACCGTGCTTCTCTTTAGTGTCCCAGTCGGGTTAGGCTGTGCGAGCTTATAATCGATTAAAGTTCTGGCCGAAGCGAAGATTGAAATTGCAACAATAGGAAGTATGTAAAATGCTTTTATCCAACAATAGTTGTCTGGGTCATGGCGGTTCATCATCGCTATTCGTTGCCGGAGCGAGCTATGGTTAATGCCATTGGCTACCGAGTAGCCTGCTGCAGCCATGGCTTTCCTCACCAATAAGTATTGATATTGGCGGGCGTCCACGCCCGCAGACAATACGTCAGCGTCAGCCTCATACTCATGGACATCGCACAGATCAGACCGCAGCATCCACATAGCCGGGTTGAACCATTGCAGTGAGGTAAGAATATCCACCATTAATACATCCCAAGAGTGATGCTGACGGATATGCTCCTGTTCATGCAAAAGGATGGCACGGTCGGGATGCGCGTAATCGCTACGCGACATCACGATCCAATACATCCAAGAGAACGGGGAAACATCTCTGTCCGTGACCGCTATCACAGTGCCGTCTTCTCTCCGATGCTTCTCACATCGGCTTAAGAGAATACACACTCTTGATAGCGAGAAAGTTATATATGTTAAAAAGACTATCACACCTATCCAATAGACTATCGGCAGAGCCTGTTGCCACCAAGGCTGTGAGGCAATAACTGTTGAGGCAGACGCAGTAGTCACAGCTGAACTTGACACTGAGTTCTGCACAACCGGTAACACCTCTGTACGATGAATCGTCACCACGCACAAAGGCAACACGAACGAAGCCGCTGCTGTGCCCAGCAAGACGAACCGGTTGAGCTGATGCAAGCGGTCTTTGCTCAGTAACAAACGATAGAACATGTAAAACACGGCTATCAGAATTGCTACATGTTATAATATAGGTACGCCATTGTTTCTGTTTTAGGTTGTCGAAAGAAGGCTGATCACTCACCGTGCTCAATCTGATCAATCAGATTCTTGAGCTCATCAACGGATATCTTCTCTTCCTTGACGAACGCACTGACGGCTGAGAGATAAGAATTGTCGAAATAGTCTTTTATGACCGATCCCAACGACCGTCTGCCATATTCTTTTTCGCTGATAGCGGGAACATAACGATAACTGTTTCCGAATGCCTCGTGTTTTAGGAAACCATTGCTCTCAAGAATCCTTACCTGAGTGGAAACTGTATTGAAGTGTGGTTTGGGATCGGGATAGAGTTGAACAAGCTCGCGCACAAACATGGGGCCATGCTGCCAGAACATGTCCATAATCTCTTTTTCCTTTGCTGTCAGTCTTTTCATAAGAGTCTACTTGGTTACAATTGCAAAGTAACTAATAGTTTTCGTTTTATCCAACTAACGTAATTAGTTATTGTGACATTTTAGCATTATTTAGCAGTAAAATGAGGTTATGCACCAAGAACACTCTTATTTAACACGTATCCAATAATAACCACCAAAGTGTAACAACCTTATTATAAAAAAAGAAGAAAGAACACAGATTAGAGCAAATTGCTCTCTGTATTCTTTCTTCTTTCTTCATTATACTTTAGCGCCAGCGCCTTAGAACTCGCTGGTGAAGTGGAACTTGATGTGCTTGAAGTCCTGCTCTGCCATGCTCAGCACGTAACTGGAGTCGGCAAGGAAGACGTCGCGGCCCTCAATGTCCTTCGCCATGTACTGATACTTGCGCTTCTTGAAGTTGTCGAGCTCGGCTGCATCATCGCTCTCTATCCAGCAAGCTTTATAGAGGTGGACGGGCTCCCAACGACACTTGGCGCCATACTCGTGCTCGAGGCGGTACTGGATGACCTCAAACTGCAGCTGACCCACGGTACCGATGATGCGGCGGTTGTTGAACTCGTTGATGAACATCTGTGCCACACCCTCGTTCATGAGCTGCTCGATACCTTTCTGGAACTGCTTCGACTTCATCGGGTCGTCGTTCTCGATATACTTAAACAGCTCCGGAGAGAAGGAAGGCAGTCCGCGGAAGTGGAGATGCTCTCCCTCGGTCAGCGTGTCGCCAATCTTGAAAATGCCGTTATCGGGCAGACCGACGATGTCGCCCGGCCAAGCCTCGTCGACGGTGCTCTTGCGCTGTGCCATAAACTGGGTAGGGGAGGAGAAGCGCACGGTCTTGTCGAGACGCACGTGATAATAAGGCTGGTTGCGGAGGAACTTACCGGAGCAGACCTTGCAGAAGGCGATACACGAACGGTGGTTCGGGTCGATGTTGGCCGTGATCTTGAAGATGAAGCCGGTGAACTTCGGCTCGTCGGGCTTCACCATGCGCTCTTCGGCTTTCGTAGGCTGCGGGTAAGGAGCGATCTGTACGAAGCAGTCGAGAAGCTCCTGCACACCGAAGTTGTTGAGGGCTGAACCGAAGAACACGGGAGCGACCTCTGCCTTGCGGTAGTCCTCGACGTTGAACTCCGGGTAGACACCGTCGACGAGTTCGAGGTCATCGCGCAGATGCTTGGCGAAATCCTCACCGACATGCTGCTCGAGATCCGACGACTGTACATCGACCTCGACCTTCTGAGTTTTGCGCTGCTTGTCGGGGGTGAAGAGGTTGAGGTTGTGCTCAAAGATGTTGTACACACCCTTGAACTTCATGCCTTGTCCGATAGGCCAGGAGAGTGGGCGGACATGGATATGCAGCTCCTGCTCCAGTTCATCGAGCAAGTCGAACGGATCACGACCCTCGCGGTCCATCTTGTTGATGAAGATGATGACCGGGGTGTTGCGCATACGGCAGACCTCCATGAGCTTACGCGTTTGTGCCTCCACACCTTTGGCAGAGTCGACGACGATGATGGCGGAGTCGACAGCCGTCAGCGTGCGGTAGGTATCTTCAGCGAAGTCCTGGTGACCTGGGGTATCGAGGATGTTGACCTTATAGGGATCGCCGGTCTGACCTTCCGGCAGGTAGTCGAACTCCATGACGGACGTAGAGACAGAGATACCACGCTGCTTCTCGATGTCCATCCAGTCGCTGGTCGCCGTCTTACGAATCTTGTTGTTCTTCACGGCACCTGCCACCTGGATCTGTCCACCGAAGAGCAGGAACTTCTCGGTCAGTGTCGTCTTACCGGCATCAGGGTGAGAGATGATGGCGAAAGTCCGCCTGCGTTCTATCTGTTTATTCATTGACAATTATTTATCCAGTTTCATGTTTCCCATGCACTTCTTCAGACTGTCAAGCCAGTAAGGGATCTTGATACCGAAGGTCTCCTTGATCTTCGTCTTGTCGAGCACGGAGTAGGCAGGACGGGTGACGGGAGAGGGGAACTCATCGCTGTGGCAGGGCTCGATGTCGCAGTCGGTGTGACCGGCGATAAGCGCGATCATCTTCGTGAAGTCGTACCAGCTGCAGACGCCTTCATTGCTGAAGTGGTAGATGCCTGTATGGCCCTCGTACTTACGGTTCTCGATGATGTTGAAGATGGTCTCAGCAAGGTCGCCGGCATAGGTCGGGGTGCCAGCCTGGTCGAAGACGACCTTAAGCTGTGGCTTTGTAGCAGTGAGGTTCAGCATCGTCTTGACGAAGTTGTGACCGAACTCAGAGTAGAGCCAAGCTGTGCGGAGGATAATATAGTTGCAGCCCGTTGCCTGAATCTTTTGCTCACCATGGAGCTTCGTGAGGCCGTAGACACCTGTCGGGGTGCCTTTCTGATCCTCGCGGCACGGTGTGTTGTAAGGATCGCCGCCGAAGACATAGTCGGTGCTGATGTGTACGAGCAGGCCGTTGCGCTCTTTCATGACCTTGGCGAGGTTCTCCGGTGCTGTGGCGTTGAGGGTCTCAACGATGTCGCCGGCTGTCTCTGCCTTGTCCACATTGGTCCACGCTGCGCAGTTGATGATGCACTGGATGTCGTGCTCATTGACATAGCTGCGAATCTTGTCGATGTCGGTGATGTCGAGTTTCTCATAGCCCTCACACACATCGGTGAAGAAATACTTGTCGTTCTTTGACTGTTTGCTTACAAACTGTACTTCATTGCCAAGCTGACCGTTGGCGCCCGTTACAAGAATGTTCATAATATATGATGTTTAATTTCTTATCTCAAACTATTTTTTTTCTCACGGATGGTCTTTTCTCACATGTATTTTTTCTCATACGGATTCTTTTTCTCACACGGATTCTTAAGATTTTAAAGATTTGTCGCTTCGCGGCAGTCGGCTTCGACGATTATGCGGTGATGCTGTGAAAAATAAGTTTCATGTGAAAAATATCCATGTGAGCCTTATTCGTCGTCCCCGAAGTCGAGGCCTTCGTCGCGGTTCTTGATGTAATAGTCGGAGAGCATCCCGACGAAAGTTGTGATCTCATCAAGGGCGTGCTCTGTCTCCGGTGAGATTTCTTTCTGCTTCATCTGCAGGAGCATCTTGCCGTAGAGGGCGTTGAAGCAGGTCTCTATCTCACCCACGTCGGCGTTACCCTTGCGGCGAAGCTCCACAATGAAGGGGAGGACCTTATAGTATTCGGCGTTGTAGAACGGGAAGCGGTTGGAGTCGAGCAGCTGCTGATGCAGGTCGGTGAGATCCTGAATGATGATGGCGTTGATGTTGAGGTGTCCTTTCTCGCGCTTTCCTTCCTCGTTCATCATGCGGATGAGATTGTCGAACCAGTCGAGCTCATCCTCTTTCTGCTCATCGGTGAGATTCGTGAACTTACTAATATATTCGCGCTTGATGCGGCCGATGGAGCAACCGTAAGCGCGGATGAGATCCTCTATCTGCCACATATAAAGCAGATATTCGGCGATGGATGTCTTTCTGAGTTTCTGTGCTATGTACATATTTATGGGTATCTGTATGAAGAATGATAATGCTTATTTCTGGAATTCAGGGAAGAGATAAATATTGAACAGGGTACCAATGAGGCTCACCACTGAGAAGAAGATGACGACACTTCCGATGACGCGGTTGATGATGATGACGCCGGTCTGATCGAACTTTGTGCGGATCTTGTCAATCATCCACGTCAGTCCGTACCACCACAACAGAGCGCCGCCTACCATCGATGCATAGCCCACTGTCATGAGCCAGGGGTGTCCCGGAAGAATGAAGTTGAACTGTGCGAAGAGTGCGATGAAAAGCAGAATAATGAGCGGGTTGGAGAATGTGATAAAGAAAGCGGTCACCCCATTATGGACGAGCGTACCTTTTTCTTTCTGTCCGCCGGTATGTGCATTCTTCAGCGGGTTATTGAAGAAGCTGATGAGTCCGAAGACGAGCAACATCACGCCACCGGCCAACTGAAGATAAAACTTATAGACGGGGTTGTTGATAAAGTCGACAACAAACGACATACCGAAACCTGATATCAAGGCGTAAATAAGATCACTGATAGAAGCGCCGACGCCTGTGGCAAAGCCATACCAGCGGCCTTTCTTCTGTGTGCGCTGGACACATAGGATACCTACGGGACCCATAGGAGCTGATGCTGCTACACCAATGATGATGCCTTTGATGATCAGCTCTAAGATGTCAATATGTATTGAAAATGGCATGATGAATACTCTTCAAAGAATTGTCTGCGGAGCATAATCCGCTAAATCTTTGCAAAGGTACACAATTTATTCCACTATAGTGCTTATTTCCTCATATTTATTCCGCCGAATAGTCTGCTACCATCTTTCGATAGACACTGTAGAGGCGGAGACGAGAGATGTAACCGACGAGGTGGTTGTTGATGTCGACCACGGGCAGAGCCTCGGCGTTGGTCTTATCAAACTTCTTCATCACTTTCTCCATTGGCTCATTGTTGTAGAGGAAAGCAGGGACAGGCGTCATGAGTTGGGCAGCTGTATATTTCTGATAGAGCTCGGTGCGGAAGACGATGTGTCGGATCTTCAGCAGGTCGATTTCTCCAAGGAGATGACGGTCATCGTCGACAACAGGGAGATAGTTGAAGTCGCTGTTTGAAAGGACGTTGACAAGCTTGCCGAGTCGCAGTCCGGGCTTGACAGTTGTGACATTCTTCTCAATGACCGAGTCCATGTTCATCAGCGTCAGGATGCTCTTGTCGGTATGATGGGTGAGGAGTTTGCCTTCGCGTGCCAGACGCATGGCATAGATGCTGTGAGGCTCGAAAATGCTGATGACCATCACGCTGACTACAGCTACGATGAGCAGAGGCACAAAAAGCTGATAGCCGCCTGTGATCTCGGCAATGAGGAAGATACCGGTCAGCGGAGCGTGCATGACACCCGCCATGACGCCTGCCATACCTAAGAGCACGAAGTTCTTTTCGGGGAGATAGACGCCGATCATCTCCATATTCCACAGTCGGGAGAAGAAGAAGCCGGCGAAGCCACCGACGAACAGCGAAGGTGCGAAGGTACCACCACAGCCTCCGGCACCATTGGTAGATGCAGTGGCCACAATCTTTGTCAGGACAACGAGACCTATATAGACAATGAGCAGCTCTGAATGACCATAGAACACGGAGCCGTTCATGACCTGATCCCAGTCGGTAGGTGTCTTGCCACTGAGCAGAATCCCCAGTCCATTCCAACCTTCACCATAGAGGGATGGGAAGAAGAAGATGAGCACACTCAGCAAGATACCTCCGGTGAAGAGCTTCTCGTAAGGGTGTTTCCGCATCTTGGCATAGCGGCCTTCACACCAGGTCATGCCTCGCATAAAATAGAGACTGACGAATCCGCAGAAGACGCCTAAGAGGATCGTCCCCGGCACGCGCTCCACATTCCAGGCACTGTCGAGCTGGAATGTGAACATCGTCGAGGTGCCTGCGAGCATATAGCTTACGACATCAGCCGTGATCGTGGAGATAAGGATTGGTACGATGGACGCCATGTTCATGTCGATCATCAATACCTCAAGCGTGAAGACCAGTCCGGCGATTGGTGCTTTGTAGATACCGGCGATAGCTGCTGCGGCGCCACAGCCGACGAGCACCATCAGCTGTCGGTTGCTCATGCGGAAGATGCGGCCGAGATTGGAGCCGATGGCTGAGCCCGTGAGCACGATAGGAGCCTCGGCCCCCACTGATCCACCAAAGCCGATGGTTATAGCAGAGGCAACAATGGAGGTCCAGCAGTTGTGTGGCTTGAGCCTCGACTGCTTGGTGGAGATAGCGTAGAGCACACGCGTGATACCATGGGAGATGTTATCACGCACCACATATTTAATAAAGAGCATCGTCAGCCAGATACCGATGACCGGGAAGACAAGGTAGAGCCAGTTGGCTCTGTCCGCCATGAAGCCGTTCGTCAGCAGATTTTGTATCAGTGCGATGAGTTTATGAAGAATATATGCAGCAAGGGATGCAAGAACACCGATGGCAAAAGCCAGTATCGACGTCATCTGACGGTCGTTGAGGTTATGCTCCCTCCACGCTATGACCTTATCAAGCACCATTCTATTATTTTCTAATGATTGTCACTTCACCGTCCGGCTTAAGCTTGATGATAGAACTTGGAGTATGCGGCTTATGCTCCTGACGACGGGAGAAGCATACATAGTCGACACTGTCGAGGAGTCCCTGGCTGATGTCGGAATAGTTCTGAGCAGCTGGCTGACCACTGATGTTGGCACTTGTCGAGACAAGTGCTTTCTGGAAACGATAGCAGAGTTCGTGGGAGAAAGGCTCCTTCGTGATACGCAGGGCGATAGAGCCATCTTCTGCAATGAGGTTAGGAGCAAGATTTACAGCTCCGTCAAGAATAATCGTGGTAGGCTTCACGGCTACATCGAGCAGATCCCATGCTACAGCAGGTACATTGCGTACATAGCGTTGTAAGCGTGCATCACTGTCAACGAGACAGATGAGTGCTTTAGAGTCATCACGATGTTTTATCTTATACACTTTTGCTACAGCTTTGGGGTTGGTAGCATCACAACCGATTCCCCATACAGTATCGGTGGGATAGAGAATGACGCCGCCTTCTTTCAAAACCTTTACGGCGTTCTTAATGTCTTCTTCTTGTGTCATATCAAATGTACATTATAATGCAAAGATACATAATCTTTAGAGGTTAAACAAAAATACTCTCATTTTTTGCAAAAAAAATGTTTTGATACTTGCTTTTCTCTTTTTAATTATTACCTTTGCAGTGATAAGAAGGTTCTACGATTAGGACTTAACGAAGACATTAATATTAACAGACTAAAAACATATCATTATGGAAGAACCCGTTATGAAGCCGTACGTCATTGGTCTTGACCTCGGCGGTACAAATTCAGTGTTCGGTATTGTCGACTCTCGTGGTGACATCAAAGCAACGACAGCTATTAAGACTCAGGTCTATGATAAGGTAGATGATTATGTCAACGCTAGTGTAGAAGCTCTTCAGCCTATCATTGAACAGGTTGGTGGCATTGACAAGATTAAGTCGATGGGTATCGGTGCACCGAATGGCAATTACTATACGGGCACGATTGAGTTTGCTCCGAACCTTGTGTGGGGTCACGACGGTATCGTGCCTTTGGCAAGCATGTTCTCTGAGAAGCTCGGTGTACCTGTGGCACTGACCAATGATGCTAACGCAGCAGCTCTTGGTGAGATGACTTATGGTGCTGCACGTGGTATGAAGAACTTTATCGAGATCACCCTCGGTACGGGCGTAGGCTCGGGTATCGTCATCAATGGTCAGCTTGTCTATGGCTGCGATGGTTTTGCTGGTGAGCTTGGCCATGTGACGATGGTTCGCGGCGAGAATGGCCGTCCTTGTGGTTGTGGTCGTAAAGGTTGCCTTGAGGCTTACTGCTCTGCTACGGGTGTGGCACGTACTGCTCGTGAGATGCTTGAGAAGACAAAGCGTCCGTCTCTGCTCCGTGAGCTTGATCCGGAAAAGATTACTTCGCTCGATGTCAGTATCGCTGCCGGCAAGGGTGATGAGATGGCCAAGGAGATTTACGACTTCACGGGTCATATGCTTGGTGAGGCTTGCGCTGACTTCGCTGCCTTCTCTTCTCCTGAGGCTTTCATTTTCTTCGGTGGCATGACAAAGGCCGGTGACCTGCTGATGAAGCCTCTGAAGGAAGCTTACGATGAGCATGTGCTGAAGATCTTCAAGGGTAAGGCTAAGTTCCTGCTCAGTAGCCTCGATGGCAGCTCGGCAGCTGTCCTCGGTGCTTCGGCAGTGGGATGGGATATTTAATGAGGCCTACCCAATTCAGGCCTACCCAAGCCCTCCCTAAAGGGAGGGATGTTGATTACTTATAAAGCCGAAAAAGAGCCGAAGAGAAAGCTGAAGGCTTGAGTCGGAATATTAAATTAGCCCCAGACAACGTTTATCGTTTGCCTGGGGCTAATTGTATCTGTGTGGATTAGCAAGTTTGTCTGTGCTCTTCTCTTACTTGCTCTCTTGATTGCTCTTTTGGTAATCAACATCCCTCCCTTTAGGGAGGGATTGGGTAGGCCCCTCCTCCTTCGTCACATACCTCTTCCAATACGCGATGATAAGCGTGGTGAGCGGAAGCGCGATGATCAATCCGATGAATCCTAACAAGGCACCCCAGACGGAGAGGGCGAGTAGAAGGATGGCGGGGTTGAGCCCCATTGCCTTACCCATGATCTTCGGGGTGACGACCATATCCGTGATGATCTGAACAACGATGAAGAGACCAACAGCCATTCCGAAGATGAGCCAGAAACTCTGACCCGTGTCAGCTGCTTTCAGCATGGCGAGGAATGCCGTAGGGATGAGAGCAAAGGTGTGCATGTAAGGGATGAGATCGAGGATACCGATGAGGATACCCAAACTGATAGCCATCGGGAAGTCCATGATCGTGAATCCGATGCAAAACATAATGGCCATACAGAGGGCTACCAAGCCTTGACCACGGATATAGTTGTTGAGTTCTCGCTCCACATCCTGTGCGAGCTCATGCCAGAAAGGCCGGTTCTTCTTCGGGAAGATACGGATCCAGTTGGTCGTGAGATACTCGTAGTCGAGGAGAATGAAGAATGTATAGAGCAGGGTGATGAGCGATGCCACGATACTGATGACGACGTTGGCCGTCTGTCCTAAGACACTGAAGACCTTCGGCATAGCAGTCTTCAAAGCATCTGCGAAATCTTTGCTTTTGAAGAACTGCTCTATCTGGTGCTGGTTCTCCGTTATTTTCTCAGAGAGCCAGGCTGAGAGGTCATTGGTGTGTGTGCTTGTATGCATCCAGTTGGCTAAGATATCGTAAAGCTTCTGAAACTGTTCGATCATCGGAGGAATGATGAGATAGACGATGCCTCCGATGATAGCAATGACAAAGATCATCGTAAGGATGATCGAGAGGGCGCGCACATGGACGTGGAGCTTGTTCTCGATGAACTTCACGATTGGGAAGAGCAGATAAGCGAAGACCCATGCCACAAAGAAAGGTATGAGCACAGCGCTCAGATACTTCACAAGCAGGATAACGGCAATGACGAGAAGCACGATGCCGCTATAGCGGATAAATTTATCAAATGTAATCTCTTTCTGTGGCATAGATTATTGGATTATTATGTTTCATCCAAGAAATGAATATGTGCTTATGATTTTTCCGAGGATTATTATTTCACACGGATCTTAAAGATTTTAAAGATTTGTCGCTTCGCGACAGTCGGCTTCGCCGATTACGCGTTGATGCTGTGTATTGAGTCGTGGTACGGTAAAGCGGTGGTAAGTGTAGCTGCGAAGCAGCGTAACCATCTTTAAGATCTTTAAGATCCGTGTGAGAAAAAATCCTTGTGAAGCATATCGGATGAGCAATTATTTCTCCGGCATTTCGAACTTGTCGCCAGTCTCCTGGACGAGCTTCTCTTTGAATGCCTCGGAATAACCCGGACGCTCTACTGTAGCACCGATGCCTTCCGGTGTACGCTCGAACTTGCCGTCTTTTTCCGGCTTAACAATCATATCGTTATATTTCACGATAAGATGGAAAGCGAGTTGCTGCCAACGGGCGAGCATCTGCTGAGCTTTCTCGTTGCTGTAGTTGTTGAGGTACTTAAGCGCTGCAGCCTTGTCAGTCTTATAGAGCTCCATAGCTTTGGCTTCTACGGAAGACTGATTAGCTAAGTAGTTGTTGTCAAGACTGTCGCGAACTTCTTTCAAACTCGGGAACATGAGCGAATAGCGCGGATAGACCATGTTGCTCACCCAGTTGCACACCCAGTAAGCATTCTTCATGGAGAAAGTCACGGCATCGGCACCAGGAGTGTTGTAGCATTCAGGCTGCACGGTGTTTCCGCAATAGATCGGTGTGTAAGCCACCATGTTGCCATCGTCGTTGCCGAACCACAGAACGCCACCGATCTCGCGCGGCATCCATGAGCGCATCTGAGAGACATAGGAAAAGCCTGTCTGCTGGGTAGAGGTAGGACGCTCATTGAAATACTGCTTGCCATTGACCTTGAAGAACAATGGAGTGGGGCGATAAGGCATCTGCCAGATACCACCACCGATATCCTTGCCATCAGCCACTGACATCGGTGTGCCCTCAAAATGGTCGCGCATGTCAGCCTCTAGATCCTTGACGCTGAGTTTCTTGTCGGGGATGATCCAGAGCGGCATGTCCTCGGCATTCTTATCTTTGCCGAGTGCCCAAGCGAGCCAACGGCTCATGTCCTTATGATGGTTGAAGAAGCTCCATACGCGTGCATCGCAGATACGGCGGCCGGAGAAGTCGGGAAAAGCGTAGGTGTTCTTCCAGGAGAAGTCCTTGTCGGCCCCTTTATACCAGCCTTTTTCCTTGGCGAAACTGACGACATTCTTACTGTGTAGCACCTCGGTCTTATACTGTGAGAAGACGCCGATACGGCTTTGGTTAGCATGACCACTGATGGCATTGTCAGGGATGCGCACAGCCACCCATACCACTTTCTGTTTCTTGTCGCCACCGCACCCCATCATCTCCATGATCCAGGCTTCGTTGGGATCGCAGATCGTGAAAGTCTCACCCTCGGAGTTGTAACCGTATTTCTCAGCGAGAGAAGTCATCACCTTGATAGCCTCGCGTGCAGTCTTCGAGCGCTGCAGAGCAATGTAGATGAGTGATCCGTAGTCGATGATACCTGTGGTATCAACCATCTCCTCGCGACCACCGTAGGTTGTCTCGCCGATGGTCACCTGAAACTCATTGATATTTCCGATGACGTTATAGGTCTGCGGTGCCTCGGGAATCTCACCGTGATACTTCTTTGTATCCCAGTCGATAATCTTGCGCATCGTGCCTTTAGGATGAGAACCTGCTGCATAGTGTGCCAAGCCGATGAACATACCGTAGTCGTCGGCATTGTAAGTACACATGACGGAGCCGTCAACAGATGCTCCCTTGCCCACGATGAAGTTGGTGCAGGCGGAAGCTGCGGCGGCTATCGTTAAGAAAAGTGCTGTCAGTATATGTTTCCTCATAGTCTTGTTATTACATGTTTCAATATTACAATATCACTTTAATCTAAATGTCGTCTGCCATTGCTGGATAAAGTAATCAACATCCTCCCCCTTTAGGGGAGGCTTGGAGAGGCTTTATCTCATCATCTGTGGTCTCATTCTCTCAGAGTCAGGCAGATTGGGGTCTACAGGAATCCTTCCGCCCGGTGGGGTCATTGGCGTCTGCTGCCCTGGCGTCTTCTTCGGATGCACACGGATGAGCTGAACATCGTGGATGCTCATCAGTTGGAGAGTTGTAGACGAACTGTTAGCATCATTGTTTTTCGCAAGGAAGAAGAACCCACGGATTTGCTTGATACCAAGACTGTCGTTGTCTGCAATCTGCACAGACGAAGCCATGGACGAAGAGATGTGTGTTACAGAAGAAGCAACACTATCGTTACCTAATGTAACCGCGAGCATCACGACACCATCGCGCATACCGTCCTGGAAGATGAAGTCAGACTTAAAGTTGAGAAGCAGAATGTCACCTTTATGGAAGGTCGTATCAGTCTTGAGATCGAAGGAATAAAGGTTGAATGGCTCATTGGGAATCAGCACAAATGAGCGTTCTCCATTCCATACATCGGCAGAGTCACCCTGAGCCGTCACGCCACCTGTTGATCCAGCGCCCAGTTTGTCAGCTTCCTCCTGCATACGGTCGGAGATATGCTGATACATGGTGTGTAGCTGATCAGTGTGTCGCATGTAGTAGACCATCGAAGAGTCGAAATCGCTTTGCGAAACATCATGTTTTTTCAATACCGCAGCTCGATAGGCAACAGCATTCTTGGCATATCCTCCATCGGCCTGCTGTGCCATGGCATCAGCAAGATGGTAGTCGTAGAGGATGTCCTCCATCTCCCCAGAGGAGATGATATGCTTGTCGTGGTCGCAGCTCACGGTCAGGAAAGCTACGACGAATGTAGCGATAAAGAAAAATAATGTCTTACGCATGGTTTATTCTTTCTTCTTGTCTTCCTCAGAATTGTCCTTGTCAGTATCCTTTTCAGACATATCCGTTTTCTTCTGTTTCCCTCTGGCGATATTGATGGTTTCGCCAATGACCGACAAATCCTTCGAGCAGAAGAGTAACAGGCAGATGACGCCTGTCGTAATAGAGGCATCCGCAAAGTTGAATACCGGGGAGAAGAACGTGAAACTCTCTCCACCTACCAACGGCACCCATGCAGGCCACGTCGTGTGGATGATCGGGAAGTAGAACATATCCACGACCTTACCCATCAGAAAGCCGGCATAGCCTGAACCAAACGGCACGCTGTAGGAAACAGCATAAGGGGTGGAAGCCGTGAAGCACAGTCCATAGAACAGCGAGTCGATGATGTTGCCCGCAGCTCCGGCCAGCACCATGGAGAGAAATACGACATAGATCATGCGTCCTTTCTGCTTCACTACCTGCCAGATGAACCAGCCAATAGCTGCCACAGCCACGATACGCAAGACGCTGAGGAACAACTTGTTGACAAATGTCATGCCCCAAGCCATTCCGTTGTTCTCTATGAACGTGATATAGAACCAGTCGGTGACTCTTATCGACTCACCGAGGGTCATTGTTGTCTTGACGTGGAGTTTTATCACCTGATCGATGATAAGGATCAAGATGATGATTGCCCACGCCACCAGTCCTTTTCTCTTCACTTCTTTCGTGCGTTTTTGGTCGACACATTCAGCGTGGCGTGAGGCACCAGGCGCAACCGCTCCTTGGGGATGAGCTCCCCAGTGATGCGGTCAATGCCATAGGTCTTATTCTTGATTCGGATGAGCGCAGCCTCGAGCGACTGAATGAACTTATACTCGCGCTGTGCTTTCTGAATGAGATTCTCACGCTCGATGACCTCCGTGCCTTCCTCCAGAATGTGGTAGGTCGGCGCGGTGTCAGCATCGGTGTTGTTGCTCTTGTTGCTCAACTCCTGCATAGCATCGTTGTAGCTCTGCCTTGCAATCTTGAGCTTCTTATTGATAATCTCACGGAACTCTTCCAACTCTTCGTCAGAGTAACGCTTTACTTGCATGACTATCTAAAATGATAAGATGTTAATCCTGAAATATTAGTCTTTCTCTACTTTGATGTTGAGCTTATACTCGTCCATGTCCACCTCTGTGCCATCGTTGTCGGCAACGGTGATGGAGTTGGCGAGTACCTGACTCTTGATGAGGTCGCCGAATGCTTCGATAGCAGCATTGGTCTCCTCGTGAGGAGCCACGGTGAGCTTGATACGGTCAGTGATCTCGAGACCGCTCTCCTTACGGAGGTTCTGAATGCGGTTGATGAGCTCACGCGCTGTACCTTCCTTCTTCAGTTCCGGTGTCAGCTCTACCTCAAGGGCCACGGTGAGGTTGCCCTCGTTGCTCACGAGCCATCCGGGGATGTCCTCAGAGATGATCTCTACGTCAGCAGCCTCTACAGTGACAGGCTGGCCATCGACATCGAAGGAGATAGAACCGTTCTTCTCAAGAGAAGAGATCTCGTCCTGAGACAGACCGTTCATCTTAGCAGCCACACCCTTCATGAGCTTGCCGAACTTCTTACCCATGACGCGGAAGTTACACTTCACTTTCTTCACGAGGAAGCCACTGTCTTCCACGAAGGAGAGCTCCTTGACATTGACCTCATTCTTGATCAGGTCAGCGACGGCTTCAATGTGCTTCTTCTGCTCATCGTCGACAGCCGGGATCATGATCTTAGCCAGCGGCTGACGTACCTTGATGTTCACCTTACGGCGGAGGGCGAGAACCATAGACGTGATCTGCTGAGCCACTTTCATGCGAGCCTCGAGGTCAGCGTCGATCAAAGACTCATCGACCTTCGGGAAGGTGTCGAGATGAACACTCTCGAGCTTGCCGCCGAGATCGTGATAGAGCTGATCAGCGAAGAAAGGAGCAAACGGAGCGAGGACCTTGCTCACAGTCATCAGGCAGGTATAGAGTGTCTGATAAGCGCTGAGCTTGTCCTCACTCATCTCCTTACCCCAGAAACGTTTGCGGTTCAGACGCACATACCAGTTACTGAGGTCATCGTTGACGAAGGCATCGATGAGACGGCCTGCGCGAGTCGGATCATATCCATCGAGCTCAGCTTGCACACCCTTGACGAGCGTGTTCAGGCAAGAGAGGATCCAACGGTCAATCTCCGTACGCTTCTCCATCGGCACCTGTGCAGCCTCGGGATTGAAGTTATCCACGTTGGCATAGAGTGCGAAGAAACTATACGTATTATATAATGTGCCGAAGAACTTACGGCGGCACTCATCCACGCCATTGGGATCGAACTTCAGGTTGTCCCACGGCTCTGAGTTGGTGAGCATATAGAAACGCACGGGGTCGGCACCGTACTTGTTGATCATCTCAAACGGATCGGTCACGTTGCCTACGTGTTTACTCATCTTGTTGCCCTTGGCATCGAGCACGAGACCGGAAGAGATCACGTTCTTGAAGGCCACAGAGTCGAAGACCATCGTAGCGATAGCATGGAGCGTGAAGAACCAACCACGTGTCTGGTCCACACCCTCGTTGATGAAGTCAGCGGGGAAGAAAGCGGGAGGCACCGGGGTGCCTGTGTACGTACTGTGTACAAGCTCATCACGATATTCAGCCTCACTCTTGCCCGTAGCTTTCAGACCTTCGGGAGCAATCTCGCCCTCGAACGGGTAGTGGAGCTGAGCGTAAGGCATGGAGCCTGAATCGAACCACACATCGATGAGGTCGCTCTCACGCTTCATCGGCTTGCCCTCGTCGCTGACGAGGATGATGCGGTCGATATAAGGACGGTGGAGGTCAATCTTATCATAGTTCTCCTCACTGAAGTCGCCTACAACAAAACCTTTGTCCTTGAAGGGGTTGCTCTTCATGAATCCGGCTTTCACACTCTTCTCGATCTCGTTGTAGAGCTCTTCGATAGAGCCGATGCACTTCTCGTGGCGGTTCTCATCGCGCCAGATAGGCAACGGTGTGCCCCAGAAGCGTGAGCGGGAGAGGTTCCAGTCGTTGAGGTTCTCGAGCCAGTTGCCAAAGCGGCCTGTGCCCGTACTCTCCGGCTGCCAGTGGATGGTCTTGTTGAGCTTAACCATCTCCTCTTTCTTCGCAGTATCGCGGATGAACCAACTGTCGAGGGGATAATAGAGGATCGGCTTGTCGGTACGCCAGGAGTGAGGATAGTTGTGCACCATCTTCTGAATCTTATAAGCAGTACCTTCCTGCTTCATCTCCATGCAGATGACGATGTTCAGGTCCTCTGCCTTCTCTGAAGCCTTGCGGTCCCATACGCCATCAGGGTTGAACTTAGGATCGTATGCGTTCTTCACATAGTTACCCTCGTGGTGCTTGTAAGCCTCCACGTCGACACAGTGCTTAACGAAGTTCTCATCGAGCTCGCTGAGGAGATAGTATTTACCCTGAAGGTCGACCATAGGACGGGTCTCGCCCTGCTTGGAGATGAGATAAAGGGCAGGAATCTTAGCATCGGCTGCTACCTTGGCATCATCAGCACCGAAGGTCGGAGCGATATGAACGATACCGGTACCATCCTCAGTTGTCACGTAGTCGCCGGGGATAACGCGGAAGGCTTCCTCAGCCATCTCCACGAACTTATCGCGGCCATCCTTGCTTGCGAACACCTTCTCGGGATGCTGCTCGGCATAGTCGTTGACAAACTTATGGCTATACTGGCTCACTTTCTCACAAGGCTTGATCCACGGCATGAGCTGCTGATAATGCAAGCCCACGAGATCTGTACCCTTCATGCGGTCAATGATCTTCCAGGCGCAGCCTTTCTTGTCCTTATCGAAAGCAGGCAGGTCGCCTTCCTTCACCTCCTGTGCGGGGTCGAGATAAGCCGACAGACGGCTCTCTGCGAGGATAGCGGTGATAGGCTCGCCATCGTAAGGATTATAAGTTTCCACAACCACATAGTCGATCTTCGGTCCTACGCAGAGTGCTACGTTGGAAGGAAGAGTCCACGGTGTGGTCGTCCATGCGAGGAACATCGGCTTGCCCCATTTTGTCCAAGCCTCACGCGGGTCGGTGATGAGGAACTGAGCCGTTACCGTCGTATCCTTCACGTCGCGGTAGCAGCCCGGCTGGTTCAGCTCGTGTGAGCTCAGACCCGTGCCATCGGCAGGGGAGTACGGCTGAATGGTGTAGCCCTTATAGAGCAGGCCCTTGTTGTAGAGCTGCTTGAGGAGCCACCACAGTGTCTCGATATATTTGTTGTGGAAAGTCACATAAGGATGCTCGAGGTCGACAAAATAGCCCATCTTCTTCGTGAGCTCATCCCACTCCTTCGTGAAACGGAGCACATCCTCGTGGCAGTGACGGTTATATTCTTCAACGGAAATCTTCGTGCCGATATCCTTCTTCGTGATATGCAGTTCCTTCTCTACATTGATCTCCACAGGCAGTCCGTGGGTATCCCAACCTGCCTTACGCTTCACCTGGAAGCCCTGCATGGTCTTGTAGCGGTTGAATGTATCTTTGATGGAACGGGCCAGCACATGGTGAATACCGGGGTGGCCGTTGGCCGAAGGAGGACCTTCAAAGAAAATGAACTTAGGACAACCCTCACGTTCATCAATGCTCTTGTGGAAGATATCATTCTTCTCCCATTCTGCTAACACTTCATCGTTGGTCTTGGTAAGGTCAAGACGGTCGTGCTCGGCAAATCTCTTAGCCATAATATGTTTCTTTTTACCTTGTATTTTAATATTTAGGCGCAAAGTTAGCAAAAAAATAATAGATAATCATTATCTTTGCACGTAAAAACATTTAATCATGGAAATAAAGACAGCCGAATACACCATTTCCTCGCCCACAGTGACGATGTGCCCGAAAGACCATCGCCCGGAGTTTGCTTTTATCGGACGAAGCAATGTGGGAAAGTCGAGCCTTATCAATATGCTTTGCAACCACAAGGGTCTGGCCAAGACCTCAGCCGTACCCGGCAAGACGTTGCTCATTAACCACTTCATCATCAACCGTGAGTGGTATCTCGTCGACCTCCCGGGCTATGGCTATGCCAAGCGCTCGAAGACGGAGCGCGACAAGCTCGACCGCATGATCCGCTCGTATATCCTGCAGCGTGAGGAGCTCGCCAATGTCTTTGTGCTCATTGACATCCGCCACGAGCAGCAGAAGCTCGACCGTGAGTTCGTCGACTGGCTCGGAGCAAGCAACATCCCATTCTCCATCGTCTTCACGAAAGCCGATAAGCTCAGCGTAGGCAAGGCACGCGCCAATGCCAAGGCATGGATGGATGCGCTCCTCGACACGTGGGAGAGCCTTCCGCCTTATTTCATCACATCAGCCGACAAGAAGACGGGCAAGGAAGAAGTGCTCGATTATATCGGGAAGATTTTGAACGATATTGAGGAATAACAACACATGACACCATATTTAGATATTCAGGGTTTAACAAAGAGTTTTGGAGCCCAGGTCCTTTTCGATGACATCAGCTTCTCAGTGGCTGAGGGTCAGAAGGTTGGACTCATCGCCAAGAACGGTACGGGAAAGTCCACGCTCTTGGAGATCATTGCCGGAAAGGAGGGCTACGACAGTGGTTCCATTATTTTTCACAATGATATTCGCATCGGTTATCTGGAGCAGACTCCGAAGTTCGAGCCCGAGGAGTCGGTGCTCGACGCCTGCTTCAATCATCATGGCGATCCTGAGCGGGTATTGAAAGCCAAGCAGATTCTCACACAGCTGCATATCGATGACCTCCAGCAGCCGATGAAAGAGCTCAGCGGTGGTCAGCAGAAGCGTGTGGCACTGGCTAATGTGCTCATCACAGAGCCTGACTTCCTCATCCTCGACGAGCCGACGAACCACCTCGACCTCGAGATGATCGTGTGGCTGGAGAACTATCTCTCACGCTCCACACTGACGCTGCTCATGGTGACCCATGACCGCTATTTCCTCGACCATGTGTGCAATGTCATCCTTGAGCTTGACGATGAGACGATCTATACTTATCGCGGCAACTACAGTTATTATCTTGAGAAGCGGCAGGAGCGTATGGACAACCGTCGGGCGGAGATAGCCCGTGCCAATAACCTCTACCGTAAGGAACTGGAGTGGATGCGCTCCACGCCTCAGGCTCGAAGCCACAAGGCTCGGTACCGTGAGGAGGCGTTCTATGAACTGCAGAACAAGGCGCATCAGCGCATTGAGGAGCGGCAGATGCGACTCAAGGCAAGCAATGTCTATATCGGTTCAAAGATCTTCGAGTGTCAGTATGTCTCGAAGAAGTTCACCGACTCCGAGGGGCACGATAAAATTATCCTCGATAACTTCTATTACAACTTCGCGCGTTTCGAGAAGATGGGCATCGTGGGAAACAACGGTACGGGAAAGTCGACGTTCATTAAGATGCTTCTCGGTATCGTGCCACCCGACAGTGGCAAGTTCGATATCGGAGAGACTGTGAAGTTCGGCTATTTCTCGCAGGACGGACTGAAGTTTGATGAGAATCAGAAAGTCATCGACATCATTACAGATATCGCCGATTATATCGACCTGGGTGGTGGACGGAAGATGACTGCCTCGCAGTTTCTCAACTATTTCATGTTCACACCCGAGCAGCAGCAGAACTATGTTTATAAGCTCAGTGGGGGAGAGCGCCGTAAGCTCTATCTCTGCACGGTGCTGATGAAGAATCCTAACTTCCTCGTGCTCGATGAGCCGACGAACGACCTCGATATTCAGACACTGCAGGTCTTGGAGGAATACTTGCAGGATTTCCCCGGCTGCGTCATCGTGGTGAGCCACGACCGTTACTTCATGGATAAGGTTGTCGACCATCTCCTTGTTTTCCAAGGCAATGGTGTTATCAAAGACTTCCCGGGCAACTACACGCAGTATCGTGAATGGAAAGCGCTGAAGTCGGAGAAAGATGAAGCCACCGTCAAAAAAGAAAAAACGGAGAAGAAAGACTATCACCACGACACGCGTAAGCGCATGTCGTTCAAGGAGAAACGTGAGTTTGAACAGCTCACGAAAGACATCAAAGCCCTCGAGGGGGAGCAGAAAGAGATTGAGACCGCCCTTTGCAGTGGTACGCTCTCCGTTGAGGACCTCACGGAGAAGAGTAAGCGTTTGCCGGAAATTAAAGATGAGCTTGATGAAAAAGAGATGAGATGGCTGGAGCTCAGCGAGTTGGAATAAGTGGAATACGTCGGCTGACAGTATGCATCCTGATGCTTCTGTCGCTTCAAGCTGGGGCAGTGAGTAGAGTCAAACGCTCATTGCTCTGGCATATCCATACTTATGCACTCTCGATAGACACCGCCCATGCTTCGAAAGAGACCTATGCTTATGCCCGGGCAACTATCCGTGTGGAGAAGCGCAACCCCATCCTCTGGGTGGTGCCTTCTGCCTATTTCATTGCCAGAGGCGATAAACGACAGTTTCTAACCGAGACCTACGACAAACTGACGTTTCGCAACTACAACGACTTTGATGTCAAACCCATCATCCGGGTGACTAACATCCCCGGCTATCATCGTACTTTGGCGAGTTTCAACCGCTATATGACCCCAACCGTCTACAGTGAGACACTTATCGGTAACACTATCCTTTCGCCTTTCCATCCCAATAACTTCAAGTTCTATAAGTATAAGATTGGGGAGGTTCGTGGCGATACCGTTGAGCTCCGTTTCCATGGCCGTCGATTCAACACACAGCTTGTCCGGGGTAATGCCTTGGTCGACAATCTCACAGGTCGTATCATCAGATGCAACTTCCGCTGTGAGTATGACATGGTCCACTCGTGGGTCAACATGGAGATGGGAGAGCGGAGTTCGGCTTCCTTGTTTCCTAAAGACTGTGAGGCGCTGTTTCTGTTCAAGTTTATGGGCAACCGGGTCTCTGCGCATTATAAGTCTAATTTTGGTTTGCGCAATCTGCTTCATCGAGAGATAAACAACGAACTCAATGACCCACTGCTCATGGCTCAGGTCAGACCTGACACGCTGGATGAGAGCGAGGAGCGGCTGTTTGGAGAGCTTGTTACTACGAAGAATGAAAGGGATCGGGAACAGGCGCATGCACAACCTGATACCATCAAGAAGAAAGAGAACTGGGCCAAGAAGATTTTCTGGGATGCTGTAGGAAATAATGTTCTGAACCGTGTCAAGGCCTATTTTGGACAGAACAACCAAGGCTATCTTCGTATCAATCCGCTTCTCAATCCGCTTTACATGAGCTACAGTCAGCATCATGGGTTCACCTATAAAATCGATATACATGCCAGCTATCAGCTTGGCAACGACAGTGAGGTGCTCGGTCGTTTTCGGTCAGGTTATTCCTTTGGTCTGAAACAATTCTATTTCCGTGTACCTCTCTATTATTATTTGAGTAGACGCAAGAACCGATACATCAAATTAGAGTTTGGTAACGGCAACCACATCAGCAACAACCGCATCACAAAGGCGATCAACCTCGATGCCGTGAAAAGGCCTGGCGATAAGTATGCCGGAGAACCCGCCAATATCAACGAGTTCAGTCAGATGGATTCACGATTGGTGTTCAATTTCGACATCAACAGTTACTTCGGTTTTCAAGTTGGTACTCTTTATCAGAAGTACAAAGCCATTCATCCCGGCTTCTTCCGCTTTTTGAATATGCCGACGCAGTACAGTGCCTTTGCGCCCATCTTTGAGATTCAGTATCGTCCCCTGGGGTGGTCAGGACCTATCTTCACGACCGATTACGACCACGGCTTTACGGGGGTTAACCAGTCGAACATGCAGTATGATCGCTATGAATTTAACGCCGAGTATATCCACCACCTCAACCGCTTGCAGTCGTTGCAGATGAGGCTCGGATACGGCTTCTATAGTCATAAAGGCCGCAACACTTACTTCCTCAACTATGAGAACTTCCGCGAGAACAACATCCCCGGAGGATGGAACGACGACTGGAGCGGTGAGTTCGAACTGTTGCGTAGCGAGAACTACGATTCTTCGCCTTATTATGTCCGCGGCAACTTCACATATGAGTCGCCGCTGCTTTTGCTCAGTTGGCTGCCTCTTGTAGGTCATTATATGGAGATGGAGCGGATCTATGTTTCTTGGCTTGATGCGCACCATATCCATCCTTACTTTGAGGTTGGTTATGGCTTTACGACACGTCTGCTCTCTGCCGGCCTCTTCGTCAGCAATGGTAAAGGAAACCGATCAATCGGTTGCAAGTTTGGCTTCGAACTGTTCAGGCACTGGTAAATACAAAAAAAATCAGACTCGTTGATGAGTCTGATTGTAAATCTTTCTTAGTAATGCTAAAGTCTGGAGCGGGATACGGGAATCGAACCCGCCTCCCAGGCTTGGGAAGCCCGTACACTACCGATGTGCTAATCCCGCACTGTTGAGCCGATACCCGGACTCGAACCGGGGACCCACGCATTACGAATGCGTTGCTCTACCAACTGAGCCATATCGGCGATTGCGTGTGCAAAGGTATAGCTTTTTTCTATACTGACAAAATATTTTCGAAGTTTTTTTGTTCTTCGCAAGATCATCACGGTTCAATCGTATGATGATTAAGGTTTAATCGCAGGATCATCACGGTGTAATCGCAGGATCATCACAGTGTAATCGCAAGATCATCACAATGTAATCACATGATGAATACGGCGACATCACGATGCGAAAAAAGTTTTTTCTTCTTGCCTTCACTTTTTACCTTAATCAACTGTATATCAATTGCTTAGCTTTAAAATCGCCTTCACTTTGCTTTCACTTGCCTTCACTTCTTCCCCGGTGTTGGGGTGAAGGCAAGTGAAGGCAAAGTGAAGGCAAAAATCAATATAATCTACTGAATATTAACTAATTAACACAAAAAGTGAAGGTGGTAAAGAAAAAGTTATTTTCCGTACTTCTTGATTAACTCTTCCGCACGGCTGTCTCCAAGCTCTTGGGCTTTCTTTAAAGCATCGAGGCCTTCTGCTGTCTTCTTTTGTTCGCAGAGGGCGATGCCTTTGATGATAAAGAGGTCGGAGATTTGGTCGGCTCCTTTAATGGTGAGCGCTAGGTCACAAGTCTTCACGGCATCATCAAGCTTGTTGACGCGGAGCTGTAGGCTTGCCATCTCGGCATAGTATACGGGTTCGGTGCGAGTCAGGACGATGGCATGGGCGATGTCGTTGAGGGCGGGTTGATACTGCCGGATCTTCATCTCACACTTGTATTTCGTATAGTAGAAGTCAGCCGACGCATTGTAGTTCATCAACGAGTCGTAGGTCAGATAATCGAGGAACGCCTTGCGATACTGACCATCGGCATCGTACTGGGTTCCGCGGGCAAGAACGTAAGGCGCCGAGGCTGCACCTTTCTGAGCATTGACGGCAGAGTCGAGGAGTGCCATGATCTCTGTTTTCGGAGCTTTCAACTGGGCTTTGCACTGGGCTGTCTCGTAATAGATCTCACCTGTTTTGCCGAGGTCTGTCTTCTGCAAGGCCGTGAGCAGGTCTGCTGCCTCTTTGTATTTTTTCTGAGCATAGAGCACCTGTGCCTGCTGATGCTGGTAAGCGGGCTGGGCATTGAGCTTATATGCCTCTCCAGCGAGGTCGTAAGCCTTGTCGAGGTTCCACTTCGTGAAGGTCGTGTCCACGCGGAGGATGCATGCATTGTACACCAGAGCAGCATAGTTGCTATAAGCCACGTCCTTTTTCGCTGCGCGCTTCACTTCCGTCTGAAGCATCTCATCGGCATCGGCGAGCTTGCGGTTGTTAACCATTTGCGTAGCCCGGGCATTGTAACCATCTGTAGCTGTGGGGAAATACTTGATATAATCGTCAATATACTCGTTGTAGCGAAGGCTGTCGGTCATACTTGCTGCGAGAACGAGCATGAGTGATGCCTCTTTCTCGTCGGAAGGCAGTGCCGTGCGGATACCCGTTGCACGCATTGTCTGATCGTTGATGGAGAGGCCATAGAGCTTGAAAGTTGTCGTTAGACGAGCATCGGCTGAGAAGGCTTCACCGCCATTGTCAGGGCGCTGCACGATGCCGAGAAGTTGGCCTGCTGCATTTACAACGGGGCAGCCGAGCATGGAGCCCGACACATCAACATCCTTGAAGACGTAGTAGTTGTAGTTGGTCATGAACTTCTCCGTCCTCAGCGGGGCAACGCTCTTGATCTCCGGCTTTTTGAGGTCGTAGCCGACGAGATAGACGGTGGAAGCTGCTGTGTTGTCTGAAGTCAGGGGGAGAGCGGTGGCAGCGTTGTTATAGCCTTTGATACGGAAGCGGCAGACGTCGTAGTTCTCTGATACGCCGAGCATGGCATCGACATCGTACTGTTTGCCTTTGGCATCGATGATGACTGCTTTCGTGGCGCCCTGAAATGGATGCCACATGGCGATGGCCTCGCCGCCATTGCCTGTGAAGACACCGTGCGACGTGTAATGAATGGTGCCGTCGGCGTTATAGGTTGTGAGCGTGAAGACACTCTGTGCTGCCTTCTTGACGGGTCCGGGTTGTGCCTGGGCTATCAGCGGCAGAAATAATAATGCGAATACTATTTTGAATATCTTTTTCATCGTTATTTTGCGTTATCTAATAATGTTCTGGCATTCTCTATGGCTGCCTGAGAGATATCGCTGCCACTGAGCATCTGCGCGATCTCTGTGACGCGCTCCTCAGGTGTTAGCATACGCATATGGCTCACGGTACCCTCGGCTGTCTCCTCTTTGCTAACCTTGTAATGGGTCGTGCCCATGGCAGCAATCTGTGGGAGGTGGGTGATGGAGATGACCTGACGGTTACTGTCGCCCATCTCACGCATGATCTGAGCCATTTTTTCAGCTACACGGCCACTGACACCCGTGTCGATCTCGTCGAAGATGATCGTCGGGAGCTTCACGGCCTTGCTGATCATGGCTTTCAGCGAGAGCATGACACGGGCGACCTCACCGCCGGAGGCTACCTGTGCCACGGGTTGCAGTGCCGTACTGCTGTTGGCACTGAAAAGAAACTGTATCTTATCGATGCCCGAAGGCGTACAGTCGGTTTCCTTGAAGTCGATGGCAAACTGCACCTTAGGGATACCTAGAGGCACAAGGCGTTGCTTCATCTCTTCCTCAACCTTCTTGGCGGCCTTCTTACGCACGCTGCTCAACTGACGCGCTGCATCGAGACAGACGGTATAAGCTTTGTCGCAAGCCTCTTTAAGGGCCTGTAGTTGCTCGTCGCCACCATCTATATTGTCGAGCTGATGCTTGATCTTGTCGCGGTCAGCGATGAGTTCTGCTGATGACGAGGCATGGAACTTCTGTTCGAGAGAGTAAATGAGGTCGAGACGACTGTTGATAGTCTCTAACTCTTGTGGGTCGAAGTCGACATTCTCCAAGTGATTGTCTATTTCTTGAGAGATATCTTTCAGTTCAATGTTTGCGGCGTCGAGACGTTCAGCGAGCGGCTTAGCATCGGGGTAGACCTCCTCGATGTCGTGCATACTCTCCGCCGCATTGCGTGCGAGCGTCATGGCTCCCGTCTCATCGGCCGAGAGGGATGACGAGGCATTGAAGAGCGCAGTCTTTATCTCTTCGGTGTGGCTCATGGTCTGCGAGCGCTGTTCGAGATCCTGCTCTTCTCCCTCTATGAGCTTCGCTTTGTCGAGTTCTGAGAACTGGAAGCGAAGAAACTCTTCGTTCTCTTTACTCTTGCGGCATGCCTCCTCGAAGTCGGTATAGGCTTTCTTCGAAGCCGTCCATGCCTTGTATTTCTTGTGATAGTCGTCGATGAGCTTCGTGTCTTTGGCGATGATGTCCACAACATTCAGTTGGAAGTCTTCTTTTTGCAGCAAGAGATTCTGGTGCTGGCTGTGGATGTCGATAAGCCTGTCGCCGAGCTCGCGCAGCGTCGTGAGTGAGACAGGGGTGTCGTTGATGAACGCGCGGCTTTTGCCCGTGATGCTGACCTCACGTCGGAGGATACAGTCGGACGGGTCGTAGTCGATCTCATTGGCATCGAAGAAATCCTGCATACCATAGTTGGACAAGTCGAAATGTGCCTCAATGATACATTTCTTCCGTCCGAGCTTGATCTGCTTCGTATCGGCGCGTTGTCCTAAGAGAAGTTGAAGGGCTCCAAGGATGATACTCTTACCCGCACCCGTCTCACCCGTGATCACGGAGAAGCCGGGACGGAAGGGAATGTTGAGCTCATCGATCAGCGTGAAGTCCTTGATATATAGTTGCTTTAGCATGGATAATTGTGTTGCTTTAGCATGGATTATTGCTTTATTTTTTCCCAGGCATTATTCTGAGAAGCATTGATGGAAAAAAGAATCTCGTAGACCGACTCTTTCTCTTTCTGTGTGCCTTTGCCTTTGTAGATGTTGGCAAGCTCATCGCGTTTATAGTCTGTCCAGATTTGCGGGAGCATGCTCTGCGGCTTGTCCTCATGGCATTTCTTCAGGTCGTTCTCGATGGCTGTCGTGACCTCAGCGCGGCCTCGGTCAGCGTTCTCTGCCATCTCATCGAGCCCCTTGCGGTAATAGTCGTATTGCAACTGCCGGAATGGCTGCATGGCGCCGTCGAGATAGTCGTTGATGATCGCGAAGCGGTTGCGGTCGTTGTCGAACGATTTCCATCCTGTGAACTCGAGGTTCTGCGCATTGTTGACGAGATTCATGCATCGCTCCAGCACATCGCTGCCTCCGAGCGGCGAGAAACTGTCAAGGTCGAGACCGATGATGAGGTAGGCATAATAAGCAAAGAGGGCCGTAAGCTGATTGTCTACGGTCTCTTCATTGAACTCCAGCTGGTCGAACTGTCGGAAGACGAAGTTGAAGTCGTTGTCGGTATTATTATATAAGGTGGTGGTGTAGGACGCATTGTATACCGGGCGGTTGGCCTGGATGAGCGCCTTGCACGTGAACATAGCGCTCGACGCATCGTATTTGGTCACAGTGATATTGAAGTTGCACGTGATGCGCTCGTTCTTGGCAAACTGCAGGCTCGTCCACTGCCTGTCGTTGACAAACTGGGTGAGCGTCTGCTGCAGATTGTCGAACACCGACGCATCCGTACCACTGATCTGATTGTGGTTGATGGTGATCTTTGCATTGAGCTCCTGCCCATGCAGAGACATGGATACCATCGTCATGATCACGATGACTAAAAACGATACTGTTCTACGCATTCATGCTCAGTTTAGCTTCACGAAGGCGGATGCGAGTGAGAACCTGCTTCGTGTTCAGCGTGAAGTCGGCACCCAACATCCAACTGTAATATCCCGGATCGCGGTGAAGCACCTCGGCTACGGAAGAGCCTTTGTATTTGCCGAAGTTGAACACCTCCTGGCGCATCGGCTTGCCGTCCTTGTCGGTCATGGGCTTGCCGTCCTTGTCCTTCATGTCTTCCCATACGATACGTCCGGCGAAGTCAACATTGTTGTTCATGCGCGATTCCTCAGCGAGCACGTTCATATCGTTGGGGAGAGCCTGGGAGGGTTCCTCAACGGTATCGGGATTGTACTTGTCGAGCTCACCCATAAGCACGCGATAAGTAGCCTCAGCATCCTGGTCAGCACGGTGGGCACGGAAGTCGTCCTCCATCTTGTGACCCGTATAGAATTTGTAAGCGGCAGCGAGGTTACGTGGCTCACGCTTGTGGTAAATGTTCTGCGCATCAATCAGGCGGCACTTCGAGAAGTCGAAGTCGACACCGGCGCGGAGAAACTCTTCGGCGAGCATTGGCACATCGAAACGGTCACTGTTGAAGCCTGCGAAGTCGCAACCCGTGAACGAGTCAGCGAGCTGCTTGGCGAGTTGTTTGAAAGTCGGTGCGTCTTTCACCATCTCATCGGTGATACCTGTGAGCTGCTGCACAAAGGCAGGGATAGGCTTGCCTGGATTGACGAAGATACTCTTGCGTTCTTCCTCGCCCTCTTTGTCATTGGG
The DNA here is from genome assembly GCA_002353825.1 of Prevotella sp. UBA2725. Classification (GTDB taxonomy): domain Bacteria; phylum Bacteroidota; class Bacteroidia; order Bacteroidales; family Bacteroidaceae; genus Prevotella. Next base: position 23,156 of record DEKJ01000017.1, on the reverse strand, counting down.
GCGCACCTTTACATAAGAAATCTGTATGATCCGGTCGTTGACCAAATCAAGCCCCGTAGCCTCCAGATCGAAGACTACGAGGGGTTTTGTTAAATTCAGTCGCATGATAATCGTTATCCTTTACTCACTTAAAAGCAACGGCATGATCAACATCAGGATATCTTCGTTCTCAGGCTGCTCTGTAGGCAGGATGATGCCTGCGCGGCTGGGATCACCTAAAAGCATCTTGATGTCGTCGGTGGTGATGCTGTTGAGGATCTCTGAGAAGAAATCGCCGCGGAAACCGATCTGCAGCGGGGTGCCGCTGTAGGAGCAAACGATGTCCTCCTTAGCGCTTGTGGCGAAGTCAAGATCCTCGGAGGTCAGTTCAAGACTGCCGTTCTCGAGACGGAAACGGATAAGCTGTGAACTCATGCTTGCGAACGGGAGCACACGCCTGATAGCACCGAGCAGTGCCTTGCGGTCGATGACGAGTTCATTGGTGTTATCTGTCGGAATAGCAGCGTTGTAGTTCGGAAATACGCCCTCAATGAGCGTGCTGGAGAGTGTGCCATTGGGGAAATAGAACTCAGCTGAGTTGCTACTGAACTTGATCGTCACATCGTCTTCGCTCTTGTCAAGCACCGTACGCAGTAGCATAGCGGGCTTTTTAGGAAGGATAAATGAGGCGTGCTCTTCGCTCTTGATGGCTGTGTAGCGGCAGCGCACGAGCTTATGACCGTCGGAAGCAACGAAAGCGAGGCAGTCGGGGAGGAGGTCGAAATAGATACCGTTCATTACAGGGCGGATCTCATTGTTGTCCGTAGCGAAGATCGTGCGAGCGATATTGTCGCAAAGCACCTTGGCACTGATAGTGATCGTCTTGGCATCCTCAGCGATAGGCGCTTTCTGCGGATATTCCTCAGCATTCTGTGCTGTGAAGTTGTAACGGCCATTCTGATATTCGATAGCTACCTCGTAAGTCTCCGGATTGACCTCGAAGGTCAGGGGCTGCTCGGGGAGCTCCTTGACGGCGTCGAGGATGGTGCGGTTCGGAATAGCGAACTCGCCGTCAGTGTCACTCTCGTCAAGCGGGAGCTCCGCTGTCATGCGGTTCTCGCTGTCGGAGGCAGTGATAGTGATCTTACCGTCGTGCACCTGGAAAAGGAAACTCTCGAGGATGGCAAGAGAGTTCTTACTGTTGATGACCTTCGCAAGGGTCTGCAAACGGCTGTTGAGCGCCGTGCTGGAAAGTGTGAATCTCATCGTATCTTTAGTTTTATTATTGTATCAATTTAAATAATTAAGTACTTATGTCGGACAAAGATACGAATTATTCCACTAAATGTAGCCGTTGCGATAATAATTTTTTGTTTTTTCTATTTTTAATCGCTCAAATACTTTGCGATGACCGAATTTTTCATTAATTTCGCATAATCTTAATTGCTTTGAATAAAACATTAATTCAATAAATAAAAACAATTATGGCTTTACAAGGAATAGAAGTAGAGGGAGTAATTATCAAGGAATATCCCGCAAGGGAAGGTGTCTCCCAGCGTACAGGCAATGCATGGAAGTCACAGGATTTCGTTATCCAGACGAAGGATCAATATCCTCGTGCATGCCAGTTCAGAGTGTTCGGTGCTGATCGTATTCAGCAGTTTAATATTCATCAGGGCGACACTGTGCACATATGGCTTGACATCAATGCTCGTCCTTGGCAGGACAAATATATCACCGATATTAGTTGCTATCAGTGCGACCACATTGATCCTAATGCAGTGAATACCGGTGCTCAGCCTGCACAGCCTGCAAGTCAGCTTGGTGGGGCTCCCGTTGCTCCTGCTGCTCCCGCACAGGGCGCTGCTCCTGCTGCTCAGCCTACAGGCGCTCAGGATCCGCTCGGTGGCGACAGTTCCGACGATCTGCCGTTCTAACCCATTAAACGCGATCATATTGTCCGGCGTTCGTCAAACAATCGTTTGTCGAACGTCAGCCAATTGTTTGTCGAACGTCAGCTAATCGTTTGTCGTTCGACAAACAATGGGTTTGTGATGTATTCGTTCTATAGCATAAGTCTTCATGTGGTTATTTTTAGCCTTTATGTCAGCGGCGCTTTTAGGCTTTTATGATTCGTTTAAGAAGAAAGCGCTTCAGGGTAATGCTGTCATTCCGGTTCTTTTTCTCAATACTGTTTTTTGCTCCCTTATCTTTCTGCCACTGATTATCCTCTCGGCTTCGGGGACACTACCTGTTGGCTCGACATTCCATGTCGGTTCAGGTGGCTGGGAGATGCACCGCTATATCATTTTGAAAAGCGTTATTGTGCTCTCTTCGTGGCTTGCTGGTTATATCGGCATGAAGCATCTTCCCCTGACGATTGTTGGCCCTATCAATGCTACACGTCCTGTGATGGTGCTTGTCGGCGCTCTGCTTGTCTTTGGCGAGCGCCTTAATGCCTGGCAGTGGGCCGGTGTGGCTGTGGCAGTGACCTCTTTCTTCATGCTCAGTAAGTCGGGCAAGCGCGAGGGTATCAACTTCAGTCATAACAAGTGGATCGGGTGTATCGTCCTGGCGGCTGTGCTCGGTGCCATCAGCGGTTTGTATGATAAATACCTCATGGCTTCACCTGACAATGGGGGAGTGGGGCTCGACCGTATGGCTGTACAGTCGTGGTACAATATCTATCAGTCGTTTATGATGTTGGTTATGCTTCTCATCATCTGGCTGCCACGACGCTCGAAGGATAAGTTTCACTGGAGCTGGACAATCGTTGGTATCAGCATTTTCCTTTCAGCTGCCGACTTCGTATATTTCTATGCATTGAGCTTGCCGGGAGCCATGATCTCTATCGTGTCGATGATTCGTCGAAGCAGTGTGATCGTGAGTTTCCTTTTTGGTGCTGTCTTCTTCCATGAACGTAATCTCAAAGCCAAGGCCGTGGACCTGTTATTAGTACTTTTATCCATGGTTTTATTGTTTATCGGAAGTAAATAGCCAATTTTCTTTGATATTCGGAACAAAACGATTAACTTTGCATCAAAACTGACGCATTATCGTCAAAACGCTTATACATTATATATATATGGCACAAAATATTTTCAGAGGCTTGGGCATCGCCCTTATTACACCTTTCACAAAGGAAGGTGAGGTAGACTACAAAGCGCTCGCTAAGCTCGTAGATTACCAGATCAACAACAATGCTGACTTCCTGTGCATTCTCGCCACTACGGCAGAGGCTCCGTGTCTTACCCGTGAGGAGAAAGACAAGATCACGGAGGTTATCAAGGATGTCAACAAAGGACGTGTGCCATTGCTCAAATATTGTGGTGGCAACAACACGCGTGCCGTAATCGAGGAAATGAAGTCGACCAACTGGGATGGCATTGATGGCATCCTTAGCATTTGCCCGTTCTATAACAAGCCTTCTCAGGAGGGACTTTATCAACATTTCAAGGCCATCGCTCAGGAAGCTCCGCTGCCTATCGTGATGTATAATGTGCCGGGACGTACGGGCGTCAACATGAAGGCAGAGACAACCGTCCGTCTCGCTACTGACTTCCCGAATATCGTGGGTATCAAAGAAGCTTCGGGCAGCCTGGAGCAGATTGATGAGATTCTGAAGAACAAACCACGTAACTTTGAGGTTATCAGTGGTGATGATGCCCTGACGTTCTCGATGATTGCCAGTGGTGCAGTGGGTGTCATCTCTGTCATTGGTAATGCTCTTCCAAAGGAGTTCTCAAGGATGATCCGCCTGGAGTTCAATGGTGAGTATGAGGCAGCCCGCAAGATCCATCATATGTTTACCGAACTCTACAAGTTGCTTTTTGTCGACGGTAACCCCGCCGGTGTGAAGGCACTGCTCAACGATATGGGTATGATTGAGAACGTGTTGCGTCTGCCCCTCGTTCCTACAAACATTGAGACTAAGCAGAAGATGGCAGATATATTAAAAGAACTGAGATTTTAAGGTAAGAGGTTAAAGAAAGATGATTTCTTTTACAATTGCCCTCGTGGCTTTGATTTTGGGATACATCCTCTACGGTAAGTTCGTGGAGCGTGTGTTCCAGCCCGACGACCGTCCAACTCCTGCAGTCGCCAATGCTGATGGGGTGGATTATATTGTCATGCCGACGTGGAAAGTGTTTATGATACAGTTTCTTAATATCGCCGGTACAGGCCCTATCTTCGGAGCTATCATGGGAGCATGGTATGGCCCGGTGGCTTATCTGTGGATTATCTTTGGCTGTATCTTTGCAGGAGCCGTACACGACTATTTCTCGGGTATGCTCTCGGTGCGGCACAATGGAGCTAACCTTCCGGAACTTGTCGGTACTTATCTCGGCAAGCGTACGAAGGCTGTGATGCTTGTCTTCTCCGTCTTCCTTCTGATGATGGTGGGCGTTGTATTCGTCTATAGTCCTGCCTTGGTACTGAAAGATTTCGGTTGGACAACGCTGGGTTGGGTGTGCGCCATCTTTGCTTATTATGTATTGGCTACGTTGCTTCCTATCGATAAGATTATTGGAAAGATCTATCCTATCTTCGCCTTCGCCATGCTCTTTATGGCTGTGGCACTGATGGTCTGTCTCTATGTCAAGATGCCCGCTCTACCGGAGCTTTGGAGCAATCTCGATGCAAGCAATCTCAACAAACCGCAGTCGCTGCTTGGTACGGAGTCGTATATCGCTAAGAACCCACTCTTCCCTTGCTTGTTCCTGACGATCGCCTGTGGAGCTATTAGTGGTTTCCATGGCACACAGAGCCCGTTGATGGCCCGTTGCCTGGGAAGTGAGAAGGTAGGTCGCCCCGTATTTTACGGTGCTATGATAACGGAAGGTATTGTGGCATTGATCTGGGCTACCGTCTCCATTTATTTCTTCTACTATGGCGGCTGGCGTCAGGTCGTGGATGCAAACAGTATCAATGAGTTCCTGGCACAGACCAATGGCGGTAAGAGTCTTATCCAGTATTTTACGGCACCAAATGTCGTAGAAAAAGTTTGTACAGGGTGGCTTGGATTCTTTGGAGGAGTTTTAGCTATCTTTGGTGTGGTAGCTGCTCCTATTACAAGTGGAGATACAGCTTTCCGCTCTGCCCGCCTGATCATTGCCGATGCTTTGCATCTCAGTCAGAAAGGCGTGCACAAGCGCTTGTTGGTAGCTATCCCGATGTTCGCAGCGGCTATTGCACTGCTCGTGTGGCAGATGGAGAACCCTGACGGATTCAATACGATCTGGCAATGGTTCGGCTGGTCTAACCAAACGCTCGCTGTCTTCACCCTTTGGACCATCACGGTTTATCTTGTTCAGCAAAAGAAGCCTTTTATCATCACACTCATCCCCGCACTCTTCATGACGGCTGTGTGCTTTACGTTCCTCCTCGTCTCACCGATGGCACTTGAACTAAATACGACGGTGAGCTATTGCGGCTCCGTCATTAGCGTTGTCATCGCATGTGTGTGGTTCCTGTGGTGGTATCGCAAGGCGTATAAATAATTATTTCATTCGTTTTATTCATTAAGTAGTATGAAGAAAAAGATTTTGACTTTGGCAATCGCTCTCCTTGCCACAATAACGGCAAGTGCACAGTTTGAAGAAGGCAAGAACTATATAGGTGCCTCGGTTACGGGGTTAGACCTCAGTTATAATGGTTCTACAGAGGCTAAATTCGGTGTCAATGCGATGGCTGGTCGCTTCCTGGCCGATAATCTGCTTGTCTATGGAGTGGCAGGTTTTGATCATCCGGGTAAGGATATGGATAATACACTGACTGCAGGTGTTGGTGGCCGCTATTACATCACGCAGAACGGCATCTTCCTTGGTGCTAATGCAAAGTTTGTACATGCTAACAGTAGTTACAACGATTTTATGCCGGGAATAGAGATTGGTTATGCCTTCTTCCTGAGTCATACAATCACTATTGAGCCGAGCATCTACTATCAGCAGAGCTTCAAGAGGCATTCCGATTATTCAACGATTGGATTGCGTATTGGCTTTGGCATCTATTTGGGCAAAGACTAATGGAGCAGTACCCTTCTGTGCTGCTGAGTCGTGCTACGGATGAACTTGGAAAACTGCCAGGGGTAGGGCCTAAGACGGCTCTGCGTCTGGCTCTTCATTTGCTTAAACAGCCTGTAGCGTCGGTCGATTCTTTTGCCGATGCTATAGTTAAGATGCGGCACGACATCAAGCATTGTAAGATTTGTCATAATATCAGCGATACTGATATTTGTCCTATCTGTGCTGACGAGCGCCGTGACCGCACGACGATTTGCGTCGTAGAGAATGTGCAAGATGTGATGGCCATAGAGAACACTCAGGCTTACCACGGACTGTACCATGTTTTAGGAGGTATCATCTCACCGATGGATGGCATTGGCCCCGGTGACCTGGAGATTGACTCTCTTGTGCAGCGCGTGGCTGCCGGAGGAATCAATGAGGTGATTCTTGCTCTCAGTTCGACGATGGAAGGCGACACAACAAACTTTTATATCTCCCGCCAGCTTCAGCCTTATCATGTCAAGCAGACGGTCATAGCGCGTGGTATCAGTGTGGGAAATGAACTTGAGTATACCGATGAGGTGACATTGGGCCGGTCCATCGTCAATCGCACACCCATTAAAGAATAGTATCCATGAAAACTAATCCACATAAATTATTGTTATTGGAATTCTGGATTCCGGTACTCATCTGTCTTTGTATCATCATATTGTACGAGAACGATATCCTGCTCTCCGGTGGGTGGCATGATAACAAGCTGAATGAGTATTATGTGGCTATTGCCATGGAACTCATAACGATTTGTCTGATCCCTATATCACTCAGGCTTTTCAAGTTTCGTGGTATCAAGCATGCCTTGCAGTCATCTGCGGATACAGCCTTGCGACAGTGGGGTAGTGTACGTTTGCTGATGCTCACCCTGCCGATGCTTGTCAATTGTTGGCTCTATTACCAATTTATGAACGTGGCGTTTGGCTATATGGGTATCATAGGATTGCTGAGCCTTTGCTTTGTCTATCCATCGAAGGGTAGATGTAGCCAAGAAACTTCTGTAACCTCAGAGGAACAAAAGTAACTCATGCAGCTCTCTGTTATCATAGTAAGCTATAACGTCAAAGATTATCTTTGGCAGTGCCTGACCTCTGTAGAGAAAGCTATCAAGGGGTTGGATGCTGAGGTTATTGTGTTCGATAATCATTCCCATGATGCCACCGTAGAGAGTCTTCAACGATTGTTCCCAGACGTAAAGTTCATTAGCAGCAACCACAACTTAGGTTTTGCAAGAGGTAACAATCGGGCTATTCGGCAGAGTGATGGGAAGTATGTGTTGCTTCTTAATCCTGATACGATAGTAGCTGAGGACACAATCTCGCGTACGTTGCAGTTTATGGATACTCATCCTAAGGTTGGCGGATGTGGGGTCAGGATGATGAATCCTTGCGGAACAGATGCCAAGGAATCGAGAAGAGGTATCCCTACGCCGATGACAGCTTTTTATAAATTTACGGGGTTGTGTTCTCGCTTCCCTGATAATCACCGTATGGGTCGATACTATATGGGCTGGTTGCCGTGGGATGAACCTTCAGAGATAGAGACGGTGAGTGGAGCCTTCTTTCTTCTCCGGCGTGAAGCACTGGAGGCTGTTGGACTGCTGGACGAGGATTTCTTCATGTATGGAGAGGATATTGACTTAAGCTACCGTCTGTTGAAAGGTGGTTGGGAGAACTGGTATCTTCCGCTGCGTATTCTTCATTATAAAGGCGAATCGACGCAGAAATCAAGCTTTCGCTACGTCCATGTTTTCTATGAGGCTATGCTTATCTTTTGTGGTAAGCATTATAAAGGGCTTTACCGATGGTTGCTTCCTTTGCTGCGCTTTTCTGTCAATGGTATGGCGTGGATAGCGCTCTGTTCGGTTGCTTTCAAGAAGGCACGTAAGAGCATGGGATTAGTAGATAGGAAGGTTACGGATGCCTATTATATCTTTCATGTTCGGCCAGACCATATAAAACTCTGTCAGGCATTGGCATCTGAGAAGGGATTATGGGCTGAGTATCATGACGCTAATGCCTTAGCATTTGGTAATAAGGTGATGTGGCAGGGTAAACAAGTCTTCATGGTGTTTGATGCTACAGTTTTCTCTTATGCAGAGATGTTTTCAGCTATGCATGACCATTTTGCAGGTAAAGTGTCGATGGCGGTTTATTATCCTATGGAGGACATGATTATTACCGAGCAAGAAATAATAAAAGCATAATGGAAGGGGACACTATGGAAAGAGAAAAAATACCTTCTGTCATTCTCAGAGCTGTAGAGCCTGAGGATCTTGATTTCATGTATATCATAGAGAATGATCGGGATATATGGAAAGTAGGAAATACGAATATGCCTTATTCTCGTTTTGCTCTGCATGAGTATATAGCAAATTCAACCGGCGATATATATGTCGACAAGCAACTGCGGCTTATCATCACGGATGAGGACAAACTGTTTATCGGTATCATCGACCTTTGCAATTTCAATCCTCAGCATCAGCGTGCTGAGGTAGGCATTGTCATCAGACAACAATATCGTTACCAAGGCTATGGCAAGGCTGCTCTATTGAAAATGATGGATTATGCACATAGTGTGCTGCACATCCACCAACTTTATGCTTTGGTGAGTGTCGATAACCCATGGTGTGTAAAGCTCTTCGAAGGAATCGGATTTAAGCGCGATGCAGAGCTCCAGGACTGGCTTTTTGATGGTGATAAGTATCGAAATGTCTATCTAATGCATTTTTTTTGCAAAAAGATTGAGAAAAATTTGGTAGAGTAAAAAAATATGTCTACCTTTGCACTCGCAATTCAGAAATGAAGCCAACAAGGTGCGTTAGTTCAGTTGGTT
>DEKJ01000017.1:0-14228 GCA_002353825.1 Prevotella sp. UBA2725 | reverse complement strand
AGTCCGAGTCTCGTACGCACCGCAAAAAAGCCATTCATCGAAAGATGAATGGCTTTTTTGATTAAATTCTTTCCAGCACTCTTGTGATGAGTCCGTCGATGTCTCCTTTATAGTCAGTCTCCATTTTTTGGGCTCGGCGGTTGGCAATCACCATGCAGCAGGTCATGGCGTGGTGTCCCATGAGCGTAGACAGACCAGCGAGTGCTGACGACTCCATCTCGAAGTTGTTGACGTGCATTCCTTCGTATTCGAAGCTTTCGATTTTCTCATTGAGGTTCGGGTCCATCAGAGGCAAGCGGAGACGGCGGCCCTGAGGCCCAAAGAAACCGCCACAAGCAATCGTGATGCCACGTACCATGTCATCGCCTGCAATGCGATCGATGAGCGTGGGATCAGCGGAGGCTACGTATGGATTGCCCATTTTTGGGTTCCAGTCTACATGTTTCTTGAAGGCAGATTCCAACTGCAGATCTGAAGCCTCATCACGACCCGCATAGAAGTTGAGCAGTCCATCGAAACCGATACTCTTCACACTGGCGACATAGGTGCCTGTAGGCGTATTAGGCTGTAAGCCGCCACAGGTACCCACCCGCACGAGGGTGAGGGCACGATGTTCGGGCTTCTCTGTACGAGTCTTGAAGTCGATGTTAGCAAGCGCATCGAGTTCATTCATAACGATATCAATATTATCGCATCCGATACCCGTACTGAGTGCTGTGATACGTTTGCCTTTATACTGTCCTGTGATTGAATGGAACTCGCGATTGCTTGTCTCGCATTCTTTACTATCGAAGTGAGAGGCTACGAGGTTTACACGTCCAGGGTCGCCGACAAGAATGATCTTGTCTGCGAGCTGTTCGGGTTTGAGGTGAAGGTGGAATATGGAGCCGTCACCATTGATGACAAGCTCAGATTCAGGAAAGAAGGTACTCATAATGGTTTGTTTTTATTGGTTATTGTAATTCTGCTAGGCGAATGTTTTTCTCGGTATCAGATATGTCTTGTCGATATTGCTCCAACTGCTTCTCTGCTTTTAAGATATCATTGGCAGTCGATTTGTCTCCATTGTGATAAGCTTTGCGCTTAGCAGCTAAAATAGCTTTTGTAGAAGCTTCCATCTGATGAAGTTCAACAAGTTGCTTATAGAGCTCACGGCTCTTGTTGCTTTTGAACTGCGACGGAGAAGTTATCACTGTATTGTCATTGACAATGAACGCCATTGCTCTTCCGTTGCTTTCTTTTCCTTGGTTTCTCTTTCTCAGAGCTTCCAGACGCTTCATGGCTGCCTCACGGTCGCCAAATTGCCATGTCGACTTAATACTCAACAAACGGGCATAGGGCATGAGCTCTTTGTCGTCGAGATTATCGTTGTTGAAGTTCTGACGCGTCTCTGTGGGCACAAAGGTATAGATGCAAACCTTACCTTTAGGCTGACGGCGGTCCGTGACAAGCCATCCGAGCGAATCGAGGTCGTCGATAGCTAACAGATAGTCGTTCGCAGTGGAGTTGAATGGAAGTCCCAGGTTCTGTGGCTTATACCATGAAGCCTTGTCAGAGTCAAACGAACTCATGAAGATATCTCTTCCACCCATGCTCTCGCTTCCTTCAGCGGAGAAATAGAGCGTGACACCATCTGAAGCAAGGAAAGGATAATTCTGATTGTAATACAGTTGATTATTAAAATCGGTAATTTGTGCTTCCTCTCCCCAGTTGTCTCCGAGTTTAGTCTGTGTATACAGTTCAGACTGTACGGAGTCGCCTTTTGCAAAGATTCTCCTTACGCCGAGCTCATTTTCATAGACACCCATCTGATTGAGAAAGTCGGCATGGGTATCAGACGTCCGAATGACTCCCGACTCCTTGCTGAGGGGTACATGGTGAAGGAAGTCGCTCTTAGGAACGACAACACTGTCGATGAACATTACCTTTGCCGTTGCAGGGAGCATCGTCTTAAAGAGTTTCAAGCCTTGTGAAGGAACTTCTTGTGGCTCCTTCACTTTTGCTATCGGTTTCTTGCGCTGAGCAATGGAGCCGATAGGAAATGAGAGTGTAATGAATAAAATTAGAAAAAAATATTTTCTCATTATATTATTAGTGTTATTATGCAAGCAATTGTTTTGCCATGTTGGCTGCTGCACGCCTGCCATCACCCATGGCAAGGATTACCGTGGCACCTCCACGCACGATGTCGCCACCGGCATAGAGATTCTGCTTCGACGACTGCATGTCCTCGCCTACGACAATGGTGTTCTTGCGACCGAGTTCCAACCCGGGGATAGACTTTGGTACGAGCGGATTAGGCGATACGCCGACAGCCACGATGACCTGATCGCAGTCGATAGTCTGTGTCTCACCTGTCGGTACCGGACGGCGACGCCCTGAGGCATCGGGCTCACCGAGTTCCATGACATCAAGCACTGCAGCGCGTACACGACCTTGCTCGTCAGCAAGATATTCCTTGGGGTTGTGGAGCGTAAGGAAGTGGATACCTTCCTCTTTGGCATGCTTCACCTCTTCAAGACGAGCCGGCATCTCTTTCTCTGAACGACGGTAGACGAGGGTCACGTCGGCACCGAGGCGCTTGGCTGTACGGCAGGAGTCCATAGCTGTATTGCCGCCACCTACAACGATCACCTTCTTACCTATATTAATAGGTGTATCGGTCTCGGGGTTAGCTGCATCCATGAGGTTCACACGCGTGAGATACTCGTTAGATGACATCACGTTGATGAGGTTCTCGCCAGGTATGCCCATGAAGTTAGGCAGGCCTGCGCCAGAGCCCACGAAGAACCCTTTGAATCCGGCCTCTTTCAGTTCTTCAATAGTGATGGTCTTGCCTATGATCGTATCAGTCTGGAAATGCACGCCCTCACGACGGAGCGTCTCAATCTCTGCGTCCACGATGCGGTTAGGAAGACGGAACTCCGGAATACCATATTTCAACACACCGCCAATCTCATGGAGTGCCTCGAAGACATAGACCTCAAAGCCTTTCTTCACCATGTCACCGGCAAAGCTTAGTCCTGATGGGCCGCTTCCTACTACTGCTACCTTGATGCCATTACCTGGTGCCATCTGCGGCAGTTTGCCGTCACCATGCTCCCGCTCATAGTCTGAGGCGAAGCGCTCAAGGTAGCCGATGGCCACTGCGGGCTCGTTCATCTTCAGGTGGATACACTTACTCTCGCACTGCTTCTCCTGCGGACAGACACGGCCGCAGACAGCGGGTAGGGCAGAGGTCTGGCGCAATACTGCTGCTGCTCCGAGGATATTACCGCGCTCAATATTCTTGATAAAGTCGGGAATCTGAATATGAACTGGACATCCTTCGACACACGACGGCTTGGCGCAGTCGAGGCAGCGGTGCGCCTCCGTGATAGCCATTTCCTTTGTGAGACCTTTGTTCACCTCCTCCGTACGTGTAGAAGCACGGTATACTGGATCAAGCTCCGGCATCTGTACGCGCTTGATAGTCATACGCTCCTTCGGTTTCATCGCCTTGCGGAGGTCAGCACGCCACGGAGCATTGCGGTCAGTGAGTGCGTCGTCGCCTTCTTTAGCTGCAGTCGCAGTGGTTTCTTCACTTGATGCAATGTCGTTCTTGGCTTCTGGAGTTGCCCCCGTATCGGGCTCACCCTCGTCAACCCAATGCTGCATCTCTTCGCGCTCAAGCCCTTTGAAGGTGTTCATGCGACTTGTCATCTCATTCCAGTCGACTTCATCGCCGTTAAATTCCGGGCCATCGATACAGACAAAACGCGTCTTGCCACCAATCGTCAGGCGGCAGGCACCGCACATACCCGTGCCATCGACCATGATGGTGTTGAGCGACACGTCGTTGGGAATATTATATTTCTTGGCGAGAAGAGAAGTGAACTTCATCATCATTGGAGGACCAATGGCAAGGACCTTGTCCACATGCTCGCGTTTGATAACTTCCTCTACACCCACGGTGACGACTCCTTTCTGTCCATACGAGCCATCGTCGGTCATGATGATGACCTCATCACTGTTGGCTCTGACGTCGTCCTCCATGATAATGAGGTTCTTGGTTCTTCCAGCAAGGACAGAGATAACTTTGTTTCCTGCATTATGAAGTGCTGTTAGGATAGGAAGGATAGCAGCAATACCAATGCCACCTCCAGCACATACCACGGTACCATATTTCTCAATCTTTGAAGGCGTACCGAGCGGACCGACGATGTCCTGGACATAGGCGCCTTCCGGCAGCTCGCAGAGCTTGGTAGAGGAGAGACCCACCTCCTGAATGACGAGTCCTAATGTACCCGCCTTAGGGTCACTCTTGGCTATGGTGTAAGGCACACGCTCAGAGTGCTTGTCCACACGGACGATGATGAAGTTACCCGGCTTGCAACTCTTTGCAATGAGTGGGGCTTCAACTTCAAGATAATAGACCTTTTCAGAGAACTGGGTCTTTTTGAGAATCTTATTCATAATGCTTCTGGTTTTGTTAGTTCATTTTTTATGTTTGGGGTGGAGAGGTTATTATATCTTTTCTTCCGCAAGCACTTGGTTGTCAAGGTTGCGAATCGTGATGGTTCCATTGCCCAAGATACCGAAGGTCGGTTCCTTGCCTCCCTTAGGGAAGGTGATGGAGCCAGTATTGCAAATGACGGTACTCTGTCCGTCTTCATTGGTGACTCTTGACAATTCCCAGAGATGTGTATGACCATAGATGACGGCATCGAAATGGCCGGGAGGCAATGTCTGCTTGTTGTATACGTGTCCGTGTGTGAGCAGGATCTTACGTCCTTCGTCTACGAGCATGGAGTAAGTTGCCATGATAGGGAATTGGAGGAGCATCTGATCTACCTCTGAGTCACAGTTGCCTCGCACGGCTACGATCTCGTCTTTCAAGGGGTTCAACGCATCGGCTACCCCGCGTGCATCGAGCCCTTCAGGCAGTCCGTTGCGTGGACCGTAGTTAAGTATATCTCCCATGACTAACAGCATATCGCATTGTTCTTTATGGTAGATGTCCAATACTTGTTTCAGTCGGGTGAGTGACCCGTGAATGTCGGAAAGAAGAAAATATTTCATTAGCCCCTCAGATAGTCTTTCAACTTCACATTGTGCGTCTTCTTGACGATAGCTCTTACGGCATGGTCGCGGATCTGCCTCACACGCTCACGCTTCAGTCCCATTTCAGCACCGATCTCAGCCATAGTACGAGGCTCTACACCGATGCCATAGAAGCGCTGGACAACATGACGGTCACGCTCTTGAAGGTCGGTGAGGATTGATTTCAACTCATTCTCAAGGATGCTCTTCTGCAGTTCCTTCTCTGGGTCGGGAGCAGTTTGGTCGGGGATGACCTTGGCGAGACTCAGTTCGTTGCTTCCACCTACGGGCGCATCGATAGATAGTGCACGCGAACGTTTCTTCTCAAGAGTCGGATTGTTGGCATCGCGAGGCACGCGGTAGATACCGCCCAATTGTTCGATTGCCTTACCGATAGCATCACGTATGAAAGGAGCGGCGTAGGTGGCAAAGTTCTTTCCACGAGAGGTATCAAACGACTTAGCTGCTGCGAGCATACCGATGTTTCCTTCACTGATGAGATCATCCATGTCCAGACCACGATGCTTATACTGCTGTGCGATGCTGATGACAAAGCCCTGATTGTCTCGAATGAGCTTGTTTATTGTCTTCTGATCGTTTTCCATAGCTTCATGTTTATTGTTAATCCAGTCCTGACTCGAGTAGCATCTCAGCTACCTCTTCAGGCGTATTAAAGTCCATACCATCGAGAAGCTCTTGGTCGGAGAACTCCTCTGCGAGGTCATGCGCGGCTTTCTCCGTTAACCGTGCATTACCCTCGTCATCTTTGGCATTGAGCAAGATGTCTAAAATCTTGTTGCGGTATTCTTCTACTTCCATTGTCATATATAGTCTTATATATAATGGTGTCTCTATTTTTCCGTAAAGTTACAAAAGATTATTGACAATGGAAAGAGATACACGCGATTTTTACAATAAGTTAGTAGAAATGGAATATATAAATAGCAATCGCGATTACATTTCACTGTAATCGCGATTCGATTTAAGTGTAATCGCAAAACGATATAAGCGTAATCGCATTGCGATTACGCTTATATCATCGGTCAATAGAGGTTGTTATCTCTGATAATCGTATCTTCTTGAATAGAAGTTGTCTTGCCGTGGCATCCAGTCTTTCTCCACGGAGATCTGAAGCATGAAGTTCTTGTTGGGTGTCCAGCGTACGGCGGCTCCGAGGCGGTCCGCGTTCCAGTAGCCTCCAGGGTAGCCATAGCCGTAATAGCCGTTATATCCGTAGCCATAGTAACCTCCATAGTAGCCCCCATAGTAGGGGTAGCTATAGCCACTGTTGGCAAGGCTCTTCTGACCATAGATATAAGCCGACCAGTGGTCATCAAACTGATAGCCGAGCTCTCCGTAAAGTCCTGCTGAGGTTGAGTTCATGCCGCTCCAGTTGAGATGATTCATGTATCCACCTACCGTGAGCCAACCTCGTTTGCCAAGCGGCATGGTGTAGTCGAGGTTGATGTCCTGTGCAAATCCGGCTCCTTTAGGGGCACCCTTGCCAAAGCCAGCCATGACACTGAGGCCTACGCTGCCGTGGAGTTCACCTTTAGCTGTACTGTCTTTCTTATTAGTAGAGAGATTTTGTGTATAGCCAATGTTTGAGCTGGTGCTACTGGTTGACTCATCTTGATAATTATCTTTATAATCCGATTGAACGATGCCTGCCGGTGTTGTTATGAACGGCGAGCCTGCAGTCTGAAATGACATACCCGTAGCAGGGTCAGTCTGCAGCAGTGCACTTCCCGGTGCGAACCTCACCACCGAGTTGCTCCGTGTCAGTGTACGGTCTGTTTGTGCTATGGCAGCAACGCTAAAAATGAGAAAAACAGATATTATAATATGTCTTTTCATGGTATTTATTGCTCTTTTCGTGCAAAATTAGTCATTTCGAAAATTTTTTCGTCATTTTTCTTGCAAGTTTTAAAGAAAAACTATAATTTTGCCATTGATTTAACAAGAATAAGTCATCAACAAAGAAAAAGACAACAACAAAACAAGTCGAATATGAAGTTTTTCGCAACATACTCCTATTATTATTTTTACTTTGCAAGAAATTGTGAAGCGGGAAGTTGCGTGTAATTTCAACTTAAGACTCAGAGATACAACCTCATTAGGATGGTTTGCATACAAAGTCCCGCTTCATAGATAATATGAAGCGGGATTTTTTGTTACGCATTCGCTAAAGAATAAGGAATAAGGAATAAAGAAAACAGTGAGCTCGGCTCAAGAAAGAAATAAAGAAAACAAGATATTATGAAGAGAGTAGCGATACAAGGCATGCTGGGGTCGTTTCACGACATCGCGGCGCACGAATACTTCAAAGGTGAACAGGTACAGCTTATCTGCTGCGATACCTTTGAGCAGGTGTTCGAGAGCATCAAGACTGACCCCACAGTCATCGGCATGATGGCGATAGAAAACACCATCGCCGGTTCTTTGCTCCACAACTATGAGTTGCTGCGTGACAGTGGCACAACGATCGTCGGGGAGCACAAGCTGCATATCACTCATTGCATCTGTTGCTTGCCGGATGACGACTGGAGCACGATCAGTGAAGTGCACTCCCATCCCGTAGCACTGATGCAGTGCCGCGATTATCTCTCCACCCATGAGGAGTTGAAAGTCGTGGAGGCAGAAGACACGGCAGGCAGTGCCAAGTACATCCACGAGCATCAGTGCCACGGCTGGGCCGCCATCTGTCATGCTGATGCAGCGAAAATGTATGGACTGAAGGTCTTGGAAGACCATATCGAGGATAACAAGCACAACTTCACCCGCTTCCTCGTTGTCACCGATCCACGTAAGGCCGACTTCCTCCGCCCATTGAACGAAGTAAACAAGTCGAGTATCGTCTTCACCCTTCCACACTCTGAAGGCTCACTGTCAAAGGTGCTTACGATCCTCAGCTTCTATGACATCAACTTGACGAAGATACAGTCGCTTCCTATTATCGGTCATGAGTGGGAGTATATGTTCTATGTTGATGTGACTTATGATGACCTCATCCGATACCGACAGTCGATAGACGCCATCACACCCCTCGTAAAAGCAATCAAAATATTAGGTGAATATAAAGCAGTATAAGATATGAAACCAGCATCAAGAGTAAACAGTATCCAGGAATACTATTTCAGCAGAAAACTGAAAGAAGTGGCTAAACTTAATGCCGAGGGCCAGGACATCATCTCCCTCGCTATCGGCTCCCCCGACATGCCACCTTCGAAGCAGACTATTGACAAGCTCTGCGAGGTGGCTCATGACCCCAACGCACACGGCTATCAGCCTACAAGCGGATTGCCAGAGCTCCACAAGGCTATGGCCGGGTTCTACAAGCGCATCTACGGTGTGGAGGTAGACCCCATGACAGAGGTTCAGCCAATCATTGGTTCGAAGGAAGGCATCATGTATGTCACCCTCGCTTTCTGCAACCCTGGTGACAAAGTGCTCATCCCGGATCCTGGTTATCCTACTTATACCGCTGTGAACAAGATCTTCGGTACACAGATCATCAACTATGACCTCCGCGAGGACAACGGATGGCAACCCGACTTCGACCAGCTTGAGAGTATGGATCTCACGGGTGTGAAAGTGATGTGGACCAACTATCCGAACATGCCCACAGGCGGCAATGCACGGATGGAGACCTTTGAGAAACTCGTTGCTTTTGCCAAGAAGCACGACATCCTCGTAGTGAACGATAACCCTTATTCACTCATTCTCAACGAGCATCCGCTGAGCATCATGCAGGTGCCCGGAGCAAAGGACTGCTGCATCGAGTTCAACTCAATGTCGAAGAGCCACAACATGCCGGGTTGGCGTGTGGCTATGATGATCAGCAACAAGGATTATATCTCTTGGATGTTCAAGATCCAAAGCAATATCGAGAACGGTACCTTCCGTGGTATCCAGCTTGCCGCAGCAGAGGCTTTCAACACGAACACGCCCGAATGGCATCGTGAGAACAACATCGAGAACTATCGCCGTCGTCGTGTCATCGCCGAGGATATCATGAGAGCACTCGATTGCACCTTCGATCCCACGCAGGTGGGTATGTTCCTCTGGGGCCGCATCCCTGACAAATATAAGGATGTGGAAGACCTCACCGAGGCTGTCCTGCACAAGGCTCATGTCTTCATCACGCCGGGCTTCATCTTCGGCAACAACGGCAAGCGCTATATCCGCATCAGCCTCTGCGCCAAGGACGAGAAGATGCAAGAAGCGCTGAAGCGAATAAAAGCCGTCGGCAATTTCTAAGCCATTTGCAGTTTTTGTAAAGTTCAGTGTGCCGCCGTTTACGGCGGCAAAACAATAACCACGATAAACAACATTAAACATTATAACTATGGAATTAGATCTCGAACCCCTCAATCTCCCGTCTGACAATGGCGGTGAGCGCCCATTAGTGATAGCCGGCCCATGCTCTGCCGAGACCGAAGAGCAAGTGATGACCACAGCCCGCCAGCTTGCTGCCAAAGGCTGCCATATGTTCCGTGCCGGTGTGTGGAAACCCCGTACGAAGCCCGGAGGCTTTGAGGGTAATGGTGAGAAAGCACTGCCCTGGCTGCAGGAAGTGAAGAAAGAGACCGGCATGCTCATTGCTACTGAGGTAGCTACTCCGGAGCATGTAGAGCTCTGTCAGAAATATGGTGTCGACATCCTGTGGATCGGAGCCCGCACAACGGCTAATCCCTTCGCCATGCAGGAGCTGGCCGACAGCCTGAAGGGATACGAAGGCCCGGTGCTCGTCAAGAATCCAGTGAACCCGGATCTCGAACTTTGGATTGGTGCCATGCAACGTATCAACCAGGCAGGTGTGAAGCGTATGGGTGCGATCCATCGTGGCTTCTCCAGCTACGACAAGAAGATCTATCGTAACCTACCGATGTGGCAAATTCCTATTGAACTCCATCGTCGTATCCCTGATCTTCCTATCCTCTGCGATCCCAGTCATATCGGTGGCCGTCGTGATCTCATTGCTCCGCTTTGCCAGCAGGCTATGGATCTTGGCTTCGATGGTCTCATCGTGGAGAGCCACTGCGATCCTGATTGCGCATGGAGTGATGCCAAGCAGCAGGTCACACCAGATATTCTTGATTACATCTTAAGTCTTTTGGTTGTGAGAAGTGAACATACTACAACAGAGGGCATTCGTCAGTTGCGTTCGCAGATTGACGAGATTGATAACCAGCTCATGGACCTCCTGGCTAAGCGTTTCCGTGTGTGCCGTGAGATCGGTACATTCAAGAAGGAGCATAATATGACCGTGCTTCAGGCAAGCCGTTACGGTGAGATCCTCGAGAAGCGTGGTGCGCAGGCTTCGCTCTGTGGTATGTCTCCAGAATTTGCTGCTCATATGTTTGAGCTCGTCCATGAGGAGAGTGTTCGCCAGCAGTTGCAGATCGTCAACGAATAACTATGGTATCAGTGCAGGGGCGGCTAGGTCATGGTTAGGGGCCGCCCGCCACTGCTGAGTAATTTCAATACAAACAGATGAAAATATTGATTATGGGAGCCGGTAAGATGGGTTCCTTCTTTATCGACTTGCTGAGTTTTGATCATGAGGTAGCAGTGATCGAGCGTGATCCAAAGCGTCTGCGCTTCACCTATAACTGTCAGCGCTTCACGACAATGGATGAAGTGAAAGCCTTTGCGCCGGAGCTTGTCATCAATGCCGTGACCGTGAAGTTCACAAAGTCTGCTTTTGACGAGATCTTACCTTATCTTCCGAAGGACTGTATCATCTCCGATATTTCTTCAGTGAAGACAGGATTGAAAGAATATTATGAGAAGTCTGGTCATCCTTATGTCTCTACGCACCCAATGTTTGGCCCTACCTTCGCTAACCTCAACCAGCTCTCTGAGGAGAATGCCATTATTATCAGTGAAGGCGACTACATGGGTCGCATCTTCTTCAAAGACCTCTATCAGCGTCTCGGCCTCCATATCTACGAATATACCTTCGACGAGCACGACCGCACAGTGGCTTACTCATTGAGCATTCCTTTTGTCTCCACTTTTGTCTTTGCTGCTGTCATGAAGCCGCAGGATGCACCGGGTACGACTTTCAAACGTCATATGCAGATTGCGCGCGGTGTGCTCTCTGAAGATGATTATTTGCTTCAGGAGATCCTCTTTAACCCCTACACCCACGATCAGGTGGCTCAGATCCGCACCGAGCTAAAGGAACTGTTGCAGATCATCGACAACAAAGATGCTGCCGGTATGAAAGCCTATCTGACGAAGATTCGCAAAAATGTAAGGCAGCAAGAGGAGAAATAACGATTTGTGGACTATATTTCTCAATATTTAGACTTGATTTCCGTCAATTTTTCATTAACTTTGTGGGTGATTAACGGAATTAATTCTAAAAACTACATAAATGAGAAGAACAATAGTCCTGACCGCGTGCTTGCTTTTCTTGATGCTTGTGCCGGTATCGGCCAAATCAAAGAAGGTCGTCTCAGACCGTGAGTATTGGTGTTCACTGGCCTGGAAGATGGCACAGCCTGTGTTGGAAAATATGTCGAAAGGCGAACTGCAAGCCAAGATGCAGACGGAGTTCAGTCCGTCTTTCGACAACCGTAACAAGAAAGTGCTCTATATGGAGTGCTTTGGCCGCCTCATGGCTGGCATCGCTCCATGGATTGCCCTCCCCGATGATGGTACGGCAGAAGGCAAGCAGCGTGCACAGCTCCGGGAATGGGCTCTCGCTTCTTATAAGAATGCAGTGGATCCCAAGAGCCCCGATTATCTCTGTTGGGGTATAGGCGGACAGAACCTTGTGGATGCCGCCTATATCGCTGAGAGCTTCCTTAGAGCCTACGATGCTTTGTGGAAACCACTTGACGAGATCACGAAGCAACGCTATTTTACCGAGTTTAAGAAACTGCGTAAGATTGATCCCCCTTATACCAATTGGCTCCTTTTCTCTTCAACCATTGAAAGTTTCTTGGCTAAAGCTGGGGCTGACTATGATGAATACCGTGTCAATTCTGCCTGCCGTAAAGTAGAGGAATGGTACACAGGTGATGGCTGGTATTCGGATGGGCCTAATTTTGCCTTTGATTACTATAGCTCCTATGTTTTCCATCCAATGTATCTTGAAACTTTGCAGGCGATGGTTGATGCAAAGGTTAACTCACGTCTCGATTATCAAAAATACTGGGACCGTGAACTGTCTCGTTGTCAGAAATATGCCATCATCTTAGAGCGTTTCATTGCTCCCGATGGTACTTTCCCTGTCTTCGGTCGTAGCATTCCTTACCGTATGGCAACGATGCAGCCGCTTGCTTTGATGGCTTGGTACAAGAAACTGCCGAAGGACCTAAGCAACGGACAAGTGCGTGCTGCCTTGACTAAGTCGCTCCATCGGATGTTCGATGAGCAGAACAACTTTAATGAAGGCGGCTATCTGACCATTGGCTTCTGCGGTCATCAGCCCGATGTAGCCGACTGGTATACAAATAATGGCTCTCTTTATATGACTTCTCTCGTTTTCATGCCGCTTGGTTTGCCCGCTTCTGATCCATTCTGGACAGATGCTCCGCAGCCTTGGACGCAGGTTAAGGCGTGGAATGGTAAGCCTTTCCCGAAAGACCACCGTTGGGCGGATACGATCAAGACCGCAGACAAATGGTAAGTAAACATTAAAGAATAAACGTATATACAGTAACAAATAACCTGTTTAGATGAAAACATTGAATACGTTTAGAGTATTGCTCTTTGTGGGGACAACGTTCCTGTCTCTTCCTTCTTTCTCAAGGACTTCTTCAAAAGCTAACGCTTCTAATGAATCGGAGAGAGAAAAGGTTGAACAGACAATCATCAAAGTCAACGATTATTGGCAGAGTCATAATTCCTATAAGACGCCTTCCTTTTGGAACTGGGCGGCTTACCATACGGGAAATATGGAGGCATACAAACTCTTCAATAATGAGATAAAGACTCCGGCTGCCAAGCAGAAGGCAAAAACATGGCTGGATTACTCCAATGCTTGGGCCGACTACAATAAGTGGTCGGGAGCTACGGAGAAAAATCCTTCCAAATGGCTCTATAAGCAGTATGGCGAGGATCAGCAGCATGTGCTCTTTGGTGACTGGCAGATCTGTTTCCAGACGTTTATGGATCTTTATAACATTGCTCCTGCAAAGAAGAAGATAGCTCGTGCCAAGGAGGTGATGAGTTATGAGGCTGACTCAAAGGCCAATGATTATTGGTGGTGGGCCGATGCGCTCTATATGGTGATGCCTACTTTGACGAAGATGTATAAGCTCACGGGGGATGTAAAGTATCTCGACAAGATCTATGACAACCTCCAGTATTCGGACAGCATCATGCTTGATAAGGAGACCGGGCTCTATTTTCGTGATGGCCGCTATGTCTACCCCAAGCATAAGGCCAACAACGGAGGCAAGGACTTTTGGGCGCGCGGTGATGGCTGGGTGCTGGCTGGTCTTGCTAAGGTCCTTCAGGATATGCCGAAGACCTATCAGCATTACGACTTCTTCGTGAAGAAATATCAGAGGCTGGCTCATGCTGTCGCAGCTTGTCAACAGCCCGAAGGCTACTGGACTCGCTCGATGCTCGATAAGGATATGGCGCCAGGTCCGGAGACAAGTGGCACCGCATTCTTTACCTATGGACTGCTTTGGGGTATCAACAACGGCTTGCTCTCTGAGACCGATTATCTCCCGACGGTATCTAAGGCGTGGACTTATCTCTCTCATAGCGCTTTGCAGGCCGATGGCAGTGTAGGCTATGTGCAACCAATCGGCGACCGTGCTATCCCTGGTCAGACGATCAACAAGAGTTCGCAGGCTGATTTCGGTGTAGGCGCATTCCTACTTGCCGCGTGCGAATATTATCGTTGGCTTGCAGCAAAAGAAAATCCTTCGAAGACGGTGTCAATCATCATCAGTAACCCGAGTACAGAAACGCGCACACAGGTTGTAGAGGTTGATGCGGCTGATGTAAGGAAGTTGTTGGGCATTGACGAAAACGATCCGTTTGTTATTAAGAATGCAGCCGGACAGGAGCTCGACACCCAGTTAACTTATGATGGCAAACTGCTTATAGATGCCAGCGTTCTTGCGGGCTCAACCTGGACCGTCTATGCCTCTAAGTAACATTTAAAAATTAAC
>DEKJ01000003.1:156364-169408 GCA_002353825.1 Prevotella sp. UBA2725 | reverse complement strand
AAGCAGCTCCTATTCCGTAACCCCCAGACTGCAGTGTCTATCGCTCCTTTAGTCTGGGGTTATGAAGAGTGTGCCTCTCCGAGGCACTGTCCCAAACAGAAAGAATGAGATTCAACCGTACAGGTCGCATTATTTTCCAACAGCCTTTCAAAATAATCTCTCTATTCTTTGTAAATATGAAATAATATACTTATTTTTGCAGCATGGATAGTAGGCAAAAAGAGAAAAGAAGTGAGATTAGTAAAAATGGACAAAGACAATAAAAAGAAATAAAATATTATGGGAGCAATAATTACTTCAGCCGCGGTAGCATTGTTGGGGTTAATCATTCTGCTTTATTCTAACCACGAGGATAAGAGAAAGGCTAAAATGAATAGCTAAGAGTTATCTTAATAACTTCGTTTTTTATCCTAAAACATTAGCTCGTTCGCCACTTTTTTCGTACCTTTGCATGGTAAAACGAAGCTATAAGAAATGGCAGAAAATCAGAATCCTGAAGATAACTATTCAGCCTCTAACATTCAAGTATTAGAGGGTTTGGAAGCCGTGCGCAAACGCCCGGCCATGTATATCGGTGACATCTCCGAGAAAGGTCTCCATCACCTTATCAATGAGACCGTAGACAACTGTATCGACGAGGCTATGGCTGGCTACTGCACGGAAGTGGAAGTAACTATCAATGCCGATGGCAGCTGCACCGTGGAAGATAACGGTCGTGGTATCCCTGTTGATGAGCACAAGAAGCTGCATAAGTCAGCCCTCGAGGTTGTCATGACTGTGCTGCACGCCGGTGGTAAGTTCGATAAGAACTCTTACAAAGTGTCCGGTGGTCTGCATGGTGTGGGTGTGAGCTGTGTCAACGCTCTTTCCACACACATGAAGTCGCAGGTCTTCCGTGATGGTCATATCTATCAGCAGGAATACGAGAAAGGCAAGCCCCTCTATCCCGTAAAGATCATCGGCGAGACGACAAAGCGTGGTACGCGCCAGCAGTTCTGGCCGGACCCGACGATCTTCACAACAACAACCTTCCAGTGGGACATCGTAGCCCGCCGTATGCGTGAGCTCGCCTATCTGAACGCAGGCATCAAGATCACGCTCACGGACCTCCGTCCCGATCCTGAGACCGGCAAGACACGTCAGGAAGTGTTCCATGCCAAGGATGGACTGAAAGAGTTCGTGCGCTACATCGACCGTCACCGCCAGCACCTCTTCGACGATGTCATCTATCTCAAGACCGAGAAGCAGGGTGTGCCTATCGAGGTGGCTATCATGTACAATACCGACTACTCGGAGAACCTCCATTCTTACGTCAACAATATCAACACCATCGAGGGCGGTACACATGTCACCGGTTTCCGCATGGCATTGACCCGTGTATTGAAGAACTATGCTGACACCGATCCGCAGATCAAGAAGCAGATTGAGAAGGCAAAGATTGAGGTTGCCGGCGAGGACTTCCGCGAAGGTCTGACAGCCGTCATCAGCATCAAGGTTGCTGAGCCTCAGTTTGAGGGTCAGACAAAGACGAAGCTCGGTAACAGTGAGGTAACGGGTGCCGTGAACCAGGCTGTAGGTGAGGCGCTGACCAACTATCTCGAGGAGCATCCCGATGAAGCTCATAAGATCTGTGAGAAGGTTATCCTTGCTGCTACGGCTCGTATCGCAGCACGCAAGGCTCGTGAGAGCGTACAGCGCAAGAGCGTGATGAGCGGCAGCGGACTGCCCGGCAAGCTTGCTGACTGCTCCAACAGAGATCCGAAGCAATGTGAGATCTTCCTCGTCGAGGGTGACTCAGCAGGTGGTTCCGCCAAGCAGGGTCGCGACCGTTACACGCAGGCTATCCTCCCGCTTCGTGGTAAGATCCTGAACGTGGAGAAGGTACAATGGCACCGCGTGTTTGAGGCTGAGTCAGTGATGAACATCATCCAGAGTATCGGTGTGCGCTTCGGTGTAGACGGTGAGGATGACCGCGAGGCTAATATCGACAAACTGCGCTACGACAAGATCATCATCATGACCGATGCCGATGTCGATGGTTCTCACATCGACACCCTGATCATGACACTCTTCTTCCGCTTCATGCCGAAGGTCATTGAGGAGGGACATCTTTACATCGCTACTCCCCCACTCTACAAGTGCACTTACAAGAACAAGATCTCTCAATACTGCTATAACGACCAGCAGCGTCAGGCTTTCCTCGACAAGTACGGAAATGGTCAGGAGGGTACAAGCATCCACACCCAGCGCTACAAAGGACTTGGTGAGATGAACCCTGAGCAGCTTTGGGAGACAACCATGGATCCTAAGACCCGCCTGTTGAAGCAGGTAACGATTGAGAATGCAGCCGAGGCTGACGAGATCTTCTCTATGCTCATGGGCGACGACGTAGAGCCTCGCCGTGAGTTCATCGAGGAGAATGCAGCCTACGCAAACATTGATGCATAATGTTACGCATCGCGCTTGGGCGCGATGCTAAAGAAGAAAGAATAAAGAATAATGAATACAGAAAGCCACAGTAAGAATCCGTTCTCACAGTGTTGCCATGTATTCTTTATTCTTTATTCTTTATTAATTAGCTTTGCACCCCCGTGCAAAGCGTATTGGATCTCCGCTCCACAAGCCGACAGTCTCTCGCGTATCTATTTCCGCAAGCTTTATCTTTTTGAGGGCAGACCAAAGAGAGCAACAATAACCATTTCTACCACAGGTTATTGCAAAGTCTATATTAACGAATGCAAGGTCGGTACAGCCCCTTTTCTTCCTTTACGCAACCAAAAAGACAACAAAGCTGCTGATTTTACCTTCGATGCCACACCTTATTTGCAATCCGACAGCAACGTTGTAGCTATTCTCTATTCCCCCGCACGAACTTCAACAACCAAGCAACAAAAGCAAATTGCAATAAGCTTTTGGGGTAAAGATCATAGAGGCAAGTCATTTGCCTACTCCACTGATGCCTCTTGGCTCTGCCGTGAAGCTAACTCCCGACTCAGTCCTGAAGGGTTGGAGATAATCGACGGCAGGGAGCACGACAATCCTTGGAAAGCAGCGACTATCAATGATTTAGCTTTGTGGGCACACGCCACGGAAGATAGCTCTGCAATTCCTATAGATTATGAAGCCAAGCCCATTGCCCCACGCATCAACCATATTGATTCAAGAGATGCAGATGATATTCTTAGCAACAACATTCCTGCCTCCCATCCTTTCTACGGCTTCTTCCGCGCTACGTTAAGAGAAGCAAGACGCGGTGAGAAGATAAGGATCGGCAACGTGCTTTATATCTGCAACGGTACTTTTGATGAGCAAGTCTTCCCTGTGTTCGGCGTCTCTTTCACAAACGGAATAAGTGTGGAAGGCAAGCGGCAACGCATCACGAACATCGAAGCCGTGAGCATCGAGCCCAACGAGAGTATACATTATTAGAATATTGCATTATTAATTACGACAAACGATGAACAATGAAATGCCGATTATAACGATAGCGAGTATTAAGCAAGCCTCATCGTGTCTGAACCTCGGTGACGACCTTGCACTGATCGATGATGTCAAGTCGATGGTTCTCCCCGGAGAAGCCAAACGACTGGGATGCTTCGTCTTTGCTTTCTGCGACAAGGGATCCGTGAGCTACGACATCGACACGATCCCGCAACGCGTGGATGCCGGCCATTGTATCATCATGAGTGTAGGACAGGTTATCAGTAATATCAAACTGAGCGACGACTGTGAAGGCCGTACAGTGTTCATGTCACAGCAATATGCACAGGAAGTGCTCACCGGAATGCACGACCTCTCCTCCATCTTCCTGTTCTCCCGTCTCCATCCTGTCTTCAGTATGGACCGTCAGGAAGCCCGGAGCATCCTTGGCTTCTATCTGCTTATACGTCAGAAGATCAGCGAGACCACGCACCGGTTCCGCAAGGATACCGTAAAAGCGCTGATTCAGGCTTTCCTCTACGATGCCGGCAATATCTTCTGGAAGGTATTCAATAATGAGGATGAGAAGAACACACGCAATGAAGAGATCTTCATGCAGTTCATTGAGCTTGTAGAGAAGCACTTCAAGACCGAGCGGCGCGTGACCTGGTATGCCCTGCAGATGCATATCACGCCTAAATATCTCTCTGAAACGATCCGCAAGGTGAGCCGTCAGACGCCGGGCGAATGGATCGACAGTTATGTGATGCTGGAGCTTCGCGTCCTGCTCCGTACGAGTCCGCTATCTATCAAGGAGATAGCGGAGCAGATGCATTTCCCCAACCAGAGTTTCCTCGGCAAATACTTCAAGCAGCATGCGGGAGTGTCGCCGAAAGAATACCGAAAACATTAATCGAGTTCATCAGCTTTTCGGGTTGATGAGTGCCTCGGAGAGGCACACTCTGCATAACCCCAGGCAAGGAGCGCAGCGACGCAGCCTGGGGATTTTAGACGATGCTTGCATACCTGACGTCCAGCCTCGGAGAGGCTGACTGCGCCTTGGCGCGCTATTTTGGCGTATGATAAAACCTTCAGAGACATAGCGCACTTCGTGCAGTCTGCCTCTTCGAGGCAGAAGATCAAGTGTCACAACTCCATCCTAACACTCCCCAGGCTGCGTCGCTACGCTCCTTGCCTGGGGTTATGCAAAGCCAGCCTCTTCGAGGCTGTATTGCACTTATCAACCCCAAAAGCTGAAGGAACCTAATCTTCCTTGAGAATTAGGGAAGCCACTTCCTCCAACTCCTTATACCACGCTTCTCCAAACCTTCTGATCAGCGGCTCTTTCAAGAACTGATAAACGCGGATGCCAAGTTTCTTACCCAATACCACAGCATCACGACAGACATCCCAACGGTTATAATTGATACCCACAAGCCCCATACTGAACTTCTTCTCGCGAATCGGATAAAGCGCACAGGAGATAGGCTTGCACCATTTGATACGACCTGCACGATAAGCGCGCTCAAAAGCACATAGACAACAGTTTGGAATGGTCTCGCCACTGTTGAAGTCCTTGATATCATGGTAGCACGTGAACACACAGTCTTTCTTTCCCACGATACTCGTCACGAGGTCCCCGTCATTGTCTGTATAAGCCACGCCTTGTTTGTCGATAACGCTCTGAGCAGAAGCTGACAGCTCGCTCCACACAGCATCGAGGTTATCCTCCATAGCACCGATCTCATCGAGCGTCACAGGAGCACCCGCATCGCCTTCGACACAGCATACGCCTTTACATTTGGAGAGGTCACAGCAGAAATATTCTGTGATGAAATCCGGCGACACAAGTACGTCACCGATCTGCATGATATGTAGTTCTTGCATATTACCAATCGATCTCTTCTTCTCCGTTTGCCTTCAGGTACGCATTGCAGCGCGAGAACTGATGCTGACCGAACCAGCCACCACGGTTAGCAGAGAGTGGCGAGGGATGCACCGACTCCAGGATCAGGTTCTTCGAAGCATCGATGAACCCGCGCTTGCTGCGCGCATAACCGCCCCACAGCATGTAGACGATATGCTCGCGGTGAGCCGACAGCGCTTTGATTGCCGCATCCGTGAAGAAGCTCCAGCCTAACTGCTGATGACTGTTCGCCATGTGAGCCCGCACCGTGAGCGTAGCATTAAGTAACAATACACCTTGCTTGGCCCATCGTGTGAGATCGCCATTCGTCGGTATCGGCTTACCAAGATCATCATGAATCTCCTTGAAGATATTGACGAGCGATGGAGGCATCATCACACCCTCCGGCACCGAGAAGCTCAAGCCCATAGCCTGACCGGGCTCATGATAAGGATCTTGACCAATGATGACAACCTTTACCTTGTCGAAAGGAGTGAGGTTGAAAGCATTGAAGATGAGGTGTCCGGGAGGATAGCACGGACCATTCTTATATTCTTGTCTGACGGCATCAGTAAGTTGCTTGAAATAGGGAGTCTCAAACTCTGGCTGGAGATATTGCTTCCAGGTAGGTTCTATCTGTACGTTCATAAGCTGCGTCCTATTGATAATATCTTATCGTGTTTTCATGAAATAATCGGCTGCGTAGCGCCCCATCTCCTTGTAGCCTGCGGCATTGGGGTGCAAATGGTCACTGAGGCAATAGCCCGGACGGATAGCCGTTGGATGCTTGGGATCCCGCATCAACGCATCGAAATCGAGATAGCCGTCGGCCACTTTCTGCGACCTTATCCAGGCGTTGACAATGCGGCGCCCTTCCTCGTGGCTTGCGTTTTTGTAATAAGCACTACCTCGCATCGGAGTAATCGTCGCGAGATAGACCCTCTTGTGTGCTCTGTGGCACTTCTCTATCATCGTACGGTACTCCATGATAAGGTTGTAAGCAGTTACAACACCATAGCCACTCGTTCCGAGGTCGTTGATACCTTCAAAGATGACCACATCAGAGATGCCATGCTGCTCCAGGATATCCCTGTCGAAGCGCTTCTTTGCAGCCTCGCCGTAGCCACTGTAGGTCAGCACGCGGTTATTACCGATACCGAGGTTCAGTACGCCCCACTGCATAGGCACAGTCTTCCTGTTCTCAGCCTTTGCTTTCTCCTCCTCTTTCTGACGGTAAGGTCCATTGAGCCAGTAGCTCATCTCGTCGGGCCAGCGGTTCTGATGGTCTGTCGTCGATCCTTTGCCATCCGTGATACTGTTACCGATGATAGCGATGCCACGCACATTATTGGTCAGCACCTCAAGCGTTGCGATATTAAACCATTTCTCGTAGCGAAATGATTTCTCGAAATCCGTCTCCGGGGTGCTCACACCTTTCAGAATATAGCTCGTTGTGCGGGAGCCCATATGTACAGTCGGTGACTTCGGAGCAGTCTCATAGTTGAGTGTGATAGCAACCTGCTCCAAAGGCTTGAGATCAAAAGCAATGGCATCAGAGAAAAGGCTCTTGCCTGCGGGAATAATGACGCCATCCTTCCCACTGAACTTCAGATAGCGCGCTGTCTTGGGATCGATGCGAAAGGAGTCGATAGAATGGGCGATATAGACACTACGCAAAACAACGGGCTGCGCAGAATAGATATTGCTCAGCATCAGTCTTATGACACGTCCTCCTGCCGATACCTTCACAATCTGCCGCACCGAGCGGTCGCTCATCTGATTGTTGTAAGGCATGAAATATTTCACCGGTACCTGCATAGCCGTAGCCCACGTACCCGTCCACTCACCGATAACTGTACCGTAGCCGACAGGATGAGCGGCCTTTGCTGAGAAAGACACGCACAGTAACAAGAAAAACAGTAACTTACGCATCATAACATGTGCAAAGTTACTGCTTTTTTCTCGGTTATTATTATACCCAATGGCATTTTTTGATTTCTAGCGCAACCACATCGCGTCGCATATGAGGCGGTAACGCGTCACATATGGGGCGGTAACGCGTCACATATGAGGCGGTAACGCGACACATATGGGGCGCGATGGCATTTCGGTGTTACCTTACAATCTTCCTACCGCCAACGATGTATATTCCGTGGGGTAAGGCATTGAGGTCTGAGCCCACATATTTTCCATCCAAAGTGTAGACGGCAGAATTGTTCCAAGGTAAGACCAGCAACGTCTTCTTGATACCCGTTGTCGTGTCTTTCTTCTGCCTCGTTATCAAGACATCATCGAGGAAGAAGCGCTTAGCAGGAATGAACTCAATGCGGCAGGTCCCCGACCCAACGATACGAAGCGTATAGGAAGACCATGCGCCCCGTTTCATCGTGAACGAACTGTTGTCAAGGATAGTAGCATTTGTACCATCCACACTGACATCGAGCGTTGTACCGTCCTTACTCGAATCCCAGCAGGCCGCACGGAACGACAGTGTCACGGTATCTCCCGGGAGGGTGATAGTTGGTGTGAGTACATTACCAGAGTCAGCCTTACTGCCACTGCCAAATTTAGCACACTGATAAGCTCCATACATATAAGATCTATTGAGATCTCCAGCCGTCATCCATCCATTGACATCAGGATTGAATACCCCCGAAGCCACAGACCCACTAAAGAGCCCGTCGTTACCACCTGTGCCTGCACATTGGTCAAAGGTCTCCTTGAAGAGAATGGAGTCATTATTTGTTGCACTGCTTGCTGTACGACTGAAAGCAAACGACATTGTGCCGTCACTATGCCGCGTGATAGAAGTGATGGCACAATGCATGAGATAACTGCCATCGCTATTGGCATTCCATAGTTTAGCTGAGGGCGTAGAAGAGTCCGTCAGACTCGCATTGCTTAAATAAGGGTAAGCAACACCTTCCTCAACTTTCGAATTGTCAGCATGAAAGACAGCAATACGCTCATGGTCATTAATCTT
Organism: Prevotella sp. UBA2725; assembly: GCA_002353825.1. Taxonomy (GTDB): domain Bacteria; phylum Bacteroidota; class Bacteroidia; order Bacteroidales; family Bacteroidaceae; genus Prevotella. The sequence goes on along the minus strand of DEKJ01000003.1, from coordinate 161,099 downwards.
TGGAATGGTATCATCACCCACATAATATTCTCCATTAGTCGTATTAACAACATTCCAATTCCAGATATCAGGATCGTAATCGATATGTTCTATGAGCAAACCAGCACGCGGTAAGGCGGCATCATAACCTTTGAGCTGTCGGTTCTCCAAGATATAATACTCGTTGTCATTGCCTTTGTTATATATAATGTAGGATGGGCCCATGTCAGCAAGCGCCTGCATGTCCGTGATTGTTGTGTCCGAGTTTAGTTCAATAGGCTCCGTCCATCCACATATCATCTTCTCGTAACCTGAATATCCTGCGGGAGTATAGGTGTCACCATTGTAAGAACCGGAGCACATAAGGTCCCAGGAGCCCAACCCATAGTTGGTTCCATTTTCAGCCGTATCATACATATCGGGGAAGCCCATGCAATGAGAGAACTCATGACAGAAGGTGCCGATACCTGCCAAAGAGCCATCGGTCTGCAACTCTGACGTACAGGCATAGGTATCAATCGTCACGCCGTCCAACGTCAGGGTGCCGTCGTCATAATCGGCCAAGTTAGCCATATGAGGCCAAATAAGATTTGAGTTGTTCGTATCATGCTCGCCGTGACCGGCATAGAGCACAAATACTTCTTCAGCCACGCCGTCACCGTCCCAGTCGTATTGAGAAAAATCAACGGTACTGTCCACAGCCTTACAGGCCTCTCTGACCATCTCATCAGGATGCATATCGTAGCCTTCGCTATCGTTCTTTCCGTAATAGCGATAACCCTTAGAAAGCGTCACTGGGCCTACTACATCAAAGTTGAGCAGGAACTGTCCCCCACTCTGTGCTTTAAAATAATCACTGATACACCCGTTGAACCCATGATTGCTATAGCCCGAGAAGTTCGCAATGCTGTCATAAAGAGCATGTGTTGCGCCATAAGTAGAAGTATCAAACTTCTTATCAGAGAAGTTGACAAGAATAATGAGCCCCCGCTTCTGACCTTTAAACTCAGATTTCGTGCTCTCAGCCGCTTTTGCAGTGCGGCCCTTTGCCATCGTCCTACGCTTAGCAGCCATGAGCTGTTTCGCAGCAGCGCGCTTCTTCGCACCCGCCATCACCTCATCAGCAGTCACTGTTTTCCACACCCCATTATCGTCGGTCACATAGCGTTGCCCGTCATTTGTTTGCCACCAGTGGACATGCTCGTCACCTTTCAGTTCTACACTCACCTTGGTACCATCCGTCAACGTGATAGTCTGTTTCACCCCTTTCTTTGCAGGGATTGCGGAAGCAACTATAGAAAAAAAGAGAAAGCCCCACCCCAGCCCTCCCCAGTAGGGGAGGGTGAAAAAGCCTCTCCCCAGCCCTCCCCAGTGGGGGAGGGTGAAGCGTCTCCTTGAGGTAAGATGGTGGGAAAGAGAAGTAAAGATAGTTGTGAACAAATGGATATTCATAGTAATCGTTTTTTGAAAACAATATCGTTATAATAAAATCATTGTAAATGAGTATCTGGATTGTTGCACTCCCTCCCCTACTGGGGAGGGTTAGGGTGGGGCTTCCCTCCCCTACTGGGGAGGGTTGGGGAGAGGCCATACAACCCCGCCAGGATCATCGCACTGCCCACGGCAGCCATCCACGTAAGACGCTCACCGAGCACAATGGCACTGCACACGACAGTAGACACAGGGTTGAGGTAGACATAGTTGCCCACTGCCAAGGCTCCCACCTTCTTGCTCACCCAACTCCATAAAGCGAAGCAGGTGAAGCTCGCTACCACGCCGAGGAATAAGAGGTTACCGAGCACAGCAGGCTGCAGCAAGTTGTGCAGCGGATAGTTCCAAGGCCACACGAGATACCACGGAAGCACCGTCACCAAGCCATAGAAAAACACCTTACGTGTGACGAAGACACTGCCATAATGCGCCATCTTCTTCAATACGAGCGTATAGACAGCCCAGCAGAGAGAAGCTACAAGTGCCAAGGTATCACCCAAAGGATTAAGCTTCAGAATAATCTGACCATTGAAGATAACAAGCGCAATACCCAACACGCAGAGGATACTGCCTCCGATAAGCGTCTTCGTAGCCTTCACATCTTTAAAGACCGCTAAGGCTATCAGTGTAGAGAGCAAAGGAGCGGAACATACGATGAACGACACATTGTTGACATAGCCGATCTTCACGGCCATGTTCTCAGAAACAAAGTAGAGCGAGCCACCTGTGATACCGAGCAGCGCCAACATCGCCTCATCCTTCCACGACTTCGCAAAGAGCTGCCGGGGAAAGAACACCCACATGCAGACATAAGCCAGGAGGAAGCGCAGCGTAAAGATCTCGTGCGCTTCCAAGCCATGATTCAGCAGCACCTTCGAGTTGACGAACGTCACACCCCACGTGAGCACCACAAGAATGGCAATGAGATGATAGTGCCACATGCGCCGAGGCCGAATATTATTTGATTCATTCATAGCTTGTTCACTTTATAGCTTTCTGAGCCACATGGCAAAGAAGAGATCGCTGACACTGTAACCTTTCGGTGTGCGCGTGATGAGCTGCTTGTCGGCAAGGGCATTCAAGGCTGTCTTCACACTGCTCGGGGCTGGCAGGTGGTGAGTGCGGATGAAGTCCTGACTCAAAGGAGCCTCAACGAGACGCTCCGAGGCAATGGCACGAAGAAGGTTCTGCTGGTTCTCCGTCAGCCAAGCGAGATAGTTTTCATACGTAGCCGTTTGTTCACCAATGATTTCCTGAATGACATCATCCGTGAGAGCCCTGTCTATCCTAACATTGCGATGATCATAGATGCCATGAAGGATCGACTGGATATACCACGTGATACCTTCCGACACATTATATATATATTGGAACGCATCAGCATCTATCGTTCGCCCGTCTTGATGCAGCATCTCATTGGCAAAATCAAGATACTTAGCCTCACCAATAGGCTGCAGCGACAGCACCATGGAACTCTGGAAGAAAGGCCGGTTAGCAGACAAGAACATCTCCTGCATCATATGCTGGCGGCTTCCGGAGAAGATGAAATAGACATTCGGCAGGAACTGGATATAAGAGCGGATCAGAGCCTCTGTTCCTTTCTCAGGATAAGACAATATCTGCTGGAACTCATCGATAGCAACATAACAACGCCGACCCGACGCCTTCATATATTCGAAGATCCGCTTCAGGCTCGCCTCACGCTCTGTTGGCTGAATATCTAAAGAGAACGTCGGGGTACCCGTCAGCTCATCCGAGGTCAACGTAGGACGGAAACTACTGAAGAATGCTTGTATATTGCGCAAGGCAGCCTGAGAAACCGTATCGAGTTTGCCAATTATCTCGTTGGCAAGCAGTTGGACGAGCTGCTCCAGATTCTTCGTAGCAAAGATATCAATATAGAAACACTTTATTTCCTTATCTACAGTAGAGATGCGATTGAACACGTGCTGTATCAGCCCCGTCTTACCCATACGACGGGGAGCAATGAGCGTCACGTTCCGCTCTCCGTGAAGCGTAGACATCAGTTTCTCAGTCTCTGCCTCTCGGTCACAAAAATACTCCGGACCCTTATATCCATAAACAACGAATGGATTGTTAAGTTTTACCTTTTCCATCATTACGCTTTTCCCGTTACGTAAAGTACGCAATAATCATTGTGCTTGCAAAGTTACTAAATAACTTTTAGAAAAGGCTGCACTAAGACACAAGATTTCTGCAACTATTCTGTTCCCCACTCTTATACCGTCGACACTTCGTCAAACCTCACAAGGTCGTAGCCTCTGATCTGTATCACGATGGCGTGAAGCTGTGTGCCGTGAAGCATGCTCCGCAGTTTTTTGTCGGCAGCATAACCTTTTATCTGCTCAACAGCTTCATCCCATTGCTTCGCGGCTTCTGCCTCGGTAGCATCGGTCTTGAGATATTTCAACTCAAGGATGTAGCTGTGCGCCACCATCGGATAGGTGAGGTAGTTGGGCAGGAGGAAGAAGTCGCAATAGCCGTGCGAGAACTCCATCTCCGGAGCCACCTGATAATAATTGGTCAGCGTCAGGTAAGCGTTCATGAAGCCCTGCAAGTTGCGCTCACCCTCGATGAGCTGACGTACTGCCGTGGTGTCGTGATAAGCCTTGCAGATGAACTCAATGAGCGGACGCCAGTCGCCATCGAGCGCCGCACCGTCATAGGCGTTTCGCAGGTCGGCAACGGGCAGCGCATGGATCGTCTGGTATTCGTCCAACATATACTGATAGTACTGTATGCGTACGTTGTTGTTGGGGATGATCAGCTTCAGACTTTCGCCACGCACACCACCGATGGTCAGCATGCCATAGTAGTAGAGCAGACTGACGAAGTTGTCGTAGTCCATGATGCGTTCGGCGGGGAAATGACTAACAAGGGTGCCGTAGATGAATCCTTTCTCAGCAATCTCATGGATAACATGAAGCCGGTGCTCTTCCATGTTGTCGATCTCTATGAGCCGTTTCAGTTTGCCGTAGTCTGTCATGGTGTTGGGGTCGACCATAGATTTTGGACGCTTTCCGGTATCAATAAGCGTACTCATATAGTAGCACACCATGTCGCAATTGAACATGCTGGGCTCCACTCCAAAACTGTCATCGGCGAAACAGTAGTTGTCGTACCACGGCTTTATGTCGTTAATGATGTCGTCCTCGGTCTTGTCATCCCCGATGGCTCCCACTGCCTTGTAATAACGGATCATCTCCCGCACGTCTTTCTCCGAGAAGCCGAGCATCTGGTTGAA
>DEKJ01000003.1:0-156315 GCA_002353825.1 Prevotella sp. UBA2725 | reverse complement strand
ATGGGCGACACGCCGAGCATGATGATGCGGTCGAACATCGGCTTGAAGAGCTTGAAGATGTCGCGGTAGAACCCCGTACCGTGGGTGAGCTCATGATAAGCCTGCTGACCCTTGACGTTGAGCACGTTGTTGGTGAAGTTGTCATACTCGTCGACGACGAGGTAGAGCTTGAGCTGTGCCTTTTTAGCTTCCAGTCTGACAATATTAAGCTTCCCGGCGGCAGTTTTCTCACTATGCACTTTTTCAACGATCTGTGGACTATAGTAGCGCTGATAGGTGTCAATGAACGAATCCATCACTTGCCCACAATAAGCGTTGAAGTTCTCATAAAGGTTATCAAGGTCACTTCCCACCAAGGAGAAGTCGAGGTGCAGCACCTGAAACTCGCCCTGCTCCGGTGTGGGATGGTCAGCGACATAAAGCCCTTTGAACAACTCTTGGAAGTTGTCCTTCTCATTGATGTCGTAGTAGGTCTCCAGCATGTCCAGGAATAGGCTCTTACCGAAACGGCGCGGACGGACGAGGAAGAGAAAGTTGCCGGCATTCTCCATCTTTTCGAAGAACATGGTCTTGTCAACCAAATATTTATGTTCTTTTCTTACCTGCTTGAAGTCGGCAATGCCGTAGGGTATGCGCTTGAAATTCGTGCTCATAATGTCACCTTGTTATATTCATGTGCAAATATAACGAAAAGAAGTGGAACGGGAAAGGAAAACCGCTGTTTTTATTTTCTAACCATCGGAGGAAAGATTGTGAAAGATATGTGATACGATGAGACGAGGCCTGCACCTCATGGTGATGTTACCCTTGATTTAGAGTCTGAAAAACCGCATTCTATCGAAGTTTCCGGCCTGAAAAATTGCATTCTATCGAAGTTTTGCTTACCTTTGCAATGTCTTCAAAGCATATATCTATGGATGTAAGAAAGCTTATCACTGTATTCTCAGACCAAAAGGATGAGTTGGAAAGCAATGAGTTGTCAACGCTCTGCGACCGTTTGGAAGAAGGGCAGCTAACATTGAACAGCAATTTGGCACAAGTGGTCATTGGCGTGCGTCGAAGCGGGAAATCAACATTATGCGAAAAGGTTCTTCGACAAAGCCATGCTAATTTTGCGTATGCCAACTTCGACGATGATCGTCTGGCAAAGCTTACGACAGAGGACTTCGACACCGTCCTTGATGCCCTCTATCAGCTTTATGGTGACTTTCAGTATCTTTTTCTTGATGAGATGCAGAATATTGGCGGATGGCAGCTTTTCGTCAACCGTATGCTTCGCCAGAATGTTCATCTCGTCATCACGGGGTCCAATGCCAAGTTGCTGAGTGGGGAACTCACAACACATTTGACAGGTCGTTACCATAAGATTGAATTGTACCCATTCTCGTTTGCTGAGATGGCACGTATGAAAAACATTAACCTCACTTCCCTTTCGGTGAAAGCGACAGCTCTGAGAAAGAAGGCACTCAACGAATATCTCTTGGAAGGTGGTTTCCCTGAACTGGTTAACGAGTCGGACAAGCAGGGTTATGTTGAAGCGTTGCTTGACTCGATCATTAGAAACGACATTGCGCAAAGGTTCCGCGTCCGCTACGTTGAAGTACTGCGAAGACTCGCCTCCTACTTGATGGATAACTTCTGTCAGGAATATTCCGCAAAGGAATTGTCTGCTGTTTTTGGCGTCTCTGACCACACCATCGACAACTATTATGGATATCTGAAGGAAGCCTTCCTGCTCATGGGCATTCATAAGTTTTCCTACAAGAGCAAAGAGCGTATCCTCAACGAAAAGGTGTATGTGGTTGATCCGGCGTTCGTGACAGACCGAACAGAGACTGTTTCCACTACAAACCTCGGCTGGCGGCTGGAGAATGTTGTCTTCATTGAGCTGCTACGACGCAACCGACCATTGCACAAAGACATCTTCTATTATCGCGATCGTCAGTGGGAGGTGGACTTCATGGTTGTCAAAGATGGAACTGTTGAGCAACTGATCCAAGTCTCCTACGACATCAGTAATGAGAAGACCCGCAAACGCGAGCTCAACGCACTGATCAAAGCCTCTGACAAATTCCATTGTACAGATCTGCTCCTTATCACTATGGACGATAATGAGCAACTGACCGTCAAAGGACGTACGATAAACGTGATGCCGGCTGCAGAGTGGTTAGTGGAAAGACACTATACATAGTGTGTGTGTAAGACAAAGAGCAGTTATCGTTTGGTCTTCTATTAATTCGCAATTATCTTAAGCATAAAGAAAGAAAAAAGCACGTCCCCGTGAGAGGTCGTGCTTTTTTCATTTATTGCTTCTGAATCTGATTCAGAAGGTGGGCAATAATTATTTACTCGCCATACTGAGGATTCTGCTTGATATTCTTGTTGGCATTGATTTCTGCCTGAGGAATAGCGGCAATCGCCTTGTAATAATCTCTGTTGAAAGACTGAGCGTCCTTGCTCAAGCTTGCTTGCCATCCTTTGTCTGCTTCGCTGGTGTAACGGACGATAGTCTCGTTGTTGCGCAAAGCGTCAAAATAACGCTGTCCCTCACCTACGAGTTCCTTACGGCGCTCGATGAGAATGCGCTCAAGGGTCACCGTGGAAGCCGTGACAAGAGCGGAAGCCGTTGTCGTACGGTTCTTGACCAGATCGTTCAGATATTCGGCAGCTTTTGTCTTGTCATTGGTGCGGAAGGCACACTCGGCAGCCGTCAGATAGACTTCAGAGAGACGGATGATCGGTACTATTGGGATGATTCGGGTATTACCATTCAATCCACGCAACTTGTTCAGGTACACTCTGTTGGTGCCATAGGTGCTCTTTTCTTCATCTATTGATGTCGGCTCAAAGATATCATTGCGGACATCATTCGCATCAGCGCTCAACATCTCGACAAACTTCTTGGTAGCGACCATCTCGGCGTATCCATCCTGCTGCTGCAAGTTACCAATGCCCTCCAAGTCATTATTGTCCTTATTGTCCGTAACACTGATGCGGAAGAGGAACTCGCTCTCGTTCGGCTTCTCGGCAGACCATGCGTCAACATACTCATCGCGTGTCCAAAGGCTGGCGCCCGAATTCTTGATTACATCCTCAGCCGTTGTCAGAGCATTGGCATAGTCGCCCATATTAAGATACACACGGCTAAGGATGGCCTTGGCACCCCATAGATTGACATATCCGGGAGTAGACTTCGTAGCCAAAGCACCAGAGCTGATGGCTTCGGTAAGATCTTTTACTACCTGTGTATAAACCTCTTTCACCGTGCTTCGTGCCGGCTTGGCACTCGACTCCAAGACAGTTGTTACCAATGGCACGCCATCGCTTGCACCCTGATCCTCGGTATAAGGCTTGCCGTAGATACGCACCAGGTCGAAATGAGCCAACGCACGCAGCACCTTGGCCTCGGCAGCATACTGGTTGATTGTAGCCTGCGCATCAGTCTGATCCGTCAGCGAACCCTCTTCAGCGGCTGCGATGATACGGTTGGCACGTCCGATCACCATATAGGGTGACTGCCAGGGAACCAGTGCCCGGGTGAAATCAGAAGCCGTGGAGTAGTTCATGTTGTAGAAGAAACTGGCACGGTTAGAGCCGCTGATGTTATTGTACTGATAGTCATCGCCCGCATGCATGTCACCATAGATGAAGAACCCTTGACCATAATAGTCGGTAAAGTCGCGGGTTCCTTTCAGAGCCGCATACATACCCGTGCGTGCAGCATCGAGATCGCTGCTCGAGTTGATAGCTGACTCAGCGTCGGTGCCATTGGAAGGAGAGACATCGAGCCATTCGTTGCCACAAGAGCTCACCCCCATGACACACAAAGCCAGTGCAGCTGTTGTATATATTGATTTTAATACGTTCATTGTTATTTTCCTCTAATGATTAAAAACTAAGTTCTACACCGAAAGTGTATGTTCTCAAAGAAGGCATCTCGAAAGTGCAGAGACCGTCGACTGGTGTCTCCGGGTCAACAAGCATATCTTTCGACTTCCATGTGAGCAGGTTGTTGCCCGAGAAATACACGCGTGCCTTGTTCAGACCAATCTTGTCCGTCCACTCTCTTGGAGCAGTGAAGCCTATCGTGAGATTCTTCAGGCGAAGATAGTCGTTAGGCATCAGCCAGCGGGAGGACAGTACACGCTTTCCATAACCGGCCTGGAACTTAGGAAGCTTCGCATTGTCTCCTTCTTTCTGCCACATATCTGACAGCTTATAATAAGAGGGGATGGCGCCCCTAAGGGCATACACACCGCCATTGTCATGCAACCATGTGGCAGCGTCGTAAGAGTCACCGCCAAGCTTGTAAGTAAGTGTAAAGTTGAAATCGATGAACTTCCATTTCACGAAGTTGGACAGGCCTCCCTCAAGAGCGGCATCGTGCTTGCCGACAATCACTTTCTTTGCCTTGCTGACATCCGTCGTGGTCTGACGCGCGTTTTCCGTTCCGTCATTGATATAATAGCTCTCCAAGCCTGTCTTCGGATCAACGCCGGCATACTCATACATATAATAAGAGTAGTAGGCGTAACCCACCTTGTGGTTGAACACACCATCGATGATCTGATCATCGTCACCAGTAAGCTTCGTGATCTTATTCTTGTTGTGTCCGAAGTTCAAGGACGTTGTCCACGTCAGATCCTTGGTCTGGATGTTCGTCGACTGAATGGAGAACTCAATACCGGTATTGCGCATGGAACCGACGTTCTGGGCAACCGTAGCAGCACCGGAACTACTGTCATAATAGCCGGATATATAGGATACCGGACGGTTCATGATCAAGTCGGAAGTATTGCGCACATAGTAGTCGAGCGTGACAGAGATACGGTCGATGAATGTCAGGTCAAGACCGAAGTTCCAGGCCTTGTTCTTCTCCCACTTCAAGTCCTTGTTGCCGATACCAACAATGCCCATACCGTTGGAACCATTGTAATACTCTCCGTATCTGTAAAGGTTCATGTAATTGTACAGGCCGGAAGGCAACGTACCGTTCACGCCATAGCTGACACGAAGCTTGCCGTCGGTAAGAACGCTCTTGACAGGATCCATAAACGTCTCGCCGCCAAAGCGCCAGGCTCCGGACACAGACCAGAATGAACCCCAACGGTTCTCACGGGCCATACGGGAACTGCCGTCGCGACGATAACTTGCGCCTAAGTAATACTTATCATCGTAGTTGTAGTTGACACGGCCAAGGATGGAAGTCATCTTTGAGTCGTACTTATAACTCTCTGCCGACGTGCTGCCGGCATTGGCAAACTCATAAAGGTCACCAGGGTAGGTGTCGCCATGGGTGTACTGATTGTTCTGATGCCAGGCCTCAGTCTCAAAACCTAAGAGTGCGTCAATGTTGTTCAGGCCAAACGTCCTGACATAGCTGAGCTGGGTCTGGGTGTTCAGTGTATAGAACTCGTTGTTGACACGCTGCAGCACACCTGACGACTTTTTACCATTGTTGCTGTACTTATCCCACAACACATTCTCAACGGAGCTTATGTAGTCGTAAGCCACTTTCTCACGCAGCTTCAGCGCATCCCAGATGTTCCATTCCAAAGCGATCGTGTTGTAGCTGCGCTTCGTGTTGGTGATATCCCACTGATGCTTATTCTCAAAGATAGGGTTGACACCATTATTATAAGCGCCCGTGGTCTTGGTAACCATCTCGCCTGTTTTCGGATCATACACAGGGTTGCTCGGGCCTAAGAACCAGTAGGCGTTGGAGATAGCGCCGGCGAAAGAAGCACCGCCGTCCATCACCGAGTTCTGGTGCATAGACGAGAAGAGCGTGCTGATGTCGAGCTTGAAGCGGCCGAAGGTATGTGTGACATTGGCGTTACCCGTCATACGCTCCAGCCCCGAACGGTCCACGACACCATTCTGCTTGCCATAGGACAGAGAGCTGTAAAACTTTGTCCGCTCGTTGCCACCCGACACACTGGCCTGATAGTTCTGATGGGAACCGTTGCGGAAAAGGGCATCTTTCCAGTCGGCCCAGCCATTGGCAGGCTTGGCGGCAAATTTGTCAATATTGTCATCCGCATACTGCGTTGCCGATGCGTCCGTGGTGCCATCTATGTTGTCGTAAGCGTAATTCTTCAATCCCTGATAGATCAGGGCGCGGCGGTCATCACCGCCCAGCGTGGGACGATAGTCGACAGCCATGTTGGAGAATCCCCAGTCGCTGCGGAAGTCAACATGTGTCTTGCCGGCACTTCCGCTCTTGGTCGTGATGACGATAACGCCATTGGCGGCACGGGAGCCATAGAGAGAAGCTGCGGCCGCGTCCTTAATGACGGTAATCGACTCGATATCGTTACTGTTCAAGCTCGTCAGCGCATTGGTACCGGACCCGTTATAACCGTCGCCTGTAGCAGGATCGTTAAAGCTGCTCAGGTTACCTGATTGCATGGGGGTACCGTCAATGACGATCAAAGGGTCGTTGCCCGCATTAATAGAACCCATACCACGAATGCGGATGAAATTCATGGCACCGGGCTGCCCCGACATGTTCGACACGGACACACCGGCTACATTTCCCTGAAGCTTGTCTTCGACGGACATAGAGGGCACGTCGCTGAGCTTGGAGGTGGACATGGTTGAAGCGGCACCCGTGAAGGAGGATTTCTTGAAGTTACCATAACCGGTAACAATCACCTCTTCAAGGTTGTGATCGCCGCTCTGAAGCGTCACCTTGACATTCTGGCCGGCCTTCACGGTTTGGTCCTTCATACCGAGGTAGCTTACCGTAAGTTTGGAATTGGCGGGGGCTGCAATGGAGAAGCGTCCATTGACATCAGTAACAGTGCCGGTCTTTGTGCCGTCCACTCTTACTGCTGCTCCCACGACGGGGTCACCATTCTCGTCAACGACGGAACCAGTGACGGTTGATTGTGCCAGCGCCACTCCTGTCATCAGGAACAGCCCGGCTGAAAGCATTGTTAGTCGTTTTAACATAAACTCTCTGTTTTTATTGATTAATTATAATTATTATTCGCTCTTGTTCGTTTTCTCTCTTAGACCACCTTGCACACCTCGGGGGCAGAGGTGGAGAGAGATGTAACATTCTCTTAATTGTTTTATCTTTCTGAATACAATTCTGCTAATACTCTGCAAAATTAGGTGAAAAAGATGAATATACAAAACAAAAAATAAGAAAAGTGCTTAATTTTAACATTCTCGCTTACGTATTGTCGTTTTTACCCTGTTTAAGTTACTATTAAGTAACATTTTGTTAGCTTATCATACATAGGTAGAAGAGGGATCCCCAGATAGCTATTGCCACTATGCTTCTTTGACAGGGGCTCACTGCAATCGCAGGATGATTACAGCGAAATCGCAGGATGATTAGGGTGAAATCACGATGCGATAAAAATTAAATATTTTTTCTAAGCGCCTTCACTTTTTCGCTATAACTCACTGTTTATCAGTTTGTTTTCTCCAAAATCACCTTCACTCTGCCTTCACTTGCCTTCACTTGCCTTCACTCATATCAGTGTGAAAGAAGTGAAGGCAAGTGAAGGCAAAGTGAAGGTGGTTAGAAAAAAGTACTTAAAAATATTGGAACACCCATTGCCTTTTCCAAAAGTGATTTACGCCTCGAAATTGCCTTTTCTAAAAGTTAATTTCGGATTCAAATTGCCTTTTCCAAAAGTTATTTCATAACTTTGCAAAGTAACAATCAAAGCAATACAATTATGGAATCAGCCGATATTCTTCCTCTTATCAATGCCTATCACAGACGATTGGCGAGCACAACGCTTCTTTTCAAGCGTTACCTCTTTAATACCATCAACTGGAACGTAAGGCTCATTGGTATTATGGGTGCAAGAGGAGCAGGTAAGACAACCTTACTGCTTCAGCATATCAAGGAGACATTCAAGAACCCGGATGATACGCTATGGGTGTCCCTCGATAACCTCTGGTTCCAGAACCACAGTTTATTGGAGTTGGTAGACTATCTCTATGCTCATGGCATGACGACCATCTTCTTTGACGAGGTGCACAAGTATCCCAATTGGATCCAGTTCATCAAGAATCTTTATGACAGTTATCCGGATCTTAACATCGTCTATACAGGGTCATCCATGTTAGAAATCGACAACTCAAAGACAGATTTGTCGAGAAGGCAATCATTGTATATGTTACCGGTGATGTCCTTCAGAGAATATTTAGCTTATATTGGTGTTCTTCATCTTCAGCCTTTGAAGCTTGAGGATCTTTTGAAGAATCACGTATCTATAGCTATGGACATCGTTCAAAAGACGAAGATACTGAAGCATTTTCACGATTACTTAGAACATGGTTGTTATCCTTTCTTCAAAGAAGCGGGCACTGATTACCTAATGCGACTCGCAGCCACGGCCCAGTTAGTTATCGATACGGATATGCCTGCCGTAGAAAAGGTAACTTATGCAACGCTTGAGAAGACAAAGAAACTATTGGGTATAATAGCTCAGAGCGTGCCGTTGGTACCCAATATCAGCAAACTCGGCAGTGCCTTGGAATCGACACGTGACAGTACAATCCGGATGATTTATACTTTGGACAAGGCTCAGATTCTCATGTTGCTTACGCGGGAGCTAAAGAGCTATAAACATTTGGTGGCACCAGAGAAGATCTATCTGAACAACACTAATCTGATGGCTGCCTTTTCTACACCAGTCAATGAAGGTAACATGCGAGAGACCTTCTTTATGAATCAGGTACAGCAAGTGGGCACAGTTCAGATGCCAAAGAACGGTGATTTCCTTGTGAACGGGAAGTATCTCTTTGAGGTAGGAGGCCCTTATAAGACGTTTGAACAGATCAAAGATGAACCAGACAGCTATTTGGTAATAGACAACATTGAGATGGGAACCGGCAACCGCATCCCATTATGGTTGTTCGGATTGCTATATTAACGTGCCGTCATCCTCTTTATCTTCTCTTTCAAATAGGCTTTGAGACCATCATCTTCTATAACCTCTATATGTTCATAGAGGCCGAGGATGAAGCGGGCTATGCCTTCGTAGTTGGCAATATCCGTCTCAAAGAGCCAGTGGGTGTCATCGTCTCCCGGAGTCAGATACTTCCGTGCATGCGGATACTCTTCCAACATGAAATTATAAGCAGACACATCAAAGCTGAGACGGACATGATGGCGCACCTCACCGCTATAGAGGAACATATCAGTGAAGGCATCCTTATGCTTATCGCCATATTCCCACTCCTTATCAAGCATTTCGACGTTACTGATACGTGATATCTTAAAGGTTTTATTCTTACCTGAAGAAGGCTCGTAGGCACGGATGTCTGCATCGTCACCCAAGAACATGAAAGGCTCCACATAGCGGTCCTTCACCGACAGGCTGTTGGACGAGGCATAATTGTGCAGAATGACACATTTATGCAAATCAATGGCTCTTTTGAGCAATTGGAAGTTCTTATAAGGTCCATACGACAACCTGTCACCCTCATGTGTATAGAAATGGTAGTAACGCTGAAGCTTTGTAAGGATGGAACCAACCATAGGGCTTTCACTGTCCTGTCCCAACAAAAGGTTGTAAAGGAACTGAGCCTGATCGGCATTGAAGTTCACTGACTCGCGAATATTCGCAAAGAATGGTGAGGCGGCATCAATGTTATACCCTCCATGTTTATGGTTGACAATAAAGCCGTACTCCTCCAGTGCCTTCAAGACATAATAGGCATTGCGCGTGCTCGTACCAAGAATCTCCGCAATAGTAGCGGCGGGGAGACTCTGATCACCGGCGATAGCCTTGATGACATCGAGCCAGTGAAAGAAAGATTTAGTAGTATCGTTTGCCATAGGATTTCATTCAAAGTGCAGTTCCAATTGCCTGTCTCCGTAAAGATTGAAGCTCTTGCGGTGGTATTTCGTGATGCCATACTTCGCAATAGCAGCCCGATGCTCCTTCGTAGGATAACCTTTATTCTTGCGCCAGTCGTACATCGGGAACTCCTCGTCAAGTCGGTTCATATAGTCGTCACGATAGGTCTTGGCAAGGATAGAGGCAGCAGCAATAGCCTGATACTTGGCATCGCCATGAACGACACAAGTAATAGAGTTAGGAGTTAAGAGATAGGAGTTAGGAGTTAAGAGGGTGGAGTTAGGAGTTAAGAGGGTGGAGTCATTGGAGTTAGGAGTTGGCCAAAAACCACTATGCGGCAGTCTCGGCTTGGCATCGAATCGGTTGCCATCGATAATGAGAGCTTCGGGCCGAACACTGAGCTGTGCGAGGGCGCGGTGCATGGCAAGAAAAGAGGCATGAAGGATGTTGACCTCATCAATCTCCTCCGGCGTCACTACACCTACTGCCCAAGCCACGGCATCCCGCTGTATCTGCTCACGCAAGGCATAACGTTTCTTCTCCGACAACTTCTTCGAATCATTCAGTTCCGGATTGTCATAGTCGGGCGGCAGGATGACGGCGGCGGCATAGACACTGCCTGCAAGGCATCCGCGTCCCGCCTCGTCGCATCCCGCCTCCACCATGTCATTATAATAATGTGGGAGAAGACCTTTCATCCTACAGATTATCAAAGTCGTTTCGCTTCATTACCAAAGGGTAACGCTCTGGGTGACGAAGGCTCTCTATCTCCAAATCCACATCCAAGTCAGGCCAACTAATAGCGTCCCGACCTTCTAACTTAACATTCAACACGTTTCTTATAGAAGCATCTTTCATCCAAGGAATCCGATTATACGAAAGGAAATAATCATTTCCTTTCACACTAATCATTATCCCTTGCGCATTAATCATCAAGACGCTTACCAATGTGTCGGATGTATTTTGATTTAAACTCGTCTGCATTTTCAACTATCTCACTTTTAGAGTGCCTCGGAGAGGCACACTCTGCATAACCCCAGGCAAGGAACGTAGCGACGCAGCCTGGGGATTTTAGACGGTGCTTGGATACCTGACGTCCAGCCTCGGAGAGGCTGACTGCGGCCTTGGCGCGCTATTTTGACGTATGATAAACCTTAAAAGACATAGCGCACTTCGTGCAGTCTGCCTCTCCGAGGCAGAAGGTCAAGAATCTCTGCTCCTTCCTAAACCCCAGTCTGCGTCGCTGCGCTCCTTAGACTGGGGTTATGTAAAATTCAGCCTCTCCGAGGCTATCTGCATATTTAGAACATCTTGCTGACACGCTCGATACCATCTGCCAAGATATCGATCTCCTCCTTCGTGTTGTACAGGGCGAAGGACGCACGGACAGTACCGAGGACACCTAAACGATCCATCAGCGGCTGGGCACAATGGTGACCCGTGCGCACGGCGATGCCGAGCTGGTCAAGCAACGTTCCCATATCCATATGGTGGATATTACCCACGTTGAAACTCACAACGGCATCGTGGGAGTTAGGAGTTAGGAGATAGGAGTTAGGAGTTGAGGGGTTGGAGTTAGGAGTTACAGGCCCATAGATATGCATGCTGTCGATCTTCGACAGACGCTGGATGGCATAGGCCGTCAACTCCTGCTCGTGTTTCTCGATATTGTCCATACCAAGCTGCTCCATGTAGTTGATGGCCACGGCAAGACCATGAGAAGCGATATAGTCGGGCGTGCCGGCCTCAAACTTCAAAGGCGGCTTCTCAAACGTCGTCTTCTCAAAGCTGACATGCTCAATCATCTCACCACCACCCTGGTAAGGCGGCAACTTCTCGAGCCACTCCTCCTTACCGTAGAGCACGCCGATGCCCGTAGGACCATACATCTTATGTCCACTGCAGACATAGAAGTCGCAGTCGAGCTGCTGCACGTCGACCTTCATGTGAGGAGCGCTCTGTGCACCGTCCACCATGCAAGGCACACCATGCTCATGTGCTGTCTTGATAATGTCTGCCACGGGATTGATCGTTCCCAGCACATTGCTGACCTGTGTGACACTGACGATCTTCGTCTTCTCGTTGAACAGTTTCTTATAAGCCTCCAGGTCGAGAATGCCGTCGTCGCTCATTGGGATAACACGCAGCTTGATACCTTTGCGCTGAGCAGCCAACTGCCAGGGCACGATATTGGAATGGTGCTCCATGACAGAGACGATGACCTCATCGCCCGGTTGCATCATCGCCTCACTGAATGTGGCTGCAACAAGGTTCAAGCCTTCCGTGGTGCCTCGCGTGAAGACAATCTCCGTGGTGCTCTTGGCATTGAGGAACTTGCGGACGGTCTCGCGCGCCTGCTCATGAAGTTCCGTGGCTTTCACACTGAGGTAATGCACACCACGGTGCACATTGGCGTTCGCATTGAGATACTCCTCACGCATGGCGTCGAGCACGCACAGCGGCTTCTGTGTCGTTGCGGCATTGTCGAGATAAACCAGCGGCTTGCCGTGAACCTGACGGCTCAATATAGGGAAATCTTCCCTCACCTTTTCAATATCGTACATTGGAAGTTTTTGAGTTAATGAGTTAATGAGTTTTTGAGCTCTTAATATGTTTAGTTAATGAGTTCGTGAGTTTATGAGTCCTTCAGTTTTTATTATGGCTCTCTGCATATTAAGAGCTTAAAAACTCAAGAACTCAAAAACTTACAAACTCACTTACAAATCTGGCAGTTACTGCATTTGCCGAGCTCACCACGGAAGCGCTTCTCCACCAACTGGTGCAGACGCTCACGGAGCGGCTCCAACTTGATCTGGTCGATGACCTCACCGATGAACGCGAACTCCAACAACAACTTTGCCTCATGCTCGTCAATGCCACGCTGCTGCATGTAGAACATAGCAGCATCGTTGAGCTGGCCCACGGTAGAGCCGTGCGAGCACTTCACGTCGTCGGCGTAGATCTCAAGCATCGGTTGGGTGAACATACGTGCTGTCTTTGTCATCACGAGGTTCTGGTTGCGCTCATCCGACTCCGTCTTCTGCGAGCCATGACGTACGAGGACACGTCCGGCGAAAGCACCGACAGCTTTGTCATCCAACACATATTTATATAGCTCATGCGAGTTGCAGTGACCTACCTGGTGGTCGATGAGCGTGTTGTTGTCTACATGCTGACTCTTGTCGGCGATGACACAGCCATTGCACCAGCACTCAGCACCCTCGCCTTTGAACACGAGGTCGAGCTTGTTGCGCGTGATACCATTCTGCAACGTGATGACATTATGGTTGAGTCGGCTGTTAGCCTGCTGATCGATATAGACGTTACTCACGCGTGTATTCTTCTCGTGAGTCTCCTCCAAGCAGTAGAGGTCGAGACTGGCGTTCTCACCGACGTAAGCCTCAATAACCTGCGTGCCGAGAAAATGTCGGTCGTCGGCAGAGTCGTCGCAGAAAAGCATCTTAGCCTCAGCCCCTTCGTCCATGACGATGAGCACACGACGGTTCACCATCAGATCGACGTCGGAGCGGAGGATGTTCACCACCTGAATGGCGCGGTCCACCTTCACGTTCTTCGGCACATGGATGAAAAGTCCGTCCTGAGCTAACATCGTGTTGAGGGCCGTGACAGCATCCTCCGAAGTCTTGGCTATCTTGCCATAATACTTCGCGATGGTCTCGGGATACTGCTCTGAAGCATCCTTCAAGCTCATCACCTCTACACCCTCGGGTAGTCCTGCCTTCGGCAGTGCCTTCTTATAGAAAGCGTCGTTGACCACGAAATAGAGCGATGTCGAGAGGTTCGGCACATCACAGCTGAAGACGCTGTAAGGATTGAGCGGAAACTCCACTCGATTGACATTCACACCATAGTCGGGTTCAAACAGCTTCTCCATGTCGGTATACTTATACCGCTCCACTTTCCGTGAAGGGAACCCTTGCCGTTTGAAGTCCTCAAAGGCAGCGTCACGAATGCTGTTCATCACAGCTGAGGAGTGAGCATTGATCATCTCCCGCGACTGTTCGTAAAGATCTATATATTGTTTTTCACTTGCCATAGAGTATTATCATTAAGAGGTTTATACCTTCCTAACATTTCGTTTCTTGAAAGTAATCAGCCCCCTCCCCTGGGTGGGGGAGGGGCCGGGGGAGGTGCCGTCAGAGAACTACTTACTTCCCGTACTTCTCATCTGCCTCTTCCTTGATCCAGTCGTAGCCACGCTTCTCAATCTCCTTGGCGAGTTCCGGACCTTCGGTACGCACGATGCGGCCATTGTAAAGCACATGGACGACCTGCGGCTTGATCATGTCGAGCAGACGCTCATAGTGGGTGATAACGATGATCGACTTCTCCGGCGTGAAGAGTTTGTTCACGCCCTCAGCCACGATACGCATGGCATCGACATCGAGCCCAGAGTCGGTCTCATCGAGGATAGAGAGCTTCGGGTCGAGCATCGCCATCTGGAAGATCTCGTTGCGTTTCTTCTCACCACCCGAGAAACCTTCGTTCACGGAACGGCGAGAGAGCTTCGGATCGAGCTCCACGAGCTCGCGCTTCTCTTTCATGAGTTTCATGAACTCTGGTGCCTTCAGCGGTTCCTTGCCCTCGTACTCACGCTTGGCGTTGACGGCAGCCTTCATGAAGTTGACCATCGACACACCCGGAATCTCTACAGGGTACTGGAACGAGAGGAACAAGCCCTCACGTGCACGGTCCTCCGGCTTCATCGCCAAGAGATCCTTACCATTAAATGTAGCCGAGCCCTCCGTAACGGTATAGAGAGGGTTGCCTGTCAGCACAGCAGACAGTGTTGACTTACCTGATCCGTTAGGACCCATGATGGCATGGATCTCACCATCTTTTACTGTGAGGTTGATACCTTTCAATATTTCTTTGCCAGCAATCGTGGCATGCAGATTCTTTACTTCTAACATACTTTTATTAGTTAGGAGTTAGGAGATAGGAGTTAGGAGTTATTCCTGCTCACCGTCTTCTGCTCCAATTTATTGTTATTATTGTTTTCAAAAGTTATAACTCCCAACTATCCAACCGTACCCTCGAGGCTGACGCTTAATAATTTCTGAGCTTCTACTGCAAACTCCATGGGGAGCTTATTGAGCACCTCTTTGGCATAGCCGTTGACAATGAGTCCTACAGCATCTTCTGTGGGGATGCCACGCTGGTTGCAGTAGAAGAGCTGGTCCTCACTGATCTTTGAGGTCGTTGCCTCATGCTCCACGACAGCAGTATCGTTGTGGATATCCATATATGGGAACGTGTGGGCACCACAGTCAGAACCGAGAAGCAGCGAGTCGCAGGACGAATAGTTGCGGGCATTGTCAGCATTGGCTGTAGCACGGACGAGACCACGGTAACTGTTCTGCGAATGACCGGCAGAGATACCTTTGGAGATGATCGTCGACTTCGTGTTCTTACCGATGTGGATCATCTTAGTACCCGTGTCGGCCTCCTGATAGTGGTTCGTCACGGCAACACTGTAGAACTCAGCCTGGGAGTTATCACCACGAAGCACACAAGAAGGATATTTCCACGTGATAGCAGAGCCCGTCTCCACCTGCGTCCACGACAGCTTGGAGTTGACGCCACGACACTCGCCACGCTTCGTCACAAGGTTCAGCACACCTCCTTTTCCATGCTCGTCACCCGGATACCAGTTCTGAACGGTAGAGTATTTCACCTCAGCATTGTTCATGACCACAATCTCCACAACAGCAGCATGCAACTGGTTCTCGTCGTACATCGGGGCCGTGCAGCCTTCGAGATAAGAGACATAGGAGTCATCGTCTGCTACGATGAGCGTGCGCTCAAACTGTCCCGTGTTGCGGGCGTTGATGCGGAAGTAACTGCTCAGCTCCATAGGGCAACGGACACCCTTGGGTATATACACAAACGTACCGTCACTGAACACAGCGGAGTTCAGTGCGGCAGAGAAATTATCACGATAAGGTACAACACTTCCAAGGTACTGCTTCACGAGGTCTGGATGCTCCTTCACAGCCTCGCCGATAGACATAAAGATGATGCCTTTCTCGGCTAACTGCTTCTTGAACGTCGTCTTCACGGAGACAGAATCCATGACAGCATCCACAGCAGTACCGCTCAGTGCGAGACGCTCTTCCAAAGGGATACCGAGCTTATCGAAGGTCTTCTCAAGCTCCGGATCGATTTCTTTGTTCTTCGGCTTCTTCGCCAGCGGATCGGCATAATAGGATATAGCCTGGAAGTCGATATGCGGCACGTGGACGTGTCCCCACGTTGGAACGGGCAGGGTCTTCCAATAACGGTAGGCCTTCAGGCGGAAGTCGAGCAGCCACTCGGGCTCGCCTTTCTTCTTGGATATAAGCCTTACGACATCCTCGTTGAGACCCTTCGGAATAACCTCGGTATCAACATCCGTCGTGAAGCCGTATTCATATTTCTGGTTAGCAACCTCCTTGACGAAGTCGTTGCTTTCCTTCTTGAGTTTTATCTCCATATAATAACCTTAATATTAAGAGATGTATAATTAATACAAGGTGACACGAACAAAAGCCGTGCCACCTTTATCATGTATCACAATTGTTATCTATTACGAGTAACAAATGTGCAAACTTGACTGCTCAGAAGGCGGTACAAGCTTTAAAGTTTCTGTTCAACCTCAATCTCAGTGAAGGTCTCGATGACGTCGCCTACCTGGATATCATTGTAGTTGACGAGCGAAATACCACACTCCAGACCTGTTGCTACCTCCTTCACATCATCCTTGTAACGCTTCAGGGCAGCGATGGCTGCGGTGTGCACCACGATTCCGTCGCGCACGACATGTGCCTTGTCCTTGGAGTGGACCTTGCCTTCGGTGACGAGACCACCAGCGATGGTACCGACCTTGGAGATCTTGAACACCTGCTTGACCTCCACCTCGGCGGTGACGACTTCCTTCTTGACCTTGTCGAGCATACCGACCATGGCGGCCTTGATATCATCGATAGCGTCGTAGATGATGGAGTAGGTATTGATCTCTACGCCCTCACGCTCAGCGAGCTTACGCGCATCGGCTGAAGGACGAACCTGGAAGCCGACGATGATGGCATCGGAAGCCGAAGCGAGCATGACATCGTTCTCGGAGATCTGGCCGACGGCCTTGTTGATGACGTTGACTTGGACCTTCTCCGTAGAGAGTTTGAGGAACGAGTCGGACAGAGCCTCGATAGAACCGTCGGTATCACCCTTGACGATGATGTTGAGCTCATGGAACTCGCCACGTGCAATACGGTGAGAGATATCACCGAGCGTCAGACGCTTCTGTGTACGCAGGCCCTGCTCACGCTGCAACTGCTCACGCTTGTTGGCGATCTCACGAGCCTCCTGCTCCGTGTCGATGACATGGAACTGGTCGCCGGCAGTAGGTGCTCCGTTCAGGCCGAGAACGATAGCCGGTTCAGCCGGTTTCACGTTGTCGATGCGCTGGTTACGCTCATTGAACAAAGCCTTCACGCGGCCCCATGATGTACCGGCCAGCACGATGTCGCCGACATGCAGCGTACCGTTGCTCACGAGCACAGTTGAGACATAGCCACGGCCCTTGTCGAGCGAAGACTCGATGACGGTACCGGTAGCCTTACGGTTCGGGTTGGCCTTGAGGTCGAGCATGTCAGCCTCGAGCAGCACCTTCTCCATGAGGTCATCCACGCCAATACCTTTCTTGGCACTGATCTCCTGACACTGGTACTTACCGCCCCACTCCTCCACCAGGAGGTTCATGTTGGCGAGGTCCTCACGTATCTTGTCGGGGTTAGCACCCGGCTTATCAATCTTGTTGATGGCAAACACCATCGGCACGCCGGCAGCCTGACAGTGGGCGATGGCCTCCTTGGTGGTAGGCATCACCGAGTCGTCGGCAGCGATGATAATGATGGCAATATCGGTGACCTGAGCACCACGGGCACGCATGGCGGTGAAAGCCTCATGACCCGGGGTATCGAGGAACGTCACCTTACGGCCGTTCTTCAACGTCACACTGTAAGCACCGATATGCTGGGTGATACCACCCGCCTCACCGGCGATGACGTTCGTGTTGCGGATATGGTCGAGCAATGAAGTCTTACCGTGGTCGACATGACCCATGACCGTCACGATAGGAGCACGTGGCACGAGATCGCTCTCGTCGTCCTCTTCCTCACTGACAGCCTCCTGGACCTCAGCACTGACATATTCTGTCTTGAAACCGAACTCCTCAGCAACCATGTTGATGGTCTCTGCGTCGAGGCGCTGGTTGATAGAAGCCATGATACCGATGCTCATCAGCGTAGAGATGACCTGCGTCACAGAGACATTCATCATCGTAGCAAGCTCGGACACCGTCACGAACTCGGTGAGCTTCAGCACCTTGCTCTCCTTCTTCTCAGCACGTGCCTCAGCATCCAGCTTCTCCTGGACAGCCTCACGCTTCTCCTTACGGTACTTGGCGCCTTTCTTGTTCTGACTCTTACTTGTCAGACGAGCCAGCGTCTCCTTTACCTGGCGTGCTACGTCCTCGTCGGTGACTTCCTGCGGCTTATTGTTACGGTTGCGATTCTTCTTTTTCTTTCCGTTGCCGTTCTTGTTACCACTCTGCTGGTTGGCAGCAGCGTTGACGTCCACCTTATTATTATTGATGCGTTCGCGCTTGCCGCCTCCTTTATTGTTGCCGTTACCGTTGTTGCCACCGTTCTGCTGGCGCTGGCGTTCACGCTGACGCTCAGAGCGCGACTTCTTCTTCGGACGGGTACTGGAGTTGATGGAGCTCAGATCGATCTTACCGAGCACCGTCACCTTCGGCGTGTCGTCGATGCGTACCTCTGTCTTCGTACGGAAGATCTCCGTGCCTTTCTTGTTATCAGCACCGGGCTGTGTCACCTCAGCGACCTTCACGGCAGCCGGTTTCTGGATGACCTGGCGTTGCTTCTGTACGGGCTTCTCATTCTGCTTCACAGCCTGGGCAGCCTTAACATTGTCCTTAGGAGTCTCCTTCGGAGCCACTTTCTCGACAGGTTTGTTGTCCTTGGCCGGAGCGGGCTGCTGTGCAGCTTTGGGTGCCTCAGCAACCTTCTGCTCGGCAGGCTTGGGAGCCTCAACAGGCTTAGCAGCGGGAGCCTCAACTTTTGTTTCATGCTTAGCAGGAGCCTCGACAGGTTTTACTGTGGGTGCTTCCGGCTTAGCGGGAGCAGGCTGTGGCTTAGCTTGTGTCGGTTCAACCTTCTGACTGACGGCAGCAGTCGCAGGCTTCGTGGCCGGCTTTTCAGATGTAGCATCAGACTTAATCTCCACAGGGCGCTTGCCAACGCTATTAAGGTCTATCTTACCCAACGGTGTGTATTTCTGGTGTCCTCCGAGCTCCATGCCGCTCTCCACGCGAGGCTTGGAGCCATCCCGGTCTTTCTTCTTCTCAGGCTTCTTGAAGAGCTGCTCCGCCTTTTCCTTGACGGCCGCATCCTTCTTGAACGCCTCTACGAGAGCAGCATATTGCTTGTCGTTGAGCTTGAAGTTGAGGTCGTCCTTGACCTCTCCAAGCACACCGGCTCTCTTTTGCAGGTAGCCAACTGCCGTTTGGCGCCCTATGTTCAATTCACGTAATGCTTTGTTTAATCTGATGCTCATATAATACTTTTACCTTCTTATTCTTATTTTTCCTTCTTTATTCTGATTCTTTCTTATTCAAGAACCTTATTGTTCGAATTCCTTTCTCAGCACTTCCAGTACGTGATCTACGGTCTCTTCCTCGAGATCAGCCTTCTCTACCAGCATCTCGCGCGGAGCGTTGAGCACCTCACGTGCTGTCTCCAGACCGATACCCTTGATGGCATCAATGATCCACTGATCGATCTCATCGTTGAACTGATCGAGGTAGACATCATCCACCTGATCCTGCTGGTCACTGTCGCTCACCACACGGAACACGTCGATGGTGTACTCTGTGAGCATCGAAGCGAGCTTGATGTTCATACCATTACGGCCAATAGCGAGGCTCACCTGATCGGGCTGCAAGTAGACACTTGCCTTGTGGTTCTCCTCATCGAGCTTGATATCTGTGACCTGTGCAGGGCTCAGTGCACGCTGGATGAACAGCTTCGTGTTCGCTGACCAGTTAATGACATCGATATTCTCGTTGTCGAGCTCACGCACAATACCATGCACACGGCTACCGTGCACACCGACGCAGGCTCCTACCGGGTCGATACGGTCATCGTAGCTCTCCACGGCGATCTTAGCGCGCTCACCCGGCATGCGGGCGATCTTCTTGATAGCGATCAGACCATCCTGAATCTCAGGAACCTCATTCTCCAACAGGCGTTGCAGGAACGTAGGACTTGTACGGGAGAGGATGATACGCGGGTTGTTGTTCTCGTTGTCCACACGCTCGATGACGCAGCGAACGGTCTCACCCTTGCGATAGACATCGGCAGGGATCTGCTCGCTCTTCGGGAGATGGAGCTCGTTGTTGTCGTCGTCGACGAGAAGCACTTCACGCTTCCAAACCTGATAAACCTCAGCAGAGATAAGTTTGCCCACGCGGTCCTTGTACTTGTTGTAAAGAGCGTCATGCTCCAGCTCAAGAATCTTGCTGGCGAGCGTCTGACGCAGCGTCAGGATAGCGCGACGGCCGAACTTAGCGAAGTCAACAGGCTCAGAGACCTCCTCACCGATCTCATAGTCGGCATCGATCTTCTGGGCATCGGCAAGGCTGATCTCCTTGTTCTCATCAGCCACCTCACCATTGGCAACCACGATACGGTTGCGGTAGATCTCAAAGTCACCCTTGTCAGGGTTGACGATAACATCAAAGTTCTCGTCTGAACCGAAAATCTTCGCAAGAACATTGCGGAAACTCTCTTCGAGCACACTCACAAGCGTTGTGCGGTCGATGTGCTTAGTATCCTGAAACTCGCGGAAAGAGCCAATCATGCTCATCTGCTCGTCATCATTCTTTTTTGCTGGCATAGCTATATATCTTTTTTGTTTATTCTTGTGTTATTATTCCTATCAATATTTGAAACTGATGAGATACTTGGTGTATTTCACCGTATCCATGTTGTAGTCGTGATCGACATCCATCAGCACGGGGCGCTTCTTGCCTTCCACCTTCACTTTTTCCTTGACGGTGACTGTGAAGTCGCGACCATTGACACTCTTGAGGATGCCTTTAACCTTCTTGCCGTCACCATCGAGCACCTCTACAGGCTCGCCGATAAAAATCTCGTATTGCTTAGCAACCTTGAAGGGCTGACCGAGACCGGCAGAACCCACTTCGAGCTCATAGTCCTCTTCATCGCGGTTGAGGTGGTCTTCGATGTACTGGCTCAGCTGAGCGCAATCTTCGATCCACACGCCATCGGCATGGTCAATCTCGACTGTGATTTTGTCATCAGGGCTGATGTTCAGGTCTACAAGGAAGTATTCCTTGTCCTTAAGCCACTCTTCTACTAATCCTTTAACGACGTTCTTGTCTATCATGTATTGAAGTTATAAAAAAATGAGGAACTCGCTTTAGGAGTCCCTCATTCCACTGAACACTGCAAAGGTACGAACTTTTCTGCTATCTCACAAATATTATGCGCTTTTTCTTTAAAAAAGTACAACTTATGTGATGTCGGCTGGCGTTCGACAAACAATCGTTCGACGTTCGGCAAACAATCGTTCGACGTTCGGCAAACAATCGTTCGGCGTTCGACGGACAATCGTTCGGCGTTCGACAAACAATCGGTTGACACGTGGCGACAAACGTTGTTCAGTATTGCGAGATGTTGTCGAGACGCTTGATAGCTGCCTCTGATGCTCTTGCGGTAATATCTGCCTTAAGCTCTTCCAGACTGAGTTTGCAGACAGGCTGGAAACGATCTGACGCCATGTACCGCAGCAGACTATTGCGAAAAGCGCGGCCCTCGGGGTATTGGGCGATGCGCCTAAGGTCGGACATACAAAGCAACAAGCGGCCCTTGCCAACGGCAAACTCCATGACGAGGCCGAGCTTATGGTTGCGCTCTACATTGTCGATGACTTGCACAATGGGTCTGTAACCTGCCGGAAAGCGGTCGAGGATAAGCGGCCTGCTGTTCTTCACGATAGGGAACCACTGCCACGATGTCCAGTCATCCGTCGGGAAACTATTAAATATGGGATGGTGTGCATCGGTAAGGATACCAAGAGTACCAGGGGAGACGTCCTTATGATTCTTCTCGCAAATGGTTTTGAACATGCGCCAGTTCCAATAATCGGTAATAAATAGGCCACCTACTGTATTCTGCGAAAACGCTGACAACGCTGTAGAATCGGGAGTCCACAGGACCTTAGCACCAGCCTGCAGTTTATTGGCGATTTCATCGCTCAATTCTGTCGTTTCAATGATTCCTTCGCTTTCAGATTCCACCTTGTCTTTCGCAGGATAGATCCATATCGGCCAATCATTGAACACCTTGGCTCCACTCTGCGCTTCAACGGTCAATGTCAAGGTTGCCTTCACAGCTTTCTTGAAGGAAGGCAAGCGCAGATTATCCTTTCCCAACGACAGTAGACCTTCACTGTCATCAGCAATTGTCAGCGTCTGTCCCTCAGAGAGGATGCTACCGTCTACGCTTGTAAGCGTGGCCGTGACCTTTGACCCTTTAAGCGAACCACCGCCATAGTTGGCGACTTTTACCATCAGCGGCATCGTCTCACCACCCTCATAAGTATAGCGTGGCATGACGGCAAGAGGAACAACGGGCGAGCAGAACTTGCGCCAGTCCTCCCGACAGATGCAACCTTTGTTTTGCATGAAGGCATTGAGCATGCCCACAAGTGCTGTGCCCTGGCCGGGATAATCCTGGAGGTCGAGGAGCTGGAAGCCAGCCATGTTGTCAGTGCGGAGGTCAAGCTCGATGTCGGCTTTGTAGAGCTGTGCCGCCCACCGTCCACTGGCACGATGAAACGCTTCGGCCTCATCCGCCATGCCGGCGAGGGCGAGTCGATGCCGGAACACCTCAAAATTGTAAGGATAGAGTACGCCCGTATATTGAGCTATCTCATTGTAGTCGGGATAGACCTGAAACTGTCCCGTCTCATGACTGATGACAGGCACTGGGGCACTTCCGACGGAGTCTTTAGCCAACAGACAGGCATCGTGGAAGTCGCGGTTCGTGGAGGGATAGAAATGGTTGATGACACCGCCATCAAAAGCATCGGCAAACGAGAAACTGCCTCGTGTGTGCGTGTTATAACGCCCCCACCTTTCTCCACCGACACGGCAGGTCGTGAAGTACTGCATGCCACGGGCTACGCCACGATAGCCAAGGAAACCATTGCTGCCAAAGGTGTAATACTTGTCTGGGGCTATCTTGCGGAAGTCATCAACGAGGCTCCGCATCGTTTCGATACTTCCCCACAGCTCATTGCCCAACGCCATCATAACAAAGGACGGATGACGACCGTAGGTTTTGAGGATGTTGACACCCTCCTTGCGAAGGAAAGAGATAAGTGCTGTATCATTGGCCTCAATACTTCCCCAAATAGGGAGCTCCGGCTGGAGATAGAGCCCGAGCGAGTCGGCAGCGACAAAGGCTGCCTCCGGTGGGCACCAACTATGGAAACGGATATGATTGATCCCCCAATCTTTGCAGATACCAAAGTACCACAACCACGACTTCACATCCATCGGCACATGACCCGTGAGCGGCCACACACCGGCATCGTGCTTGCCGCGAAGGAATGCCATGTGACCATTGGCATAGAAATGCTGCCCACGTATCTCAAAATTTCGGAAACAGTCTTTCGTGCTTTGTATCTTGGCAGTAGGATAAGTCTCGGGATGTAGACTCAGGAAGATTCGCCCGATGATCCCGTTCCAGTTCGTCTGTGTGTCGGGCGAATAAGCATGGGAGCTGGACATGACTTGAGGAGGCACACCTCCGCCGTTGTCCACCCGTATCGTAAGTGTATGAACACCCGGCTTCAGTTTGCCCATGCAGTAAACCTGTGGGGTAGAGATATCGTTGCTTGAACCGATGGAATCGCCGTCGATCCAGACTGTCGACGGCTTTGTACGTTCCAAATGAAGGAAGACCTTCTTTCCTTTCCAGTCTTTGCCCACGGTAAACGTGCGGCGGTACCATGCCTTGCCCACGAAATAATAGAGCCTTGTGAGGTGTGTCGTCTCGTCGGTGCGCTGGGGTGCCTTGCCCAAGCCATTGGTATCGGTCGTTCCCGGCAGAGAGACGAAGGGACCAAACGTTGTGCCCGTTGTAGAGAACTGCCAACGGCCACTGAGATCCACCTCCCTGTTGTTTCCGGCAAGACAGGAGACGGAGCACAACAAGACTAGAAAAAGGAAAGAAGGTCTTCGCATACCTTAAAAGTTCTTAATAATCAAATTTCCAGCGCAACACCGCCACCGGGTGCAAGATGCACAGTCACCTTGCCATCTGCAGGTATTGTAAGCGTTGTTTTCTCATAATCTTGCGCAAACTTCTCAGCATTGACACCATCCTTGAACACTATAGCGCTTTTTCCTGCGACCTTTAATGGAGAAAGATCAAGCGTGAGGTCACGAGGGGTCCAGTTCGTCAGTGCACCTACATACCATTTTGCTCCTTTGCGGCGGGCCACAGCGACATACTCTCCTACTTCACTCTTCAATGGCACCGTCTCATCCCAAACAGTAGGAATTCCGGCAATGAACTCGGTACATTCAGGTTCTGCTTCATAGTGAGTAGGACTATCGCAAAGCATATTCAAAGGAGAGATGAATATGACATATTCGGCCAATTGATGGCAGCGTGTGCCCTGACTCATAGGCTCAGAGTTGGAAGGATGGAACGTGTCATGCGTACCATTAAGCATGGCTCCCTGCGTATAATCCATAGGGCCGGCAAAGTTGCGGGCAAAAGGTACCGTGACATCATATTGCACCTGGTCATATTGTTTAATTGTTGACCACTTATCATTCTCCTGACCATCAACGCCTTCGAAGTTGATGACATTCGGCCACGTTCTTGTAAGACCGGTCGGTGGACAGATACCATGGAAATCGAGCACCTGTTTGTACTTTGCACAGGTCTCGGCAGCCTTGTAAAGGAAGTTCATCACTTCAGCATCATTGCGGTTGATGAAGTCGACTTTGTAGCCTTTCACGCCCATAGCTGAATAGGTCTTGCAAACGCGCTCCATATCCCGGTCGAAGGCCTTGTAACCAGCCCACAAAATGATACCCACACCTTTCTGTTTGCCATAGTCGACAATGGCCTTCAAGTCTATCTCAGGAACGACCTGAAAGAGGTCAGCTTTCTTGTTCACGGCCCAGCCTTCATCAAGAATGACATATTCGATGCCATGTTTGGCAGCGAAATCGATATAGTATTTGTAAGTCTCTGTATTGATACCAGCCTTGAAAGGAACTTTATACAGTCCCCAGTCGTTCCACCAGTCCCAAGCCACCTTGCCAGGTTTCATCCAAGAGGCATCGGCAAGACGTGACGGAGAAGCAAGCCGGAAGACCATATCATTGTTGAGAATATCCTTGTCGTCAGCAGACACGCTGATGATGCGCCACGGGAACTGCTGCAACGGCTTGGCCACAGTGATATAATTCTCGGTTTCCGTAACAAGCTGCTCAAGCTCATTGTGCCCGCCTTGTTTCACGGTTTTAGGAAAAGGGGCAAAAGTAGCCTTCAAAGTGTTAGCTTTGCTACCTTTCTGCACGAACATGCCCGGATAATTTTCAACATCACTCTCTGACACTACAATTTTCACACCATTGTCAGCCTTGACAATATAAGGAAGGAAGATAAGTTGCCCATCTTTGAGTCCCGACAAACGCGTTGAGGTATAAGTGTTCTCAAAAGAGTTATGAAACTGCTTCGTGATGTCTCCGCTCTCACGGACATAGGGCACAAGAGATTCAAAGTCGGAAGCATAGTTCATATCTGCCTGCTCATTGATGACATTGAGTGGTTTCTTTGAACCGGAGAAGCGATAAGCCACGCCCTCGTCGTAAGCACGGAACTCAAGAGAGAAGCCCTTGAACAGAAACAACAGCATATTGC
This sequence comes from Prevotella sp. UBA2725, assembly GCA_002353825.1. Lineage (GTDB taxonomy): Bacteria > Bacteroidota > Bacteroidia > Bacteroidales > Bacteroidaceae > Prevotella. The sequence continues at coordinate 130,430 of DEKJ01000003.1, read as the reverse complement.
ACTGATCCTTGACCACGGCTTTCTTGTAGTTCTGTGCTTTGATGGTGGCGTTTCTTACACCAGAAATAGCTTTTGTAAGCTTAGAGCCAACACCCCATGTCTCGCCCTTCCCTACCGTCATGGAGATTTGGGAAGGAGCGAGCAGTTGCTGCCCATTAAAGTTCACTTCATAGGTGATGGTCTTATCCACATTGACCGTCACCTTTAGCTTGCCATTAGGCGAAGCCAAGGTAAAATCCTTAGCAATAGCACTCGCGCACAGCATGAGAAGTAGTGCGACAAGAGAAAGTAATCGTTTCATAATCTATAATTATAGGTTTGAGATTCAGGCAATAAAAAGAATCGACACTAAAATTTTACAGCATGGCGAGGGCCGCATTCTCGTTGGCCTCCATGATCTCCCGCTCTCCGGGGCCTTTGTCGTTGATGCCACAGAGATGGAGGATGCCATGGATGATGACGCGGTGGAGCTCGTCATCGTAAGCCTTGCCAAACTTCTCCGCATTGGAGCGCACAGTGTCGAGGGAGATGACGATGTCGCCATTGAGGACATCATCTTCGTCGTAGTCGAAAGTGATGATGTCGGTGTAATAATCATGTCCGAGATACTGGCGGTTGACCTCTAAGATCTTCTCGTCACTAACAAACATGTAGCCTATCTCGCCGACCTTGCGGCCATGGGCTGCCGCCACGCGCTTGATCCATGCTGTAGTGTCGCGGTGACGGATCTTCGGCATTTTCACGCCGTCTGAATTGTATGTAATCATATTTTGGGTGTTGGGTGTTAATTGTTGGGTGTTAATGATGTGTTTATGGGGTGTGGCAGAAGTTTTAATGCCTCTGCATCCTTATGGAAATAGACGAGCTGACGGTAAGCGGTCGATGAAATGGACGAAAACTGGGGCTTGGCATAGAGCAGCACGGTCTCAAGTTTGCCGAGATTACGGTTGTAGTCGGCCTCCACGCGCTCATACTCGAAGTCGATAGTAGAGCGCACACCGCGTACCTGGAACTGTGCCCCGACCTTTGCAGCGATGTCTACCGTCATACCGTCGTTGGCTACGACGCTGACACACGGCTCGTCCTTGTAGAGCTCGCGGATAGCCGCCAAACGCTCCTCGGCCGAGAACATATAATGCTTCTCGGGGTTCACCGCCACGACGATGACGAGGCGGTCGAAGAGTTTCAGTGCCCTCCGAGCTATGTCGTCGTGCCCGATGGTGTATGGATCGAAGCTGCCGGCAAAGACAGCGACGCGGGGTGCAGTTTCCGTTGTTTTTTCTTCTTTGTTCATCTTCTTTTTCTATGTACAAAGCGTCACCGTCGCCGTAAACGGCGACGCACAGAACTCCGGGCTTAGAACAGCTTCGGTTGCATGATGTTGCCCTCGTAGGGGTTGCGGCCGAGATGATCGTAGGCGAGCTTCGTTGCCATACGGCCACGCGGGGTGCGCTTGATGAAGCCTTCCATGATGAGGTAAGGCTCGTAGACCTCCTCCACGGTGCCACTGTCCTCGCCTATCGCCGTAGCGATCGTCGAGACACCCACGGGGCCGCCCCGGAACTTGTCGATGATGGTCGTGAGAATCTTATTGTCGATCTCATCGAGACCATAGGAGTCGATGTTGAGTGCTGAAAGCGAGAGGTCTACTATCTCTTTCGTAATCGTGCCATTGCCTTTGACCTGTGCGAAGTCACGCACACGACGAAGCAGTCCGTTGGCGATACGGGGCGTGCCACGTGAGCGGCGCGCAATCTCTGCTGCAGCCTCATCCTCGATAGGCACCTTCAGCAAGGATGCGGAGCGCTTGATGATGAGCTGCAGGGTCTCGGGATCGTAGTATTGCAAGTGCATGTTGATACCGAAACGGGCACGAAGTGGTGCCGTGAGCATACCCGAGCGCGTGGTGGCGCCAATTAGCGTAAACGGGTTGAGGTCTATCTGAATGGATCGCGCGGACGGGCCTTTGTCGATCATGATATCGATGCGATAATCCTCCATGGCTGAATAGAGGTACTCCTCCACCACAGGTTGCAAACGATGGATCTCATCGATGAAAAGCACATCGCGCGGCTCCAGCGACGTGAGGATGCCTGCGAGGTCACCCGGCTTGTCGAGCACGGGCCCTGAGGTGATCTTAAAACCTACGCCGAGCTCGTTGGCGATGATGTTGCTCAGTGTCGTCTTACCCAGTCCGGGGGGGCCATATAATAAGGTGTGGTCGAGCGGCTCGCCACGGTATTTAGCTGCTTCGACGAAGACACGGAGGTTGTCCACCACCGCTTTCTGACCATTGAAATCGTCGAAGCGAAGTGGGCGAAGGGCGTTCTCAAAGTCCTTCTCCTCTTTACTCACGTGCTCGTCGCGTATATCGAAATCTTCTGCCATTAGTATCTATAAATGCCTATATCGTGCAAAGTTAGTGATTTTTAAAGAGAACGGGGCGCATTTCAGCGAAGAAAAAACTCAGAAGGAAGTTTCGTGGGTATGGTTGACTTTACGAAATCTTTGTTATTTCGCGTTATAATAACATCGGCATTTATAGACAATGCAGTTATATACTGGGTAGAATCCTCATAATCTTTCCAATCCATATTAAGGCAATCTGTAACTGTCTTTCCTGTTAAATCAACAACATTCACAAAAGAAGAAATTTCTTTGAATGAAGTTTTGGCTGCATTCAAAGAAAGATTATAACGCTTAGCAACATAAACACCATTAATGATAGATAAGGCTGACACAAACAAACGATTATCTTTGTTTTCAGCTAAAGCAAAGATCTTAAAAGCATCTTCATAAAATCCTTGCCTACGAAAAACAAAGTCAAATAATATATTTGTGTCAATAAAGATATTCATAACTTATATTTCTCATCAATAAGTGCAAACTTTCCATCTTCATCTCCTGGAACATTGGCTCCTTTCAAAGGGATGGTCTTCAGGAAATTCAAAAAAGACTGCGTCGTACCAGCCTTCGACACTTTTGTTGCCGGAACTTTTTTGGCAGCAATCGACTTTCTTCTCCTATCCAAGAACTTCCTTTCTATTGCTTCTTGCACATTTGAAGGCTGACTTTGAATAAGTGTCCAAAGCGCATCTGCAATAGGAAACTGAGAATTGTTGATAATCGTTGTAGCCATAGTACCTTGTTTTTGGCAAAATTAAACAAAACCTCTGAATCGGGCAAACTTTTATATCACTTTTTATAAAGAGAATTCATTCTCGGCTTCAGCAACCACAACCCTGCGAAGGTGAGGGCACCATTAAGCATGAGGAGCTCATAACCAAATTGATAACCCGTGAACTGTCGCGTCGTAAAGTCGATGGCAATCATGCCGAAGGCGACCATAGGCCACGGACTCTTCCTGTTGCCGCGGAAGAATGCTTCGTTACCGGCACGACGCGAAGTGAGCCGACTGATAATGAAGAGGACGGCGAAATAGATGATGAGTGTGAGAAGCATAGGATATCAGAGAATAAAAGATCAGAGATATAGCACGGCTTCGTTGCCTTCATTGAAGAGCAGATCGAGAATGGAGAGGTTCGGGAGAAATCCGAATTTCTGCTGATAGACCTGATAATAAGGACGGGGGGTGAACGCAGCATCGGGCAGCGGATGCTTCGGACGGATGACGTCGCGATAATCGATAATTTCAGGTTGAGGGCGGCCACTAGGGCCGCCCCTACGGCAAAATCGTTGCTCACTCTCTGGACATGTCATATATTCCTCCGTCAACACGATATGCGGTTCAATATCCAACAACTCACACATCTTCTGCGTGATGGCGAGGTTAAAATCGAAGAGAAAGTCCCAATGCTTCTCGAAGAACGGATGGAGGTCATCGGCATAGAACTCGAAGAACGGGCTCTCACCATAGGCCGACTGCAGTGCCTGCCAATGGAGATGACGCCAGGAACCATGGTCGGAGATGCGCACGTCTTTCAGTTCTGTCTTGTCGATACGCAAACCCTGCGGACTCTCCACAGGTACCGTCAATGCCTGAGGACCTTGCGTCGTAGCGATGATGCAACGGTTACGATAAGTCTGTTTGATGAAATGGTCGTGCTGCTCTAAATAAACGGTATCGGAATGTGCCAACTTCTGATACCATTGCACGGGACCGAAATAAGTTGAAGAGAGAATACTATTCAAAGGGATACTGTTCATTTGAAGAGACGAGCGGCTTTGCCTACAATCTGATGTTTGTGAACCAATCGCTTGCCATGGCCCGTGTCAACGAGATAGAGGCAACAGTCGTGGCACGGACAACGGTCACAGCATCGGTAAGGAATGTAATAGCGGGTCTTGCCAAGGCGGATAGTGTCGCCCGGGATGTTGACGACCTGACCCAATTCCTGTGGCGGACCGATAAGCGCCACAGCAGGCGCCTCGCCACTCACCGTAAAGACAATGAGGTCGCCACGACGGAAGTCCTGACAACGAGAAAGTTTGTTCACCACCACTCTGTCGCCCGTCCGCAGTCCATGGCCGATGGGAGCAGGCACAGTGTAGATGGTGAAAGCAAACGAGCGGATAGCAACGACAAGAAGCGATGCTATCGCAAGTCCAATGATAAATTTTATTACTTGATGTTGTCTACCCACTTGAACAGACGGTTCCAACGTACGCCGGAGAAGCCCTTGCGGTCGGGATCGGAGCTCCACCAGATGAAGATAGGCTTGCCCACGATGTGGTCTTCCGGCACGAAGCCCCAGTAGCGTGAGTCCTCTGAGTTGTGACGGTTATCACCCATCATCCAGTAGTAGTCCATCTTGAACGTATAGCTCGTTGCGGGCTTGCCGTTGATATAGATGCGGTTGTTCTTCACCACGAGGTTGTTGTGCTCATACACGCGGATAGGCCGCTCGTAGATAGCGATGTTGTTCATGTTGAGCTTCAGCGTAGCGCCCTTCTTCGGAATCCAGATAGGACCATAGTTGTCCACTGTCCAGCCCGTCACGATGTCGTGCGGATAGAGACTGATGGAGGGAGCAGCATCGGTATTGAGCTTGATACTCTTCACGAGATCCTTCCGCTTAGAGAGGAATGCTACAGCGCGCTTCGTCAAAGGCATGTAACCCATCTGGTTAAGCGTGGTGAGATCCTCCATGGAGATATTCAGATTCTTGAGAATATCGTCGGGGATATGGTCCGTGGCAAGCTTCACATAATAAGTATACTGCACATTGTCCGGCTCCTTGTTGGGCTTGCCATTGAGATAGACGATGCGATTCTTGATCTGCAGCGTCTGTCCGGGGAGACCGACGCAGCGCTTGACATAGTTCTCACGGCGGTCTGTAGGACGATAGTCAACCGATCCGAACTCATTGGGGTTGTCGTTGATGTAGTTACGGCCGAGGGCATAGATACGTGCGAAGAAGTCCATCTGCTGCTGGCGGCTGAGCTTTGCAGGATCAATGGGGTTGGCGTTGTTCTCCCGATAGAGCTGCATACCGAGGGGATAGACGATGTCACCATAGAAGTCGGGGCCCTGGTAACGCTCCTCCGTAAGGATGGAGTCGCCACAAGGATAGTTGAACACGACGATATCGTTGAGCTTCACATGTCCGAAGCCTTTCAGGCGACGGTAGTCCCAATGAGGCCAGGGGAGATAACTCTTCACCTTGATGATCGGCAGCGTGTGCTGCGTGAGCGGCATTGTCAGCGGCGTCTCAGGGACACGCGGGCCATAGCTCACCTTCGAAACGAAGAGGTAGTCGCCCGTGAGCAGGCTCTTCTCCAGTGAGGAAGATGGAATGACGTAGTTCTGGAAGAGGAAGAGGTTGATGAAATAGACTGCCACAAGCGCAAAGACGAGGGCGTCGACCCAACTCATGATGAAGCGCACGGGGCCTTCAGCCTCTTTCCACCACTGCCACCGCACTTTCTTCGAAACATAGCAGTCGAAGATGAAGAGCGCGCCGAGGATCGTCAGTATCCATCCGGTGATGGTGCGTGGAGCTACCCATATAATGAAAAGCAAATAGAAGAAGATAGCAATGCCGAACTTCGTCCATTGCTTCTTCATGTTCATTGAAGCTTTTTCCTTGTCAATCATTATTGTAGTGTTGTAATCTAACGATGTAATCTAATGATTAAAACTTGAAAAGATCTGAGGTAGTAAGCAGTCCCGTGTGGCTCTTCGTATACTCAGCAGCAAGCACGGCACCGAGTGCGAAGCCTTTACGGGAGTGAGCACTGTGCGTGATGGTGATCTCGTCAGCCTCAGAGTTGTAGCGGATGCTGTGGATGCCAGGCACCTCATCGTGGCGGATGCTGTTGATCAGCAGCTCCTCGGGTTTGTGGTCCTCAGAGCCTTCCACGCGGCCGTCGTCCCAAGTCGTCGTACCGAGCTTCCAGCCACTCTTGCGGTCGAGTCGCTCCACGATGTCCTCAGCGAGCGTGATAGCGGTGCCAGATGGAGCGTCGAGCTTGTGGATATGATGCGTCTCCGTCTCCATGACATCGTACTGCGGGAACTGGTTCATAATCTCAGCCAGCTTCTTGTTGACAGCCTGGAAGATAGCCACACCTACGGAGAAGTTGCTGGCCCAGAAGAGCGTCTGCTTGCCGTCCTTGCAGAGAGCCTCCACATCCGCCTTGTGGTCTTTCATCCAGCCCGTAGAGCCAGAGACGACCTTCACATTGTGCTTGAAAGCCTTGAGGTAATTGTCATAGGCCGCTGTGGGGTTCGTAAACTCGATGGCGACATCTGCCGAAGCGAAAGCGGGAGAGTCGAAATCCTCAGGATTGTTTACGTCAATCTTGCATACAATCTCGTGGCCACGCTCCAAGGCGATCTGTTCTATCATGTGCCCCATCTTGCCGTAGCCAATCAATGCTATCTTCATAATAATCGATTATTTATTTTCTTGCAAAATTAGCTATTTTATAGCAAAAGGAGACTTCCGCATAGCATAAATTATTCTAAATCACCACAAAACCATCAATTAAACCTCGAATTAAAGTGTTTTAATCTCTTCAAAAGTGTTTAATTGAGGAAAAATCAGTAATTTTACACCCGATTATATCAAGATAACAAATAACATATTTATGAACAAGACTGTAAGAATGATGGGGAGAGTGTTCCTCTTTGCTGTTGCTATGACAGCTATGCTCTCTTCATGCATCAAGGAAGAGGCGCTGAATGCCGAAGCCGACATCACGGGAGTGAGCCTCGGCGCCGACAGCCTCCTTATCCGAGAGCCAGAGATTACAAACAACGAGATCACTATCTACGCCAACACGCGCGACAGTATCCTCGCACCGCAGTTCACACTGACCGAGGGCGCTACGATAGAGCCTGCCAGCGGCACGAAGCGCCAGTTCTTCAAGCGAGTGCCGAACCCACAGAAGACCGATGAATACGACGGTCTGCCCGATTCCATCGATGAAGCTACGCCACAAACATACACCGTGACCTCACAAGACGGTGCTTGGAAGAAGACGTACACCGTGCGCATCGCCAACAATGCTACTCCTGCCGACTTCCATTTCGACAACATTCGCTACTACATGTACGATGCCGACTATGACGGCACCGACGACCCTCTCTTCCAGATATTCTACGAGAAGATTGGCGGTCAGCAGGTCGACTGGGGCAGTGGAAACCCGGGTGTCATGATCACGCTCATGGCAAACAATCCCAAGCCCACCGACTATCCGACGAGCCAGGCCGATGACGGCGTAGAAGGTAAGTGCGCAAAGCTGACAACGGTCAGCACGGGAGCCCTCGGAGCTATGTTTGGCGCGCCTATCGCAGCCGGCAACATCTTCCTCGGCTCGTTCTCCGTCAACATGGGTGACATGGCTGCATCCACGCATTTCGGCATACCTTTCTTCAACACCAAGCCACTGTCGCTCACAGGCTACTATAAATATCAGCCGGGAACGACAGTAACTGACAAGAACATGAATCCCGTCAGCGGTGCCAAGGATGACTTTGCACTCTACGCTGTGGTGTTTGAGGTGACGAAAGACGTGCCATGGCTCGATGGAACCGACACAAACAAGAGTTCGACGAAGAGCCCCAACATCGTGCTCAAGGCAGAGCTCACCAATCGTAAGGCAACCAACGAATGGACAAAGTTCACCATTCCTTTCGAGCCAATGAACGGCAAGACCTTTGACTACACGAAGATGATTGAAGGCAAGTACAGCATCGCCATCGTGGCATCCTCGAGTAAGGATGGTGCCAAGTTCCAGGGCGCTGTAGGAAGTACGCTCTACATCGATGAGTTCCACATTAATTATGAAGCATATTAACATGAAAAACAAAATAATACTTTTCTTACTCGCTGACATTTTCCTATTTATGGCCGCAGGCGCTCCTCTCACGGCCTCGGCTCAGAACAGTATCGGGGACCGCGATGGAGCCCTCAGAGAAATGTCAACAAAAGGCTGGGAGTTTGAATTGAAAGCAGGACTTAATATCGGTGGCGCTACGCCATTGAGCTTTCCACGTTCGATAAGACATATCAGCAGTTATGACCCTAAACTGAACGGCACCCTCGAAGGCACCGCTACGAAATGGTTCGGCGAGGAACATAAGTGGGGCGTTGCAGCTGGTGTCAAGATTGAGGCCATGCGTATGTCAACAGGTGCTCGCGTGAAGAACTATCACACGGAGATTATCCAGGACGGAGACCGCGTGGCCGGTTACTATACGGGTTACGACAAGACGAACTATAGCAGTACAAACATCACGATCCCTATCACGGCTAACTACCGCTTCAATGACCGTTGGAAGGTGCGCGCCGGCATGTTCTTCTCGTATCGTCTCGACGGCGAGTTCAACGGCTACGTGAGCGACGGTTATCTGCGCAATGGCACGCCGGTAGGTGAGAAGGTGACCTTCACCGACGGCAGTTCAGCCAACTATAACTTCGACGACGACCTGCGCCGCTTCAACTGGGGTGTGCAGATCGGAGGCACGTGGAATGCTTACCGCCACTTCTTCCTCTTTGGAGACCTAAACTATTCGTTCAACAATATCTTCAAGCACGACTTCAAGACCGTGACGTTTACTTTGCACCCACTGTATTTCAATTTCGGCTTCGGATATAGATTCTGATGAACTGAAGTAAAATGGATAAGTAAGACATCAAAAGTTCTACATTTCTACAAATCTACATTCTACATTAAGGTCGGCCACACACTAACAGCCCCTAAGACAAGGCAAGGGGGGTATTCGGTTTTAATTATTATTGCAATATATATTATTATATTAATAATATACTATTAATAACTCTCTGCCTAAACTTTCTTCATGGAAATGCAGAGGTGAAAGCGACCTTAATGTAGAATGTAGATTTGTAGAATTGTAGATTTTTGATTGTGTCTATTGAAACCGTATTATCATTGTCCCTTCGGAAAAACCACTTCGATTATTTGCGAATATCAATCCTTTTGCGTAACTTTGCTGCATAATCATAAAGCATAAGATTATGCTCGTTACTTTTGAAGAGACATATCTTGAAGACCTGTACACTAAAGGAAAGACTGAAGGGAAGAAACACCGCTTTCAGCCTCAGATTGTACGAGGTTACCAAAAAGCCATAAAATATTTAATAATGGCTTCACGAATAGAAGACCTATTTCCGATCAAATCCCTGCATTTCGAGGCTCTCCATGGCGACAAGGAAGGCAGATTTTCCGTTAAAGCCAACGATCAATATAGAGTTGAGTTTACTGTTAGCGAAGAGAAAGGAGATACTCTTGTTTCCATTTGTAACGTTTTAGAATTGTCGAATCACTATAAATGATATGGATATGAGCAATACGAACAATAAATTATACGCAAATAACATGACTTCATCGCTCCTAATTCATCCGGGAGAGATGATAAAAGACGAGATTGAGGCTCGCGGCATCACGCAGAAAGACTTAGCGGAGAAGATGGGAGTCTCTTACACAGTCTTCAATGAGATTCTCAATGGCAAACGCCCAGTCACAACAGAATATGCTCTCTTGTTGGAAGCGGCCTTAGGCATTGATGCTGGAATATGGCTTCGCATGCAAGCTGACTATAATATGCAGAAAGCAAAAGCTGACAAGACATTTATGAACCGCTTAGAGCATATACGGCGCTACGCTGCTGTGCTGTAAATTCTCTATTGAAATCGCATCTCGATTTCACTTGAATCGCACAGCGATTTCTCTTGAATCGCAACCCGATAATTATTGAAAGCCCATGGAACAACTGTTGCACTATTGCTGGAAACACCGGCTCTTCCCACTCGACGGCCTCAAGACGACCGACGGTGAGGAGGTGGAGGTGATAGACCCTGGCTTGCACAACCACAATGCGGGACCCGACTTCTTCAACGCCAAGGTGAAGATCGGCGGACAGTTGTGGGTGGGCAACGTGGAGATTCACGACAAAGCCAGCGACTGGTTCCTCCATGGACATGAGAAAGACGCACTATATAATAATGTGGTGCTGCATGTCGTCGGCAAGGCGGATGCGCAAGCTGTGACCCAAGATCATGTGGAGCCGCCACAGATGGAGCTTGAGGTGCCCGAAAGCGTGCGGATGAACTATGAGGAACTGCTGAAGACCGACAGTTATCCTCCCTGCTATAAGATTATCCCCACGTTGAGCCGACTGATGAAGCACTCATGGATGAGTGCCTTGGAGACGGAGCGACTGGAGCGCAAGACGGAGGACATCAAACGGCGCGCTGACCGCTGCCAGGGATCGTGGGAAGCGGCTTACTTCGTGACGATGGCGCGCAACTACGGCTTTGGCATCAATGCGGAAGCGATGGAACAGTGGGCACTCAGTATCCCGCTCAACGACGTGGCGCACCACAGTGACAGCCTCTTTCAGATAGAGGCGATCTTCATGGGGCAGGCCGGACTGCTCAATCCGCTCTCCGTACCCGAGCGGCACCGCACGGCAGCTCTTGCCGACGAGTATCTCTTCAAGCTCAACAACGAGTATCAGTATCTCGCACACAAATATTCTTTGCAGCCCATCGACTTCCACCTTTGGCGCTTCCTGCGCCTGCGGCCGCAAAACTTCCCGCACATCCGCATCTCACAACTTGCCAACCTCTATTATCAGCGCAAAGCGAGCCTCTCGCAGCTTATCGACTGCAAGGACATCAAGAGTGCGAAGACGCTGCTCATGACCGAGGTCACCGACTATTGGCAGACCCACTATGCTTTCGGCTGCGAGAGTAAGGCTAACAAGAAGCATCTCTCTGATACCTCCCTCAACATTCTGCTCATCAACACCGTTGTCCCGATCTTCTTTGCCTATGGCCGCCATCGTCAGGACGATACGCTCTGCGACCGTGCATTCGACTTCCTCGAACAACTCAAGGCTGAGGACAACCATATCACACGCAACTGGCAGGAGGTCGGTCTCACGGTGGAGAATGCTGGAGACAGTCAGGCGCTGATACAATTGAAAAACGAATACTGCGACCGACGCGACTGCCTTCGCTGCCGTTTCGGATACGAATACCTCAAACAAATATGAAGAAATATCTTTTCACCACACGCATGGAAGTGCGCGATTACGAATGTGACATTGAAGGCATCGTAAATAATGCCAACTACCTCCATTACACGGAGCATACGCGCCACCGGTTCATCAACAGTCTCGGCATCAGCTATGCCAAGTTGCATGAAGAGAAACATGTCGACCCCGTCGTGGCACGTATGACCTTGAAATTCAAGGCACCGCTGCGTTGCGATGATGTCATGCTCTCCTGCGTCAATGTGCGCAAGGAAGGACTGCGCTATATCTTCAGTCACGACATCTACCGCGAGGCCGACGAGAAGCTCTGCTTCCACGGCGACGTGGAGCTCGTGATGCTCATCAACGGCAAGCTCGGTGAGAGCGAAGACTACGATAACGCTTTTCTCCCCGTCATAGAGAAGTTTAATAAAGAAAATGCAGAATAGGGAAGAAGTTCTCAACACCGCCATCCTCACGCGGCTCAGTTATTTCCATCTCAACACGATGGTGGAGCTCTACCGCAAGTTAGGCTCCGCCACAGCGATCATTGAGCAGCGTCACGACCTTGGCAAGATGTTCCAAGGTCTGCCACTGCGTATCTTGGAAGACTTGGCGAGCATCGACGTCATGAAGCCGCGCGCTGAGGAAGAACTGTCATGGGCAGAGGCTCACGGCGTGCGCATGCTATGTCTCAACGATGCTGATTATCCCAAACGACTCAAGGAGGCTCCCGACGCCCCTTTGATGCTTTTCTACAAAGGCAACGCCGACCTCAATGCGCGCCACATCATCGACATCGTCGGAACCCGCCACTGCACGCGCTATGGCGAAGACGTCATCCGCACCTTCGTCCGTGACCTTCACAAGCTCGTGCCCGACACGCTCATCGTCAGTGGACTGGCTTATGGTGTGGATATCCATGCCCATCGCGAGGCGTTAGCCAATGGCATGGAGACCGTTGCCGTACTGGCTCACGGTCTCGACACGCTTTATCCGCCGGCTCACCGCGACACTGCCAACGAGATGATCTCGCACGGAGGGCTCATCACAGAGTATATGACGCGCACGCAGCCCGACAAGCTCAACTTCGTGCGACGCAACCGCATCACAGCGGGTCTCTGCGATGCCACGATCCTCGTGGAGAGTGCACGCAAAGGCGGAGGGCTCATCACAACACGCATCGCCAAAGAGTATAACCGCGATGTCTTTGCTTTCCCCGGTCCCGTGGGTGCACCTTACAGTGAAGGCTGCAACAACCTCATCCGCAGTTGTGGAGCAGGCCTCATCACCTCCGCTACCGATTTTGTGGAGGATATGGGCTGGCAAAATGAAGCTTCGTTGGAGCAGGCTCGTGTCAACGGCATCGAGCGTCAGCTCTTCCCGAACCTCAGTGCCGACGAGCAACGTATCTTCAATGTTCTTCAAGCCACCAACGACCTCCGCCAGGATGTCATAGCTGTGAAGACCGGCCTCCCTGCCGGTTCTCTCACCGCCCTCCTTTTCCAATTGGAAATGAAAGGTGTCGTAAAGGCATATGCAGGAGGAACATACCACCTAATGAAATAGAGCTTTGCGGCCGAAAGATTCGACCGCAAAAGCATTATTTACGCCTTCATCATCTCCACATCTCTTGCGAGCTTCACCTTCGGATCCTCCATGAAGCGCCAGTAGGCAACAGGCATGACGGTAAGGATGAAGAACATCGTGAAGATTGTGCCGAGGAAGATGACGGCTGCCATCGGCATCCACAGTGAACTGCCTCCGAGGAGCATTGGCACCACACCCACCGAGGCACAAGCCGACGTGAGGAAGATAGGCCGCATGCGCTCCTTCGAAGCTTCGAGAATACTGTCGTGCATCGACATGTTCTTTGTGTTGTAAAGCTCGTGGGCATAGTCGAAGAGGATAATACCGTTTCTGACCAATACACCCATCAGCGACACGAAGCCGAGGATACACGTCAGACTCACGTCGATACCCGTCATCCAGATACCCACCGAGGCTCCGAAGATACAGAGCGCCAGACTGCCGAGCATGATAAACGACTCGCGCACATTGCGGAAGTGCCATATCAAGACGAAGAAAATAATACACACGGCAATGATCAATGCTGCGAAGATGTTTGGAATCTGCTCCGTATCAGTCTCATACTGACCACCGTAGCTCACCTGCACACCCTCGGGGAGATGCATCGATGCCACTTCCTTCATGATCGACGAATTCATGCGCTCCACATTATATTGTGGGTCGACCTCGGCAATAACGGATATCGTGCGCAAGCCATTGCGGTGCACAATCTGACCGTATTCCATCTTGTTCTCCACCGTAGCGATCTCTCGCAAAGGCACGGAGCGGAAGCCGCCGAGCACCGGTATCTGCTCATTGAGCAGGTCGTTGACGGTCGACGAGTCACTGTGCAATGACTTGATGACGGTCTTCACACTAAAGTCGCCATCCCACATCTGAGCCACGGGGAAGCCGGACGAATAGCGCAGGGCGAGGTTCATCTGCACGTAGGCGTTCGTCAATCCCAAACGGTCCGCAGCATCCTCGTTGAGTTTGATGCGCGTCGTAGCCAATGGCTCACGCCAGTCGGTACGCACGAGCTCCAGGCCTTGTCTATGCCGCAACCGGTTCTCAATACTGTCCGCAGCCGTGTTCAGTGCCGTGAAGTCGTCACCTGTGATACGCACCTCGATCGGATTCTCCTCCTTACTGTACGAGAGGTGCTTGATCTTCACGATACCTTCAGGGAAATAATTCGTGAAGCGTTTTTTGCACTCCAGTACAATCTTTTCCGTAGCATCGTTGCTCGTTGTGTTCACAATGAACTGTGCGAAGTTATCTCCCGGAATCTGCGGTGCATAGGTAGTCTGGAATCGGGGAGAAGACATGCCGTGGAAGTTAGCCACGGACACTACACCCGGAATACGACGGATCATATGCTCCAACGAATCGGTGAGCAGGTTCGTGCCCTTCACCGTAGTACCCGTCGGCATGAAGATCTCTACGGCGAACTGGTCACGCTGAGCAATAGGCATTAGCTTCTGAGGCAGCAAGAGGAAGACAAGGCAGCCAATGGCGATGCTCCCAATGCCCGCACCCAGCGTCACACGCCAGTGGGCAAAGCATTTCTCGATGGCCTTGTTGTAGAATCGCTGCATGACATCGAGGAGATTGAAGGCTTTCTTGCCATTCACCGTCACACCCGTCTCGATAGGCTTGCGGATAGCGAAGTACATCAGGATAGGCAGCAACGTCTGAGCGATAATCATACTCACGAAGAGCACGATAGTGATAGCCCATGGGAACATCTTCAGGAAGTCGTGCATCACACCCGTCATCGTGACGAGGAATGGGAAGAAGGTGATAGAGATACACAGCGTTGCCGAGAAGATACTCTTGAGGAAGTGGTTCGTCGCCTCCACGGCAGCCGCCCATCGGTGCATGCCCGCCGCGAGGTTGTTGACATATCCATCGATAATCACGATAGAATCGTCCACGATCATACCCAACGTCATGATAAGGGCTGCCAAGGTCACGGTGTTCAGCTCCAGACCGAAGATATAGAACAATCCGAGCGAGATGAAGATCGTGATAGGCATCGTCGCTGCGGCCACGGCTGCCACCTGACGCGGCATGATGAGCACGACAACGAGCAACACGGAGACGATGGCGATGAGCAGCTCCCGCAAGAAGTCGTAAATAGAATCGTCGACGACTTGCTTCTGATCAGTTATCTTACTGATATGTACGTCTGCCGGAAGATCTGCCTTGATATGATCAAGCTTCTTGTTGATGTCGGCTCCCATCGTGGAGATGTTTGTGCCCTCTTTGTTAGTGACGGAGAGCAGCAATGCCTTTGTGCCGTTCACCGTGACATATTTCGTCAGGTCAGGGTATTCGAGCTTCACGGTTGCCACATCTTTCAGTCGCACAATCTTTCCGCGAGGATCCGTATAGATGACGGCATTCTCTACATCGTAGAGCGTGTTCAAACTCTCGTCCACATGGATAGGACTGCGGTAGAAGCGATTGCCTAACCTGCCGCCCGTACTCGTGAAGCCTTTGCCTGCCAACTCCTGGGCCACAGCAACATAAGTGATGCCATATCGGGACAGGCGCGTCGCATCGAGATAGATGTCTATCTGCGGATTCTGCGCACCCGTGAGACTCATCTTACCAACGGTCGGCACCATGCGCAACGAGTCTTGGATGATCGTCATATAGCGCCACAGCTCACGGTAGGTCTTGTCCTTACTCTCCAGTGAGATCAGCTCTGAGGAGACATCACCGAAGTCGTCCTGAACCTGTACGGCAAGCACGCCGACTGGGAGGCTGGAACTCTTGAACGTCTGCACACCATGTTTGAACTTTGACCAGAACTCATCCTTATCCTCGATATTCTCATTGAGTTCCACAACGATGATGGCCATACCATCGCGCGAATAACTCACAGTCTTCTCCTTCAACACCTCTTTATAAGAGAAGATATAGCGCTCGAGCGGCTTCGTCACCTGTTGCTCTACCTCCTCCGAGGTTGCACCCGGATAGACCGCTGCCACGATACCTTCGCGCACAGTATAGTCGGGGAACTCATTCTTATTGATATTCACCAGTCCATAGATTCCGAGCGCCACCAGACACGTCACCAACAAGATGACAATCTGCCGGTAATACAAGCATATCTCTTGGAATGGTCTGTGTTTCTTCTGCATAATCGATAACTTCTACCTAACCGATACTATTTAATAATCTCACACCGTGTGCCTTCCGACACTTTCTGTTGACCTTCCACGATAAGCTGGTCGCCGGGTTCCAGGCCTCCGTTCACACGCACACCCTGAGAAGTATCGCCGAGGAAGTTGATATATCGTTTCGTAGCCTTGCCATTCTTCACAATCCATACGAACATCTTATTATCGGGATTGATCTGCACAACACTGGCGGGCACGAAGACACTCATCTGACCACGAGAGAAACGGGAATAGACCTGACAGATCATACCCGGCAGAAGTCTGTGATCGGGATTATTCACAAGCAATTTGACATCATACGTACGGCTCAGAGGATCAGCCATCACACCTTTCTCTATGATCTTGCCATAGAATGTAGCTCCCCCGACGGCACTGCATTGCACCATCATCATTTCGCCTTTCTGCATCTGGTTCACCTCATCCTCGGGCACGGAGATAGAAATTTTCACACGGTCGATATGAACAAGCTTTGCCACCATGACGCCCGGCAGCACATTCTGCCCCACATCGGCAGCTTTCTCCGAGATATATCCGTTGAACGGCGCGGTAAGGCGGGTATCGCCCGCACCTTTGCGCGCGATCGTCTCCAAAGCTGCTGAAGAACGCACAGCCTCACTGGCTTCAGCGAGAGCTGTCTGTGCCTGCACCCATTTGGAATCGGAAATGACACCCGACTTATGCAGGCCTTTCGAACGGTTGTAGGTGTCGAGTGCCTGACGGTAAGCCTGGCGCGCCTGCTGGGTCACGGCATGGGCCGATTGCAAGGCGCCTGTCTGGTCAGTGGCATTAATCGTAGCTACAAGTTGTCCACGACTCACCATCTGTCCCTGATCGACAGCCATCGTCTGGATGGTACCTGCCACGGGGAAACTCAGGCTCACGCCACTCTCCTCCTCTACTGTACCACTGTAGGCATTCTCACCGTTCACCTGCACGGCACCTACCTCCTGCACTTTCACTCTCACTGGTTTCTGGACGTTGTTTGCTTGTTTGCTTCCACAACTGCTCAACACAACAAGCATGGCCGTCAAGAAAGAATAGCCTATTCTTCTCATAAAATGTTGAAATTTCACGTTCAATATCGCAAAGATACTGAAATTTAATAGATAACGAACTATTATTGCTCTAAATTTATGTAACTTTGTACATAGGATTATAATGTGGAATATTCACCCCCACTCATTTATACAAAAACATGACAGAAAAGACCAACCGCGAAGGTTTAAATCGTGAGCAAGTAACAGCCTCACGCAACAAGTATGGAGAGAATGTACTCACTCCTCCAAAGAAGGCCTCTCTTTGGAAACTCTATCTCGACAAATACCGCGATCCTATCATAGAGATTCTGCTCGTTGCAGCAGCCGTCTCGCTCGTTCTTGCCTTTGTCAACAACGACTTCATGGAGACGCTCGGTATCTTCCTCGCCATCTTCCTCGCTACAACCGTAGGTTTTTATTTCGAGGTGGACGCTGCGAAGAAGTTCGACGTCCTCACGGCAATGAACGATGACCAGCCCGTGAAGGTGCGGCGCGATGGCAAGGTGATGGAGATTCCGCGGCGCGAGGTCGTCGTGGGAGACATCATCCTCGTGGAAGTCGGTGATGAGATTCCCGCTGATGCCCGTCTCCTCAGTGCCGTCAACCTGCAAGTAGACGAGTCGGCGCTCACGGGTGAGCCTTTGACGACGAAGAGCCTCGATGCAGAAGATAAAGGCAAGCACAGTGCCGCCTATCCCGCTAATATCATCCTCCGCTCCACGATGGTGATGAACGGACACGGTGAGGCCATCGTTGAAAAGATCGGTGACAACACGGAGATCGGCAAGGTGGCTCGTCAGTCGACGGAAGCCACGCACACAAAGACACCGCTCAACATTCAGCTTGGCAAGCTCGCCTCGCTCATCTCGAAGGTCGGCTTCACTGTTGCTATCGCAGCCTTTGTTATCTTCCTCGTTCACGATATCCTGACGAACGACCTGTGGCATACAAACAACTATTTGGGTATGGCACAGGTGGTGCTCAACTATTTCATGATGGCTGTGACGCTCATCGTCATGACAGTGCCTGAGGGCCTGCCGATGGCTGTGAACCTCGCCTTGGCCTTGAACATGCGGCGCATGCTCAAGAGTCATAACCTCGTGCGCAAGCTCCAGGCTTCGGAGACGATGGGGGCTGTGACCGTCATCTGTACGGATAAGACGGGCACACTCACGCAGAACAAGATGCGTGTGGGCGACGTCTACCTCACGCCGGAGGTAGAGGCTGATGCCGACAAGCAGAAACTGCTCGACATCGCCATGGCGGTGAACTCCACAGCGGAGCTCGACGATGACAAGGTCGTGGGCAACCCTACGGAAGGCGCCCTGCTGCTCTGGCTGAAAGACAAGGACAACGACTATCTTTCATTGCGCGCTGCCAACCCCACACTTAACCAGTTGCCGTTCTCCACGGAGCGGAAGCTCATGGCGACAGCTGCTACAGTCAATGGCCGCACGCTGACCTTCGTCAAAGGTGCGCCGGAGATCATCCTCAACCTCTGCGACTGCTGTTCTGAGAACCGTGAGGCATGCGAGCAGGTGCTGCTCGACTATCAGCATAAAGCCATGCGCACATTAGCGTTTGCCTATGGTGAAGGCGACCTCACACAGGCGCTTGCCGAAGGTAAGGCAACGAACCTCTCGCTGCAAGGTGTCTGCGCCATCAGCGACCCCGTGCGCGAGGAGGTGCCCGAGGCTGTGGAGGAATGTCGCACAGCAGGTATCCGCGTGAAGATCGTCACGGGTGATACGACGGCCACAGCTCTCGAGATCGGCCGACAGATAGGTCTTAAAGGCGGCAAGGCCATCACGGGTCCCGAATGGGCAGCACTCTCCGATGAGGATGCCTACGCGCTCTGTGAGGACATCGACGTGATGAGCCGTGCACGGCCGAGCGACAAGCAACGCCTCGTGGAGATGCTGCAGAAGCACGGTGAGGTAGTGGCAGTGACAGGCGACGGCACCAACGACGCACCGGCACTCAACTATGCGCATGTCGGCCTCTCGCTCGGCTCCGGTACCTCGGTAGCTAAGCAGGCTTCGGATATCACGATCCTCGACGACTCGTTCTCGTCCATCGCCTCAGCTGTGATGTGGGGTCGCTCGCTCTATAAGAACATCCAGCGGTTCCTCTTCTTCCAGCTCGTCGTCAACGTCTCGGCGTTGCTCCTCGTGCTCGGTGGCTCCATCATCGGCACGGAGATGCCGCTCACTGTGACGCAGATTCTCTGGGTCAACCTCATCATGGACACCTTCGCAGCTCTCGCACTCGCTTCACTGCCTCCATCGCATGAGGTGATGCACGACAAGCCGCGTAAGCCCTCCGACTTCATCATCACAAAGCCGATGGCGCGTGGCATCATAGGCATGGGCCTGTTCTTCTTCGCCATCATGTTCGTCTTCCTTATCTGGTGTGAGCGCCATGGTCAAGGAAGCATCATTGACGTGCATGAGCTGACGATGTTCTTCACGACCTTCGTCATGCTGCAGTTCTGGAACCTCTTCAACGCGAAGTGTCTCGGAAGCAGCTACAGTGCCTTCCGCCATTTCTGGCGTGACCGTGGCCTCATCCTCGTGCTTGTCCTGACCTTCATCGGACAGTGGATCATCGTGACCTTCGGTGGCCGTATGTTCCGCACCCTCCCACTGAGCTTCACTGAGTGGATGGCAATCATCGTGTCGACGGGCGTGCTTGTGCTCGGAGGCGGAGAGCTGTACAGGCTTTTCAAGAGAGTTAGGAGTTAGGAGATAGGAGTTAGGAGTTAGGAGATAGGAGTTAGGAGATAGGAGATAGGAGTTGCTGTGATGGTGACCTGCAGTTCTGTGCGTCGCCCTTTAGGGCGTCGAAAGCCCACCCCATAAAGAAAAAGATAGATGACAGATAACGATGTCTTTAAAACTTTAAACGATGACCTCCGCCCTTGCGTGGCAACAATCGGGTTCTTCGATGGCGTGCACCGCGGCCATCAGTTCTTGATAGCCAACGTCATGGAGGAGGCACGCAAGGCGGGTCTGCAGTCTTTGGTGATCACCTTTGACCGCCATCCGCGACAGGTGCTCAGCCAAGACTATCAGCCGCGACTGCTCACAACGCTCGAGCGTAAACTGCAGTTGCTCTCGCTCACGGGCGTAGACAACGTGGCGGTACTCCATTTCACGAAGGAGATGGCGGGGCTCTCTGCCCACGACTTCATGCAGCAGATCCTTCACGACAAGCTCAACGTGCGCGAGCTCATCATCGGCTACGACAACCGATTCGGTCACAATCGCGCCGAAGGCTTCGACGATTATGTCGGCTACGGCAAGGAGATGGGCATCAAGGTCATGCAGTCCACACCTTTCTCTGTGGGCGACATCAAGGTCAGTTCCTCCCTCACCCGTTCTTTCTTGGAAGGCGGCGAAGTAGAGATGGCGGCACGATGTCTCGGTCGACCCTACGAGCTCTCAGGCACCGTCGTCAAAGGCTTCCAGCAGGGCCGTAAGCTCGGTTTTCCCACAGCAAACCTCGACACGGGCGACAGCGGACTGCTCATTCCCAAAGGTGGGGTCTACGCTGTCAAGGCATCCATAGACGATCATCAGCGACTCATGCCGGCAATGATGGATATCGGTACGCGACCGACCTACGGCGGCACAAAGCTATCCCTCGAGACCAACATCTTCAATTTCCACGGCTGCCTCTATGGCAAACCCCTCAGTGTACAGTTCATCAAGCGCATTCGAGACGACATAAAGTTCGATTCCATCGAAGCCCTTGCTGCGCAGATACAAAAGGACAAGGAGGCGATCACGAAGATATTCGATGCATCTACGAGATAATCATCACATAGATTTTTCTCACACGGATATTAAAGATCTAAAAGATTGTTACGCCGCTTTGCGGCTACACAGTAGAAAAGACCATTGGCAAGCATCACCGCGTAGCGAACAGCGTAGCCATCTTTAAAATCTTTAAGATCCGTGTGAGATAAAATAAGTGTGGGAATAATAAATGAGATTATACACATTATAATATTTCTGACCATGAACAAGACTTTAAAAGATATTCTCGACATCCTGTGGTATGTCGTTGTCTTCTTCCTGTTACAGATTGTGTTTGGCGCCATCCTCGGAGCCTTCAAACTCTCGCTGGGCACGACGACCATCATCTCCACAGTGCTCAGCAGTGCCGTGACCATCTTCGTTTTCTTGAAGTTCAAGTGGACGCCGGTGTCGCGCTCATGGATGCAGACGCGACCCTGGATGGTTCTCACATGGGCTGTCCTGCTCTCCCTCGGCTCTATCCTCCCCTCGGAGCGCTTGGTAGAATTGCTTCAGATGGAAATGCCGGAGCAGATGGCTAAGATGTTTGAGGAAGTGATGAAGAAGCCGGTGGGCTACGTCGTTATCGGCATCCTCGCACCGTTCGCTGAAGAGGTGGTCTTCCGCGGCGCAATCCTCCGCAAGCTCCTCGGCATGATGGAAGATAAATGGCACTGGGTAGCCATCGCCATCTCTGCTGCCATCTTCGGCCTCGTCCATCTCAACGTGCCCCAGGGCATCCACGCTTTCCTCATCGGTCTGCTCCTCGGCTGGATGTATTACCGTACGGGTTCCATCCTCCCCGGCATCCTTTTCCATTGGGTGAACAACAGTGTGGCATTTATCATGTTCAACCTCATGCCACAGATGGCTGATGGAAAACTCATCGACCTCTTCCACGGCAATGCACGTATGGTGACGCTCTCCGTCATCTTCTCCTTCTTCATCCTCATCCCCAGCATCTATCAGCTCAACGTGTGGATGAAACGGGCAAAAACTAACAACTAATACTTAACACCCAATACCTTATATATATGGCTACAAAACAATCAGACATACGTTGGAAACAGCGGTTAGCGACTTTCCGGAAAGCGCTGGATAGACTGAAGGAAGTTGTAGAGCTCCAGAAGAGTCGTGCGCTCACCCCGTTGGAGAAAGACGGTATGGTGCAACGATTCGAATACACACAGGAACTCGCTTGGAAGGTATTGAAGAACTATCTCGAATACCAAGGGACTGAACGATTAGGCGGCTCTCGCGATACTATTCGCCAAGCTTATTCTATGGGGCTTATTCAGAACACGGAGCCATGGTTTGATATGCTTGAGAGTCGTAATGAGACAGCACACGTCTACGATGAAGATACTGAGACTGACGTCATCGACAAGGTGACAAAGACCTATCTTCCGATATTGAGCGACTTGCTCGAGACGCTCAATAAAATATCTATCAACGATTAAAGAAACTCGACAGATGGAATACGGCATCGATGATAAATATATGAAAGAATTGCGCGAAATCTTAGCATCTATTCCAGAGATCGAAGAAGCCGTGCTCTATGGTTCACGTGCTCGCGGCGACTACAAACGCGGCTCAGACATCGACCTATCGCTAAAAGGCGAGAAGTTTGGGCGGGAGCAGTTGGTGCTCCTCCGCGACAAGCTCTATCTCTCCCGGCTGCCTTATTTCGTTGATACCAACATCTTCTCGCAACTTAAGAGCCAGCCTTTCATCAATAACATCCTTCATGACGGAGTTGTCATT
The DNA here is from genome assembly GCA_002353825.1 of Prevotella sp. UBA2725. Taxonomy (GTDB): domain Bacteria; phylum Bacteroidota; class Bacteroidia; order Bacteroidales; family Bacteroidaceae; genus Prevotella. The sequence continues at coordinate 107,602 of DEKJ01000003.1, read as the reverse complement.
TACCGCCGCAGCAACCACTAATAACCGGCATCCAATCTTTTTTGGTTCTTCCGGAATTTGGATTGATAATCACCAAACAGCCTCGGAGAGGCTGGCTGCGCCTTGGCGCACTATGCTTCGTATGATACTATCTATTAAAGACATAGCGCACTACGTGCAACCTGCCTCTCCGAGGCAGAAGGTCAATTGTCACAACTCCATCTTAACATACCCCAGGCTACGTCGCTACGCTCCTAGCCTGGGGTTACTCAGAGTCAGCCTCTCCGAGGCTGTGTCACGCTATCAACCCGAAAACCGAACCATTTTTTCATTGGCTCTTCACGATTTTCCACAACTCTCCACAACTTCACACGACATTTCTAATCAAGCGAGCTGCAAAAAGCATAAGTCGTGAAAAGCCGTGGAAAGTCGTGAAAAGTCGTGAAAAGTCGATACAGAAACACGATAGCAGGCTCGTCGTTGCCCTTTTTGCGTCATTTTGCACCCCTTTTTTCATGCTTTGCGTCATTTTGCACCCCTATAAAATTTGCAAGAACAGTAAGGTTCCTTTAACTTTGCAGCAGAATAATATTTACGGAACTCCTCACGAAGGAAACAACCGCCTCCGCATCAACATAAAATAGGTAGAAGAATAGTAGTTTGAATATATAGTTGATAACAAGTAATTGAAACAAGTGATTGAAATGTGTAAGAAGGTTTCATAACTTTCTTCTAAGTGGGCTGTACGTCGTGAGACGTGCAGCCCAAACCTTTTTTATATCGGCTGACACGTGGAGACCGATTGGCTGACGTTCGACAAACGATTGGCTGACGTTCGACAAACAATCGGCCGTCGTTCGACAAACAATTGTCTGACGAACGACGGCCAATGAGAAATAAGCCGTATAGATACGACTAATAAGCGTAAAGAAGACGCCAATTAAGCGCCAGCCTTTGCTGCGAGCGGTGCAGCCTGCGTGTAGACACGCGTGCCGAGATCTTTGTCGAGCGTGTAGAGGCCATAGCCGTTGCCGTTGATCATCTTCAGGTTGTCGATGATGTTCTTGTCGTTGTCCTCTTCCTCGACCTGCTCGTCGATGAACCACTTCAGCATGCTCTGCGTAGCGAAATCATGTTCATCCGTGGCGAGCGCATAAAGCTCATTGATGAGCGATGTCACCTTCTGCTCGTGCTTTAATGTTGCCTCGAAGACATCAAGCGGCGATTTCCACTCTGTAGGCACACCCTCGATAGGCTTCAGCAGTACGCGGCCATCGCGCTGGATGACATAGTTGAAGAAAATCTTCATGTGGTCGGTCTCCTCCTGATACTGGACATCAAACCAGTGGCCCATGCCCGGCATGTTGTTGGCACTGGCCCAAGCCGACATAGAGAGATAAAGATAAGCTGACCACATCTCAGCATTGATCTGGGCGTTGATAGCGTCCTCTACTTTCTTGTTCAACATAATAGTATAGTTTTAAACGTTCTGTTCTCAAGATTCATTCTTTGCAAAGATAAAGAAAAAAGAGGATAACAACAAGAAGTTTGATGCAAAATAATCAAAAACGTATTGCAATGCTTTTTCTTCTTTATTGCACTTTTTGTCTAATAAATTTGCCATTTCGATTATTTTTGTTTACTTTTGTCATGTTATTATTGAAGACTAAAGCACTAGTAGACAAATGGTATACATATTCTGACATTCTGAACATTACGTGGTGTCGGTATGAAAATATAGGCATTACGAATGACACGATACTTTCATATTTATGTATTTGAATTGAAACATTGTGTTTATAATTTTGCAAGTGATTTTTTACGAGCGAAACAGATTGTTAAGGATAATAATCATTAATTGAAATGCTAAGAAAGAAAAGAACCAGCATGAAGACAGCCAGCCGCAGCTTGCTGACCGCCTTATTCTTCATGACCGGCACGATGGCATTCGCAGAGAATAGCATCACCGGAACCGTGAAGGATGCCAATGGCAACCCTTTGCCGGGTGTCGTAGTGAAAGTGGAGGGCACGAAGAATGCCACAGTGACGGATGGCAATGGCCGTTACTCGGTCGACGCCTCCCCTTCGCAGCGCCTCGAGTTTTCTTACCTCGGCTTCGTCAGCCAGACTCTGGATGCTTCGAAAAGCAATCAGGTCGTACTGAAAGAGGACAACAAGACTCTCGGTGAGGTCGTGGTCGTAGGCTACGGTACGATGCGCCGCAAGGATGTGACAAGCTCCATCACGACGCTCAAGCAGGAAGACCTCAACCTTGGCGTCATCACCACGCCGGGCGAACTGCTGCAAGGCAAGGTGCCCGGACTCGTGGTCACCACAACCGCTAACCCGAACGGAGAACCTTCCATCACGCTCCGCGGTGCTTCAACCCTTCGCACCGGCGAGGCCATGCAACCTTATTATATTGTAGACGGCGTGCCGGGCGTTGACCTCTCGCTCGTCTCGCCCGATGACATCGAGAGCATCGATGTGCTGCGCGATGCTACGGCAACAGCCATTTACGGTTCGAAAGCAGCTAACGGTGTAATCATTGTCACAACGAAAAAGGGCAACAAAGGTGCTGCTCACATTGGCTATCGCGGCTACCTCGCCGTAGAGAATGTGGCCAAAGACCTCGACCTTGCCACGGCCGACGACCTGCGCAGCTATGCTCAAACGAACAACTTCAAGCTCCCCGACGACGAGGGCGCCAATACCGATTGGCAGAAAGAGGTGGAGCGCACGGGCCTCAGCCACAACCATAATCTCTCCGTAAGCGGGGGCACGGATAAGTCGAGCTACAACATCAGCCTCAACTATATGAACCGTCAGGGTGTCATCAAGTCGACCGACATGAACCGCCTGACTGCACGCGCCCTGGCTCAGTCGAAAGTGCTCCACGATCGCTTGAACCTCGCCCTCGGCGTGAACTACAGTCGCACGGAGAACAACGATGTGCCGAGCAGCAGTGAGCGTGGCATGGCCGTGGTGGATGCCATGACTTATTATTCTCCGCTTCAGCCGGTGAAGAACGCTGACGGCAGTTGGTTCAGTTCTTCCAGTGTGACGAACTACTACAATCCTGTGTCGATGATTCATGAGGATGAGATGAACTATGTGAAGAAGCGCATGCAGATCACCGGTAAGGCTGATCTCGCGATCATGAAGGGTCTCACCTGGACCGCACAGTTCTCTTACTCTGACAAGCAGGATGTGACCTCTATTTACCACTCCACACAGTCGCAGATCGTCAAGACCAATGGTGAGGCAAACCGCAGCACTTACTTCAGCAACAAGAAAGTGTTTGAGACCTACGGCAACTATCAGACGACTATCAACGATCTCCACCGCCTCGGCTTCATGGCCGGTTACTCGTGGGAGGAGTCGAACCGTAACGATGGCTTCGGTGTGACCGTGAAGAACTTCTACAGCGATGCACTGAAATACTACGACCTTACCTATGCCAACTCAATTGACGGTATCGACGGTGTAGAGAGCGGAAGTCTCTCAACACTGCGAATGATTTCCTTCTACGGCCGTGCCAACTACTCTTTCGCCGACAAGTATAATATTCAGGCAACGATCCGCCGTGATGGCTCCTCGGCTTTCGGTAAGAACAATCGTTGGGCTACTTTCCCATCAGTGAGCGGCTCCTGGCGCCTGAGCGAGGAGAACTTCATCAAGAACCTCAACGTCTTCGATAACCTCTCGCTCCATGCCGGCTATGGTGTGAGTGGTAACTCGCTGGGCTTCGATGCCTTCACAGCCATTCAGACCTATGCTGCCACAGGATGGTTCCCGTACACGGATGCCAATGGCACGACAACAAACATGCACACCATCGGTGCAACAAACAACTCTAACCCTGACCTTAAATGGGAGCGCACGGGTATGTTCAACATCGGTCTCGACTTCGGATTCTTCAATGGAAGACTCACGGGTACCGTGGAATACTACGACAAGCGCACCTCTGACCTTATCTATTACTATCCCGTTTCCACCAACCGCTATGCCTTCGGTACAATGACGGCTAACGTTGGTGATATCAGCAACAAAGGTGTGGAATTGAGCATCAATGCTGTACCTGTTGTGAACAAAGATTTCAAATGGTCCACAAGTCTGAACCTCTCTCACAACCGCAACCGCGTGGAGAAGCTCTCCAACAAGCAGTTCTCCGTCAACTATATCAATGAGGCTGACTGCAGCATTACGGGTAACACGGGTGTCTACACACAGCGTATCATGGAAGGCTGCCCCATCGGACAGTTCTATACCTACGAATGGGCAGGCTACAACGACAAGGGTGTCAGCCAGTTCTATGTTCACGATGCCACGACAGGTGAGCGCACAGGTGAGGTGACAACTAAACCTCAGGACAAAGACCGTACGAAGACCGGCAGCGCTCAGCCTAAGCTGACCTACGGATGGAACAACACCCTGACGTATAAGAAATGGAGCATGAACGTCTTCTTCCAGGGTGTCCTCGGCAATAAGATCTTCGATGCTATCCGCGCCCAAGGTAACTGCGTAAGCCTCATTGCACAGGGTAAGAACGTGTTCAAGGAGTGCCTTACCGACCAGAAATACGGCGACGTGAACGCACAGACTCCTTCTGACCGTTGGATTGAGGATGGCAGTTATCTGCGCCTCTCTACCCTCACACTCGCCTACGACTTCGGTAAGATCGGCGACTGGGTGAGCGGACTCTCTGTCTATGCTACTTGCAACAATGTATTCACCATCACTGGCTTCAAGGGTATCGACCCAGAGGTTGACCTCGGCGGTCTGACACCGGGTGTACAGTGGCGCAACACTTATTATCCTCATACCCGTACTATCATGATGGGTGTAAAAGTAAACTTCTAAGAATGAAAACAATAAAATATATATTTGCCACTGCGCTTATCGCCTTGGCAGCATCCTCCTGCACCGACCTAGATGTCGATGTCAAGTCAAAGTTGATTGATTATCCTAACTCGGAAATCGCTTTGGAGGGAAAAATGGCCGATGCCTACTATGCTTTCCGCAAGCAGCTCGGCAACAACTATAACCGCTATCAGACCTTCTCTTCCGACGAGGCCTCGGGTCTGAGCTTCGACGGTGACTATTATGACGGTGCAGAGAATGTCAACCCGACGCTTCATACTTTCCAGGCCAACAACACGCCGGGCAACTGGTGGAGTGACCTCGCCGGTGGCATCACGAAATGCAACAAGCTCATCAACGAGCTGTCTGCTGACTCTTCCGCTCTGTCGAAGCGTTACATAGCTAACCTGCGCACCGTGCGCGCCTTCTATCATTTTATCCTCATGGACAGCTACGGCGACGTGCCTATCCTGAACAAGATCTACGATGACGGTGAAGCGATCGAGCGCCAGCCGCGCAAGACCGTGGCTGAGTTCATCGAGAAAGAGCTCCTTGAGAGTCTGCCTAATCTCTCCACAGCCAGCGATGCTTCTACCTATGGTAAGCCGAACAAATGGATGGCAGAGGCTCTGCTCGTCAAGCTTTACATGAACTGGGGCGTCTATACCTGTGGCAATGTGGCTGATTATGACCCGACAACGACGACGAACACGAAACTCAACGATGCCGTGAAATATTGCGACGATATCATCAAGAGTGGACTGTTCAACCTCTCCGACAATTATCGCAAGAAATTCCTCTATAACAACGGTTATCAGATCAAGGACTTCATCTACGCCATGCCTTACGACTGCGTATCGGCTCAGGGCATGCTCTACGGCCGCTACCGCACCTTCCGTAAGATCGACCTTGGTAAGCCGACCGGCTATTACAGTGGCAAGATGAAGAACTCATGCGCCGGTATCTGCGCCATGAACCCGGAGTTTGCTGACCTCTTCACGCTGAAAGGAGATGAGCGCAACAAGTGTGTGCTCGGTGGTAAAGTATTCATGCACGATGCCATCACGGGCGATGAGACATCTACCCCTTATATCTACAATGGCTCTCAGCTTGAGTTCACAAAGACACTCACACTGAAAGCAGGTGGTGAAGCTCAGCTCAACGCCGGTGCTACGCCTGACGGATGGCGCCAGGGCTACCGCTCTATCAAGTTCTATCCCAATCCAACGGAGTATTCTGAGTATAGCCGTAACCAGAGCAACGATGTGCCTATCTTCCGCTATGCCGACATTCTCCTGGAGAAGGCCGAGGCTATCCTCCGTGGGGCTACAGCAACCAATGGTGACACGCCGCAGAGCCTCTTCAATCAGATCCGTGCTTATGTCAATGCTCCCCTGCTCGACCACACGCCGAGCCTGAAGGAACTGCTCGACGAGCGTGGCCGTGAGTTCTTCGATGAGAACTGGCGCCGCAACGACATGATCCGCTTCGGTACGTTCGAGAGTGAGTATGGTTTCCACCGTCATGACTTCCCCGGTGCCAACTTCGACAAGAGCCACCGCATCTTCCCCGTGCCTCAGGCCGTCATGGATGAGAACACCAACTGGAAGCAGAATGCGGGATATTAATAAGTTAGGAGTTAGGAGATAGGAGTTAGGAGTTAATAGATTCCGGTTAAAAATAAGTCAGAAATAAACCTACAATAATGACAGAGGCGACGCGGAATTTCCGTGTCGCCTCTGTTTGCTTTATTCTTTCTTCTTTATTCTTTAGCGAAGCGCAATATTCTTTAGCGAAGCAACTTAGCGCGAACGAAGCAATTCTAACGCTCTCTGCACGACGTGGCTCTGCTCGTTCATCACCTGGAAATACTCACTCATATCCCAGATGTCGCGGGCGATAAGCGCCTTGAGCTGGGCACGGAGATAGACAAGCGTACGGTCAAGCTCTGCCTTATCCTTCGGCTCAATCTTCTGCTTCTTACCCTCTGCAAGAATCGTATCTATAAGCGACTGTGGTACGGTGTAATGAGCCAAATAATCGGTGAAATGGGGATATTTAGCCTTCAGCTGCTTGCGGTTGGCATCCATATACTTCAGGTCGTTGTCGAGCACGATGTTCTTCGCCATGAGCTTGCGATGGAAAGCCGTGAACTGCAGGGTATCAAGCGGTACAAAGTAATCGGGCATGATGCCGCCTCCTCCATAGACAGTGCGGTGTTTGCGAAGCGTATAGAACTTCAGCGAGTCAGCGAAATGGATGCTGTCAGCCGAATAGAGCTCCCCGTGCTTGAAGCGCTTGTCAAGCTCCAGCTCATAATCTTTCAAGTCGCCTTTGACATATGGCTTCTGAATGCACCGGCCGGAGGGCGTATAATAATGTGCCACGGTAAGGCGCATCATCGATCCGTCGGGGAAGTCGATAGGACGCTGCACAAGACCTTTGCCGAAAGTTCGGCGACCAACAACGATGCCGCGGTCCTGATCCTGTAAGGCTCCCGTAACAATCTCAGCTGCCGAAGCTGTAAACTCATTGACAAGCACGATGACCTTGCCGTCCTTCAGTGTGCCATTGCCCTGGGCATCAAACTCAGAGCGAGGTGCCACTCTGCCTTTCGTATAAACAATGAGATCGCCTTTCTGCAAGAACTCGTTGGCAATCTGAACAGCTGCCTGGAGATAGCCACCGCCATTGTCCTGCAAGTCGAGGATGAGGTTCTTCATGCCTTGCTTCTTCAGTGCATTGACTGCCGTCATGAACTCTTCATAGGTCGTTGCGCCAAAGCTGCCAATACGGATATAACCGGTAGCAGGTTCGATCATGTACCACCCATCAATGGTCTTGACAGGAATCTTATCGCGCACCACGGTGAAATGGAGCTTTTCTGCAATTCCACGGCGCACAATTGTGAGATTTACTTTTGTACCCTTAGGCCCACGAAGGCGTCTCATAATCTCTTCACGGCTCATCTTCACACCTGCAATCGCCGTATCGTTGACAGCAATGATACGGTCACCGGGAAGGATTCCGACCTTCTCCGACGGACCTTTGGCCACAGGCTGGATGACGAGGAGCGTGTCTTCCTGCATATTGAACTGTACGCCAATGCCATCGAAAGAACCATTGAGCGACTCATTCATCGCCTTCGTCTCCTTGGCAGTGGTATAGGTGGAATGCGGATCAAGCTTCTCAAGCATGCCGCGTATGCCGTCCTCAACAAGTTTCTGCTGGTTCACAGAATCGACATAGAGGTTACTGATTGCGATCTCCGCAATCTGAAGTTTTCTTAATGGTGAAGTTCTACCAAGATCAAGCTTCAACTGGGCGTGAGAGGGCACAGCAAAGAAGATCAACAAGAGAATGGTAGAACATAATGAGGTTATCTTTTTCATCATAATAATATGCGATTATTCAATTGGCTCGGTGTCCTGCGGCAAATCTTCCTCAATAACAAGGTTGTCGATGATGAAGTTCTGACGCTCCATCGTGTTCTTACCCATATAGTATTCGAGAAGTTTCTGCACCTGGTCGTTCTTATGCAGTGTGACCTGTTCAAGACGCATGTCTGGACCGATGAAATGGACGAATTCATCGGGTGAAATCTCGCCGAGACCTTTGAATCGCGTGATCTCCGGGTCGGGTCCAAGATCACGGATGGCATTGATTCGCTCCTCATCGCTATAGCAATAGCGTGTGATAAAGTCGTTCTTCTTCTCACCCTTTGCCAGCTTTGCATCGGCATCAGCAATGACCTTCTTACTCTTGATCTTCGTACGACGGTTACGCACGCGGAAAAGCGGGGTCTGAAGTACGTAGACATGTCCTTTCTTGATCAGTTCGGGATAGAACTGGAGGAAGAACGTGATGAGCAGCAAGCGGATATGCATGCCATCGACATCGGCATCCGTTGCCACGATGACCTTGTTATAACGGAGGTTGTCGAGACCATCCTCAATGTCCAGGGCAGCCTGCAGAAGGTTAAACTCCTCATTCTCATACACTACCTTCTTCGTCAGGCCGAAGGAGTTGAGCGGCTTACCGCGGAGCGAGAACACAGCCTGGGTGTTAACATCACGGCTTTTAGTGATACTTCCGCTTGCCGAGTCACCCTCGGTGATGAAGATGCTCGACTCTTCCTTGCGGTCGTCCTTCGCATCGCAGTAATGGATACGGCAGTCGCGGAGCTTGCGGTTATGGAGATTGGCCTTCTTGGCGCGCTCACGGGCGAGCTTCGTCACGCCCGCCATGGCTTTACGCTCATGCTCACTCTCCTTAATCTTGCTCTCCAAGACGTCTGCTACATCCTCTTTGTGGATATGTAGATAGTTGTCGACCTCGCGTTTGATGAAGTCGCCCACATATTTATTAATGGTCTCACCACCCGGTTCCATAAGGGTAGAGCCAAGCTTGATCTTTGTCTGCGACTCGAAGACTGGCTCCTCAACATTGATGGCGATAGCTGCTACGATACCGTTACGGATATCAGTGTATTCGTAGTTCTTGTCGTAGTATTCCTTGATCGTCTTGGCGATATGCTCCTTGAAAGCACTCTGATGTGTACCGCCCTGCGTCGTATGCTGACCGTTGACGAAACTGTGATACTCCTCGCCATACTGGTTCGTATGGGTGAAAGCAATCTCTATGTCCTCGCCTTTGAGGTGCACAATGGGATACAGCGGGTCTGTCGTCATCGTATCGACGAGCAAGTCTTCCAGACCATTGCGGCTCTTGATGCGACGGCCATTATACATGATCGTCAAGCCACTGTTGAGGTAGGTATAGTTGCGGAGCATCGTCTCCACAAACTCATCGTGGAAAGAATAGTTCTTGAACAGGGTGTTATCGGGCTCAAAGAAAATATAAGTACCATTCTCATCCTGCGTCGGCTCGGTGTTGTCACTGATGAGCTTACCGCGCTCAAAGACGAGTGCACGCACCTTTCCCTCACGGTAACTCTTCACCTCGAAGCGGGAGCTGAGGGCATTGACGGCCTTCACACCGACGCCGTTCAGACCGACACTCTTCTTGAATGCTTTGGTATCATACTTACCACCGGTATTCAACACAGACACGGCCTCCACAAGCTTACCCTGAGGAATGCCACGACCATAGTCGCGTACAGAGACGCGCAGGTTGTCCTCGATATCCACCTCAATGCGGTCACCGGCATTCATCTTAAACTCATCGATAGAGTTATCGATGACCTCCTTGAGCAAGACATAGATACCATCCTCCGGTAGATTGCCATCGCCCAATCGTCCGATGTACATGCCCGGACGTGTCCGCACATGCTCCATGTCACTTAAGTGACGTATATTATCGTCTGTATATTGTACTGTATTATTCTCCTGATCCATTTATCTCCTTTCTATAACATCTTCTGCGCTTATGGTTGATATGCTCGAGGCTTCCCCATTGTCCTTGGACGCCATTATTGCTCTCCATCTCTACATTCGTCTCACCCCATTTGAAACCATAGTCGATATAGCGGGGAATGAGGTCAGCAAAGAGAAGGGCATTGGCACCCTTGGCACGGTATTCAGGGAGGAAGCCGATAAGCAGAAGGTCCACACCCTCCGTCTTATGTTGCTTCAGCGCACGCAGCACATGCCACCAGCCGAAAGGCAGCAAGCGACCACGATGACACTTCTGCATGGCACGGGCCATAGACGGCATAGTGATGCCCACACCAATGATCTTATCGTCCTTGTTGCCATCGACAACCAAGGTGATGAGGTTAGGGTCGAGCATCGGCAGGTACGACTTCACATACTCGTCGATCTGACGCTGCGTCAGTTCCACATAACCGTAGAGATCCTTGTAAGTCTCATTGATAAGTTTGAAGACCTCATGAGCAATGTCGCCTTGCTTAATCTCTGCCTTCGTAATCTTCTTGATGTGAAGATTATAACGCTTTTCAATAAGCATGGAGAGCTTGGCAAACTTCTCCGGTGTTTTCTCCGGCATGGGGAGGTAATACTCCACATAGTCGTTGTCCTTAACCCATCCGCCCAACTTCTCCATGTGCTCAGGATAATAAGGATAGTTGTAGATCGTAGGCATGGTGCCGAGCTTGTCGAAGCCCATGATAAGCATGCCTTCAGGGTCGAGGTCCGTGAAGCCCAAAGGACCGACCATTGCCGTCATGCCTTTGCTCCGGCCCCACTCTTCCACAGCATCGAAGAGCGCCTTAGATACCTCGAGGTCGTCGACAAAGTCGATCCATCCGAAGCGCACGTCTTTCTTGTTGAACTTCTCATTGGCGCGTTTGTTGATGATAGCCGCCACACGGCCCACCAACTTCCCATCTTTGTAAGCCATGAAGTACTCAGCCTCGCAGAAGTCGAAAGCCACATTCTTGTCTTTGCGCAGCGTGTTCATATCGTCAATGAACAAGACCGGTGCATCGTAAGGATTCCCCTTATAAAGATCGTAGTGGAAATCAATGAAGTGCTTGAGGTCTCGCTTGCTTTCCACGCGTTTTATTTCTACTGACATTTTCTTGTATTATTCTCAGCTAAATTATTGATGTATAAACATTAATAAGCAAAAGTAGTGAAAAAGAGGGAAAACGCAAAAGAGATTAATATAATTAAACACATTATTAAATACAATGGTCTCGTTTGGGTCTCCTATAGATTCAATCATGTTCAATCAGGCTCGATAATTGTTCATTTGTTCAAATCTCTCTTTAATGGTCTTTCTTCCACGGAAGATGTTTATCTTCACTTGCTCTTCGGTCATATTGAGCAGCCGTGCGATGTCCTTATAAGCCTTGCCTTCAAAGTCACGAAGCTGGATACACGACCGTTGCTTCTCGGGAAGAGTGTTGACGATGTTGCGCACCATCTCCACTTCGTCGTTGGCAATGGTCTGCTGCGAAGGTGTGTAGGAAGAGTCGGGGCGCTCCGTCTGTGAGGCGTCAAGGCTCTCACTGTGCGATCCTTGGCTCTTGACATAGTCGAGCGCTTTGTTGCGGCAAATAGTATAGCAGAAGGCTTCGATATTCTCAATATCCGTCCATGAGTCGCGCTTATCCCATACTTTGATGAGTGTTTCCTGCACGATATCCTCAGCCTCAGCACTGTCGAGCGTGATGCGCAATGCCAGGCGATACAGCTGATTCTTCAGCGGGAGAATATCTGTCTGGAAATTTATCATCTATCATTAATAGTCTTCTAATACCTTGCCCTTTTATTTTATAGACAAGCCATTAACACCCATCACCTAACACCTATCACCCTATAACGGTGCCTTCAGTGGTTCCTATAGCTTCAGCTTTCGTGATGATAACACGCTTCACGCCAGCTTCTACAGCAATGAGTGCATTTTCTATCTTCGGTTTCATGCCACCACTGATAGTACCATCGGCGCAGAGCTTATCGAAGTCGCTCCGTGTGATCTTCTCAATAACGCTGCTCTCGTCCTCAGGATCAGCCAGCACGCCGGCTTTCTCGAAACAATAGACAAGCGTCACATCAAAGAAAGGAGCGAGCGCCTTTGCCGTCTCAGCTGCGATGGTATCGGCGTTGGTGTTCAGCAGATGTCCCTGGCCATCGTGCGTGAGCGGAGCCATGACGGGAGTGACCCGCTGCTCGAGCAGTGTAGCGAGAGCCTGTCCGTCCGTGCGGTCTACATCCCCCACGAAGCCATAGTCAACCCCGTTCTTCAAAGGGCGTTTGTGAGAGAGCATCACGTTCATGTCAGTACCAGTCAGTCCAAGCGCATTGACTCCGCGCGCCTGAAGCCTTGCTACAATATTCTTATTGACAAGGCCTCCATAGACCATCGTCACGACCTCAAGCATATCAGCATCGGTGACGCGCCGGCCCTCAATCATCTTGGTCTCAATGCCCAATGCTGCAGCCACCTTCGTAGCCCTGCGGCCACCTCCGTGCACGAGCACCTTCGGACCTTCAATCTTGGCAAAGCGATCCAAGAGATCATTGAGACGGGCCTCATCTTCTACAATGGCGCCGCCAACCTTGATAACTGTGAGATTCTTCATGACTTATTTATTTTATATGAAAGCCCAGCATTCCAGTCTTCTTATTCAAGATACGTGTAGCCGTAGAGGCCGGAGCGATAGGTGGACAGGAACTCCTTGCCCTCTTCCATGGAAAGCTTGCCTTCCTTCACACCCTTCGTGACCCACTGCTCCAACTGGCGCACGAGCTTCTTCGGATTGTACTGGACATATTCGAGCACCTCCTCCACAGTCTCACCGTCGATGATCTGGTCGATATGATAGGTGCCGTCTTTCACCGTGATGTGGGCAGCCGTGGTGTCGCCGAAGAGGTTGTGCATGTCGCCGAGGATCTCTTGGTAAGCACCTACAAGGAATGCGCCGATATAGTAAGGCTCACCCTTGCGGATAGGATGAACAGGGAGCACATTGCTCTGCGAGCCATTGACAGCGAAGTTTGCCACCTTTCCGTCTGAGTCGCAAGTGATATCCTGCAGCGTGCAGTAGCGTGTCGGCTGCTCATCGAGGCGCTCTATCGGCATGATGGGGAAGAGCTGATCGATACCCCAGCAGTCAGGGAGCGACTGGAAGAGGGAGAAGTTGCAGAAATACTTGTCAGCAAGGAGCGTGTCAAGGCCACGGAGCTCATCGGGCACATGCTTCATGCGCTTTGCCATAGAGTCGATCTCATGGCATACGCTCCAGTACATAGCCTCAACCTCAGCACGCGTCTTGAGGTCTACCATACCGTGGGCGAACATGTCGAGACAGTCCTCACGTATTTGGTCGGCATCGTGCCAGTCCTCCAGCATCGACTTCGGACTGATATTGCACCATATATCATAGAGGTCGCGCACAAGCTGGTGGTCCGTGGGCTTAGCCTCAAACTCCTCCGGCATCTCTGGGAGCGAAGCCACACCAAGGACATCGAGGATGAGCACGGAATGGTGAGCAGCGAGCGAGCGGCCGCTCTCCGTGATGATATTAGGATGGGGGATATTGTTCTTGTTGGCGATATCCACGAAAGCATAAACGCAGTCGTTGATATACTCCTGGATAGAGTAGTTGACGGAGCTCTCCGAGTTGCTCGAGCGCGTGCCGTCATAGTCGACACCAAGTCCGCCGCCACAGTCTACATATTCTATATTGTAGCCCATCTTCCGCAGGTTGGCATAATACTGTCCTGCCTCAGTCAAGGCATTCTGTATACGGCGAATCTTCGTGATCTGCGAACCGATATGGAAGTGGATGAGCTTCACACCATCGTGCAGTCCATACTCATCAAGCTTACGCAAAGCCTCAAGGAGCTCTGAAGGCGTGAGACCAAACTTCGACGCGTCGCCGCCGCTCTCTGCCCATTTGCCGGAGCCTGACGATGCGAGCTTGATACGGATGCCGATATTTGGCATCACCTTCAGGCGCTTAGCTGTCTTGGCGATGACATCAATCTCGTTGAGCTTCTCCACAACGATAAAGATATGCTTGCCGAGCTTCTGCGCTAAGATAGCGAGCTCGATATAGCTCTCATCCTTGTAGCCGTTGCAGATGATCAAGGAGTCGCTCTTGCACTGCTGTGCTATCACGGCGTGGAGCTCAGGCTTAGAACCAGCTTCAAGACCGAGGTTAAACTTCCGGCCGTGAGAAGTGATCTCATCGACGACGGGCTGCATTTGGTTCACCTTGATAGGATAGATAATGTAGCTCTGACCTTTGAAGTCATACTCCTTCTTGGCTTTCTCATAGCATGCCGCCATCTTCTCGATACGGTTATCGAGGATGTCGGGGAAACGAAGGAGCACCGGTGGCGTGACATCGCGCAGCGCAAGTTCATCCATCACTTCGCGCAAATCGATCTTGACATCGTTCTTCACAGGAGAGACATAGACGTGTCCCTTCTCATTGATGCCAAAATAAGAGGTGCCCCATCCTTTGATGTTGTAGAGCTCCTCTGAGTCTTCAATAGTCCACTTTTTCATTATATACCTAACTCGTTACGTATTGCGTCAACAGTTATCTTTATCTTTTCACGATTGTCCATGAGGGTCACGTCAATGATGTGCTTGGCCTTATTATAGAACTTCTCGCGCTCCGTGAGTTGCTCCTGGATAAAAGCCTTCACCTCATCGGGAGTCTTGTTCAACAGCAACGGCCGCACGGTCTTGCCCATCTGCAGATGCTTATAAAGGACCTCAGGCGTACACTTGAGATACACCGACTCACCCTGCGCGTTGATATAATCCATATTGTCGAAGAAGCACGGCGTGCCGCCTCCACACGAGATGATGACGTCTTCAAACTCTGCCACTTCATGCAGCATATTGTGCTCTATCTTCCGGAAGCCCTCCTCGCCTTTCTCATCGAAGATCTGCTTCACGGTACAGTGCCTGCGTGACTCGATGTACCAGTCGAGGTCATAGAACGGCATACCCGTCTCTTTGCTCAAGGCGTGTCCTACCGTCGTTTTCCCCGAGCCCATATATCCTACAATAATAATCCTATTCATCAGCGTTTATCATTGGAATCGTCAAGAGCAATTAACTCCTAACTCCTATCTCCTAACTTCTAACTCTTCCGTCCTCTGCGCGGCTTCGGCTCCGGTGCATTCTTAATAATGTCCATGCACTCCTCATACGAAAGGTCACCGGCGAGGGCACGGTCGTGCAGTTTCTTGTCGATATGATAGTTCTTGCCATCATAAGCGATGTAAGGTCCGAAGCGGCCTTTGAGCAGTTCGAGCTTGTCATCCTCTGCAAAGGTCTTAATATGGCGCTCCTTCTCAGCCTTACGCTTCGCCTCGATAAGCTCGATGGCACGCTCAAGCGTTAGCGTCATCGGATCCTCACCCTTGGGGATAGACACATACTTCTTATTATGCAGCACATAAGGTCCGAAGCGGCCTGCACCAATCGTCACATCAGTGCCCTCATACTTACCGACCTTACGCGGGAGCTTGAAGAGCTCGAGAGCTTCGGGCAACGTGATAGTCTCAATGCTCTTGTCCTTTGGCATTTGTGCGAACTGCGGCTTCTCTTTCTCACCGGCTGAGCCGATCTGTACGACAGGCCCGAAGCGACCGATCTTCACAAACACCGGACGTCCGCTCTTCGGGTCAACACCGATCTGGCGCTCACCGGCTTTGTGCTCGGAGCGCTGGTTGATGACATCTTCGACCTGAGGCTCAAACTTATCGTCAAACTTGCGGAGCATGTCCTTCCAGTCTTCCTTACCTTCTGCGATGTTATCAAACTGGCCCTCGACCTTAGCGGTGAAGTTATAGTCCATAATCTCAGGGAAGTTCTTCTGAAGGAAGTCATTGACCACAATACCAATATCTGTAGGGATAAGCTTGCCACGATCAGAACCGGCGAACTCTACTTTCTTTTCCTGTGACACTGTATCATCCTGCAGCGTATCGACCGTATAAGGGCGCTCCTTACCGGGTTTGTCGCCTCTGACGACATACTCGCGCTGCTGAATGGTTGAGATTGTCGGTGCATAGGTTGACGGGCGTCCAATACCGAGCTCTTCCAGTTTTTTCACAAGGCTAGCCTCATTGTAGCGGGCCGGAGCCTGTGTGAAACGCTCCGTGGCAGTGATCGACTTACGGTTAAGCTCATCGCCTACCTTGAAAGCGGGAAGGATATTTGTGCCCTCCGGCTTGTTATCGTTTTCATCATCGGTCGACTCACGATAGACCTTCAAGAAGCCATCGAACACGACAACCTCACCGTTGGCTACGAAATGCTCCGAACGGTTGTCAATATTGATCGTCGCCGTCGTTTTCTCTATCTTGGCTTCCGTCATCTGAGAGGCAATGGTGCGCTTCCAGATAAGGTCATAGAGACGACGCTCCTGATTGCTCCATTCTCCTGTATCTGCATTGGCAAATGTCGGGCGGATAGCCTCGTGGGCCTCCTGAGCGCCTTTCGACTTGGTCTGGAACTCGCGCGGATGACTGTATTCGGCACCATATTCTTTCGTGATCTCCTCCTTGCACGCATTGAGGGCAAGCGTGGAGAGATGCACACTGTCGGTACGCATGTATGTGATACGTCCACTCTCATAAAGGCGCTGGGCAATCATCATCGTCTGCGACACCGTGAATCCGAGCTTACGTACAGCTTCCTGCTGAAGAGTAGAAGTGGTGAAAGGAGGCGCCGGCATGCGCTTCAACGGTTTCTTCGTGATATCGCCGACTGTGAACTCTGCTCTCTTGCACTGCTCCAGGAACGCAACGGCCTCGTCATGAGTCATGAAACGCGTATCGAGCTCTGCCTTCACCTCACTGCCATCAGCAAGCGTGAAGATTGCATTCACACGATAGAACGGCTCACTCTTGAAACTCTGAATCTCGCGCTCACGCTCCACAATGAGCTTCACGGCTACACTCTGCACTCGTCCGGCAGAGAGCGCAGGCTTCACTTTACGCCACAGCACCGGCGAGAGCTTGAAACCCACAATACGGTCGAGCACACGGCGAGCCTGCTGTGCATCGACGAGGTTCATATCGAGATGGCGCGGGTGCTCTATAGCGTACAGGATAGCTGGTTTGGTAATCTCATGGAAAACGATACGCGAAGTCTTCTGCTCATCAAGCCCCAGCACCTCACACAGATGCCAGCTGATAGCCTCTCCCTCGCGATCTTCATCGGATGCAAGCCATATCTTCTTGGCTTCCTTGGCATTCTTCTTCAGGTCTGCCACGACCTTCTTCTTATCTTCCGGTATCTCGTAGTCAGGATTAAGAGTCTTCTCGTCTACACTGAGTTCTTTTCTTTTCAAGTCACGGATGTGCCCGTAGCTGGACATCACCTTGTAATCCTTGCCAAGGTACTGCTCAATCTTCTTGGCCTTGGCCGGGCTCTCTACAATCACTAAGTTGTCTTGCATATATAGCACACTATTTATTAGTCGGTATTATGTTCTCGTTTACTAACGGAGGGCAAAAGTAAGCATTTCACGCGCTATTACATTATTATATATGCAAGAATTTAGGTTTTTTATAATTTCTATGGTTTCCAAGTGATGAGCAACTCGTTCAAAGCCCGTCGGATGGACCTCATGCCGAACTGCTCGGTGTGGATATCCTTCAGAGGGATCCACTGATAGGAAGCCGCATCGTCGGCTGCCTTAATCTGCGTATAGTCTTTCACCTTACAGAGGAAGAAGAAGTCCATCGTGGGGACATGGAAGCCGGAATAGTAATACACATTGGGATAACTGAAGATATACTTCGACTCTGTCACCTCCAGGCCTGTCTCTTCCTTGACCTCACGCCGCATGCCTTCTTCTGCGGTCTCACCGATATCCGTGAAGCCACCGGGAAGATCGAGCGTGCCTTTTGCCGGCTCTTTCTTACGTGTCAGCACAAGCAGCTCATCCTTGTCATTGAGGATGAAGGCTGCCGTAGCAGCACTCGGGTTAATATAATAGACGAAGCCGCAGTTCTCACATCGCTTGCTCTTCTCGTCATTCTCCACGAAATGCTTGCTACCGCAAACGGGACAATATTTGAATTTTTCTAATGGATGCATAATTGAGTTAGGAGTTAGGAGATAGGAGTTACAGCAACGCCTTAATCTCCGCATCAATATTCTTTATCTGCGAGTCGCGCTTCTGCAGCACATTGTTCTTGTCGATGAGGAAGAACGTTGGCACCTGCTGCACATTGTAAGCTGAAGCAGCCTGAGCGCTACCTTGCTCATCACGTACGCAGATCCAGGGCAATGCAGCGACCTGCTCTTTCCAGAAGTGCTCATCGGGATCAAGGCTCACCTGATAGATCTCCAAGCCCTGTGCATGATACTTATTATAGAGGTCGCGTAGCCACATGATGCGCTGCGTGCTTCCCTTAGAGGCATAGACATGGAAGTCGAGGAGTACGACCTTACCCTTCAGACTTGAGAGTTTCTGCACGTTACCCTCGCGGT
This sequence comes from Prevotella sp. UBA2725, assembly GCA_002353825.1. Classification (GTDB taxonomy): domain Bacteria; phylum Bacteroidota; class Bacteroidia; order Bacteroidales; family Bacteroidaceae; genus Prevotella. Next base: position 88,864 of record DEKJ01000003.1, on the reverse strand, counting down.
CAGGCAGTGCGATATCGATGATACCCGATGTCGACACTTTGTCTGCTGAAATGCTCTGTGCCTGCTGAGCCTGTACGATACGGAGGTCACGCATGCCGGCCAGAGCGATGTTGTGAAGGTTCTCGCCACGCTCCGACTTCGGATAATAAGTATCCCAGCTCGTTGCCACGGCAGCATAGACCTGAACATCAGCCTTACTGCTGTGCGCATCGAAGATATTCACGGGACGTCCGCCGATGACCACCGTCTGGAAAAGGGCAAAATAAGAGTAAGCCTTCATCGGCGCCTTGAAGATATAGTTGATCTTTACATTCTGCTTATACTTCTCAAGAGCCGCCTGCATCAGCGGACCTTCCTGGTCGTAAGAGATGTTGGGGTTGTTGGCGATGGCGTTGAGCTGTGTCTGAAGGTTCATCTGCATGAGTGCGAGCTCCTTGATCTTTGAGCTCTCCTCCGAGCCCTGAACATCATATTTATACGACATTGTAGGATAGGAAGCTTTGATCTTCACATCCTCCGTGGAATCGATAGCCACATTGATAAGCTGGTTGGCAATACGCAAACGATAGAACTCTGGATTTTTCGGAGCCTTCTCATCGAAGGAGAAGGAGCCATCGGCACCTAACTTCACAGAGTCGACGGTGACAGGACCGTTCAGGCCCATGTTCTCAAAATAAAGCAGTGAGTCCTTGGCATCGGCAATTGTACCCGACACATGAAACTTCTTCTGCGTGCAGGAGGCGAAGCTCAGCACGGCAAGAGCCAAGACTAATAAATGACGAACATTTAAATGACGTATATTCATAGTTTTATCGTTTACCAATTAGTGCTTAATAAGCTAAGAGAACCTTTCTCAAGCCTAAAACATTGCAAAGGTACAGCGTAATCGCCAAAAAAACAAAAATAATTGGGCTTTTCTTTTTCCAACTTATTAATAATGTGTACCTTTGTGGGCAAGATTTTAGAAGTGTCGGCCGATAAGGTGTCGGTCGATTTAGATGTTAGTCAAAACAATAAGTTTTTAGATTTTTAGATGAACGTTATTACAAAGACCGTCCAGTTGCCAGATGGAAGGACCATCTCAATTGAGACCGGAAAGGTTGCAAAGCAGGCCGACGGTGCTGTTGTTCTCCGTATGAACAACACCGTGCTCCTTGCTACCGTCACCGCAGCCAAAGAAGCAGTTCCCGGCACAGACTTTATGCCGGTGACAGTTGATTACCGCGAGAAGTATTACGCTACCGGGCGTTTCCCCGGAGGTTTTACCAAGCGCGAGGGTAAAGCCACAGATGAAGAAATTCTTATTTCACGCCTTGTTGACCGTGCACTAAGACCTTTATTCCCTTCTGATTATCATTGCGAGGTATTCGTACAGATCTGGCTCCTCTCTTCCGATGGAAAGGATCAGCCCGATGCACTGGCTGGTTTCGCAGCTTCTGCTGCCATGGCTTGCTCTACGATTCCTTTTGAGCATACTATCTCTGAGTGCCGTGTGGCTCGCATCAATGGCGAGTACGTCATCGACCCGACTTTCGATCAGATGAAAGACGCTGACCTCGACATCATGGTGGGTTGCACCAAAGACAACCTCATGATGGTGGAAGGTGAGATGAGCGAGGTGTCTGAGCAGGACCTTATCGAGGCCCTCAAGGCTGCACAGAAGGCTATCGTGCCTATGTGTGAGCTGCAGGATGAGCTCGCCAAGGAGCTCGGTACCGATGTCAAGCGCGAGTACAACGACGAGATCAACGATGAGGATCTCCGCAAGCAGATTCACGACGAGCTCTATCAGCCCGCTTACGATACAATCCACAAGACGCTGCCGAAGCAGGAGCGCAACGATGCCTTCGACCAGATTCTGGCTGACTTCCTCGAGAAGTACGACGCTGCCCACACAGACCTCTCTGAGGAGGATCTCGAGGAGAAGCACGCCGAGGCTGGACGTTACTGGAACGATGTGCTGCGCGATGCCATGCGCCGCTGTGTCCTCGACGAGGGTCTCCGCATGGATGGCCGTAAGACCGACGAGGTGCGTCCTATCTGGTGCGAGGTAAGCCCGCTACCAATGCCTCACGGAAGTGCTATCTTCCAGCGTGGTGAGACAATGTCGCTCGCTACCGTCACCCTCGGCACAAAGCTCGACGAGAAGATGATCGACGGTGTAGTGACTCGTGGCTATCAGCGTTTCATGCTCCACTACAACTTCCCACCGTTCTCTACAGGTGAGGCTAAGAGTCAGCGCGGCCCCGGCCGTCGTGAGATTGGTCACGGCCATCTCGCTTGGCGTGCCCTCAAGGGTCAGATTCCTGAGGATTATCCTTACACCGTGCGTGTAGTATCCGATATTCTTGAGTCTAACGGCTCTTCTTCTATGGCCAGCGTCTGCGGCGGTACTCTCGCCCTCATGGATGCCGGTGTGCCAATCAAGAAGCCGGTAGCAGGTATCGCTATGGGTCTGATCAAGAACCCCGGCGAGGACAAGTATGCTATTCTCTCCGATATTCTCGGCGACGAGGATCACCTCGGCGACATGGACTTCAAGACCACTGGTACAAAGGATGGTCTGACAGCCACACAGATGGATATCAAGTGCGACGGTCTGTCGTTCGATATCATTGAGAAAGCCCTCATGCAGGCTAAGGCCGGCCGTGAGCACATCATGGCTGAGATGATGAAGACCATCTCAGAGCCTCGTAAGGAGCTGAAGCCTCAGGTACCGCGTATCGAGGCCTTCGACATCCCCAAGGAGTTCATCGGTGCTGTCATTGGCCCGGGTGGAAAGATTATCCAGCAGATGCAGGAAGAGACTGGCGCTACCATCACTATCGACGAAGGCGACGGTGTCGGTCACGTGCAGGTCAGCGCTCCAAACAAGGAGAGCATCGACGCAGCCCTGGCTAAGATCAAGGCTATCGTGGCTATCCCTGAGGTTGGTGAGGTCTACGACGGTGTTGTCAAGAGCATCATGCCTTACGGTTGCTTCGTGGAGATTCTCCCGGGCAAGGAAGGTCTGCTGCATATCTCTGAGATCGAGTGGAAGCGCCTCGAGACTGTCGAGGAGGCTGGCATCAAAGAAGGTGACCACATCAAGGTGAAGCTCCTTGAGATCGATCCTAAGACAGGTAAGTACAAGCTCTCTCACCGCGTGCTTCTCGACAAGCCCGAGGGTTATCAGGAGCGTCCGCGCCGTCCACGCCGCGAGAACAGAGACGGTGAGCGCCGTCCGCGCCGTGAGAATGGTGACAACGGCCAGCAGCACGGTGAGCGTCGCCCCCGTCGCTATGAGAACCGCGACAACCAGCAGGAGCAGCACAGCGACTTCAGCGATCAGCTCGATCATAACAACGATGTAGAATAATCAACTACACATTATATTATATAGATAGGGGCGACCTTCACAGGCCGCCCCTATTTTTGTTAAGGATATCGGTTGAATCGCAATGCGATTCAACCGATATCGCAATGACTTCTCACTGTAATCGCAAGACCTTTTCACTGTAATCGCAAGGCGATTCAAACGTATTGCCATCGTTTGGCGTTCGAAGAACAATCGTTTGACGTTCGACAAACAACGTCATTCAATCCAAATCTTTTTATTGTAATTATTACAAAAACTTGCTGAAAAATTTGGAGGGTATTGTTTTTCTTCTTATCTTTGCAGTCGAAATACAAAAACATACATACAATACATTAAATACAAGACATTATGAAGGAACTTAAAGGAACAAAGACAGAGAAGAACCTGCAGGAAGCATTCGCAGGTGAGAGCCAGGCTCGCAACAAGTATACTTATTTCGCAAGCAAAGCCCGCAAGGATGGCTACGAGCAGATCGCAGCTATCTTCGAGGAGACAGCCAACAACGAGAAGGAGCACGCTAAGCTCTGGTTCAAGTATCTTGAGGGCGGTGAGCTGAAGGACACCAAGAGCAACCTCGAGGCTGCTGCTGCTGGTGAGAACTACGAGTGGACTGACATGTACGCTCGCATGGCTAAGGAAGCTGAGGAGGAAGGCTTCAAGGAGATCGCTGCCAAGTTCCGCATGGTAGGCGCTATCGAGAAGCATCACGAGGAGCGCTACAAGAAGCTCGTCGGCAACCTTGAGGGTGGCGTTGTCTTCTCTCGCGACGATGAGCGCATCTGGAAGTGCCGCAACTGTGGTCACATCGTTGTCGGCAAGTATGCTCCGAAGGTTTGCCCTGTTTGCAACCATCCGCAGAGCTTCTTCGAGATCAACGCAGAGAACTATTAATAGTTTCTTATAAGCTATAACGCAAGCCCACGATTTTTATCGTGGGCTTTTTTTATTATTCTCCAATAAAAACCTTATCTTTGCAAGCAGAAAGGACCCTATAAAGACAGAAGCCATGAACAGATACCCTTTAGGCATACAGACATTCGAAGAAATTCGAAAGAATGATTGGTACTACGTGGATAAGACCGATCTTATCTATAGAATAGTAAAAGGCTCAAAGAACAACTTCCTGAGCCGACCCCGTCGTTTTGGCAAGTCGCTGCTTGTCACGACGATGCAGGCTTACTTTGAAGGAAAGAAAGAGTTGTTCAAGGGACTCGCCATCGAAAAATTAGAGAAGGACTGGGTGAAATATCCGGTCATTCATCTCGACCTGAGCCGAGGTAAGTATTACGAAATTGAAGTTGTTCATTCTACATTAAATTCTGTGCTAAGGTCTTATGAAGAAAAACTTGATATGACGGTTGCAGAAGGAACAACGTACGGGACCCGTTTGGATAATGTCATCCAGACCGCTGCTGCCAAGACCAATCAGAAAGTAGTAGTTCTCATTGACGAATATGATGCGCCCATGCTTGACAGCAACTCCAATCCGGAACTACAAGCACAGATTCGCAGTATCATGCGCGACTTCTTCAGTCCTTTGAAGGCCGACGAAGGATTGCTGCGCTTCGTTTTCCTCACGGGCATCACGAAGTTCTCGCAGCTCAGTATCTTCAGCGAACTGAACAATATCAAGAACTACAGTCTTGATGATGAGTTCGGAGCAATATGCGGTTTTACGCAGGAGGAGATCCTCAACAATTTCCACGAAGGCATCAATGAAATAGCAAAAGCCAATGACCTCACCATTGAGCAAGCTGTCGATAAAATGAAGGAGCAATACGACGGCTATCGTTTCACGCCCCATTGTCCCAATATCTATAATCCATATAGTGTGCTTAATGCGCTACATGACAGGAAATTCAGCAACTATTGGTTTGCTACAGGCACACCGACTTTCCTGTTAGAGCTCCTCATAAAGAACAATATCGAGATGCCACAGTTGGAAGGTATCGTTGCCACAGAAGACCAGTTTGATTCTCCTACTGATAATATTGGCAACCCCATTCCCGTATTGTATCAAAGCGGATACCTGACTATCAAGGACTATGATCAAGGTATCTATACTTTGGGCTATCCCAACGAGGAAGTACGAATGGGTCTCAATAGAAGCATGCTGAACTATATTGCTCCGCAATATGGTTTGAAGACGACAGCTTTTGCTTTTCGGTTCAGAGCAGCCATGCGCAAGGACGACATCGATACAGCCATGGAGGAGTTGCAATCGTTCCTTGCCGGCTTCCCTTATGACATCCACCACAATCGAGAGGATTATTTTCAGGCCATCCTCTTCACAATATTCCTCACTTTGGGCTTCACCATTGATGCAGAAGTGAAAACGGCAAGAGGCAGAATAGACCTGCTTATCTCGACCAAGACCAGCATCTTCGTCATGGAGCTGAAGATCGATCAGAGCCCAGAGAAAGCCTTGGAGCAGATTGATGCCAAGGACTATACGCTCCCCTACAAGCATGACGGCCGCCGCGTCTTCAAGGTCGGTATCAACTTCTCCACAGAGAAGCGCACCGTCGATGCATGGAAATATGAGGAGGTATAATCGATGTTACTTAATATCCAACTTAACATGTTAAGTAGCGTAATACTTTATTATTTAGATACTTATGCGTACAACTTAACAACATAACAGGGGGGATACTTATAAGGACAGTATTGGATAAGAGATGCTACCCTAATACAGATTCAACCGTTAGACACGTACACGTCCACTACACTATAACTTTCAGCTCTTTGATATACGGTTCTTCCGGTTTTCGGAATGATAAGGTCCCCGGAGGGGGCCAATTAGGTTAGCCCCAGGTGAGGAGCGCAGCGACGTAACCTGGGGTTTGTATCGGGCGGGTACATCTGACCTGTCGGCCTCGAAGAGGGCGAACCTACAAAACCAGCACCCTGCCAAGATTTGCCCTCTTCGAGGACACCTTTCAACGAAAACGCCTCACACCTACCCCACAGGTTAGGTCGCTACGCTCCTCACCTGGGGCTAACCTTGTTCAACCTCTTCGAGGTTGTATGACATCATCAACCCGAAAACCGGAAGAACCTGATATACATCACCCATCATTTTTATGTATGAACCCTACCTTCTACTTTTTATGTTAAGTTGTTAAGTTAGAGCTACATTGTCCTGATAAGCAACACATTAGCCAACTTAATATGTTAAGTTGGGTGTTAAGTAGAATGTTAAGTAGCGGCAAATTTATATCCCATAATAGTGCCTATCTCGCAAAAAAGATATAACTTTGCAATATAATTGTAATAAGATTGAAATAATATTGAAAAGATGGCACTAAAGAATGTAAAGAAGATTCTACAAGCACTGCCAAAACCAATCATCGAAGAGTTCCCGCTGTTCGTGCTGACACTCGTAATTGCTTCAATAGAGGCTCTTAGACTCCTTCATGGATGTATTGTTGCGCACTATGGTCTAAATGTATGGATTCAGGCTTTCCGATTTATCTCTATTGCTACAACCATATCTTATCTGTATGCAGCATTAACTTACTACACCAAGAAGAGAATAATAGTTAGCAGAATAATAAGAGTGATCTGCTATGCAATTCCAATCATTCTGTTTATCACTAACACTTTCTTAAGGTTAAACTTCGGATTGCCACTCAATCCCTCCTATATTCTAATCTTAGGTGAGACCAATACAAGAGAGGCTTCCGACTTTCTAAGCACATTTCTACTGAGCAAGAATGGAGCAATCACATCGGTGATTTTGCTTGTTATCTGCATTACATGCTATGTCGCAGAAAAATACAAGCCCATCTTTCTAAAACTAACCCATAAGAAATGGATAGGCAGCTCAATATGTTGCCTTTCTATACCTTTCCTTATCAACGGTTTCTACTCTATTTCTAAAATTACAACTATCTTCCAAGTAAACTCGTTAAAGCAGTTAGACATCTGGGGGGGGGCAAAATATTTGTAATAATGCAAGCCTTACAGATGTCTATACCAACTTACTTTATTCCTTCTATGCCCCAAGAGTAGCGCAGAAAGAGTGTCACCAAGCTATCAAATTAACTAGCAATTTAACAGACACGGCCAAGTTAAACAACGACTCACTCAATGTCGTATTAATCATTGGTGAATCTTATATTAAATATCATTCTTCTCTATACGGATATAATCTGAACACAACACCAAATTTGCTCCGAGAGTCAAAGAGTAAACACCTTTTTGCCTTTGAAAATATTAATACGCCATATAATACAACAACTCTTGTAATTAAAAATCTATTGTCCTGTAATAGTTTAGGACATCATGAGGGATGGCAAGATAATCCGTGCTTCCCTGCAATTTTCAAGAAAGATGGATACAAAGTATACTTCTGGGATAATCAAAATGGAGGCAATTTCACATGGGACTTTACCCTCAATTCTTTCCTACATAACAAAGAGTTGTCAGAGGTATCCTACACTGCAGAGAACAAGGACACTTATAAATTAGATGGTGGCCTCATCCAGTCATTTCTGAGTCAGCACTTCCCAACCTCTCAGAACAACTTCACAATTCTGCATCTTTGGGGGCAACATGTAGCTGCAAAAACGCGCTATCCCCACACCGCACAGTTTAACCACTTCACTCAAGACAGCATCACCATTAAGAAACCATGGCTGACATCGAGTATGCGACAAACCATTGCAGAATACGACAATGCTACTTACTACAACGATGCACTCATCGAGCAGGTCATCAACCATTACCGAAAGACGAATGCAGTCATCGTCTATCTCTCCGACCATGGCGAAGAAACTTACGACTGGAGGCCAAGCATGGGAAGAAATGCAACTCCTATGTGTGCCAACGTATTGAAGTATCAGTTCGATATTCCTTTCGTCATCTGGTGCTCAGATACCTATCAGACCAAGCATCCGGAGATTATGAAGGCAATCAAGGCTTCACTCCACAAGCCGATGTCCTCCGACATCATCTGCAACATGCTCTTCCATCTCGCTGGCTTGAGGACAAAGTATTATCGTCCATCGCTTGATATTCTCAGCAAGAAGTACCATTGCCCCAAGCGCATCGTACTGGATAAGTACAATTACGATGCCATAAGGTTCCATTGATTATTTCTTGCTGACCATATACGCACTCAGCAGCACGAGCACGAGTGCTACGGGCTTATCCCACGTCAGCACATCCTGACCAAGGATAATCGCCACAAAGGAGGCAACGATAGGTTGAAGGTTTGTATAGACGCTGACCGTCGTGGCCTTCAAGTAACGGGAGGCAAAGGGAATGGCAAAGAAACCGACGACCGTGGCAAGCACAACGATATAAGCCATCTCCAGCACCCCACTCCACTGCCATGCACTGCTATAGAGCGTGCTGTGCATGAGGTCGCCCCACGAGAACGGAAGGATAGCCACCGTCGAAACGAGGAAGATCCACTTCATCTGCGTCACGGCAGAATACTTGGGGGATACATGGCGTGTGATGATAAGATAGATAGACCAAGTCAACAGGCTCAGTAAGGCAAAGCCGATGCCAACGACATCATTCTTTCCGGTACCTCCCTGCCAGTTCATCACGACCATGAGCATAGCACCAACAATACCGATGACAACACCTATAATGCCTTTCGCAGACACGCGCTCACCGATGAAAAGCGCTGCACACACCATCGTCATCACAGGTGTAAGGGTACCGATAAGCGACACGTAGGTCGGTGTACTGAAATCAATGGCCCATGCCGTAAAAGTCTGCGACACGAGGAAGCCTATCAGTCCACCAATCATAATGATGAAGAGGTCTTTGATTGGCACCTTCTCCTTCGGCGTGAAGAGAGAGATAACCCAAAAGATGACTGCTGCACCGATGCAGCGTGTCGCCATCCATGCCATCGGCGACACCCAGTTGTCAAGCAAGAGCTTGGTGATAGGGACACCAAGTCCAAAGATAATATTCGCTACAAGCAAAGAACTATGCGCTGCAATGCGTTGGGAGTTAAGAGGAGAGGTTTGAGTACTATTATTACTTTGAGAAGCCATGAATCTAAACCAATGATTATTAAATGTGAGTGCAAAGTTAGTAATTTTCTCTCACTAACATCCCCCATTTATTATGAGAAACATCACTTACCTCTGAACTTTCTGTAAGCCATGGGCGTCATGTTCTCAGAACTGACGAAGTAACGGCGGAAGCTGCTCAGCGAGTTGAAACCAGACTGCTCTGCGATATCCTCAAGGGGCAAAGACGTAGACAGCAGCAACTGCTTGGCGCGCGTTATCCTCCATTTATTCACATACTCGTAGAAGGTCGTGTGGAGTTGCTGATTGATATAATTGGAGACATAAGTGCGGTTCGTACCCAATGCCCGCGCCAAGTCATTGATGTTCAGCTTTGGGTTCAGATAGATCCGATCGATACTGAACACGTTCTCAAAGTTATCTGCAAAATGATAATCTTTGGTACAGTCTTCCTTTGGCGTATCATCTTCGACCTTTCCTAAATTCTCCAACATATCCTCCTGTCTGTAGACAAAATAGCATAGCAAGGCAAGGATGATGGCAATCGTAATATTATAAAATGTGGCAACGAACAATGATCCAGACCATGTAGCCCACAGCCAAACGCAACCGAGCGCTACATACAACAAAAGAAAAAGCCAAAGCCAGTGAAGCGACATGTGCTCGTCTGAAGAGAAGTTAGCCACTAACATCCTATTGAACTGCCTCACGGCAATGAACCCATAAACGATGATGGAGAAGGCATGAACGAATGCAACCAACATGATACCATCGTATATTTCCTTCGACAATGTACATATATACAAGACGAAGGCAACGATATAAGGTGCGAAATTGAGAACAGCAGGAAGAAGGCGCATCCCCTGTGTGTGCGTCAGACGGTAAAGAAACAACAAGGCAAGAGGTACCACTGTTAACTGGAGCAGGTTCGTCACAGGCCTCTCCTGCTCACCCAAGAAGTTATGGATAAAGAAAACGTAAGCCTCAAAGACACTGATCAATAGCAGATAGAGCATGAAATGGAATGCCGACCGCTGAAGACGGTGCGTACGGCCTTTGAGGAACAGCGCGAGCGTTCCTATTATCTGAAACATGAAAAACAATCCACATGAAAAGTCTCTCAGCCGTATGCTTGCTTCTATATCCATATAGCAGTAGGTGTTGGACGTGGGCAAAGATACGAAAAACAATTGAGATTACTGAGATTTCAATCCGTAAAATAAGCGCCAACAAGTAAAAACGTTTACACCAAACAGTAAACTTGACCATCTGCTCTTGTGGTGATGACTTCCGTTTCCTAATTTTGTGGCAGAACCAAATACTATGAGCCATGGAAACAATTGACTACAGAGAGGAATTGGAGAACATCAAGAAGAATATCGGTGAACTCAAAGAGGAGATTCAGAAGTTACAGGGCCTGCCTGACAAGATCGACACAGCCGTTTATCAGGAAGAGATTATCCGCGATCTGCACCAAGAGTTGCAGCAATACAAGAAGGGTCTCATTGCTGATATCAGCAAAGGTTACGTCATGAGCATCATCAATATCTATGAACGCCTCTCCGACACTTGCATGCATCTTGGTCCATCGGAAGAAGCTACTGATCCTGCCTCAGCCAAGAAACTGATAGAGAACAATATTCTCTATATCTCCGATATGCTTGAGGACGAATACTCCATCGAGCGCTTCACGCCTCTTGCAGGCGACCCCTATAAGCCTAAGGAGCATAAGGCCATGCGCACGGTAGATACCGACGACGAAGCGAAGGCTAACACCATAGCCGAATGTCTGTCTGGAGGATTCAAGGACGAGGCAACCGGCAGAGTACTGCGTCAGGCACGCATTGTGGTCTACAAACTAAAAGACGAACAGAACGGAATATAAACCCTTTAATAATACCTACTATGGACAAGACACGCGCCGTATACGGCATAGACTTAGGCACTACTTACAGTTGCATCGCACAGGTTGACAAGTTCGACCAGGCTATCGTTCTCACCAACTTTGAAGGCAACCAGACGACGCCGTCTGTCGTCTACTTTGAGAGTAAGGACAAGACGATGGTAGGCTCAGAAGCTAAAGGCATGCTCGCCACGGAGCCTCACAACTGCGTGAGTTTCGTGAAGCGATCCATGGGTGTGGACGCTGATTTCGACAAGGCAACCAACAAGTTCCCTTATCATTATGATCCATCCGAGATATCAGCCTTGATCTTGAAGAAGCTCGTTCAGGACGCCAACGACCTCGGCGACAATCCCGAACCCGTCAAGGATGTGGTCATCACATGCCCGGCCTATTTTGGCACGAAAGAGCGCATGCAGACCAAACAGGCCGGAGAGATAGCTGGACTCAATGTGCTTGCCATCATCAACGAGCCCACGGCAGCTGCCATCGCCTACGGCATGAAGACGACAGAGCGCAAGACCGTCCTCGTGTATGATCTTGGAGGCGGTACCTTCGATGTGACGATCATCAATGTTAACGGTGGAGCCATTAAAGTCATAGCTACAGGCGGTGACCATCATTTAGGCGGTGTCGACTGGGACACTGAGCTTGCCAACTATATGCTCGATCAATTCAATGCACAGACCGGCGGCAGTTACACGATGGACGATGAGGAACTGAAGTACACGCTCCTGCTTGAGGCAGAAACGAAGAAAAAACAACTTACTGCAAAGGACAATGTGAAATGTAATGTGCAGTATGATGGTCAGTCTGCACGTTTTGAGATCTCACGGGCGCTCTTCGATGAGCTCACGCGGGCGCATCTCGACGAGACCATTGACGCCACACGCAAGGTGATCGACATTGCCAAAGAGAAAGGTTACAACGATGACTTTGAGTTTCTGCTTGTCGGTGGCTCCAGTCGCATGCCACAGGTGAAACAACGGCTCGATGCAGAGTTCAACTGTGATGCCAAACTGAGCGACCCGGACCAGTGTGTAGCGAAAGGTGCTGCTATCTACGCCATGAATGAGGCATACAACAAAGCCATTGAGGACTATGAGAATGGCGACAGTGATGTGAAGCCCAAGACGATGCGGGGACCGCGGGCACGTGTGGTGAATGTCACAAGCAAGACTTATGGTACCGACTTCATGGATGCTGACGGCAACAAGATGGTGAGCAATCTTATCTTTGCCAACACCTCCTTGCCGACACGTGCTGAAGAGACCTTCAATACGATGTGCGACAACCAGACCCAGGTGCCGGTGAAGGTGCTTGAGAGCGACTTCACCAGTCCAGAGACCGACAAGGTAGTGGAGGAGCGTTTCTGCACACTCCTTGAAGACCGTTATCTTGATATCCATCAGAAGTGGCCGAAAGGCACCCCGGTCAAGGTCATCTTCGATGTCGACGGAGAGGGTATCCTCCATGTCCATGCCGAGGTAAGTAGCGAACAACTCGACTTCACGCTCCGCATACAAGGCGTAAAGACAGGTGAGGAGCTGAGCAAGTCGATTGCGGCAATAGGAAAGACAGTTGTAGAGTGAGTTAGGAGATAGGAGTTAAAAGCTATATGTAAGATGCAAGAGGCAATCTTCAATATCCGGTTGAAAAAGTGGGGTGAAGCGCTCAAGGTATTAGAAGCGAATACCGACAGCCTGCATTCGTCAGAACAGGATGCTATCAACACCCTGAGGAATCTGTGGCGAACAGCGCAATTCGGCACCGACTGCACACGCCGTGTAGAGCGGATGGTGAAACTATTGAGCGATTCGGATAAGCTTCACGGCAACAACCGTGAGATTGTCCAGGCCAGCAAAGACCTGCGGGCAGTGGCAAAGGAGATGTACACTACCGATGCCACTACGCTCCGCCAGTTTGCTGATGCCATGCAGAAAGCAAATGGCGGACCGAGGTTGTCCGCGAGTCAACAATCGAGACGGACAGTGCAGAGACCTCAGTCTCCTCGTCCTACCTCCCATAAACCAGCCTCAACAAATAATCGCAGAAACAGGAAGCCACAAAGGACACAAAGGTCGTCAAGTCCTGTCATGCGCTATCTGAGGCAGACTGGGCCTACACTCGCAACCGTCCTTGTTTTCCTTGTAGTGATTGGTGTGGGTGCGTGGGTAGCGTGGGATAAAGCGACGACAATAGTGCCCTACGACTATGCCAAGCTGCTGATGGGCTCATGGAATGGAGAAGTAGCCGGGCAACCCTCGACACTTATCGTTGATTCTGCCTATAGCAATACTGTCTCTGCAAGGATGTTCATTAAAACAAGAAACGGATTGCAGACAGACAGCCTGCGAGGCATTCTATCCATTCAGCGGGAAGGATGCTACATGAATCTGACTGAAAACGTTACAGGTGACAGCTTGACGGATAACTACAGACTCTTCATTGCACCAGAAGGCTGCTCTCTCAACGGAAACATCCTCAGCGCTACAAGCAGTAAACCACAAACAGTGAACCTAAGCAACGGAGGGAAAGGTGCCATAGCTCAACTTGCTAACGCCGGAGCACCACAATATATCATCGACCCATTGCTGTATGACAGTGTGACCTGTTATCGTGCGGTGTTGAAGGATACGGCATGGATCGTGAAGGACTATAGCCGCAAGAAAGTGTTTCCGCGTGGATTAATGATAGATTCGTGTGGAAAGCCAAATTCTACGAAGTACAGCGTTATCTTCGTAAACAATGGGAAACATTATCAGATACGTAAGGCGGATCTGTTGTGGAGCCAGACGAACACCGACAGTCTGCAAACGGGACTCTCCACAAAGATAGCACGGCAGCACAGCACCTTAGGGGTGTTCTTCGCTACGCTCTGGCCATGCTGGCTCGTGATTGGTCTGGTATCCTTGCCCCTGTTGTTCACGATCATCCTTCCTCTCCTCTTGTCGCGCTTCGAACGCATGAGACAAGTGCAGTTGACCCTTCTCGATGCCATGGTCATCATCATGCCGTTGTGTCTGCTTGGAGTAGCAGCAATAGAAGTCGGTGACTATCTGCTCTTCGGCGGTCAGGCTTTCTGGTGGTGCGACAAGGATCGATACGGCTTTTTAGGCTCCGTACTTCGCATTCTTCCCTTCCTCATCGTCGTGATGGTTCAAGTGTTCAGTATCTGGTGGTATGAGGGACTGCTCTTCCGCGGTGAACAGAGTGGGAAAAAGATCCACATGAAGCCTGCTGTCATCAGTTTCTGCATCAGCATCCCGGCTCTCATTGCCTGCCTGCTATTGACGGAGGAGGTCCTGGACTGGAAAGAGACAACGGCCGAATGGACCTCAGTAGTTCTGTTCTTCGGCATTATTCTCACCGGCGCCATCATCACGCTTGTGCGCAATATCCATGAGGTAGGCGCACTGAAAGGCTCCCTTATCACGGCTTTCGTACTCGTCTACATCATCGGATGCATGGTTGCGATAGGTGGACTGGTCGTGGCTGTACTGAAAGTGCTCATCCCGCTTTTGTGCGGACTCTTCGGACTAAGTATTCTCGCCGGTGGACTTCTTGGAGGCGGCAGAGGAGAAACGCTGTACCGAGACAGCTATGGCAATCTGTACCGACGTGTATAACCCTTTATTATTGACTACCGATTATGGAAGAGAATATTGTAACGATCCGCTCAGAATACATGAAGGTTCTGAGGACTGCCGAGGGGAAAGCATTCGGCTCGGGAGCCAGCGACCTTGAACTGTATAAAGACATATGCTGCGGTTGTGTGCTCATCGCTGAGGATAATCTGCGGGCACAGAGACGCTTCTGGGAGAACAGTGAGCTGACGAGGGTTCTGCTTCGCTATGCAGCATGGCTTGAATGCTTCGACCCCATGCTCCCGTTTCTGAGTGAAGCGCTCAGCCGAATGACCGACACGCTCTTCGAGCATCCTCGACTGAGCTTAAAACTCTGGCAAATGTATCTGACAGTCTTGAGGCGTATTGAGACCCAGCAGCAACATGATCTGTCAACAACTGAACATGCTTCTCAAAAGATTGACAGGCTCCAGCGTAACATAATGCTCGCCGACAAAGGAATGCTTGACGAAATCAGAACGGATGGCCATTTGAAAGATGACCCTGTGGAATGGACGCTTCAGTATGAGAATGTCATTGATGATGTAGAGCGGGAACTTGACCTGATCCTTTATGATCATCCACGCGGTATGGGCTTCTGCCATGCACTGTGGTATTACAAGGAGCAAGTTCTGCAGATGTACGGCATCAGATGGCGCTCACCCCACATGATGAATCCGGGAGTGATGTTCGACTAAGATTGAAAGATTGAATGATTGAAACAATGAAAAGCAAAGTGGACATGAACTCAATACAGCAACTCATCCTCGACTATAAAGTGCGGGAGGCTTTCTGGGCTGCCGCTGAAGACATAGAGCACAACGAGGATCATCAGCGTTATTTCCTGAGTCTGCTCCGGCAACGTAACAATGTGGCATTGCTCCAGGAAGACGCTGCAAGGATAAACCAATTAGCCAACAGCGGCAATCCTTATATGGAATATGCTGTGGCTCGTCTTCACGACTGTATTCCCCAGTCGGAAAGTTCCAACCGCATTAAACGAGACTGTTATATCTCGGCCTATCTCAACGCACGTATCTCGGATGCCCGTGCTTTCTTAGCGCTGACGTATCGTGACGGCGACTATGGAGAGGCGGATGTGGCTCTTTATCGCAGACTGACGAAAGTGGCTGCTGACGAAGGTAGCGAGAAGGCTATCCAACAAGAACTACGCGATGCCATCTATGGCCAGTTCGAAAAGGAGAAGGCTCCAGAGCAGGCCTATGACAAGATCGAGCAGATTATCAGTAAAGCAATCCGCAACCACGAAGTGCCGGACCCAATCTATTACAGTCTAATGGGGGATGCGGACATTCAGCTTGGGCGCGTGAGCAATGCGCTATACAACTATGAAACTGCCGCCCGCAAAGGATGCAGTTCCGCCTACTTCTGGCAAGCCTATTATAGTTGCTGTGACGACAACGGCAACGTAGAGGATCGCGAGGAATTCCTGAACATCATGGATAAGGCTCGTGAAGTGACAGCTTCTGAGGCTTTCCTTGCTTATCCCATGCTCATATACGAGGAACTCTACGATGACTTGGCAGATGAGGACAAGGCGGCGATCCATCAATCGCTCTTCGACGATCTGCGCTATGCAAGCTTGCTCGGCGAGTCTATTGCCCCTCTCTACTTAGGAGGTTATTACGAGGAAGGGTTGTATGGCTTTCCGAGAGATTATGGTGAGGCATGGAAATGGTACTCAGCAGGAGCCTTGCTGCGTGAGCCTTCCTGCTTCTCTGCGCTGGTCCGGATGATTCTCAACGACCGAACAGCGCCCAAGAAATACGACGAGGCTTATGCCTACGAATGTGCCTACAAAGCACTGATGCTGCGCGGTGATACGCTACAGACTGTCATCGAAGGATACAGGAAAGGTATGCTCGACCATCATGCCGCTCCAATAGAGCAGATCTATCTCCCGCAATTCGAACAAAAGATGGAAGAAGAACTAAATCGAATGGAAGAGATCACTGGAGATGATGAGGATGAGGAAGACGACGACGGACGCTACGATGCTTACTCTTAACTGGATTACTCTTCACATTAAAGATGAATATTATGGCAATCAGAATAGAAACGAAGACAATGAATGCCACTCTCATCGGCAAGAGTCATTGGTGGG
Organism: Prevotella sp. UBA2725; assembly: GCA_002353825.1. Taxonomy (GTDB): domain Bacteria; phylum Bacteroidota; class Bacteroidia; order Bacteroidales; family Bacteroidaceae; genus Prevotella. Next base: position 71,853 of record DEKJ01000003.1, on the reverse strand, counting down.
GAGCTCCGGACTTACCGGCAGACACACCCTATCCAACGGTAACGATACTGGGTGAGGATGGTAATTATGAGGAACCGCTGACCTTCATTTGTCAAGTCCGATGCGAAGAAATAGCAAAGTTCGATTTCGACCATATATTGCCGCAGACTGGCATGCTCTATTTCTTCGCACCACTCGATTATTTCCTCGGAGAGACGGACAGTCCTTTAGATTATCATGAGCCGCCCGTTGTGCTATATACAGACAACATAAACGATCTACATCCTTATGATATTCATTGGGAAGGCACGTCAGAGAGTATCTTCCGCGAAGCAGAAGAGATGGTGTTTAGCCTTGATAACAACAAGACGGGAGATGGGATAAGGATGCTTGGCGAACCTTATCAAGATGAAGTGCAAGAGGCTCACACAGGAGACGTATGCCTCTTGCAGATTGACGAAGAAGACCGCTGGGGATTACGCTTTTACGACTGTGGCATGTATTATATCTTCATGCACCCCGATGATCTTCGCAAAGGTCATTGGGGAAAAGCTATGGGCGAACTGTTCTATTATTAAGCAGTTCACCCATTGATTCGTTCACTCGTTAATCCGTTCAGCCCTTCGTGTAGTGTATAGCTTTCATGAATCTTTCTATCACTTCCGGCTTACCCGTATGCTTACCATCGTCTTCTGAGATCTTGCACGTGTCGTTATAGAAAGGCCAGGACTCGGTGATCTTCGCAGCCACAAGTTTGATGACCGTATTCATTGGAGCCACATGCGGGAAGTCGTTCGTGAAATGGGTACCGATACCGAAGGAGGGCTTGACAACCTTTGAGGCATACTCCTGAATCTCGATAGCCTCATCGGTCGTGAGCGCATTGGAGAAGATGACCTGCTTTGTACGACTGTCGATGTTCAGCGACTTATATTTCGCCACGATCTTAGCCAACTCCTTACGGTTATCGCCACTATCCACACGCAGACCCTTGAAGAGATTGGCAAAGTCTTCGGAGAAATTAAGCGCAAAGATATCCCAGCCGAAGGAGTCGTAGAGATAAGTACCGAGTGCTCCATTGAACGTATGACGCCAAGCGTTCATTGCGATATTGTTAGCCATCTGCGGGCCGTACATACCGCCGATAGCACAGATAAACTCATGCGCCATCGTACCGACCGGCGTGAGGTCATATTTCATAGCGAGGTAGACATTGCTCGTACCTACGAATCGGCCCTTCCAGTCAGAGCAACTCTGCTGACAGTCGCGGAAAGCCCTGACAATGACATCCTCAGCCTTGAACGAAGCACGGCGGCGTGTGCCAAAGTCACTATAGATACATCCGGCAGAGAGCAACTTCTCTCCCTTCTCGTAGGTACGCTTGTAATAATCGTCGTAGTCGAAGTCCTTGTTCAATCCCGTCACCATATAATAGAGTTCCGAGACAATGGCGAGCACCTTCACTTCCAACAGAATGGTATCGCTCCAAGCACCCTCAAACTCGATATGCAGGTGTCCTTCAGCATCCTGACTGACGTGTGTCCAGCGCGAGTCGTAGCGGAAGCCACGGAGGTAAGTGAAAAACCACTCGGGCATGTAATAGCATTTGCGGCGCATGAAAGCAATCTCCTCATCCGTGATGACGACATTCTCCAACATCTTGATCTGCTCCTTGACAAGCTCAGCAAAGCCCTCGGGGTAAACTGTGTTGTTGCGGTCTACAAACGCATATTTAACCTGTGCACGCGGGTAGTTGTCAATGACGGCGCAGCACATGGAGAACTTATAGAGGTCGTCGTCGGTGAAATGCTTGATTATCTGTTGCATAGTCTATACCTTTCCGAATAAAAAATCCGATAAAAACATTCGCTTATACATTATTGTGCAAAGTTAATGTTTTTATCGGATAAATAATATCGAAACCGTCTTTTATTCTTCAGATTGGTGTTTACTTCTCCAAGCGAAAGCCTTTCTTCAGCGTAATATTATCTGAGGCGTCACCTACAAGTACCGTGAATGTGCCAGGCTCTGCCTTCCAAGATGAAGTTGTTTCATCATAGAAGCTCAGAGCATCCTTGCCGATCGTCATCTCAACGTCCTTTGTCTCGCCGGGCTGCAGGAACACTTTGCTAAAGCCCTTCAGTTCTTTATAGGGACGGTCCACACTGGCTTCGTCATCATGAATGTAGAGCTGCACGACCTCAGCACCAGCCCGTTTGCCGGTATTCGTCACGCTCACAGTCACCTTCAAGCTATCTTCAGGTGTCATCGCTGTATTGGAGAGGCGGAGATTCGCAAGTTTGAAAGAAGTATAACTTAGTCCATGACCAAAAGCGAAGAGCGGGTGGGTCTTATGAGCATCAGCCCAACGGTAACCGACATAGACGCCTTCCTTATATTCCTCGTCAATAATCTTATGTCCCTTGCGCCATACACCCGGATAAGCATCCAAGGCATGGGCGCCGACATCCTTCAATGAAGCAGGCCACGTGAATGGCAATTTACCCGACGGATTGGCATCTCCACACAGCACGGCAGCAAGTGCCTCGCCAGCCTCCGAGCCGATATACCATCCCTGCACAATAGCCGGTACCTCATCTTTCCAAGGCATCGCCACAGCATTGCCGGAGATATTGACAAAGACGAGTTTCTTATTAACCTTCGCTAAAGCCTCCAACAACTTATCTTGTGCATAAGGCAGTCCGTATTGCTTGCGGTCATGGCCTTCACAATCCTGATAGTCGCTCTTATTCAGTCCTCCAAAGACAATGACATAGTCCGCTTTCTTTGCTTTCTCTACTGCATCATCGATGAGCTGTTGTTTCGACCTGCTGTCCTTGAGATTCTGTCCGGTCGTCACGCCATTATAGCTACCGGTCGTATCACCTACATAGCCACGCTCATACTCAACATCAGCAATATCTTTTAGGCGGTCCTGCAGACCTTTGAGTGGCGAGATTTCCCGTTGCACCTTCAGTGATGAGCTACCACCACCAACGGTCATCATCTTGATGGCATTCTCGCCGACCACAAGCACACGCTTGCGTTGGCCATTGAATACCATAGGCAGGACATTGCCCTTATTCTGAAGCAGCACGATGCCGTCTTCGGCAATCTTCTTCGCTGCATCATAATGTGCTTCAGAACAAAGGAAGCCGTGGCCACGCTGTGCCATCGTCGTGCGGAAATAGAGGCGAAGCACGCGACGCACCTTGTCGTTGAGTTCTTTCTCTGTATATTTCCCATTCAATATGCCTTTCTTATAAGCATTGGCAAGATAATAGTTGTCGTAGGCATTGGACACACCAGCACTCAAGCCATTCGTCCACGTGCCAAACTCCATGTCAAGTCCATTCTTCACAGCCTGATCGGTATCATGAGTACCGCCCCAATCACTCACCACAACACCATCAAACTTCCAGTCGCCTTTGAGAATTTTGTTGATCAGATACTCGTTGTGGCAGTTGTGCTCATCCTTGTAGAGATTATACGCTCCCATGAGTGCCCACACATGGCCTTTCTCCACGGCTGCCTTGAATGCAGGCAGATAGATCTCATGCAGGGCGCGGTCAGAGACCTTGACATTGACCTGAAAGCGATGCTCTTCATCGTTGTTCAGTGCATAGTGCTTCACGCAAGCCGCTACCCCATTCTCCTGCATACCTTGTATATAAGGCACAACCATTGTGGACGAGAGATACGGGTCTTCGCCTAAGTACTCGAAGTTGCGGCCATTGAGCGGCGTGCGGTAGATGTTGACCCCCGGACCTAGAATCATGTCTTTGCCCCGATAAAGTGCCTCTTCACCCAAGCTCTTGCCATAGAGGTGCGCCAAGGAAGGGTTCCACGTCGCCGCAAGGCACGTCAGCGCAGGGAAGGCGACACACGAGTCATTGGTCTGGCCAGCCTGTTCCCACTCATCCCACAGCACGTCAGGACGCACACCGTGAGGACCGTCGTCGGTCCAGAAGTCAGGAAGTCCGAGGCGGGGAACTCCACGAGCTGAGAACTTGCTTTGTGCATGAATCACAGCAATCTTCTCATCGAGTGTCATACGGGAGAGATAATTTTCCACTTGTTGCTCAATACCTTCCGACTGCTGCTGTGCCATCACCGCCACAGACGGAAAAAGCAAGAATGCAGAAATCACAAGCACTGCTAAATGCTTAGTTTTAATCGCTAGTCTTTTCATGTCTCATATTTTAGAATTTACTTGTATGCAAATTTAATAAAAAAATGATAGCAAGAAAAGACTATATAGAAAGAAAGTGGTTTAAAGAAAAGCATTAATTCTACTATTTATTTGAGACACAATGTTTTAATCAGAAATAGAAAGTCTATAGAAAGTGGTATCAATTATTGTGCGATAGTCACTTTTTTCTTAACTTTGCATCAATGAAACAAGGAATAACTTTCAAATCTATAAACGTATGAAGAAAGCAACTGTATTACTAACATCGCTCCTTCTCTTCTCTAGTTCGCTCTTCGCCCAGAAGAAGCCTATGGGAGCATTTATCGATGACCTCATGAGTAAGATGACCGTAGAAGAGAAGATCGGACAACTCAACCTTATGCCCGGCACCGACCTCACGACAGGTGCCAAGACCAACTCGCCGCTTGTCAGCCTCATCGAGAACGGACAGCTCGGGGCCGTGCTAAACACCAAAGGTGTCGCAAAGATCAAAGCCTTACAGGAAGTGGCAGTGAAGAAGAGTCGCCTGCACATCCCACTCATCTTTGGCCTCGATGTCATCCATGGCTTTGAAACAGTATTACCGATTCCTCTCGCCCAAGCCTGCTCTTGGAACCCGGACGCTATTGAGGCCGGAGCACGCATGGCTGCTGAAGAAGCGACGGCAAGCGGCATCTGCTGGGACTACAGTCCGATGGTCGACGTAGCGCTCGACGCCCGCTGGGGCCGCGTGGCGGAAGGCTATGGTGAGGATCCTTATCTTTCTTCTGTTATGGGAGCAGCAGCAGTACGGGGTTACCAGGGCAGCGGAGAACAGAAAGGCTATGCTGCCAACGAACTCATGGCATGTCTGAAGCACTATGCGCTTTACGGTGCCGCAGAGGCCGGGCGCGACTACAATACCGTTGACATGAGCAGCCTGCGTATGTACAACCAGTATCTGCCACCTTATAAGGCTGCCGTAAAGGCAGGTGTCGGCTCCGTGATGTCATCATTCAATATCGTCGACGGCATCCCGGCTACAGGCAACCGCTGGCTGCTGACCGATGTACTGCGGAAGCAATGGGGCTTCAACGGATTCCTCGTCACCGACTACGGTTCAATCAACGAGATGACATCCTGGGGATTCGGCGATCAGAAGACAAGTTCGGCACAAGCTATGAAAGCCGGAACAGACATGGACATGTGCTCCGGTGCTTATACCGCTCAGCTCAAGGCTTGCCTCGCTGATGGCTCCGTGACGATGGAGGAACTCAACCAGGCGGTACGTCGCGTCCTCGAGGCTAAATACAAGCTCGGGCTCTTCGACAATCCTTATCGCTACTGCGACATGAAGCGAGAGAAGAACGACCTCTACACCGCCGCCCATCGGCAGACGGCTCGCGACATTGCTGCACAGACCTTCGTCCTGCTGAAGAACGAGAACAACCTCCTGCCACTGAAAAAGCACGGTTCCATCGCACTCATAGGCCCGCTTGCCGACAACCGCAACAACCTTCCCGGCTGTTGGTCGACCGGTGACACACCTGAGAAATACAGTACGGTCAAGGAAGCCATGCAACGCTACCTTGGCAACAATGCAACTGTGCTCTATGCTCAAGGCTCCAATATCTACGATGACAGTATCCAACAAGCTGCCGTGGAGTTTGGCCGCCCGATCCCACGCGGTAACACCCAGCAGCTCCTCAATGAAGCCGTAGAAACAGCGAAAAAGGCCGATGTCATCGTGGCTTGCCTCGGAGAAATGGCTGAGATGAGCGGTGAGAGTTCAGCCCGATCCAACCTCAACATGCCCGATGCTGAAGCCCGATTGCTAAAAGCTTTAGTAGCAACAAGCAAGCCGGTAGTACTGCTCAACTTTGCCGGTCGCCCCACGGTGCTCTCCTGGGAAGCAGAGCATGTACCGGCCATCATGAACGTATGGTTTGCTGGCTCAGAGACAGGCGACGCACTTTGCGACGTGCTCTTCGGTGACAAGGTGCCAACAGGAAAACTCGTGAACAGCCTTCCACGCACAACAGGCCAAGAGCCGCTCTACTACAACCATCTGAATACAGGTCGCCCCGTAGAAGATGGCAACAAGGTGTTCCGCAAATATCAGAGCAACTATACGGATGTGCCCCAGGGACCGCTCTACCCCTTCGGATACGGACTGAGCTACACCACGTATAAATACAGTCCCGTAACTCTCTCTGCCACAACGATAAAGAAAGGTAGCAAAGTTACAGCAACTGCCACCATCACGAACACAGGTACCCGTGATGGCGATGAAATCGTGCAATTTTACATTCACGACCGCTTTGCGAGCATCGTCAGACCCGTAAAAGAACTCAAAGGTTTCCAGCGCATCCATCTCGCAAAAGGTGAGAGCAAGACGGTGTCTTTCGACATAGATGCCTCAACACTCAGCTATTATGATGCTAATGGCAACACCGTCTTAGAGCCAGGTGACTTCGACATCATGATTGGACCGAACAGTCGAGATGTCAATTCTGTCAAGCTCACGGTGGTTGAATGATAAGCTCACTATCGTTAAATGAGTTTGCCATATCTCGTCAACGAGATTGTCTGCCGTACGTCGAACAATTGTTCGACGTTCGACAAACAATTGGTTGACGTTCGACAAACAATTGGCGGACGTTCGACAAACAATCGGCGGACGTTCGACGGACGATGACCTGACACGCTAAATAATGCTTCGGTATTGTTTGCAGAGGCCGCCCCCAGTGTTCTTTCTCACATAGATTATTCTCACACGGATCTTAAAGATCTTAAAGATTATTACGCCGCTTTGCGGCTACACATACCCGTAGGAGCACCCCTAGTGGGCGCTCTCCACAGCGTAGCGGATAGCGTAGCCATCTTTAAGATCTTTAAAATTCGTGTGAAAAAACAATCTTCGGAAGAGTTCGTTGGCTTTTCAATAATAAATCTATCCTTCTACAATAATATATAGAGTAATTCGTTTAAGGGATAGAACAATAAAGTAAAATTATCATGAATGGATCGAATGTTCTGAGAAGACCTATTCCTTTCGTCTTCGTGAGTTTCCTCGTAACCTACATCTTTGTAGGTTTCCTGCTCCGCTTTGTGTTAATAGCCGCCTCTCCCGCCGACGCCTCTTACACGGTAGGCGAAATACTGCGCAGCCTTTCCGTTGGTTTCCTATCCGACTTAGGCATGGGCGTTCTCTTGTGCATCCCGATGGCTGTCATCGCCCCAGGCCTCAACACGTGGAAATACAATAAGCCATGGAGTTATCTCTTCGGAGCACTGTGGTGGCTGGCTTTCATCTATTCCTGGATGCCATTCTCCATCTTCAAACAGTACGGTGGTGGTGCCCCGATGGTGGCTCGCATCTTCTTTGGTTGGAAAGCTATCAGCTTCTCATTGCGCTGGCTCATTCCCGGCATCCGTTCGGCCTGGCGACGCGTATCGGTCTATGCCTTGTGGGCTGTATACATATTTTTACTGCTCTGCATCTCTGCCGGTGAGTATTTCTTTTGGCAGGAGTTTGGCGTGCGCTATAACTTTATCGCTGTCGACTATCTCGTCTATACCAATGAGGTCATCGGTAATATCATGGAGAGCTACAACATCGTGCCGTTGATGGCGATACTCATAGCCTTAACAGCACTGATCATCTGGCTTCAAGCTCATTTCCTCCGCATCCACTTAGATACCGTCAGCGAGTGGCGGCCATTGGTCCGCAACGAAGCAGTCTATGTCGTTCTCTGTCTGTGCAGCTTTGGCTTAGTATCCTGGACACATGGCTTAGACAGCGGCGACCAGTATGTGAACCAGTTGGAACAAAACGGCGCCTGCGACTTCGTCATTGCCTTCCGCAGCAACACGCTCGACTATAAGAAGTTCTATCCGATGATGCCGCAACAAACGTGTGTAGCCGAATACCGTCAGCAAGCCGGACTCAATAAAAAGGGTGAAAAGATGCTTGGAGACAGCCTGAGCCCACTACGCAAGAACATTGTACTCATCACAGTGGAGAGTCTGAGCGCCGACTTCATGACACGCTATGGCAATCAGAATCATATCACGCCGAATCTTGACCGACTCGTCAGCAAGAGTCTCGTCTTCGACAGTCTCTATGCCTGCGGCAACCGCACGGTACGAGGCCTTGAAGCGCTATCACTCTGCATTCCGCCATCGGCCGGCGAGAGTATCATCAAACGACCGGAGAACCACATGGGTAACTTATCGGTTGGCTCTGTACTAAAGAAACAAGACTATACCGTACAGTTCCTCTATGGAGGCGACAGCTATTTCGACAACATGCGCGACTATTTCTCACACAACAGTTATGAAGTCATCGATCGTGCCTCTATCGCGCAGAAAGATATCCACTTTGAGAATATCTGGGGCGTCTGCGATGAGGATATCTTCGACAAAGGCTTGCAGGTCTTCGATGTTGACAGTAGGAAAGGCAAGCCTTTCTTTGCGCAGATCATGACGACGAGCAACCACCGGCCTTACACCTATCCGGAAGGCCGTATCCAGTTTGACGGTAATCCCCAGTGTCGCGACGCTGCCGTGAAATACACCGACTACGCCATCGGGCGGTTCCTCTCGCAAGCCTCCAAGAAATCATGGTTCAAAAACACTGTTTTCATCGTCATTGCCGACCATTGTGCCTCCAGCGCCGGCAAGACAAGTCTGCCGCTCGACAAGTATCACATCCCTTGCCTCGTCTACAGTCCGGGCTTCATCGTTCCCCAAGCATTCAAGAAGACATGCTCGCAGATTGACGTCATGCCTACACTGCTGTCGATGCTCCATCTGCATGTCCAGGTACGGTTTGCAGGTACCAACGTCTTCTCTCCAACCTATTCGCCTCGTGCGTTCATGGCAACCTATCAGGATTTAGGCTATTATGAGCGTGGACACCTCACCGTCCTCTCCCCCGTCCGCCGCGTCCGCCAATATAGCGTGAAGTGGATGGCAGACGGAACCACAGTCGAGATCCCATTGAAGCATGCCGATAAACAAGCAGCCCACAAGGCACAGGTGTGGTATCAGTATGTCAACACAGAGATAAAATAAGGTGTTCTTCCGGTTTTCGGGTTGATACTGCAGTCAACCTCGAAGAGGTTGTACATGGTTAGCCCCAGGTAAGGAGCGCAGCGACGCAACCTGGGGTTCGGGGCAGGCGATTTAACCTGACCTGTCGGCCTCGAAGAGGGCGAACATGGGCGGAATGCTGGCTAAAGCTGATGGGTATTTAAACCATGTTCGCCCTCTTCGAGGCCGGAATTCAGGTCATCTACACTATTCTAACCCCACGTTTCGGCTGCGCCTCACGTGGGGCTAACCATGTGGCACCTCTCCGAGGTGCGGGCGACCAACTCAACCTACCGCCCAAGCATCATCAACTTTGTTTATGATAAGTTGGTTTCATAAATCTATGATAGGTTGGTTTCATAAATCAACCCGAAAAAGTTGAAGAACCAAAATTATGATGGTTATTGCAAGGAAAAGCCGTAACTTTGCAGAAAGGATCAGAAAAGATCCATTATATTAAAGCATTTATAATAAGGCAATAATAGACGATTCATATGAAGATAGGCAATATAGACTTTGGTAGCAGGCCATTGTTTCTTGCACCCATGGAGGATGTGACTGACATTGGCTTCCGTAAGCTTTGCAAACGCTATGGGGCGGCGATGGTGTACACGGAGTTTGTCTCCGCAGACGCTATAATCCGCTCTATCCCAAGCACTTTATCAAAGATGAAGGTAGATGACGATGAACGGCCGGTAGGCATCCAGATCTACGGGCACGATGTCGACTCGATGGTCGAAGCAGCGAAGATCGTGGAGACATTCCACCCCGATATCATCGACCTTAACTTTGGCTGTCCAGTGAAGAAAGTGGCTGGTAAAGGCGCAGGAGCCGGACTGCTGAAGAATATCCCACTCATGCTGGACATCACACGTGAAGTGGTGAAGGCTGTGCATACTCCCGTGACAGCCAAGACCCGCTTAGGATGGGATAAGGAGAATCTGATTATAACCACCCTTGCAGAGCAACTGCAGGACTGTGGTATCCAGGCACTTACCATCCATGGCCGCACCCGCTCGCAGATGTACACTGGCGAAGCAGACTGGACGCTGATTGGCGAAGTAAAGAAGAACCCACGTATCCACATCCCTATCATCGGCAATGGTGACATCACAACCCCGGAGAAGGCTGAGGAAGCCTTTGACAAGTATGGTGTTGACGCGGTGATGATTGGCCGCGCCACCTTCGGGAGGCCTTGGTTTTTCAAGGAATGCCGCGACTTTATGGATTCAAAGGCGCAAAAAGAGGGTGCAGATTACGTACCTGCTGCACCCTTAACAATCGATGATAAAATAGACATCTTAGAGGAACAGCTGCGTATCAATGTGGAACGTATTGACGAGTACCGCGGCATCCTGCATACGCGCCGACACCTCGCCGCCTCCCCGATCTTTAAGAATATACCCAACTTCCGGCAGACGCGTATCGCTATGTTGCGGGCAAACACCGTCGATGAAGTTGTCAAGATCTTAGAAGATTGCCGGTTGAAACTCAAACAGTTATGACAAAGCTGCGACAAAACAGTGAATTGATTTAACAATTATTAATTGTACATGCGAGCAGCCGTAACTACTCAGTCTTATGATTCCTCAGTTTTTCGAGATGAAGAGTGCCTCGGAGAGGCACACTCTTTCTAACCCCAGGCAAGGAGCGTAGCGACGTAGCCTGGGGTTTGTAAGGAAAACGGATTACTGATTTCCAGCCTCGGAGAGGCTGACTGCGCCTTGGCGCGCTATGTTATGTATAATAATACCTATTAAGACATAGCGCACTATCGTGCAGTCTGCCTCTTCGAGGCAGAAAATCAGGTATCGCGACGCTATCCTAAACCCCAGTCTGCGTCGCTGCGCTCCTTAGACTGAGGTTATGTAAAGTCAGCCTCTCCGAGGCTGTAAAGTGATACCAACCCCAAAAGTAAGACTGAGTAGTTGCGGGCGGTCACAGGGGCAGCCCCTGCAAAGCAAACGATAACGCAAAAAAGGCCGCAAGCGGAAACAAGTTCTGCTTGCGGCCTTCTATATATCAAGTTCTATGCTTTCTCTATAACACTCTCTCGAGTGTGGTTCCTCCAATCTTCATTCTCTAGTCTTAAGCCTCAGCGTTTCTGCCCATGTGGACACCAACGAGAGCGATAAGACCAAACATCAATGCTGCTGTAGCAATAAACGTACTGAATGTCATAATTCTAAACTATTTATATGTTATCCTTTATACTTATTATCTTGTTGTCTTTCTCTATTGACACTGCAAAGGTAGTGCCTTTAGGGAAACCTGCAAAAAGAAGTGACATTATTGTGTATAAAGGACACGCTTTCTTGACCGCCGTCAAGGCGCTTGACCGCCGTCAATTCTTGTCAGAGCGACAATTTGACACTCTGGCAAACAAGAACGACATGGTTTCCTTGTACAGTCGTGACAAAAAGATACTTATCCCCGCCATCTTTAAGTTTTAGTCGCTTACGGAGCTCTACAGCAGAAAGCGGAAAGTTTCGTACAGCGATGTTGGCCTGAGTGATTCCTGCCAACTTCCTCTTAAGTTCCTTCTTGTTCATTGTTGAAACTGCAAGGATATGAAACCTTCGACCGGGGAAGCGTTCTATATCGTGGTCTCCTATATAATAATGTGTATCCTGGTCGAGCATCGGAATGCCATAAGCCTGGGATAACTGCGCGAAGATGCCAGCTTTCATGATGGAGGCATTCGGTACAAAGAGGTAATGACCGGTCTCGTCGCCTAACTCTCTATCCAACAACAGAGGCTCTTGCTGAGCATCTTTCGTTATCTCAGTCTCGAATCGCTGATCGTCATTAATACATATAAGTTTTATCCGATGGTTATCAGCAACTACTGACTGGGGAATGTCTTCCGATGTCTGAGGTTGGAGAATGATAAGCAGTTCCTTGCACTCGTTCTTGACTGAAACCACATGCACTTCACAATGCACATTATTTCTCTCTGAAGGAAGGTTAGCCGTTAGTTGCTTCACTGCTTCATGCCAGTCGAGCATCGGAGAGAGTTTGATCATGACAACATCCGCACATTGAAGGAGTTCATCACGGATACCGAGCACATCAGGCGTGCAGTCTTCCAAGCGGAAAACCTTCTTGCCATGAACATCCCGACGAGCGGGATCAAGAAAGATTATAATTTTTCGATTAGCCTCAGCCTCATCGCTACCTTTATATGAAGCTGATAATTGCATTTCTGAAGCTAACTGATGAAGATATTCTACCCCATCCCCATTGACCGCTTCCACATTTTGTAAGTCAAGCATATCGAAGTTATGCTTGGCTACTTCCACGAGCTGCGCATTCCGCTCCACATAGACCGCATGGCGGAATTTTCGGGACATCATCGAGAAATCGACGCCAAAGCCACCCGTGAGGTCGATAAGCGTTGCTTCGCTTATATTGCAGAGCCAAGTAAGGCATTCGCGCTTATAGCGTGCCGTTTCCTCACTCGAGCACTGCTCCATGTTGAGGTGAGGTGGATAGATGATACCCTCCGTAGCCGCCCAGGTAGGCAACTTCGTCCTTGCCGTCTGCCATCCTTGAATCTGGTCCAAGGCAAACGGCATATCGACAGCCTTGTCCTTGCAGCCTTTGAGCGCCAACGCACGCACATCTTCTAAGCGGTGCTGCTGGATAAATCGAACGGTTTCATCGGTAATGTTCATACATCATATAGATATGGACAAAGGTACATCACCTATAGATAAGTGTAGTCATTTTGTCCGGATCAAAGATGGTTTGCGCGATGCGCTGAATATCCTCAGCCGAAACGGCATCGATATCGCGAAACATGGTTGACAATTCTCTTGTCTTGTTGTGGAAGAGATACACGCTGCCGAAGTCCAACGCGTAGTTTTCACGGTTGTCGCAGTCTACCGTAAGCTGCCCCCTAATTTGTTTCTTCGCAGCCTCCAATTGATGCTGTGTAAGTGGGGTATCACGGAACTTATCAAGCTCACGGTGAACAAGCCTCAAACAGCGTTTTACGTCCTTTTCATCGCATCCAAGATAGGTGCACCACAGGCCAGTATCACCGTATGTGACCATCGTACTCTCCACCGTATAGACGAGTCCACGGTGCTCACGCAGCACCACATTGAGGCGTGCATTCATCCCTCGGCCGCCAAGAATATTATTGAGCAGATAGAGACTCATGCGCTCCCGAAGCTGTGCATCGCTACCACTAAAGCTTCGGCAGCCAATCATGACATGTGCCTGATGGGTATCTTTCTCGCGAACGATAATATTATCAGTGGACGTCTTCGACACATTGTCAAAGACAGTCGATGAAACCGATGATTCCGGGAGATTAGGCACAGCTTTATACGAAGCGTCGATGGGGATAGAAGGCAACCGCTTACCGCCATACATGAAGAACACGGCATTCTCGGGCTTATAGAACTTGCGGGTGAAGCGTAGGGCATCGCCTGTGGTAAAGGCACGTACACGCGCTGACGTACCAAGAATATTGTGGCCCAACGGATGGCCTTTGAAGATCACGTTCTCAAAGTCATCATAAATAAGGTCAGCTGGTGAGTCGTTGTAGCTCTCTATCTCATCGCAGATGACCTCTACCTCTTTATTGATCTCTTTCTGCGGATAGACAGAATGGAAGACGATGTCCGTGAGCAGATCCGTAGCCTTACGGACATATTCGGCGGGCACAGCAGCATAGAAGACGGTGCACTCCTTCGTGGTGTAGGCATTGAGACTACCACCTACGCTCTCTAAGCAGTTGAGAATATTCCACGCACTGCGGTGCTCCGTACCTTTGAAGGTCATATGCTCACAGAAATGGGCCAAGCCTTCCTCGTCCGGCTGCTCATTGCGAGAGCCTGCCGCAATCTGATAACCGAGGTAAACCACAGGCGAGTCGGAAGGCAGATGGATCGTGCGCAAGCCACTCGGCAAGACAGATGTCGCGTATCTTGTTGTATTCTTATTTTGTTCCATATTGCAAAATTACGGAAAAAAGTTGGAACGGATTCTTTGCAGTCTCTTTCTTTTGCATTATCTTTGCCGATAATAAAATTAAGAAAGAAATTATGCGTAAAGTAATAGGTATAGGAGAGACGGTGCTTGACATCATCTTCAAGAAAGAACAACCCATCGGCGCTTACCCCGGCGGGTCGACATTCAATGCTATCATCTCACTGGCTCGCTCCGGCGTACAGACTTCATTTATCAGTGAGGCTGGTCAGGACCGGATAGGACAAAACATCATTAAGTTTCTGAAGGACAACGGTGTCGACGCAAGCAACGTGAGTGTCTATCCTGGGGCAAAGTCACCGGTATCCTTGGCCTTCCTCGATGAGAACAATGATGCCGAATACATCTTTTATAAGGATCACCCGCATGACCAGCTCGACTTTGTCTATCCCGACATCCAGCCTGATGACATTGTGCTTTTCGGCTCTTTCTATGCTGTGAACCCCGTGATCCGTCCGCAGATCGTGGGTTTGCTCGACTATGCGCGTGCCCATGGCGCTATCATCTATTACGATGTCAATTACCGCAACTCGCACAAGGATGACGTGATGAAGATCACGCCCAACTATCTGGAGAACCTTGAGTATGCAGACATTGTGCGTGGTTCGCGCGAAGATTTCGATGTACTTTATAAGATTGATGACCCTGACAAAGTGTATCAGGCAGAGATAAGTTTCTATTGCAAGAAGTTTATCTATACAAGTGGTGCCAAGCCTGTGCACCTCTATGCCGACGGTGGCTTCCGCAAGAGCTATCCCGTTATCAATACCGAGACCGTGAGCACCATCGGTGCCGGTGACAATTTCAATGCCGGTTTCATCTATGGACTGATGAAATATGGCATCACACGCCGCGATATAGAGAACGGACTGACGGAAGAGCAGTGGGATGAATGCATCGCCAGCGGACAGCGCTTCTCTGCCGAGGCGTGTAAGAGTATCTACAACTATATACCTGCCGATTCGCCCTTATGCAAGGAGTAAAATAAGCAATGGGTAGAAACGCAAGGGGGGCGGCCATGTGGCCGCCCCCCTTGCAAAGTTATTAATAATTCCAGATTATTTCTTTCCGAACTTCTCGTCGAGGAAGGTATAGAAAGCAGGATCCTCGCCCGCGATGGTCTTCACGATTTTGCCGTCAGGACCCACAAGGATCTTTGTCGGGAAGCCCGTGACTCCGTAGAGATCCAGCGTGTTCACGGCACCGGAACGCGGCTGATACACATGCTTCCAGGGCAGCTCGTATTTCTTTACGCCGGCTTTCCACTTGTCCTGTGTCTCGTTGCAGTCGATGGACAGAATCTCAAAGTTGGCCTTATACTTGTTGTAGTACTCCTTCATCTTTGGGATGCCGCGCACGCACCAGACACACCATGTGCCCCAGAAGTCGAGCAGTACATACTTACCCTTGAAGCTTGACAGTTTGAGCGGTTTGCCGTTGAGGTCGTTGAGCGTGAAGTCGGGAGCCACAATGCCTGCAGCCTGCTTCTTGGCGGACTCTTGCTCAGCCTGTTCCCGTTTGGCAGCCTCATCGATAACGCTCTGATAATAGTCGTGTATACGACCGTTCTTCACATTGTCAGAGAGCGCGGCGGCAGCTTTCTTCATAGCGTCGACATCTTCAAGACGCGGGATGAAAGCAGCAGCACCCTCCGAGTCGGGATGTTTGGCGATGAAATCGACCATAGCAGCTGTTGCCTGCTTCTGCAAGGCTGGCGCTTTCTCCACATACTCTTTCGATAAGACATCCAGCTTCTCTCCATTAGCCATTCGCTTCTCCAGCGAAGCCATCAGATCGCTCAACGGCTTCTGGGCAGCATCATTGGCACGGTCAGCCTCATTATACTCCTCGTAGAACTTACTGCCGCTGAAATAATAAGAGGAGCTCAGGTCACCTGTCATCACTGCCTTCTCACCCGGTACAGCGATAGCCTGGAAGCCGATGCGCTCTTCACGGCGCAGAGTGCCCGGTGTGTAAGCATAGATATCCGTCGGTTTCTCGACATTGACGGTGAAGTTGAACTGTCCGTCTTTCGTCAGCACCGTGTCACGCTTCATGCCGTGCTCCAGCGGTGTCATCACGATGAGCGTGTCTTTCAGGCCCTTAAGGTTACCAGAGAAGTTCACGCTCCCTTTCTCGTCCGCAGCATTGACCGATGCAGCCAGCAACGTCAATGCAGCCATTGTAAGAATTGTTTTCTTCATAGTATTGTTAATTTAAAGTTTATTTCTTCTTGGGATAACGGCGTGCCCATCCTTCTTCGGAGAAGTCGGGTTCTTCATCTTTGAACTCTACGTCGCCACCTTTCATCAGAGCGCGCCAGTCGTCCTTGCCTTTAGCGCCGTCATTATCCTTACGGCTCCCGGCACCACTCCTTCTGCTCCCTGTATTCTTTCTTCCGTATTCTTTCTTCTTTAGCGAAGCGTTAGAGCGCGAAGCGTCACGCGGAGCGCCTTCGTCTGCATCGTTGCATCGAACCTCACGACCTTTATACCGTACGCCATTAAGTGCGCGCATCACCTTGTCAGCATCCTTCTCGGGTACCTCGATATACGAGAACTTCGACAACAGGTCGATATGTCCGATCTCTTGCTTCGGGCCATGGACATGATGGTTGATAAACTGCATCACCTCACCCGGATAGAACCCATCGGTCTTACCGAGATTGATGAACAAGCGACGATAGC
This sequence comes from Prevotella sp. UBA2725, assembly GCA_002353825.1. Lineage (GTDB taxonomy): Bacteria > Bacteroidota > Bacteroidia > Bacteroidales > Bacteroidaceae > Prevotella. Next base: position 54,918 of record DEKJ01000003.1, on the reverse strand, counting down.
CAGCCTCAGCCTTGCGAGGACCATGCTGACGGTCTCCTCGCCTACCGCCTCGTCCACCTTCTCTTCTTTCTTCCTTATTCTTACGCTCCGAAGCACGCGGAGGAACGATCTCCGGTGCGTTCTTATAATAGTCGAGGAACTTACCAAAGGTGTTCGACACCATCTTCTTAATGATATCCTCCTTGTCAATATATTCGAACTGACGGTTGATATCAGCCATGTAAGGTGCGATGAGGTCTTCGTCAACATCCGTCTTCATGATGTCGTCCATCGACTTATATAGCTGCTTCTTGCAGATTTCCTCCGGTGTGGGGAGTGTGCCTTCTACAAATTCCTTACCGATTACTTTCTCAATGGCTCTGACCTTGAACTTCTCGCGAATATGAATGATAGAGATGCTCGTGCCCTTCTTACCGGCACGTCCCGTACGCCCGGAGCGATGAGTATAGTTCTCCACATCGTCGGGCAGACCATAGTTGATGACATGCGTGAGGTCATCGACATCGAGACCGCGTGCAGCCACATCCGTAGCCACAAGCAGTTGCACGAGATGCTGACGGAACTTCTGCATCGTGAGGTCACGCTGCTGCTGCGAGAGGTCACCATGGAGCGACTCGGCATTGTATCCATCCTTGATAAGTTTATCAGCTACCTCCTGCGTCTCGAGCTTCGTACGGCAGAAGATGATGGCATAGATACGGGGATAATAGTCGACGATACGCTTCAGCGCCAGGTATTTATCCTTGGCGTTGACAAGATAATAAATATGATTGACATTCTCGGCGCCCTCATTGCGCGAGCCTACGACAATCTCCTTATAATCATGCAGATAGTTGGTTGCAATCTTCTCAATCTCCTTGCTCATCGTAGCGGAGAAGAGCAACGTGTTACGATCCTCAGGCACCTGCTCAAAGATGGCATTGATACTGTCGGAGAAGCCCATGTTCAGCATCTCGTCAGCCTCATCGAGCACCACGTTGCGGATGTTATCGAGCTTCACCTTGCCACGCTCCATGAGGTCGATGAGACGACCCGGCGTAGCCACGATGATCTGAGCACCATGACGCAACTCGTTGATCTGCGTACCGATAGATGCACCACCATACACAGGAATGATGTGCATATGCGGGATGTATTTCGCAAACGAACTGAGGTCGTCAGCAATCTGCAGGCACAGCTCACGCGTAGGACTGAGGATCAGCGCCTGTGTGTCTTTCCTCGTGGCATCGGTGCGCTGCAGCACAGGTATGCCATAGGCAGCCGTCTTACCGGTACCCGTCTGTGCCAAGGCAATGACATCGTTGTGCTCTCCAAGCAGATAAGGGATTACTTCCTCCTGTACGGGCATGGGTTGCTCAAACCCAAGCTCCTCAATGGCGCGGCGAATAGGCTCGTTCACGCCCAATTCTTCAAATGTTTTCAAAAAATATAGCTATATAATATAAATAATGTGCAAAGTTACGGGAAAGTAAGCGATTAGACGAGAAAAAGATGATAATTATTGTTATCTTTGCAAGAATAAACAATGCGGGGGCAGATAGGGTTGATTAGGAACCGCCCACATGTGGACAAATACCCGCATGTGGACAAATATAAGATTTATCCGTTTCTGGGGTGAAGGGTGCCTCGGAGAGGCACAATCATTCATAACCCCAGACTAAAGGAGCGATAGCGACTGCAGTCTGGGGGGTGAGACTGCGATAGTGATCCTGAGTTCCTGCCTCGAAGAGGCTGAATGCGTCTTTAGGCGCGCAATGTTAACTAACGCGCATTAGATATATTGCGCACTACGTGCAGTCTGCCTCTCCGAGGCAGAAGGTCAAGAGTCACCGTCCCTTCCTAAACCCCAGTCTGCGTCGCTATGCTCCTTAGACTGGGGTTATTAATAATCCAGCCTCTCCGAGGCTGTACATCGGTTATTGAAAATTCAAAATACAAAAACATAAAATAATAATATAATAGATATGAAGATAGCAGTATTTTGTTCGGCAAACGACAATATCGACAAATGTTACTTCACTGCCGCTGAAGAGCTCGGTCGTTGGATAGGCTCTAACGGTCACATGCTCGTCTACGGCGGTCAGGACCGTGGGCTCATGCGTTGCGTAGGTCAGGCCGTGCATGAGAGCGGCGGACAGCTCATTGGTGTCATTCCGCAGATCCTTGTGAGGGCTGGGCAACGCCCCGACTACCTTGATGTAGAGATTCCGTGCGACAACCTCGCCGACCGCAAAGAGATGATGCTTACCCAGGCAGATGCCTGCATCGCCCTGCCCGGTGGCATCGGTACCCTCGACGAGGTGTTCACTGTGGCGGCTTCCCACAACATCGGATATCACGGAAAGATGGTCATCCTCTATAACATCAATGGCTTCTGGAATAAGACCATCGAGATGCTCGACGACATGCAGACGCGTGGCTTCATCCGAGGACAATGGAGCGACTATATCAAGGTTGCAAACACCTTTAAAGAGCTGAAAGAGTATTTGCATTAGGCGTAGTGCATCGCGTCACATATGCGTCGGAAACGCGTCACATATGTGTCGGAAACGCGTCACATATGCGTCAGAAACGCGTCACGGACGAGGCGTGATTGTGACGCGGCCGAGGGACGATGACAATAAGATTTAGAGCCGGTAGCGCTTAAGTTGCAAAACAGTGCTATGCAATAAAAAATAAACATGCGGTGCAAGATTTTGACTTTCCCTGCATTTACAAAGCAGAGAAAGGACAAAAACTATGAAGAACAAATTATTTAGATTTCTAGGCCTTGCCCTCTTGCTTGTAGCAGGAGCGTGCAGCTTACAGTCGTGTGACGACGATGATGATGACAACCACTATGGAATAGACCCATTCCTGGGTGCCAATGCCATCGTAACGGTGAAGACCGGCTCTACGGGCTTGTGCTACTTGCAGCTCAACGATTCCGTGAAGCTCTTGCCTACCGGCATGAAGCAGTCGCCATATGGCAACAAAGAGGTGCGTGCCCTCGCCATCATCCGCTATACCGGTGAGAATGCTGACAAGAACTATCCTTGCGTATATGTCGACCGCCTCGACAGCATCCGCACGAAGATGATGTCACCGGCTGTAGACAACATGGATAAGGTCTACGGCAACGACCCGTTGGAGATTGTCAACGACTGGACAACAGTCTGCGAGGACGGCTACCTCACCCTCCGCTTCCGCACGTATTTCGGCGGAGCAGCTACGCACACACTGCGCCTCGTACGCACAGGTGACAACACAGTGACGCTCTATCACGACGCCAACAATGATATCCAGGGACGCGTCGGTGACGGCCTCATCGCTTTCCGCCTCAATGATCTGCCAGACACAGAAGGCAAATACAAGGACATCACATTGAAATGGACCTCTTTTGCGGGTGAAAAGAGTGTGACGTTCAAGTATAAAACAAGAAAGTAACAAACCTTCGTATTAGGGTCCTCGAAGAGGGCCAATATGGTTAGCCCCAGGTGAGGCGCAGCCGTAACCTGGGGTTGAGAATGACAGTAACGAACTTAACTGTCGGCCTCGAAGAGAGCGAACCTTATAAAGGGAGGTAACAGAAATAATTGATGGACAACGAACAGCATATCCTACAGATGTTCGCGCGGGGTGATAACCGTGCGATGGATGTGCTGTACGCTGTTTATGCCGATTATCTCACGGGTGTTTGCAGCCGATACATTCCCCAATATGATGACCTTTGCGATGTGTTACAGGAAGCCCTCGTGAAGGTTTTTACCTCTATCTCTAAGTTCCAGTACAAAGGCAGTGGCTCGCTGAAGGCGTGGCTCACGCGCGTCGTCGTCAACGAAGCACTGATGTTTCTTCGCAACAAAAAGAAGATGCTCTTCGTAGATGACGACCATGAGATTCCCGACCAAGCAGAGGACCCACCCGATCCTGACGAGATGAACGCTGACAGGGTGGCTGCAGCCATCCTGATGCTGCCCGACGGCTACCGCACGGTGTTCAACCTCTACGCCATTGAAGGCAAGAGCCACAAGGAGATAGCCAAGATCTTGAATATCAAGCCAGACACTTCCGCATCACAATACCACCGCGCGAAGAACATGCTGGCGAAAATATTAAAGAGTCAACAAACACAAAATTAATGAAGGGAGGAACACAAATGAACAATCATAGAACGAACGATGATAAGATAAGAAGCAGCCAGATGAATAACCACTGGATACACGATAACGGAATGAACGAGCGGATCAACGATGAAGCGTGGATCAAAGAGGTCCGCCGCCTGATGGCCGAGCGCGAAGTGAAGGCGCCTGACCATCTGCTCGATGCCGTGAAGCGAGAGCTTGCCGCACAAGCCAAGGCACAGCCCGCGTCATCGCAGAAAGCCCGCATCGTGCCTCTTCGCAGCTACCGTTGGGCAGCTGCCGCTGCTATCGTTGTAGCCATTGCGCTGCCTGTCACCATCCATATGCTGCACAAGGAAGACAGCGAGATAGCTTCGTCGGCGATTCATGGCGGACAATCCTCTGCCCTCCGCAAAACAGATGTCAGCCCCCGTTCTGCTATGCAGTCTGCGATATCCGCAGCAACTTCTTCAAACGAAGCAGCCGTATCGTCTTCTTTTTCAGCAACTCCATACATTGCCTCCAACAATGCATCATCTGACACACCATTAACACCCAACACCCTAACATCTAACACCCAGACATCACCCAACACCCCAACACCTAACACCCAGACATCACCCGACACACAAGTATCCTCCAAGCCGCAATCAGCCCCAAAAGCTCAGCAGACCCCATCGACGAAGCCAAGGCGTTCTTACGACTATTCGTCTTATGACACATCATTAACACCCAACACCCATCACCCATCACCCAACACACTCAGCTTGACCGCCTACTGTGGCGGCATTGGTTCGGGCTCTGGCAACGGCAGTGGCATGTCGAGAGGTTTCCTGATGTCAGATGCCGCACCTTACGGCATCACATCTATCGACATGCTGACAGGAGCCAACAAGAACGGCTTTGTAGCTGTCGACCGCAAAAAGATGAAGGCACACCATAATCAGCCGATCAAAGTCGGCGTGAGCGTAGGCTACGCGCTGACGAATCGCTGGGCGGTCAACACCGGTGTGACCTACAGTTATCTCTCTTCCGACTTCACAGCAGACGGCGAGCCGAAGCAGACGCAGAAACTACACTATGTCGGCATCCCACTCTCAGCAAGCTACAGTGTGCTGAAGAGCCGCAAGGCAGAGGTGTATGTCACAGCCGGCGGAGAAATTGAGAAACTCGTAAAAGGCACGGTTTCATCGGAGAGTAATCTGCCATCTAGCCATGACGAGAAGATCAAAGAGAGCCGTCCACAGTTCTCTGCCAAGGCGGCCCTTGGTGGTGCTTATCACTTCACCCCTTCGCTGAGCGTCTATGCAGAGCCAGGTGTGAGTTATTATTTCGACAACCACAGTTCGGTCACCAACGTCTATAAGGACCGCCCCACGAGCTTCTCGCTGAACATCGGCGTGCGCTATACGGTAAAGTAAAAATATTACCAATCAGCTTCCTACCTCAAATAAATTCAGTACCTTTGCACCCAATATGGTACTGAATTACATTTGGATAGGATTCTTTGTCGTATCCTTCATCTTCGCCATTGTTCAACTGCTGATGGGCGATGCCACTATCTTTCAGAAGATAGTCGACTCTACGTTTGACACCTCAAAGACAGCCTTTGAGACAGCCTTAGGACTGACCGGTGTACTCGCCCTCTGGCTCGGCATCATGAAGATAGGCGAGAAAGCCGGCGCAGTGAACGTGCTGGCACGCATGCTCAGCCCTGTGTTCTCACGCCTCTTCCCCGACATTCCTAAGAACCATCCGGCCATGGGCTCCATCTTTATGAACGTAGCTTCCAACATGCTCGGCCTCGACAATGCCGCCACACCGACAGGTCTGAAAGCCATGCAACAACTGCAGGAGCTCAACCCGAAGAAAGACACGGCGACGAACCCGATGATCATGTTCCTCGTCCTGAACACTTCAGGCCTGACCATCATCCCCACGACCATTCTCGCCTTCCGGTCGAGCTATGGAGCCGCCCAGCCCACGGATGTGTTCATCCCTATCCTCTTAGCTACAACTGTAGCAACCTTATTTGGTATCATCATCACTTGCCTTTTCCAACACACCAATATCTTCAAACCCTCCATGCTCGCCATCCTTGGCGGGCTTTGTGCGTTTGTAGGCCTTGTCATCGCTGCTTTCGGAAGCATGGACAAAGATACGATGGGTAAGGTGACCTCCGTTGGTGGCAACGTCATCCTGCTGTCGGTCATCGTAGCGTTCATCATCGGTGGCTTCGTAAAGAAGATCAATGTCTACGACGCTTTCATCGAAGGTGCCAAGGAAGGTTTCCAGACCGCCGTGCGCATCATCCCATACCTCGTCGCCATCCTCGTAGCCGTGGGCGTGTTTCGCGCCTCGGGTGCCATGGACATGCTCATCAACGGCATCTCATGGTGCGTGAAACAATGCGGCCTGAACACAGACTTCGTCGGCGCCCTGCCTACAGCCTTTATGAAACCGCTCTCGGGTAGTGGTGCACGCGGAATGATGCTCGAAGCCATGAAGAACTATGGCCCCGACTCGTTCGTCGGACGGCTGTCGTGTATCCTTCAAGGCTCCACCGACACCACATTCTATATATTGGCCGTCTATTTCGGCTCCGTAAACATCAAATACACACGTCATGCCGTAGCCTGCGGTCTGCTCTCCGACTTTGTCGGATCCATCGCGGCTATCTGCATCGCTTACATCTTCTTCGGATAATAATACAAAATAAACATATCAACACCCCTCCCTTTAGGGATTTCTGCCCCTCGATAACGAGGGGAGCCCGAGGGGAGTGCTTGGATAGGCTTCTATGGCAAACTTAAAATCTCTTCTTAAGGAAACCGCAATCTACGGACTGAGCTCCATTGCGGCGCGTTTCATCGGCTATCTCCTTGTCCCTATCGAGACAGCGAAGTTCAATGCCGCCGGCGGACAGTATGGCATCATCACGAATATCTATGCCTACATCGCCCTGCTCATTATCATCCTCACCTACGGCATGGAGACGACATTCTTCCGCTTCATGAACCGACCGGGCGAGGACCCGAAGAAAGTGTATGCCACCACCTTGCGCATGGTGGCTACGACATCGCTTGTCTTCGTGCTCCTTCTCTGGGTCTTCCTCCACCCCATCGCACGGGCCATCGGCTATCCCGACCATCCTGAGTTCATCATGATCATGGGTACATGTGTCGCCGTCGACGCCTTCACTGCTATCCCCTTTGCCTATCTGCGTTATGCGCATAAAGCGTTGAAGTTTGCATTGCTGAAGATGGTGAGCATCGTCGTCAACCTCGTCGGCGTGAGTCTCTACCTCATCGTGCTCCCCGCAATGCACTGCAACCTCTTCGGTATCTACGATGCCAACTTCGACCTTCAGGTAGTGTGGATCTTCTGGATTGAGCTCTCCGGCTCCATCCTCACGCTCCTCCTCCTCGGCAAGGAGCTGAAAGGCTTCGCTAATCCTTTCGACAAGGCAACATGCAAGCGCATGCTCTCCTATACCTGGCCACTTCTCGTCATGGGACTTGCCGGTCAGCTCAACCAGTGCGCCTCACAGATCATCTTCCCTTACGTCTTCAACGGCACACCGGAAGAGGCCCGTGTACAGCTCGGTATCTACGGTGCCTGCATTAAGATAGCCATGATCATGGTCATGATTACCCAGGCGTTCCGCTACGCCTACGAGCCGTTCGTCTTCGGACAGTCGAAGGAGAAGAACAGTAAGGAGACTTACGCCAAGGTGATGAAATACTATATCATCTTTACGCTCCTCGCCTTTCTCTGTGTCATCAGTTACATGGATCTCATCCGTTACATCGTTGGCCGCAGCTACTGGGAGGGCCTGGAGATTGTGCCTATCGTCATGGCTGCTGAGATCATGTTCGGCGTATTCTTCAACCTCAGCTTCTGGTATAAGCTCATCGACAAGACTATTTGGGGTGCATACTTCTCCGGTATTGGTGCTGCCGTACTGATTGCCGTGGACATCATCTTCATCCCGCGTTTCAGCTACTGGGCATGCGCCTGGGCCGGCTTCGTGAGCTACACCGTGAGTATGGTGCTGAGCTATTTCTTCGGACAGAAATACTACCCTATCAAATATCCGCTGAAGAGCATCGCCATGTATGTTGTGCTTGCTCTCATCCTCTTCGCGGGCATGACCTGGAGCAATGAGAAACTGTCGATGTGGGCATCTCTCGGCATCAACACCGTCCTCCTCATCGTTTACGTCGTCTATGTCGTGAAGCATGACCTGCCGCTCGCCGGCCTGCCCTTCATCGGAAAATACTTCAGAAAGAAATAAGATTCTTCCACTCTTGAATATATATTTTCAGAAGATATAATTTTTCTCACACGGATTTTAAAGATCTTAAAGATAGTTACGCCGCTTTGCGGCTACACATACCTCATAGGGACACCCTTAGTGAGCGCCTTCCACCGCGTAGCGAACAGCGTAGCCATCTTTAAAATCTTTAAGATCCGTGTGAAATAAAAATCATCAGAATAAACACATAAAAAATACGCATAATGAAAAGAATCAACAAGACTCTTCTTGGCCTCGCTGCCTTTGCCCTCGCTCCTCTCACGGTTCATGCCGACGAAGGCATGTGGACGCTCTACAACCTGCCGCCGCAGGTCTACGAGACCATGCAGAGCTACGGCTTCCAACTGCCTGAAAGCGCGCTTTACACCGATGCCAATGCCATCAAGAACAACGTTGTAAATTTCTCCGGCTACTGCTCCGGTGTCGTCGTCTCTCCCGACGGCCTTGTCTTCACGAACCACCACTGTGGTTTCGAGTCGATCCGTTCCCACAGTACCGTGGACCACGACTACATGCTCAACGGCTTCGTGGCCAAGAGCTATGCGGAAGAACTGCCCAACGAGAACATGTTTGTCTCATTCATGAAGAGCCAACAAGATGTCACAGCGCGTCTGCAGGCCCTCGGCGTCGACCGACTCCCAAAGACGGAGGTGGCTGACCTCGTCGACTCTCTGGCCCAGGTGATGACCGACTCCGTGAAGAAGATTGACTCGACGCTCCATGTCGACATCGACCCGTTCTATGAAGGTAACAAGTGGTACGCCACGACTTATCAGGACTTTACCGACCTGCGTCTCGTCTTCACCGTTCCAAAGTCGATGGGTAAGTTCGGTGGTGAGACAGACAACTGGATGTGGCCGCGCCAGACCTGCGACTTCTCCGTATTCCGTATCTATTGCGATCCGAAGACTGGCGGCCCGGCACCTTACTCTAAGGATAACGTACCTTATCATCCTAAATCGTGGGCCAAGGTGAGCCTTGACGGCTACCATGACGGCTCCTTCGCCATGACCGTCGGCTACCCAGGCAGCACCGAGCGCTACCTCTCCAGCTACGGCATCCAGATGATGCGCGACTGTTCCAACGACCCGCGCCAGCAGATCCGTGGCGTCAAGCAAGAGGTGATGCTCCGCCACATGCGAGCCAGCGAGGCTGTACGCATCAAATACGATTCAAAGTTCGCCCAGAGCTCCAACTACTGGAAAAACTCGATCGGCATGAATAAATGTATCGATTCCATCGGACTCGTGAACCAAAAACGCGCCTACGAAGCGCAGATAGCGCAGTGGCAGGACACGGCCAAGTATGTCGAGCATAAAGTCGACTTCCCGCTTCTCGCCAAGCTCTATACACGCGCCAGTCGCCTTGCAAAGGCCCTCACACAGTGGTCAGAGACCTTCAGCCGCCGCAGCAACATTGAGTTCAATACGCGTGCCCTCCGACTCGTAGACGAGCAGAGACCACTCAAAGGTAAGAAAGATAAGAAAGGCTCCTACTATCAGTTTGAAAACAATAGCGACCAGTGGGACGCTGCTACGGATGCCGACATGCTCGCTGCCCTGCTGAAGAACTATCGCACACACGCCGATGCCGACTTTCTGCCTACAGCCGTATACAACACAATCGACAAAAAGTTTAAAGGCAACTATAATAAATATGTGGACTGGCTCTTCAAGACGTCCATGCTGCTCAAGCCGGGTAAGATCTACCTCAACACGAAGCAGTACTGTCAAGACCCGGGCGTGGCTTATGCCAAGTCTATCAGCGCCGTCTTCGACAAGATCAACAAGGCTGCTGGATACGGAAAGAAGGGAGCTATGACACTCAACGACAGTATTGACCTCCAGGAGCGCTATCTCTGCGCCAACAAGGTGCAGATGGAGATGGACAAGCCTCACTACTCCGACGCCAACTTCACGATGCGTCTCTCCTATGGTCAGGTGACACCGCTTGCACGCGGCAACAACAAGGCTTACTATACCACGGACAAGAGCATCGTGGAAAAGATGCAGCAAGGCGACAAGGGCGTCATCGACTATCAGGCTGAGCCTATCATGCATCAGCTCATGTCAGCCGCTGATTTCGGCCGCTACACCGATTCTGTGAGCCACACACTGAACCTCTGCTTCCTGACAAACAACGATATCACGGGTGGCAACAGTGGTTCACCGATCTTCGACGGCAAGGGACAGCTCATTGGCTTGGCCTTCGACGGAAACTGGGACAGCCTCTCGTCCGACATCAATTTCGACACGCGCCTGGCGCGTTGCATCGGCGTCGACATCCGTTATGTCGTCTACATGATAGATAAGTGGGGACACGCCGACCGCCTGCTCAAGGAGATCGGTGCAGAATAACAATATCCTCTATTTCATCAACTTGGACAAATAGGCTTTCAGGTCAACATCCAGATCCAGATTGAGCTTTCTCCGGATGTTTCCCCTGACCGTTCCAATGTTGCTAAGATTTTTCCCGAGGCTTGTCGCTATCTCTTTGGAAGTCATTCCTTTCAAGAGAAGCTGACAAACCTCGAGTTCTGTATTAGAAAGCTCGGGGAAACGTTTTCCCAACTCTTCGATGTAATCTTCCTTCGGTTCCTGAAGGTATTCCCCGACACGGATCAGATTACGCTTTGTGCGAAGAGAAAGATTCTGATTCATCATATCCATCGACTCCTCATAAGACCCCTGATGGCGACACAGCTGAATGAGCGTCACCATCTCTTCCTTACTCATATTGAAGAAGTCAAGCACAGTGGTCAACTGACTTTTGTAAAGGGCCAATGTCTTGAATGAATCTCCTACAAACCTGTTCATGAAAAGAAAGTAGAAGAAGATACTCAACTCCAAGAATATCAGGATAGATATTACCGGGACCGGTACCAGTTGCGGACTGATAATATGAGCAGCAATAAAAGTTCCAAGACCCAGTACGATTACGATGACAGGTGCTTTTCGAATACTACCCATAAAGAGGAGGAGAAGGATTAGAAAGGTCACCATGGAGTTGAGAAGCAGAGCCATCAAAGCTCCTTCCGGCCTTGCTATGGACAGATAGACAACCCGGAAGCCAGTCAAGACCTGAGCCGTAACGCATCCCCAGGAGAAAGACTGAGACAATGTCGTCTTGCGGGTAAGGAAAAGCATCAGGAAGAGGATGGTGGTCAGAAAGAAAAGGACAGACACCATCAGCAATGGCCATTCTACGACACCAATGGCTCCAAAGAAATGAAGAAAGGAACCGAGAATCGACATCGTACACGCCATGAGGTACACAGCGAGTCGGATTTGCTCTTCCTTGCCCGAAGTACGGTTTTCAAGAAGAGAGTTGAAGTAACGTTGGATGAAAACAAAATATTTCATTTTCTACTATTCTGAATGACATTAACAAGATAGGCACGCAAGTCGTCTGAAGGTTGCAAAGACAGTTTCCTACGAATATTTCCCCGCACCGTACTAACATTACTTACGCTCTTATCAGTTAGTTGGGATATATCTTTCAAGGTTCTCCCCAATAGAATATAGTAGCAGACCTCCTGCTCGGAAGCTGACAGGTTAGGGAAAAGGGCCTGTATATCACTTTTCTGTCCCAATTGACGATTTTTAAGCTGATTGCCGATCTCGATCAGATTATATTTTGTTTGGAAGGAGAGTTGATGGGACATGTTGAGATTCTCTTCATCATTCGTTTTACCACTGCACAGCTGGATAAGTATAGACATCTCGTGCAAACTTATATTGAAGAAGTCGAGAATGGAGCTCAACTGCGTTTTGTATTCTTGCGTCTCCTCATCATTTTGCTTGAGCATCTTTATTAATGAGAGCGAATAGGCAATGCAACTGAACACTATTACCCCCCAAAGGCACGTCATCTGAATGTATGAATTGAAGGGATGAATAACTGTAGAGATTATTGCTGCTGTAGTACCGATAATGGCAGCTACCAAAGCCGAATAACGCATCATACCCATACACAGCAACAGGAGGACGGTCATCATAGAAATGATATTGGAGAAGAAACCGATTACATGATGCGGTGGCAATGTGACAGCAATATAGACGAGCCCGATGCTCTCCATGAGCTCCGCAAGGATTCCGTAAACGGTAAAAGAATGAACCAGGGAAACGACCCGGGTAAGAAACAAGATCAGACTTATGATAGCAGTTACCCATAAAGTTGCTGAAATCGTGATAAGAAATGAGTCCGGAAGGCCTGCCAGATTCAAGAAATGAATAGGCATGCCGAGGATAGGGATGATGCAAGTGAGCAGATAAACGGTCAACCGGATCTCATCTTGCCTTCCTTTTACCCGTCCCACGAAAAGATGACGAGCCGCGCGGAAAATTTCTTAGTTTCATGCCACAAAGTTAATGAAGTTTTTTTTGATTTTGCGTCATTTTGCACCACTTTTTTGAGGCTTTGCGTCATTTTGCACCCCCAAAAAACTTAGTTGCAAAGACTTTTTCTCCTAACTTTGCAACCGGCGAAAGCAAAAAGCGCATATTGCCTGAACATAACATTTTGAATAATCATTTCAACTTAGAAGAAACATAAAACATGAGAATTTACTTCACGGACTGGGGCACTTCACCCTTGGATCATTAATCTTAATGATCTGTCTTTGGGCAAGCCTCATGCCAGTAAAAGGACAGAATGTCACCATTTCTCCCTCCTCCGGTAGTCTGATTGCCGGTGTGACGGGTACAAATGAAGTGGGCTTTAGTTATGGCTGGTCTTCTCTATGGAGACACAAGCAGCTTCCCCTTACCCTTTTAGTGTCAGACCATTCCACGCTCACAGAGACGGGTATCCTCTATGATCCGGCAGGAGACATCGTGCTGGATAATACCGTGAACAAGAATCTCTATGTGATCTGCGGCGGAGAACCTACAACAACGAATACCCACATGAGCATATCGTTGCCGAAAGGATTCCGTTTCACGGGTTACAAGATTGTCCTGCTCAACAACATCGGCAAGCGCAGTAACTTCCATAACATGCAGCTGACCGCCATGAGCAAGACCTTTGCAGAGATGGACAAGAACTTCCAGACGAATCTGACCTCCGTCGTCACAATGCCCGCAGCAACCGACAGCAAGGAGTATGTCATAGAGCGTACGAGCAAGACGGAGACAGACATGACCAACAACCTGTATTTCTACTTTGGTCATAGTACGACCGGCTTCTACGCTGCTACGATCAAGAGCATCGAGCTCTATTTCACGGCTGAGAGCGCCTTCAACGTGGAGGGTACCCCGGAATCTCCTGCCAGCATCATTTCTGAAGGAGTGAACATGGTCGCTACACCGTTCAATACAGGTAAGCTCGACCTCGGTCTGCTGACAAACAACACCAAGAACAATTCCACCTATTTCAGCTATGACTACACGGCTGTGCGTGAGCTGACGGCTGAGAACTACCTCTATCAGAAGGAGGCCGTAACAAGCGACAAGAAGTTGCCCACGACAGCTGGATCGGGTAATATCCAGACGCTGCAGAACGGTGGCAATCTGTACTATGCCCTCGGCAATGGTACCTATTATATTGAGACTCCAACCTCTACCACAGACCAGTCTGGCAAGAGCATTCCGCTCGGCTTCCGTATCACCGGTGCAACGATCAAAGGACACTATGGTACTAAGGCTAGTGCTTCCACGATTTCCTATGACGGGAATATTGGTACGATAACTTATTCAGTTTCAAATGGATGGTTTGGAACAACAACTTATTATCTCCAGACCAATGGCTCATGGGATAATGCATCCGTCACCTGGTACCTGAACAAGTATGGTAAACTGTATAGTGGTAACACTTATCTATACGTATCCACAACTACTTATGGAGGTAATACATACTATTTCTTACGTGGAACCACCGATGCTTCTAAGGCATCTACATTTAAACTTGTCAATGGACAGTTAATGTATGGAGATAAGTATATCATTTGTTCGAATGTTCGTAGCTATGCCCAGGTTGTAAGCAAGTATTACTCTGATTATGCTACTACTTGGAATGTGATCTCTTCATCCGCTCAGAATCCAGCCTATACGCCGTCCGACTTTAAGATATCCTTATATGGAACAAACAAGGAAAATGTTGAGGAGATGGCCAATGTATCCTCAAGCAATAAAAACGCTACTCTCTCCGTCTCAGGTTTGAACAACGACGCTGTGAAGTTCACGATCTCCGGACTTGCAGATGGCACGAAAGCGCTGATCACCTACAGCCTCAACATGGAGGCGCTGAACCCCTTCATCAACACGCTCGACATCGTGTGTAAGTCGCCGAAGGCCAACACGCCGGAGCTCGTCCAGCAGTTCACAAGCAACGACTTCCAGGTCGCAGGTGGTGAGTTCATCTTCTATGTCCCCTCCGACTTCGTCGATGACGGTCAGACCTGTAAGTTCTCTTTCGAAAACTTGACGAGTAAGTACATGGACGCGACCTATGGTCACGGTACCACGGGTAACTCCCGCAACTATCTTGTGAAGTCTGACTACTATAATAGTTATGGCGATGGCAAGCAGTACACAGCTACTGGCAATGAGGAGGCTTCCATAAAGGTGAAGTCAGAGGCATGTGGCGATAAGGAGTTCAAATACAATAACGCTTCTGAGCTTTCCAATACAACGGAAGGTGTCACTGAGGCTTCTTTAGTGGAGTATCCTTATTCTGAAGCTCTCTATACCTCACAAGGTGGTACTTTCACGACCGATATCGAGATTGCCATTGATGGTGAGAAGAAATGCTACCTCTTCACCGGTGATGAGACGCGCTACAACATTGCACCGACGACAGCCCTCGAGCACCGCAAGTATGCTTACTACCTCATGGATATTCAGCTGACGAAGAAAGACTATGACGCATATGCTGATCTGAAGACGCTCTACACCGCTACCTGCTACGATGGCGACAAAGAGGTACCCATGTACGGTGCCGTCTTCAAGGCTTACGAGACCGGACATCCCGGTGAATCAGGCTATGAAATCCCAAGCACACAAGCTTATCTGACGACCGACATGATGTGCAACGCACTGAACAGTGCATTGAAGAAGGTTAATGCCGACAAGAAACAGGTACTCTATCTCGATCTGACAAACCTCTATTCAGTCTCTATAGAGAGCAAGGAGAGAATGACTGAGATCAAGAATCTGTACAACCCCAACGTGCTCATCTTCTTCCCTGAGCGTACGAACTACAACGAGGACAACTACGTGCAGAAGACACAGAGCGGAAGCTATCGCGCCTGCAAGAACATCGTCATCACCGACAAGCAGCCGTTCTTCACTCCTTATAAGATTACGGTGCCCGCTGAGAACTATGCTACTTATACTCGACTGATCACGGTGCCGATGAACGGTAAGGTCGCACGAGCCAGCATCATCCTGCCTTTCTCACTCGAACTTCAGGATGGCATACATACGAACGTAACCTCGGATGCCTGCACTTTCAAGGTCTCACAAATGACGACTGACAATTGCATGACACTGGACGAGAATGAGGCTCAGACCACAACCAACTACATCGGCAAGGCTAAGTTTGACGCCGTGACAGCCAGTAGCACAACTCCGAACATGCCTTACATGGTGGAGGTAACGAATGCCCCTGACGATGAGACTGTATCGTTTATCGCTACCCAATATGGCTCAGATGTAGCTGCAACCTGTCCTTCAGCAAGTGACGACGCTACCTGCACAATGAATAATGACTACACTTTCACGGGCGGAACCTCTACAGGTACTATCGGTAGTGATTCATACACATTCACTTGTCAAGGGTCTTATTCTGGCAAGAAATATGCGAAGTCAGGCAGTTACTATTACTTTGCCAACAACAGATTCTTGAATTCATCTAATCTAAGTGCAAGTCGTCCTTATGTGTACATTTATCCGTTCCGTGCTTACTACAGCACTGCAAACAACGGAGGTAATGCAAAGAAGTTGAGCGCCTTCACGATCACCTACGACGAACTGACAACGACGGGTATCAGCCTGGTGACAAACGAGGCCAACTCTAATCTCTCTATCCAGAGCATCGTCGGAGGACTGATTATCAAGGCTAACAACGACGTGAACGTAAAGATATTCAGCACCTCCGGACAACAAGTCTTCGCCAAGAGCCTCAAGAACGGTCAGCAGACCGAACTCTCTCTGACAGCCGGAATCTACGTGGTCAACGGCAAGAAGGTTGTGGTCTATTAAGGATGATGTGACATATTAATATTGAAGAAAGATGAAAAAGAAATATTATATGAAGCCGGATGTTCAAATCATCCGCGCGTACGAGCCAGAGCATATTCTGGCTGGAAGCGGTAGAGATCGAGAATTCGACCATGCTGATGGCAAGCGTCGCTTCATGGACGGCATTGATACGGAGGCCATGCAGCCTCAGAGATTCGAATACAAAAGGTTTGAGCCTTGGTCTGACTATAAAGACGACGACAAGTAAACATTAAACTAATGTTAAAAGATACGGGGCGGCTGTAACTATTCAGCCGTCCCGTCGTCGTCCATATAGAAACACCAAAATAATGGACTATAAATACATCAATCAGCTATTGGAGCGCTATTGGCGTGGTGAGACCACGCTGGAAGAGGAAGACATCCTCCGCGCGTTCTTCAGTCAGGAGAATATCCCGGCCGAGTTGAGACGTTACAAGCCCTTGTTCAGCTATGAAGCAACGGAGGCGAAGCGTGATGTATTGGGAGATGAGTTTGACGAGAAGCTCTTCGCAGCTATCGCAGAGCGTAAGCCCGTCAAAGCACGCGTCATCACGATGACGCAGCGTTTCAAACCGCTCCTCAAAGCCGCCGCTATGGTAGCTATCCTGCTCACACTCGGCAATGCTATGCAGGTGCCGTTCTCTAAGAGCAATCAGGATCCTATCAGTAACTATGACGGTTATTACAAGCCGGAGCTCGACAACGGTACCAATGTCGCCATCGGTGACAGTTCAATGGTCGACACGTTGCAGCAGAGCTTGGCTACACCGGATGCCCCAGCGACGATGCCGGTTCTCAAATGATTTTTTCTATGCTTTCTCTATAAATCAATTAGTAAAACAACAAAGAAACTGTGAAGTTTCGATTCTCTCAAATTTTTCATAACATACTAACGTAGAAAGGACCGCCGCTCTATCGAGAGCATGCGGTCCTTTCTTATTTGTTATGTCCGGATCATTTTTACGCTACAAATAATCCCTACTTTTTCTTTTTCTGGGTCTTTTGTGCAGGCTGAATCTTTGTCATGGGTATCGTCTGCGGCTTCGGCTTCAATATGTCGTCATACTTAGCCTTGTCAGCCAGGAGGTCAAAGGCTGCCTGCACCTGTTTGTCAGCTTGTAACCCATTCTCCACTGCACCACGCTGATAGTAGTAAGCCGTGACGATATCGCTCTGCAGAACCTGCATGATGCTCGTCTTGGCGAGGTCAAGATCCTTGGCAAGATTATGGTGCAACTTCTTGCGGAGCGCATCAAACTCTGCCTTGGCATCGTCGTAGTAGCCTTCAAACTTAGCGAGCTTCTCCAGCTCATCGAGCTGCTTGCCACTCATGGCATCATATTTGAAGGAACTGGCGAGCACCGACTTCTTGAAGTCGTTGAAGTCATCGTCCGTCAATTTAAACTCTGCAGGCTTGGCAATCGTAGGATGCGCAGCGATATATTTCTCCTCCCAAGTGTCAATGAGCTCATTGGAGTCGCGCACAGCAGCAAGATAATAAGTGATGTTCGGCATGGAGTCAGCCTCAACCTTAATGTCAGGCATGATACCACCGCCGTCGCGTACGATACGACCATGGAGCGTCTTAAACTCATGCGTCAGCGAGTCGGCAACGACCTCTGCCCCACCCGTGGCATTGTGCTTATAGTTGATCTTCTGGATGCAACGGCCGGAAGGAATATAATATTTGTTCGTTGTCATCTTCATCTGAGCATTGTAAGGCAGGTCCATGACAGTCTGCACGAGGCCCTTACCGAAGGTCTTCGTACCCATGACAACACCGCGGTCAAAGTCCTGCAGCGAGCCACTCGTGATCTCAGCAGCCGAGGCTGTGTTGCCATTGACAAGAACCACCACCGGCATCACTGTGTCGACAGGCTCCGACTCCGTATAGTAGTCGTGGTTCACCTTTCTCATCTTACCCTTATTACTCACCACGAGACGGCCTTTAGGCACGAAGCAGTTGACGATATTCACAGCCTCATACTCCGAGCCGCCGCCATTACCGCGCAGGTCAAAGACGAGTCCTTTCATGCCTTTCTCCTTCATCTCGATGATAGCATTGCGCACCGTCTTGGCACAGCCCTCAGTAAAAGTATTGAGGTTGAGATAGCCAAAACCGTTCTTCTGCAAGCCATAATAGGTCACGGCAGGCAACTGGATGGCACGGCGCGTGATCTTGAACTTCATATCCTTGTTCGTTGACGGACGGTGAATCTTCAGTTCGAAGGTTGTGCCGGCATCGCCACGCAGGTGGTTGCTGACATACTCATTGTCTTTCTTCGTCATATCCTCACCATCGATGGAGAGGATGATATCGCCCTTCTTCAGGCCAACCTCAGCAGCCGGCATGTTCTCGTAAGGCTCATCGATGCACACGCGGCCAATCTTGTAGTTGTAACGGATGAGTGAGCCGATACCCGCATACTTGCCCGTGAGCATCATCTTCACGTCACCGCTCTTGCTTGCCGGATAATACTCCGTGTAAGGGTCAAGACTGTGGAGCATAGCATTAATACCTGTGCCGACAGTGACGTCAGCATCCAGCGTGTCGACATACATCATGTCGAGGTTCTTGTAGATAGTGTTGAAGATATCGAGGTTCTTCGCCACCTTAAAATAATGCTCGTCCTTCGTCTGGGCATAACCCATGATGCCGGTGAAGAGGCAGAGCAACAGCAGATATGTTTTTTTCATTGCTATAATAATTTCTCCGTTACTATATAATAGGTGCAAAGATACGAATAATCGCGTCCTTTCATGCGCTCAAAGCGGCAAAAATAAGTTTTTTGAAGGAAAATGATAAAAAAGTTACGAAAATGTTTGGTGGGTTCGCAAAATGTGTGTACCTTTGCAACCGCAAATCAGAAATGACGAGCACAATAACAAACAA
Organism: Prevotella sp. UBA2725; assembly: GCA_002353825.1. Lineage (GTDB taxonomy): Bacteria > Bacteroidota > Bacteroidia > Bacteroidales > Bacteroidaceae > Prevotella. The sequence goes on along the minus strand of DEKJ01000003.1, from coordinate 35,382 downwards.
AATGCTTCAGTAGCTCAGTTGGTTAGAGCACCTGACTGTTAATCAGGGGGTCGTTGGTTCAAGCCCATCCTGGAGCGCCTAAAGGGTTAGAGTTCTAAGAACTTTAACCCTTTCTTTTTGTCTTTATCAGATAAGCAACAATGTACAGACGACAATATCATCGGCATTCAATACCCGCAGAGCTATCCGAACTATGGGATGAAGAAAAGCGCGAGGGCCAAGCATACGACCGCATCATGCGCAACGAACTGCTGCACCACATCGACAACCTGATGCGGCAGCAGCTCACTGAGCACGAGCAGAGCATCGTAGAGCGTTACTTCGGCATCGGCTGCACGCCCCACCGCCCGGCACGTATCGCAGAGGACTTCGACATGACTGTCCGCGAGGTGGAGGATCTTGTGAAGGTTGCTATTGTCAAGCTTCGCCAGTGCGACTACGCCATCTATCTGTGGCAATATCTGCATGGGAAGAAGATATAGCCACATGGACCTCATTATGCCTCCTTGTATTTCCATTCATCTACTGTTCGCTTCTCCGTGGAGAAGTTGATGCCAACCTTGAAGATGCGGCGGCCATCATGCTTGAAAGGCAGCGAATAGTCCTTGGCATCAATCTGCTCCAAGGCTTTTTCCGCACTCTGATTCAACTTCAACTCCATGACAAAGATACTGTTCTTTGTCGAAACGAGCAGGTCGACACGTCCCCGGGCTGTCTTCACTTCCGCATGGATCGTGAAACCCAGGGTTATGAATATCGTATAGAGAATAGCCTGGAAGTAGTCCTCACGATTATGATGAATGTCATAAGGGAAACCGGCGAGGAAAGATTGCAATGCTTCCATCGCTGTATCAATATCGTCCTTGCGCATGGCAGCTCTGAACTGTACTGCAAAAGCCGTTGACCGCAGACCATACCGGGGAGCAATGTAGTTCAACATACTCCTGTTCAGTCCCATACGCACTTCCTCGTTGGGGTAGCCAAGGGTATAGATACCCTCATCATAGTCTTTTATGGTCAAATAGCCACTTTGATACAATACAGGAATGGGGTTGCTAATATTGTCTGTCGGGGTATCAAACTGATCCTCTGTAGCATCTATACCCTCCAATTGAGGCATATCGATATTGTTCTCCGTAAGCAGTTCCAACAAGAAGGTCGGGGTACCAGTAGCAAACCAGTAGTTGCTGAACTTCTTGTCATACAAAGCATTCAGCACGCTATAAGGATTATAGATGTTAGGACAGTGTGGCGTAAAATGATAGCCATCATACTGTTCCTGCATCTTATCCACTGCTTCATCAAAAGAGAGCCCGTTAACCTTCGCGAGCTCATTGAGACCCTCATGGAACGTATTTAAAATCTCTTCCTTTGTAAACCCACATATCGCACCGAACTCGTCATCAAGGCTGTAGTTTTTGATGTTATTCAGTTCACTGAAGATACTGAGCTGAGAGAACTTCGTGATGCCAGTGAGGAAGACAAAGCGAAGGTTACCTTCCTGCGCCTTCAACGGACTGAAGAAATCGCGCATGATGTCACGGATCTGAGCTTGCAGTTCCGGTTTATTATTGCTGTCAAGCATTGGCGCATCGTACTCATCGATGAGGACGACAACCTTCTGACCGGATGCTGTGACAGCGGTCTGAATGATGTTGTTTAAGCGATCTCCGTAAGCACTTCGGTCTATTGGATTGAGACCATAATAGAGTTCATAGCGGGACAAGAGAAGATCAAGTGTGGACTTTATTCGCTGTATTTCAAAGTATTTTCCACTGCTCAAATCGAGATGGATGACAGGATACTTCACCCAGTCCTTCTCCAACTTCTCGATGGCAAGCCCCTTGAACAGTTCCTTCTTCCCCTCGAAATAAGACTGCAAGGTCGTGACAAGCAATGACTTGCCAAAACGACGGGGACGGCTCAGAAAATTGTTCTTCGAGCCTTTAACGATCTTATAGATAAGGTCCGTCTTATCTATATAATATAAATCATTCTTCCGTATCTCCTCGAAGGTCTGTATGCCTATAGGGTATCTGTTCATAGCTTCTGTCTTTATAGGATCCTTTCTGCTTGCAAAGATAAGACTTTTATTGGATATACTGCAATCCTAATTGTAAGATTTGAATCTCTTTTAACGTACATCATATATAGACCATACATTTCAACCTGTTGGCGATGTTGACACAAAACATTAGTTGCTGGAGATTGACGTTAAAAGCATCCACCGTGAAGCCGCGAAGCGGCGTAACCATCTTTAAAATCATTAAGATCCGTGTGAGAAAAAGATCCGTGTGAGAATGACCTTAATGTGAACTGTGAATTGTGAACTGTGAATATCTCTCCACCGCCTCATCATACGTCATCCAGTCGGCATTATGCAGCTCACGCCCCACGCTCACCGGCTCGCCAAACGACTTAAAGTCTCCAAGCATCAAGAAGAACCTATGCAGTTGCAAATTTACGAAAAAGGATCAGAATAAACCAAATTTTCTATGAGAAAAATTATCTATGTCTCTCAAATAGCTTCGGGACAAAGACAGATCGACCAATCTATGTACCGCTTAGAACGGTCCCCATTGCCAAATCCCGCCCCTACGGTGAACTGCCCACCCTACAAAAGTAACATGTTAACATATTAACAGGTAACATTAAGGTCGTTCCATACTCCGAATGCAGTTCCGGAGCAGCCGCGCAGCGTTCACAGTTCACAGTTCACATTAAGGTCCTTCCATACTTTCTCGCCAGCCGGGAGAAGACCGAGAGTCGATTTCGAATTAACATTCTTTACTATATATATTATTATATTAATAATATATTGTTAATATTATTATAATATAAGAACAATATTTATCTTTATTAAACTTCGGCATCTTCCGTCATCATGGGAACGACCTTAATGTTACCTGTTAATATGTTACTTTGTTACTTTTGCAGTTTATTGTTTTTCATTGCTATCATCTGTGGTTGATCTTTCCATCTGACATTGTAATCCACTAACCGTACATTTTATCCGTGTGAGAACGACCTTAATGTGAACTGTGAACTGTGAATTGTGAATTTCGGGATTGCGATTCCACTTAAATCACACCGCGATTACGATGGAATGGAGATGCGATAACGATGAAATGGAGATGCGATAACGGTTATTATCGACCACGATCTCGGCAGAAGATGTCAAATGTTATGTAATTATGCATTAATGATGTGGAAATTTTAGGGGTAAATTTGTACAATCGCCAAAATAATAGTATTTTTGCAGCGGAAACGCGCTACAGCTACCTAATGTGTGGTATGTGCAAGCCCAAAAATGATATATATACAAAAACATAACATTAATATTTAAATCAATCATTTATGTGGTTAATCAATTCTCCGATTGGTAGAAAAGTGGTGATGTCTGTCACTGGCATCTGCCTCATCCTTTTCCTGACTTTCCACTGCTGCATGAATGTTGCCGCATTCTTCTCTGGGAATGCGTACAACACGATCTGCGCTTTCTTGGGAAGCAACTGGTATGCTGTAGTAGGAACGCTGGCACTTGCCTTCCTGGCTGTGTGCCACATCGTCTACGCGTTTATCCTTACCGCGCAGAACCGCCGCGCTCGTGGCCCGCAGCGCTATGAGGTGACAAGCCGCCGTCCTGAGGTGTCCTGGGCTTCGCAGAACATGCTCGTCCTGGGTATCATCATCCTCCTCGGCCTCATCCTGCACCTCTACAACTTCTGGGCTCACATGATGTTCGCTGAGCTCGCTGGCTGCCCCACTACTCCGGCTCCTACTGACGGTTTCGGCTGGATCCAGCAGACTTTCGCCAACCCCGTCTTCTCTATCCTCTACATCGTGTGGATGTGCGCCATCTGGTTCCATCTGAGCCACGGTTTCTGGAGCGCTATGCAGACGCTCGGTATCAGCGGTAAGATCTGGTTGAAGCGCTGGCAGACGATCGGCATCATCTATGTCTCGATCCTCATGGCTGTCTTCGTATTCCTCGTGCTCTCTTTCTGGCTCGGCTTCGCACCCAGCTTCAAATAAGGTGATAGCTGTTAGGTGTTAGGTGTTAAAGTGAACCTATAAGCTCACAACTCTTTAAATCATTAAACAAAATGACTCAGATAGATTCAAGAATTCCAGAAGGCCCCCTGGCCGAAAAATGGACCAACTATAAAGCTCATCAGAAACTGGTGAACCCCGCCAACAAGCGTAAGCTTGACATCATCGTCGTAGGTACAGGTCTGGCTGGTGCCAGCGCTGCTGCTTCTCTCGGCGAGATGGGCTTCCACGTAATCAACTTCTGCATCCAGGACTCTCCGCGCCGTGCTCACTCTATCGCAGCTCAGGGCGGTATCAATGCAGCTAAGAACTACCAGAACGATGGTGATGCCGTCTACCGTCTGTTCTACGATACCATCAAGGGCGGTGACTACCGTGCACGTGAGGCCAACGTCTATCGTCTGGCTGAGGTCAGTGCCAACATCATTGACCAGTGCGTGGCTCAGGGCGTGCCTTTCGCTCGTGAGTATGGCGGCATGCTGGCTAACCGTTCTTTCGGTGGCGTGCAGGTGAGCCGTACTTTCTACGCCAAGGGTCAGACAGGTCAGCAGCTGCTGCTCGGTGCTTACTCTTCGCTGATGAAAGAGGTGCATCACGGCACTGTGGAGCTCCACACACGTACGGAGATCGAGGATATCGTCATCATCGACGGTCGCTGCCGTGGCGTCATCGCCAAGAACCTCGTAACAGGCAAGCTCGAGCGCTACTCCGCTCACGCTGTATGTCTCGCTACCGGTGGTTACGGCAACACTTACTTCCTCTCTACCAACGCTATGGGCTGTAACTGTACAGCTGCTATCCAGGCTTACCGTAAGGGCGCTTGGTTCGCTAACCCCTGCTTCGTGCAGATCCACCCGACTTGTATCCCTGTACACGGCGACAAGCAGTCGAAGCTGACTCTGATGTCAGAGTCTCTCCGTAACGATGGCCGTATCTGGGTACCAAAGAAGTTGGAGGATGCCAAGAAGCTGCAGCGTGGTGAGCTCAAGGGCCGCGACATTCCTGAGGAGGACCGCGACTACTACCTCGAGCGCCGTTATCCTGCCTTCGGTAACCTCGTGCCTCGTGACGTGGCTTCACGTGCTGCTAAGGAGCGTACCGACAAGGGCTATGGCGTGAACAACACTGGCCTGGCTGTATTCCTCGACTTCTCTGAGGCTTTCCAGCGTCTCGGCCGCGATGTCGTTGACCAGCGTTACGGTAACCTCTTCGATATGTATCAGGAGATCACGGACGTTGATCCGCACGAGAACCCGATGATGATCTTCCCCGCCATTCACTATACCATGGGTGGCCTGTGGGTCAACTACGAGCTGCAGACAAACATCAAGGGTCTCTTCGCCCTCGGTGAGTGCAACTTCTCCGACCACGGTGCTAACCGCCTCGGTGCTTCCGCACTGATGCAGGGTCTGTCCGACGGTTACTTCGTCATCCCTTACACCATGCAGAACTATCTCTCCGACCAGATCCAGGTGAAGAAGCCGAGCACAGACGCTCCTGAGTTCGTAGAGGCTGAGAAGGGTGTGCAGGCTGAGATCGACCGTATCATGGACATCCAGAACAAGCAGACCGACAAGTCGAAGCTGAAGAGTGTCGACTCTATCCACAAGGAGCTCTACAACATCATGTGGAACTACGTCGGTATGGCCCGTAACGAGGAAGGCCTGAAGAAGGCGCTCGCTATGCTGAAGGACGTGCGCGAGCAGTTCAACACCTGCGTGCGTGTGCCGGGTTCTAAGGAAGGCCTCAACGTCGAGCTCGACAAGGCTATCCACCTCCGCGACTTCATCCTCATGGGTGAGCTCATCGCTTACGATGCTCTCGAGCGTAACGAGAGCTGCGGTGGCCACTTCCGCGAGGAGAGCCAGACTGAGGATGGTGAGGCTAAGCGTGACGACGAGCACTACATGTACGTCGCTTGCTGGGAGTACAAGGGCGAAGACCAGGCTCCAGTGCTCTACAAGGAAGACCTCAACTACCAGTACATCAAGGTGCAGACGCGTAACTACAAGAGCTAAAGCCTCCCCCAGCCCCCTCCCGTAGAGGGGGTGAGGAGCGCTAATAAACAACATATTAAATTCAGAATACAAAAACATGGATACAAATATTAGTTTCACGCTGAAGGTATGGCGTCAGAATGGACCTAAAGCAGAGGGTCACTTCGACACCTTTGAGATGAAGGACATCCCTGGCGACACTTCGTTCCTCGAGATGCTCGACATCCTGAACGAACAGCTCATCGAGGGTGGCAACGAGCCTTTCGTCTTCGACCACGACTGCCGCGAGGGTATCTGCGGTATGTGCTCGCTCTATATCAACGGTCATCCCCACGGACCTGCACAGGGTGCTACAACCTGCCAGCTCTACATGCGCCGCTTCCACGACGGAGATGTCATCACCGTGGAGCCCTGGCGTTCTGCTGCATTCCCCATCATCAAGGACTGCATGGTAGACCGCTCCGCATTCGACAAGATCATCGCTGCCGGTGGCTACACCAGCGTGCGTACTGGTCAGGCTCAGGATGCCAACGCTATCCTTATCTCTAAGGATGCTGCCGACGAGGCTATGGACTGCGCTACCTGCATCGGCTGCGGCGCTTGTGTCGCTGCTTGTAAGAACGGCTCAGCCATGCTCTTCGTCTCTTCCAAGGTCAGCCAATTCGCTCTCCTGCCCCAGGGCCGCGTAGAGGCTGCTCGCCGCGTGAAGAACATGGTGGCTAAGATGGAGGAGCTTGGCTTCGGTAACTGCACCAACACCCGCGCCTGCGAGGCTGAGTGCCCGAAGAACGAGTCGATCGCCAACATCGCTCGCCTCAACCGTGAGTTCATCAAGGCTAAGCTCGCCGACTAATCGCACATTAGTCGAACGCACATTATTTAGCATTCGCACAGACGTCATCTAAGGCAGCATATCGCCACGATAAGCCGCCGGGTGGAATCTCGGGAATAAGCTTTCATCGGCTTATTCCCTTTCTTTTTTGGCCGTAGCGGAAACTTACCGATAGCAGTAGCGCAATCGCGTCACATATGAGGCGGAAACGCGACGCATACGAGGCGGAAACGCGTCACATACGAGGCGGAAACGCGACACATACGAGGCGCGATGATATCTCACTCTTACCCATTAAAAACTCTATGAAAATCTTGCCAAAAATTTGTTCCTTCAAGAAAAAATGCCTACCTTTGCACAACCGATTAGATATTGCCTTCGTGGCACCATCTAACAACGATTGGACTTGTAGCTCAGTTGGTTAGAGCAACAGACTCATAATCTGGAGGTCCTAGGTTCAAGCCCTAGCTGGTCCACACTGAAAATGAAGCAGTTACGAATTTCGTAGCTGCTTTTTTTGTGTAATTGCGTAAACAATGCGTAAACAAACTGTTTGAGTTAGGTGTGTTTACGCAATGATGCTCTGTGATACTCAGCAACCATACAATCAAAACAACAAGTCCCATCGACATATAGTATATATGCGGATGGGACTTTAATCGTTAAAGGTCAAATTCAAAAGACTTGTTTGGCGCAAATAAAACTAAACCTTCATAAGATGGATGTACGGTGTCGTATTTGCCATAATAATCCGACTCATAAATTTTTATGCAGTATTTGCCTGATACCACATTGCTGAGTTTGAAACTTACATCGTATCTGCAATAACAATCGGCTTCCACTGTCGGGTCTGGAGTATACGGTATCAACACTATGGCGATTTCTCCGTCATTAGCTTTTACAGACGGACGGAATTCATTCACAATGCAATTAGCTTCAAGGTCTGTGAAGTTGAAGGTCGCCACCCCATTCTTATCAACGGAAATAGACACTTGGGGCTTCTTTTCCATTTCACTTCTGTAATACTCAGGTCGACTCTCTTTTGCAGAGAAAGATCTTGTACACCCAGTATTAACGATGTCGCTCAATCTCACAGGCTCTGTTACATTTTGTTCAGACGAGCAAGAGGCCAACATGAGTGCTGATAAGACACATCCGAATAATGTTGTTTTCATAAATCCTCCATTTTATATTAATGTTCGTATATTCTCTATCAAAGAGTAGGTGTGAGTTAGGTGTTCCAATGAAGATGGCACTCGCATATTCTTCCCCTCTACGGCATCAACAAAACCCTTTATCGAATCGTAATAGCCTTGGGACACAATTTGGTTATTCTCCTGCAAAGGAACAAAGTTATTTCTTTCAAGCAGACTGACGGTAGTCTTTCCGCACGGAAACATTTTTTCCATTGGGATGCCCATTATGATTTGGGGCTTGGGCTGAAAGGTCAAACTGTCGAATTGGTCCATCTCGTAGATGCCTCTAACTGTGTTGATCGTCCAATGTTCTTTTGCGTCATTCCAAGAATAGCCAGTTGACAGTTCCAGCATGCCTGTGGCACAACGATGTTCAAGAATGAGCATCAAGGTATGGCATCCCGCACTTTCCGCATATTTCACTTGAGCTTCGCCAAACAGATAGGTCATGCAATCTAATGGGTGGATAAAGAGATCGAGTAAGGCATCGCCTTCCGGATAGGCACCTGTAAGATATTTAAGGTTATAGCATGCAGAGGCTTTGCTCTTTTTCAACTCCTTTTTCAATAGACGCATGATAGGCGAGTTCCGCTTCTGCAACCCCACCTCCACAATAGCGTCATGCGCCTTTTGCAAATCCAACAGTTGCGCCAATTCCTCCAAACTTTGGCATGGAGGCTTTTCGATAAACAGTGCCTTGCCGCTCTTCAATACTTCTGTGGCTATTGCGAAATGCGCTTGTGGAGCTGTTGAGACAAAAACGCCTTTCACTTCTTCGTCTGCCAGTATTTCCTGCAAGGAAGTAGTGGCATGCACACCAGCATAAGCTCGCTCGATTAAAGGCAGTTTGTCAGCAGACTTACAGCAAACATACTTCAAGGGCACATGCAGGAAGGCAAGCACTGGATAAAGATTGTTCATGCTATGATTGCCTATACCGACGAAAGCATACCTAGCATGATAGTCGTGTCTTAAAAGACTTGTATTTCGGAAACGCTTGTAGCGGTCGATTAATTGCTTTGTGTATCTCATCTTCTGATAATCCGATTCATGTATTGTTTGTAGGTGTCATTCTCATTGCCTGTCCATTGATATTTGCCGTAGAACCATTCTATCATCTTCTTGGGGACGACTTTCTCGAAGTTGCGCAACAAGATGATATCATACTTACGATGGAAGTTAATCCAGCAGGCGTTGCAGTTTTTGGAATATTGGCATTGCACATGGGCTGTTTGGCGAGAATTGAATATCTCATCCAAAGAGTGCTTGTGTATGTTGCCAAGTTTCACACCCAAGTTTTGGCACAACGGCACATCCCCATTAGAATGAATAACCAGTTCGCTGAATATGCTTTGACACTGCAGTTTCAGATGGCCGTTTCTCCACTCCTCATACAATGCTACAAAATCAAAATTTTCTTCCGTCTCATGAATATTGTCTGGAATACTCTGCAAGTAGTTTGTCTTATCTGTACGAAGCAAATCAGCCGTGGTGTTGAAGAAGTCCATCGTGCCATAAATGCCGATGCGTACATCTACCTTATATTTCCTCGCCACTCCAATCACATAGTCCATATCCTTGAAGGTGTTCCATGGAGAGAGGCAGAACATCAAAGAAATGGGAACCTCATCTTTCAAGGCCTCAACCACCTCTATCACCTTGTCATGGCCATTGCATCCTCTCATTTCCTTGTATGTATCTCTGTCGCCATCCAACGACACATACAAATGCCGGGGATTGTATCTACGCACAGCGTCAATGATCTTTTGTGGATTGAGGCAATTAGATAGCAGGGTGTAGTTGGGGTGGTGGCGCATGAACCACTCCATGATGGCTGTGGATTCAGGATGAAGAATAAACTCTCCACCTTCCAAGCCCACAACCGTATTTTTGGTAACGCAGCGGCTTGCCATAATCTTCTGTATGTCACGCAACGACAAATGTTCTTCTGGCTTTTGCCAAATGGAGCAATGCTTGCAGCGCGATTGGCATTTTGTCGTGGTATAAATCATCAACGTGCTCAGTTTCTTATGTTGAGGGCGAAGAATATTGTTGAGGTATAGCACCCCATTGCGCAGGTAATCTGTTGTCTTGTACATTTCGTTTTCAGAAACTTTTGTGCTTCTATCAATAAGAGGCGACAAAAGTTCAAAAGACTGCATGACGAGAGCATTACCATGTAAACCTAACGCCGAAAGGTATTGTGAAAGAGAACGGATGCTCAGTCCAAATTGTATGGATAGAGCTGCCGTTTGGCACATACCAGTTGAATGAAGGTTCAATATAGACACCCCACATAGGAGCGAACTTATATTGCACTCCAATGCTTGTGCCAATGCTCCATTGCAGCGAAGGTGTGAAATGCCAATTATCCATATATGGTGTAGTATTTCCTACAATATACCTTTCGCTGGTTTTACCGTATATAGGAATATGCAAAGCACCGCCAAGCGAAGAATAAACTGACCAGTTCTTGACATCAAGCCATTTATACGACACTCGCAAAGGTATTCCCAAATAATGCACCTTTTGGTTACGATTGATGTAATATGCACCTTCGCCTAACGTGAAGTCGGACTTTAACAGAGAATACTGCAAACCTGTTTCCAAGTTCCAATTATTCCCCAATGATTTTGTTACCGAGAGACCAAAGGTAACTGGCTTGTCGTGGTGTTCATGTTCCTCGATTTTCCCCTTATTATTTTGGGCAATATCCATCAGAGCTTTGTCTTTCTTCGACATATCATCATGCGCATTCTGTTGCAGATAATGATAATAACCCTCCCAAGTTGAGTATGTTTCAGGGCCAGAAGGTTGAGGCCCATCAAAATCACTACTAGCATTACCCACAAACAGCTTGTAAGCATTCTGAGCCAAAGCTGAGCCAAGAGAACCCGCTGCAAGCAACTGCCATTGATGCTTTTTGCTTGTTTGCTCATTGTCTGCAAGGTAATGCTCTGTCTCTATGCAAGGTTGTTTGCATGTATCTAGCAGGATGCTATCATTATTTTCTACAACCAACAACTTATGTTGTATGGAATCCTTTGGAGTATATATGCTATCATTTGATGGAATTTCCTCAGGAATAATGGATGATACACCATATTGATTACAGTGTATTTCTGCAACTGAATTTGCAGAAGCCACATTCGCTGCATTATTAGGGGCTTTGTTTTCTACTTGCCTAATTATATTTTTCTTTTCACTGGCTATATTGATTTTTTGTATTTCCTCCTTACCTCTGTCTTTGAGCAAATATATGCCAAGAGGAGTGCATACCAATACAAATATAACAATCCCCATCCCCCTTCTGTTAATCATCTTACGCAACAAAGCCTTTGCCCTTGACAATTGAGAAGAAGAACTATGCGGCTCAATGCCCAATTTTTCGGCTATTTCTTGATGCGAATAACCTTCTATAACAGACATTCTAAACACTCGCCCATATCCTTTAGGCAATTGGTCGATCAACTCATGTATTTCCTTTTCTGCCAATAGCGAATCGGAGGATAAGGTACAACCTATCTCCAATTCTTCTTCCATCTTACTTGAAAAGGGAACAAATCGCATCTTTCGTTTCTGTGCCAGATGTTTCAAAGCAACATTCTTAGTAATTGTAGCCACCCATTCTCCAAACTTTGAAGTATCTCGGAGTTGGAAGAGAGAATAATAAGCACGAATAAACGCCATTTGGACGAGGTCATTCACTATGTCCTCGTCCTCATTGGTTATGTTGACACATACATTTCTCATCATCGGAGCGTATGTTTTATATAATGTTTCCAGAGCTACATTGTCTCCTTCTTTTATTCGTTCTATCAGTTCTTCTATATCCATGTTTAGTACAAATGAATTTGCGCTTTATATATTAAGATAATCCATTACGGAAAATAACTGCATGAACAATAGTTAATAAGATATAAATAATAAGCTAATATATTGTAGCTTAAAGATGGCAAATAAAATAAACGACAGACACTATAGTATAAATAATAGATGGAATAAATATCCAAAGCAAAGTCTTCACCCAACCATTTGACAACCACACACCTTCATTTCTTGACATCATATTAGACATGTCATAGAAATGGCGAGTAAGGATTTCCTTATTCGCTTTTCGGTGGTTTTCAAGAAGTTTGGACTCATCGCCAATGAGTTTGTTCCTGTTGTTGATTGCCTGTTCCATATCGGCATCATCAACCTTAGCTTTGACAGTTATGTCTTTTACTTTGCCAATGTAGGCTTCAATAGCTTTGGTGACAGTATTCGCTTTATCTGAGGCTTCACTTAATTTGTCTTTTGCTTCATGCATGGAAGCAGTAGCCATTTCAAGGCCACTTTTTGCCGAAGTCAAACTATTGCCAGCATCCTTGTAGGCTTGAAGCTGTTGGTCAAACTTGTCCGAAGCCTTGTTCGCTTCGATATTCTTGTCAATCGTATTCTCGAAAGATCCGAAATCCATATCCGAGATTTTGCTTTTACCTATCGGCATAGTATCAATGTTGTTGGTTGAACATTCGGTTATCTGCCATACCCTTGCTTCTTGCGAGGTCTGCACAGGCAATTAGCCATCATAGCGCAGCGATGCGCCCATGACAGTTCATCCTCGTCCTTGTCACGCCTCCAACCTGAGGTAGCACCACCTCCGCCACCGCCAGACTGGGCGGCAATGGTTGTGGCAGCATCAATGTATTCAGCAAAGAGAAGAATGGCGGTCTTCTGCACATCACCTATCTTGGCAAACACATTGTCGGCATCCAAAGCTATATTCTTGTCGATGACATCCAGACAATTCTGAGGAATATCAACAGGATAATGATGAAACTCGTCCGTATAAAAGTCGAAGTGACGTATCTTTGGAGTGTTGTCCGCAGTAGGCATAGGTTTGGGAACAGTCATAATCTTTGGCTGTTGGGTATTCTTTGTTGGAGTTGAAACTGGTTTCTCCAATTCTTGATGATGCAGTTTTGCCCAAGTACCTTCAATCTTTGAGGGCATCAGACAACGACCTTTGCCAAGTTCCGAGGACTTATAAATGGAGTTGCCTCGCTTGATGGCATATCCACGCACTTGTCCTTTGTTGTCGGATCGCAGTTTGACATCATATCCCATTTGCGTGAGGCATTTTGTGTATAGTCCCCAATCAAAGTACGGCATCTTAGTCAAAACGGAAAGACAATCATTGGTTATCACTTCCTTATTTTGGCGGCTTACCTCTTGGGCATCTTTCCATCCACGCTGTTGCCCAACCTTGGCGGCAGCAGCCATCGCTCTCTCGTAGATATAATGGGCATCATTCACGTTGCCCCTCATATCTATGCGGTTCGCATCAATATGAAGGTGCATAATGCCACTCTTGCTGTCACGATGAAGCGCAACAACATATTGGCTGCCTTTGAGATTGGTAGCCTTTGCACTCTTGCGCCTCGACTTGGCTGAAAGGTCAACCGCATCAAACTCACGGATAAAGTCATTCGCCAACCTCTGCCAGTCCTCCATTGTCCAACCTCGCGTTTCCTCCGAGGTTGGGGAAACCTCGATACGTATCATGTTACGCTTGAGCGGATGATAACGATTCAACTTGCCTTCAAACTTCTTCTGCAAGACAAGCATTCTCGCCCACATTGCCGTTGGGGAAATATCATCGGGCAAGAGATTTGTCTTAACAATCTCTGCCTTGTCCTTATCTACTGAGTAACGTATGGCATTTGCGCCATGACTTATTACTTTTGCTTTCGCTATCATATATGTCGTATGTTCTATTGTGTTAAGTATTTCTCTATCTCAATCATGCGGTTCAAGATTACCTCTGCACTTGTTCTCCATCGTTTCATGAAGATTTCGCTGCGGAGAATATTCTCACGTTCCGTAAGCGGACGTCCTTTGAGAAAGCCGAACAATTTTTGTATATCGCCCCTGGCATCCGATAGGCTGTTCAAAGCCTTCATTTCTTTGTCAGTCAAGCGTTGTTTGGGATATTTGCCCTCCAACCGCTTGCGTGCGTATGCGCTTGTGGTCAGTCCGCAAAGGGCTGCATATTCCGCTATCTCCTTATGGAGTTGCGGCGTAAGCCTTACTACCAGGCGGCTCGTGTATTTCGGTGCCTCCTTTTCTATATTTTTCTTATTCATACCTAGTATTGCTTCTATAAAAAGTGTTCAACCCAATGCGAGCTTGCGAGCGTTCAAGAAGTCCATTGGCATACGGACAAACGAAGTGCGTTTGTATGACATTGGTATTTCTTGCATAGCACTGCTATCGGTTTGGTTGTACACCATGATGATTAATTCTCTTTACATATCAAGATTTGTATTGCTGGCGAAAAGAGAAAGTATTGTCCCTTGTCACCTTTTATTATTGCTCAAACTATTATTATCTCTTTACTTTTTATTCTTTTGGGCTTAACTTTAGGGGAAAGGGGACATATTAAAGAGTATCGCCGATTTTCAAAAGTGATGCGAAGCCTTTCTTTTCTTCCCTTATTTTTTATTAAAACGGCAATTCTTCTTGATGTTGAGTTTCCTCTCTCTTTGACATTTGCACTTGAAGTGTGCCAATTCTTACCCAAAGTGGATGACTTGAAACGGGAGTTGCCACGAAGTATGGTATAACCATGCAAGATACCTTGCTTGTCACGCTGCTCATGGACTTTGTAACCACGACTTTCAAGACCATGCTTATAACTACTCCAGTCGTAGCTCTGTATTCCACGGAGGATGTCGTAACAATCTGCCGTTATTTCCTTCTCGTGAGCCTTGTGAATATCCTCGGGCAACTCCCAGCCACGCTCAATGTTGATGGCATGGGCAGCCTTGACTACACTATCGCCAATGAAGGAGTCATTCATCAGATTGCCGTCAAGGTCAATGCGGTTGATGAGGATGTGCAGGTGAGGAATGCCAGACTTCGCATCAAAGTGAAGACATACAAATATCTGTGCTCTGTCCAGATTGAACTTGCTCTTTCCTCGCTTCTTTCCCTCCTTGGCTTGGGCTTCTTTCTTGAACTCATCAAGAAACCGAATCGCATAGTCGTACCAGTCATTGAGTGTCCAGCCCTTTGTTTCTTCAAGGGATGGGGAAACCTCCATCCGAAGGGTCAGCTTGGTGACGGGCTTGCGCCTGAATTTCGGTTCATACTTCTGATGGATGGTTTCCATTGCTCCCCACATGGCGAGAGGAGTAAGTCCCTCGCCAAGATTACGTGTCAGCACTATGTCTGCACGATTATGCTTGGTGGCATAGTTTGTCATGGCAGAACCATGCGATATAGACCTTGCTTTAGCTATCATACCATTATCTTCTGAACATACTTTCTATTTCTACTAATCTGCGGATAAGGCTGTTTACACCCTCAATCCATTGGCGCATGAACTGCTCGTTGCGGAAGTACTTCTTACGCTGTTCCTGGGTAGTGCCATGAAGGGCATTCTTAATTAGGACCAGCTCACCACGGGCAGCTTTCAGTGACATCAGGGCATCAGCCTCCTTGTTGCTCATCATTACCTTTGGCTTCTGTCCCAAGGAAGTGTCATGGATATACTGGCTTTTCTTCAATCCACAGGCGGAAGCCATCTCTATAACCCTCTGGTTCTCGTCGGGCGTATAACACACGGTAATACGTGGATTACGCCCTTTGGGTTCTAATATCTTGTCCATTTGTAGATGTGTTTTATCGTTAAATTATAACTGGGATTGGTCAACTCAATGCGAGCCTGCGAGTATTGCAAGAGGTCAAACGGTCTGGCAAGTAGCGAAGCGGATTGTCGGACATTGACACTTCTTGTTTAGAGAGTACGACAATTCAGGCTCCTTTAGGTGGCATTCCTTTCCCTATCTTTATCTCAATTAGAATGGCTGATTGCTTTGATGCAGAGTCTCGACAGCCAGCCATTCTCCGTTAGCAGTTAGGGATTCACTACAACTCCGTTGATGCTCTCGTAAGTGTTCTCATTCCCGTCCTTTTTGAGAGAGAATGCTTTGAGGGTAACCATAGGAAAATGAAGAGTGATCAAGCTGTCGTAACGAGCGATAGCTTCAAAAATCTGCTTTTTAGTCATCATCTCAAAGCAAAGTTCATCAAGATGAGTGTCGCAATTAGTCCCCTTATGCACCACATCATCAGTTGAGACGAAACTTGTGATGCATGGCTCGATAGCGAATTCATTCTCGGATAGTGAATACTTTATCAATCCGTTCTGCTCCAGATTGAACATGATGTTGAGCACATCCTCGGGAGCAACCTCCCAACGCTCTGCGAGTTCGTAGAGATGGAAGAAGGCTGTAGGCCCATACACGAGTTGAGGATCTGTATCGTCTTCATCCATAGAAAACGATGCTGTGAGATGGGACATGATGTCCATGAAGAACTTGGCATTAACGCCGTTCATGAGGAAATTGAATTCTTTCTGTGACAATCTAAGTGTCACGGTCTTGATGTTTGAAATCATAATTTTACAAGATTTAAAAAGTTTGTGAATTAGTTAATTATTGCGGTATGTACCGTTCTTGAATACTATTTTCTCCACCATCTCGTTTAGACGGTCTGCGATGCGGTCATCGTAGTGCTCTCGGATTTGTTGTGGAGTGAGGTTAGTGGTGATGACGGTAAAAAGCTGCTCTTCGTAG
The DNA here is from genome assembly GCA_002353825.1 of Prevotella sp. UBA2725. Classification (GTDB taxonomy): domain Bacteria; phylum Bacteroidota; class Bacteroidia; order Bacteroidales; family Bacteroidaceae; genus Prevotella. Next base: position 18,677 of record DEKJ01000003.1, on the reverse strand, counting down.
CGCTTTGTCAACAGGTCAATGACTGGAGTATAGACGTTGCCATAATCCATCACCTCCGAAGGCTCAGTGCCAAGATCATCGATACCAAGCATATCTACACTGATGAGTTTACGGTATGCCTCATAGTTGTTCTTGCACAAGTATGCAATGTATTTCGCATCCACTATCTGGATTCCGTATGTACCATCGTTGAATGATTTCGGAATACGCAAGTTGTTGAGCAACTGTTGGAATGCTCTGAGCATAGTGCTTTTGCCATTGCCACAGCCACCGCATAGCAACAGACCGAACTTGGGGGATGACGAGGTAAGCCAATGAGCTATCTCTTGAAGTTGATTCTCCATATCCTCGCTAGTACAGAAGCTACGGTGGCGATATTCCACCTCAGCCATCATTGCTGCCAACAAATAGGCATACGCCTCGTCTTCTGACATGGGCAACTTAAAACGAGCCTTCATAGGGCGACGCTGTAGTAGAGATTTCTTTAACGCCTCTACGTCGATTGTGAGTTTCTTTTCCATTGCTTAAAATTTTGACAGAATCCTTTTTATTATAATTATCTTTCTCTTTATCTTTTAAAGGGGTAAAGTTTGCCGTCAATCCATCCGTCAACTCTACCGTCAAGTTATCCGTCCAAATTAGTAGTGAATATTTAGACGGTACATGACGTGATTTGCCTTCAGTAAAAGAGATAAGTCCACGCTTGGCAAGATTCTTACGAGCGGTGCAAAGTGTCTGTTTGGACATGTGCAGCATCTCGCAGATCCGTACCGTAGAGCATGGCACTGGCATGTTCCAGCGGTGTTGGTTGCACTCGTTCACTAAGAAAGCGTAGAGTGCAACCTCGCTGGTGGACATGTACTCCATAGCAGAAGCGCGCCAGAACTGATTCATGTAATCAATGTACGTCATGCTCTTTCGTGGTTTTCTCGCCTTTAACCTTAATGGTCCCTACTTTCTTTGCCAATTCAAGGGCAAGGTTGCCATCGATTACAATCTGACGATCAATTTGGGTGATGGCATCGTCTATCACGCCACTCTTCTTGATGCGGTTGGCTGTCGGAACACTGCAACCAAATATTTGAGCGATGCCTTCAATGCCATAGTAGATACGTCTTTGACTCAGACTCGCAATCTCAGTAGCCCAAGTAGCCATACGGCTGTCAATGAGGAAACTCAGTTCCTCTCCTGTCATCATTGCCACAGGTTTTTGTTTCAAATCGTTTATATCCATTTTAATGTCATTTAAATTGATACTACGAGGTCTGCAGAACCTCAATGAATCTCTTTGGAACCAATTCCGAGCCCAAAGGTAATGACATTTCCATGGGACATTGGTCGGCTTATTTATACCTTAATATAACCGACCATTTTATGAGAGGAGAATCAATGTTTATTAACGGTATATCAACAAAATAAGCAGACAATCAGCATTACACCGATTATCTGCTTATCATGTAAAAAAGTTATGAAGTGGGTCTTACACTACTGATGCAAATATATCAGACCAATGATATATAATGGCTTTAGCCCTAGCCCAACTTCCCTTCTGTGGTCCATGAAATTCAAAGTCTTTCAATTCGCCATAGCGTTTCTGAGGAGTGTCAATCCCAATCTTTCGTCCAGTAAACTGTTCAATGGCACGATGGAAAGTTGCATAACTGATATTCTTCTTGACAGCATCAGCCATTGTTAACGCCTTCAATAGGTACGCCAAACAGATTGGTCCAGGATTCTCTTCAGTAAAAAGAAGGATCTTTTCTTTCAATGCAGACTTGTTCCCTATTAGTAGGTTGTCAATACATTTGACTTCAACCTTTCTTCCACGGTTGCCATCAGACTTACTAAGTTCATAGCTGATGTCCTTCCATATTTCAGGGTCACATGAGTTTGCAACCTTTCCCCATGATTCCTTTGTCTCCACACCGAGATTGATGCTGTCTGGAACCATAAAGCCGACTGCACCACGAATCATGGTCAAATCCTCTTGGTCAAGAATGTCTTCATTCATAATGCTATTCAATGTCTCAATCATCTTTGTTGAGCCGCCATCAAACATCATGTAATAGTACATGCATCGAATGACATCATTCTCTTCATCCATGGCTTTTACCTTTAAATTGTTCACAAACGATGGAACGAACGACATACATGTGTTCATGTAGTCAACGGATTCTTCTATCAAAGAAAGACAATCCTCCTTGGTCGCCTTACCATCCTTTTTGCTCGTTTCAGCAATATAGGACTTGGCGTATTGAGGAAGGTTTTGCCAAATCCCTTCGGCAGTCCCGTAGCCAGGCAATGAAGATGTTGTCATGCCCGCTGCCTTATCAGACAAGCAATCACTGGCAAGACTGAACATTTCTTCCAATGCAGACAGGTCTCCTGTGCTGATGTTATCCATCTTGTTCTTAAAATCCGTATAGACATCTTCATGCTCTGCCTTCCAAAAACAGATGCAGAGTGATGCTCTTTCTCGCAATTCGGGGAAATTGCTCACATTCATTAGCGCTTCAAGTATATTCTTCATACATTTTATTATATAGGTACTACATGACTTTTGCGAGAAGTTGTGCAAGCTCCTGATTTGACAACTTCGAGAGTCTTGTCATCAGTTCATCCCGCTCGGCTGATTCCTTATCGAGAACAAGCAGTTTGGAGTTGTACTCCATCTGCATTTCAATCGGGTATGTGTCCAGATAAACATTGGTCATGTCATTTGAATTGCGGGAGTGGCCCATACTTTCATCAATGTAAGTCTTTTCCACACCAGCATTACGGAGGTTTGTGGCAAACGAATGGCGGCACCAGGTACCAGAGGGTTGTATTGCTTCGTCCCATCCAAGAACGTCATGACATATCTTGGTAACACGGTCTTTTATGTTGGAGTTTTCCTGAGAGGTCAGTTTCCGACGTTCTTTCTCACTTGTCTCACCCTTGAATATCTGAGGGAAAACATATCCTCCAAGAGTAGGAGGCGCTGCAATCTCATCAAGAATAACCTGCAACGGCTCAATGATAGGGATGACAACTTCGGAACCGTTGGCACTTCTGTCAGCAGTCTTCTTACGGTTGAAGAGGAATGCCCTTCTTCCTGTCTGGAAGTAATAGTCGTTGTATTGCAGACGTGCGGCATCGGCCATGTTGAATCCATTGCAGAGATACTGCACCAAGAACAGACCGAGCGAATAATGTGCTCGTTCGGCATAGCCCTTCTTCCATGTTTCGGGGTACTTCTTATTGATAAACACATTATAGAGTTCTGTGAACTGCTCTCGCTTCAGATAGACCTTCTTCTTCACCTTGCCTCGCGGGATGACCACCAGATTTTTTTCTTTCTTATTGGAGAATGGATAAGGGACATCTAGCAGATAGCCCTGACTGCGGCAGAGATTCCATATCGTGCGGCAGGAACGGAGATAAAGGCCAATTGTCGCATCTGATAGTTCTCTTTTAGTTTTGCCATTCTTGACAACAACTGCGTTACACATAGCATCCTTCCATTTCTGTATTTCAGTCACACTGATACCAAATCCTTTGATGGCATCCTTTCCCAAGAACTTCTGGAAGGAATTCAATGCGCTGATGTAGCTGTCGCTTGTGGAATATCGCTTGCCATTATCGTCGTTCTGAAGATGATAGATGTACTCTTGCCATATTCCGATAAAGGAGTTATCTTCTTTGGCAACCTCAATGTTGGCATTGCCTGTGGTGACAGCCACGCGTACCATTTCATAAGTGAAAGGAGTACCTTTGTTGAGGTTGACTAGCATGTCCTTGTATTTCGGAACGATTTCTTCGCGCCACATCTTCTGCTCCTTATAGTTTTCCGAAGAACTTTTAGTAGCAGTACAGATGTCAGAAAAACGTTTCTCAGAATAGGAACCTCCGACTTGATGATAGAAGAACTTGCGGTCAACCGTGAATCGGATGGCCAGAGGGTACTCACTCACATTCTTACGATTGGTACGAGTGTCAAGAACTAAAGAAGCATTGCAATTACGCTCCTTAATGACTGGTAGAGATTTTGTTAGTTTCATGACTACTGAAATGATTTAAAATTGTTGAACATGTTGAACTCTCACACATGCAGTCATTTCAGTACATGGGTATATACAAAAACAACTGCGTTTGACCATTGCCGAAGCAATAATCAAATGCAGCTGTGCAATCTCGGTCTCTTCTGTCGCTGTTTGGGAACCGGGCTTATGCTAATCGGTCTCACCCCCTGAAGAGCCTTTCATGTGGAGTTAAGTAGAGTAATGTCCGACTATACTCTCTCCGCACGACGACCATCGGAATGTATTTTTACCAGTTCATGTTCTGGAGAGCAGACTCACTTTCCTGTCAAAACAAGAAGAGCAACATTTCGTTCATGGCCCACTCTAAATGCTAATGCGATGCAAAGGTACTCTATTTATTTCAATTATTCCTGTCTATCCGCATAAAAATGCGTGCCTTTGAGTATCTTTAACTATCATACTTGGGTAGAGTATGAAAATCATACTCGAATTAATTTCTATAACCTATCCAATCGCGCAATTACCAGTTCTTCATACATCTGTTTTTGATCTTCGCTGAGGAAGGAATCTTTTATGAGCTGTTGCCATTTTGGAAACACCTTATGAAGCCCTGCAACGAGACGCTGTACAACATTTTCTTCCAGTCCCATTGTCTTTGCAGCATTCAGGAAGTCTGCCAAACGGAGTTTTGTCTTCTTTCCCGCAAGAGTAAGTGCCAATTCCTCCTTGTCCTTCGGATTGGCAATGGCAACATTCAGCAGGTCATAAGCTGGCGTCAGTTGATAGTCCTCAGCAGGTCGATAAAGCGAGAAGTTCTTCAGGTGCATGTCGTTGTTGCCTGTGACAAAACAGAAGAGTAGCAACTGCATGTAGTTCGTGAGATCGAGTTTTGGTGTGTTGCTGTACTGCAAGATTGTCTTGGCAATCTGCTCATGCGATCCTTTATATTTGTATTCCGTAGGGTGCAGCGTGAGTTGGCACATGTCTTCCATGTCTATCTTCTCACCATTTTCGGTGCGGTCAATACGCTTTGTGATGTACCCAAGTTTTCCATCAGCCAAACGGATAAGACTATGAGGCACCACGCTAATCTTTGCGGCTTCCGCAAGGTGCATCGTCAAATCCTCATTTTCGGGCAACTGCTCGTAATTCTCCGTTTGTGGCTTGAAGATGTAATCTCCCCAAAGTCCTACGATAGTCAGTCGGCTACAGCCATCATGTCTGTCGAGGTTCAGAGACAATTTGGGTTGAACGCCTGTCAGAGATGTTTGAGCACGAATTACCTGCTCGGCTAATTGGTCGAGCTCTTCATGTTTGTACTCCAGCAAGGGCACATCCTTTGTTCCAAAGAATTTTCGGGCACAACTTGGATGAAAGTCTTTCTGACCTTCTTTCAATTCCTTATAGCAATACAGACATTTACACATTGTCGCCTCCTTCCTTATTTATAGGCACTACACTGACAGAACCGATACACTCCTTACAGCATAACAACAATAGCGACATACGGTCAAGAATGCTGATGTCGGTATTGCGTAGTGCCACATCAAGCAGCCATCCTTCTGGTATCAACCCGTCAAAGAACGGGAATAGTACAGGACTTACGAATGTCTCCGTTTGTAATGGGAGTGTCAGACTTACAGGTAGCGCATCTTCACGTTTGAGATACGCTTCATCATAACAGAAACGGTATTCGCCACCATCTTCTGTCAAGATGCCAGCAAGGGCATCCTTTCGATAAATCTCAGCTTGTCTCATTGCTTTTTAGTTGCTGTAAGTTCGTAGTTAAACAAATCAAGTAGTTGGTTGACCTTATCCATTCTTAACGTCGACTTCCCCTGTTCCAGATTGCGTACAAAGCACAAGCCTACGCCAGACTTCATTGCAAGGTCTTCTTGCGTAAGACCATATTCCTTGCGCAAATCCTTTACCACCTTTGATAACTTTGTCTTCTCCATATAAATTATATTCTTTCGAATGCAAAATTACAATATTATTTGCAAATTACATGCTTTCTGATATAAAAAGTGTAATATTTAATATTTTTATATGCTTTCTACTATAGTTTTTCTGCTTTTATGGTGATTAGTCTGGAGCCCAGTTGCGTAAACAATGCGTAAACAAACTATTTCAGTTAGGGGTATTTTGTGAGTTTCAGTGAAAATCGTAAAGATATAACTCATTGACCATCAGTATAGTTACGAATTATAGACTATCACGAAATATCATTATATTGGTCTCATAATCTGGAGGTCCTAGGTTCAAGCCCTAGCTGGTCCACACTGATAATCAGCAACTTAAGACGATTCTTAGGTTGCTGATTTTCTTTTAGGGAAAACAATGGGAAAACACATCTTCCTTGATATGTCCCTGATATTTCGTTTATCTTGACACCAAAATAAGGCGGGAAAACAAGTGGGAACCGAAGGTCGCTGTTCGCGTAGCGAGGTAAAGCAAAACATATCATGGGGTATCAGGGCATTCGCCACAACTGTAGAAGAACGATGAATAATATGGGAAACTGGCATTAATCGCTTTCCAATTCTTGGTAAGTCGCCAACCCTTTTACAGTCAACTTGTACTTTTGACGTGGATGACGTGGACTCTCTGGATAAAGAAGAGTAACAAGACCATCCTTGATTGAAGGTTCAATGTAGTTTACCATGAAGTTTCTTCGTTGCTTCAGACCAATAGCTTCCATCAGTTCCTTTACTGATAGTTCATTCATGCCTATTGCCCTTATCAATCTTCTTTCAGACTCTGTTACTTGATCGGTCAACATGGTCGGTACTTGGTCGGTACTTGGTCGGTCTGTAAACTCTTCTTTATCTTTTGACTTCCATTCTTCAGGAGGGTTGATAAGCATGTAGCGGTTCTTAAGTTCATGATGCTCACCAAGAAGAAGGTTGCGAAAGAACTTATTCAAGAACGACATATCCGGATCAATACCCTTTGCCATGTTACGATAGTTGGCACGGACAAGCGCATTACGGAAATACCACGAGTTGTCTGCAAAAAGGTCATTGTTGACATTGAATCCACAAGAGCGAAGATACTTTATGATAAACACTGCCGTTGCTCTGGTATTGCCCTCACGGAAAGGATGATTCTGCCATAACAGAGAAACAAAATGGCAGATGTTGTCTACCATCTCGTCGGTGGACAAACCCTTATATTCGAATTCACGCTCTTGCTCAATATCATATTCCAAGGCTCTTAGGATATCTTGAGCACGGCCATAGAGTACAGTATCACCACGTAGCACCCATTCTTTCTTTGATATGTCGTAAGGCCGAATCTCACCAGCATGCTTGAATACTCCTTCAAAGATGTGGCGATGGATATTAAGAAACTCACCTGCTGTAAAAGAGAAAGACTGCTCATTGAGCAGTTTAGTGATATTAGCAGATACCATATCTGCCTCTTCGGCATCATTATCTTGCTCATCGTGTGACGTCTTAGAGACATAGTACTCCCTAATCATATTACGAGCTTCATCAATGGTGATATCGCCCTCAATATGCTTAGCAGCAGTCTCACGCAGATAGTCAGACACTTTCAGTCCATCTACGTCTTGCAAGCCTATAGCAGTCCTCCATGCCGATGCCTTTTGCCTCGTATGTGGTTCTTTAGCCTGTTCATAGGCCTCAAAATCTAAGTATCCTTCCTTCTTGCCACTATTCATTGTTATTGCCCTGCTTAAATTTCAATGCCAAATAATACATTGCAGTATGAACTGCAATCCATAATTAGTTCAAAGGTAAACACTGTCCACCTTTAGACACATATTATAACGTTTGAAATGAATATTTATTTTGCCTTTGACGCCGAAATTGAGCGGGAAAACAAACGGGAACCGAAGGTCGCTGTTCGCGTAGCGAGGCAAAGCAAAACAGATCATAGAGTATCAAAAAGGTATTATGGAAAGAGTCCGCAAAACTCGATGTGCGATTTTGCGGACTCTTTTCTTTATTGGGCATCCTTCAACGCTTGGATGTTATTTCTCTCGTAGTCGTTCAACTCAGAATAAGGTACCTCAGAACGCGATGGACTGTAACCCTCAAACTGGCTGAAGAACGAGCTATAGGCCTCTTTACCGAACTGAAGGCCATGCACTGCATAGATAGCATTGCGTAAATAGTTGCATGCATCCTGGCGTGAGCTTATGTTGAAGGTACTCATGAAGCTCTGCAAGTCATCTTCTGTGATATCTCTCTCGGACAGGTAATTGAAGTAGCTCATGTTGTATGTATCCGAGTTCGATTCATCTTCAGACTCATCTGTCTCCGTGTTGTTTTCATCATCACTTGACTGCGCAGTAGTATCTACATCTTAGGGAGGTGAAATTACGGTCGTATCACTGTCTTCCGGAGGCATAGTCGTTGAAGTGTTGACAGGCTCCGGCGCCTTATCCCTATGTAGATAAAGAAAAGCACCTACAGCTATCGCTATAACCACGACGATAGGAATAATCCAGTAAAGCTTTGTCTTCGAACTGTTGTCTTCCTGATATACAGGTTGCTCTGTTCCGCAGAAAGGACAGAAGGTGGCGTCATCATCGATGATCTCGCCACACTTCACGCATTTCCGCAAGTTTCTGAGGTCCCTACCACAGTTGGTGCAGAAATTAGTGCCGTTAGGCAGCTCTGCTCCACAATATTTACATTTCATTTTATTACCCGTTATCTAACTTTGTAGAATGATAATCCGTCACCGGCCTCTATCGTCTGATCACTCCTGTTAATGGGATACGTGGTCACAAGGCCGCCCATATCATTAAATGTTGCATGAATAACATCGCCTTGTATATAGTAGGTTCCTATGGAGGTATCAGGTTGTCCACCATTGGTAATGGTTGATTGACATATGGCCCTACCGTCCCCTATCTGAAGTAGTATGGTGGTATTTGCATCGGCATCAACGCGCCATGTGCCAACAATCCACGACAAATCTGAGGGGACTGATGAAGAGTTGTTATTATCTTCAGATCCCTGCTCAGCAGACCCACTATTGTCCGTGGTATTAACAGACTCCGTGTTATCTGCACTTGACTCACTGCTACCAGAGGATGATAGAGCTGAAATTGTAACACCGAATATTACAACAAGCATCAAGACACAAAATGTTATCAGCGCGGGCTTATTGCTGATTTTGTGGGCTCACTGCTTGGGCTATAGCTGCCGCCGTTGTAGTTGTTCACGATCGGACTTGGCTCTTTTCGTGCGGGAGTATCTGCAACTACATTGTTATCAATGGCATTTTCTTCTGAGTCTTGGTTAGTACTGGTCACGTTGGGTACTACATCTTGATTGCCATCTTCTTCCGGGAAAGGAGTTCCGCACACCGGGCAGAACTTCTCTCCTGCTTGTCTTTCATGACCACATTTCTTACAAAACATAGCCGTTTTATTTAATAATCTATTCGATAATTTATTGCCATTCGAAAACGCATTTATCCATTACCTACTATCTGGAATCTCAAACCTTCTGTATTTCCTGCATGAAAAGGAGTAACCATTGCGGAATATTCATCAGGGTTATCCGATTTCCTGGAAAACCATTCTTGACCATCTTGACTAGCTTCTGTATCTTTTCTATACCCAAGTTCCTTGAGATAATCTTTCACGAATTTAGATAAGGATTTCGGATAGGCTAAGTCGATCTGAGCACCCGTAGCATCTGCAATTGTTGAATTAATAAAGAAGGAATTTCCTGACCAAGCAAAGGCCACAGCAAGATAATATTTACCAGTCGGAAATACTTCTGATGCCCAAGACTGATCATAGACTCTGTTATTGGGGGTATATTTCGCATTGAGAGTATAGACGTAGTCTTCTGAAGTAACATTCGTATATTTATTATCAAATCCATTTTCCTCTTCATCGAAATATTCAATTTCCATACCCCAAGTATGTTTGCTTTTCGTCAAAATGAATTTATTTGGAGAGAGAAAAGATTCTGCTTGCCGTGGTCTGAAGACATCTTGTGTATATCCATTACTAACCCACTTCATAATCTGTGGTATTATCTTCTTTATCATCGCCTTACACTCTTCTTCTGACAATGTCTCTTTGTCCTGGCTTACAGAATCTGTATTAGCAACGGCTGTCGTTGTATCTTTAGAAGCGATGGCATTGTTTGACTTTTGTGAGTCAAATATCCCATTACTCCAAAGATAATAACCACCAACACCGAGAATAATTAGTATGGTGATGACAATGACGGGAATGAGCCATCTACGTCTTGTTGTATCTTCAAGATACACCGGTTGCTCTGCCCCGCAATGCGGGCAGAAGGTGGCGTCGTCATCAATGATCTCGCCACACTTCACACACTTTCTTAGCTTCGAGAGGTCTTTGCCACAGTTAGGACAGAACTGTGACTCTTTGGGCACCTCCGCTCCACAATACTTACATTTCATATTTATACTCTTTTAAAATTTTTACCAAGGAGCATTACCGCCAAGTCTTATATCTAATCGCATGTCACTGCTCATCCAAACCAAACTGCTATAACCTTTATCCAAACTTTAGGATTGAGATCTACGACTTCAATCCTATGCTTAACAAAATAATTCGGTCACTATATAGTTCGACAATTATGGTTTATAATACCTTATACCAATTTAGGTAGGAGAAATCTCCTGATTCATCTGTAAAGTAGCAGATAACGACATCTCCTTTTTGCACACTGATACCTCCGTTGTAGCCGGTACTGAAATCGTCTGGATCTCCACTTAGATCATTAATGGCATAACGCAATATGAAACCTGAGTTTGGGGCATTCTCCACTAATACCTTACCTTTCTTATAAGTCATAATTGGTAATGCAAGACCAGAACTTCCCTGATGCCATAAACGATAGCTATACTTCGTCCGAAATTTATAGAAAGTATTATAGGTTCCCTTTTGCCCAACTCCCATATAATCGGGATTCTCATTTGAGGAATAATAGTACGTGTTATCTATCAACTCATCAGTCTTGAGATCGAAGAGATCATAATCCTCGGAATACCAGACATTGGCATAGTCATTTGTTTGGTTATTATTTCTCCGGATATCTGGCACTTGCACAGTCTCAATATTACCATAAGTCACCTTGTTCGTTTGCGTATCAATAACAAACGCTCTCACATAGTAGGTACCACCATTAGGGAGATATCTTATTGACGCAGTCCATTGTTCTTCACAACCTTCTGTACAATCGAAATAACGAGTATCATTATAATCGGCGTTACAATCTGTCGGGACCTCAAAATTTGTATTTGCAGTTACACTTAGGTTATCTTTATTAGACGAAAAGGCAATACCTTTGCGGAAGCTGTGATCTTTTGTCGGGTTGTTAACTTGGCCTCCAACAATAGGGGGCTGACCATCGCTGATGACGAATGTAACAACCTTCATCGGCAATACTTTCTCTTTTACAACTTTTGAGAGGGGTGCTGTTAGGATTGATCCAGTCTTCTTGTTCTGATGTGAAAGGAAATACCACGCTCCTACACCGATAGCCGCAATGACAAGGAAAACTGCTACTAAGATTATCGGCTTGTTACTCTTCTTCTCATCATACACGGGTTGCTCTGCTCCACAATGTGGACAGAAGGTGGCGTCGTCATCGATGATCTCGCCACATTTCACACACTTCCTTACATTTGAGAGGTCCTTGCCACAACTAGGGCAAAACTTTGAGCCATCAGGTACCTCTGCTCCACAATACTTACATTTCATAATCGTACTATATGAATTGGCTTTATTTATCTAGCATAGTGATGCTGGTCTCTATTAACGCTTATGTTGCTTTTCTTAAACTCGCGCTGCCTATCTCTGAAATGTCCGACTAACTTTACATTGTCTCCATCATCTTCTACCTGGAGATGAATATCGTCAGTACTGCCGCCACCGATGACGTGCTTGCCATTGTAAAGGTTTATCATATCGCCTTCTATTTCAAATTGGAAATTCAGCTCCGCCGTTGTAGAGTAGCCCGTATTATCAAGCGTAAACGGTATTAATGAAGCTGATCCAGTATTACTGTCATCATCAGGGTAGAAGACCAAAGTCCAATTGTATGAGAAGTCATTTGCTTCACTTCTGTCATCGGTTTCCTGTGGCCTTGCATACCAACCTCCATAGATAGTCTTCATGTAGATTGGTGTCGTGTAAGATGCTGACGTGATCGTTGACTTAAATTTATCCATAGCAGATTCTTCGTGGAATAGTCCATTTGACGAATCATCTGAATCTGAATCGGAACTGCTTGAATCGCCTGCTCCTATATGACCCAGAAAGATAAGACATCCGGCAAGACAGGCTGTTGCTATAAAAATCTTCTTATGCTTGGCTGCTACCTCAGCTTCGCTCTGTCCCTTCTGAGGAAGGAAGGCAATGAGTAGCATGATAATAAGAATGACATACCATAACCAGATGGAATTGAAGCCATTGATAACAAAGAACAAGACTGTAGCTGCAACGGCAGTAATTTTTGCCCACTTTGTCGTCTTGGCAGAATCGTTAAGGAAAGCATTTGCTTTATCCTTCCCGTTTTTCGCTTGCTCTTCCCAGTCTGTTTCTTTAGCCTGAGTGACAACCTGAGATATTTGTGGCAATACTTTCTCCTTGACTTGCTTTTGCCCTTCGCTTGTAGCAGTAGACATCTTTCCGCCAATATTGCCGACTATGTTCTTTCCTTTATCGGACAGGTCGCTGATAGTTGATTTGACCTTTTCTTTGGCATCGGCGATATCCTTCTGCCTTCCCTTCAGGTAAGGCTTTCCGTTTTCATCCAGGTATGGCTCACCACAAACAGGACAGAACTTCATTCCGTTCTCCTGTTTGGTACCACATTTCTTGCAGTACTGCACCACAGGCTCAGAAGATATTGGCTCTTCCGAGCAAATCTCAGCAGAGGTTCCTTGTTTCTCCGCATCATCCTGAAAAGAAGTCCCGCACACAGGGCAGAACTTCTCTCCGGCTTGTCTTTCATGTCCACATTTCTTGCAAAACATACTATAACTTACAGATTTTTTATCAGATCTCATCAAATGTAGTAAATCCTATGTAATAGCCACCACTGGTAGTATACGTAGGCTCTACCCCTACATATAGAGTTCGCTCACCACTACCATCATTTGGTGTCAAAATGACCTTCACTATGCCAACTTTATCAGATTCTACAGACTTGACGCCATATTGGGTTCTGTCACTGCTTTGTTCTCTAGTTAATCCGCCCATTCCCAAATCTATTCCGTATTCATTAAGATTATCCCTCCATTCTCTTCGATGATCACTTGCGACGTATAGAACATTATGGTTAAAAATAGTACTGTTAATTGCAGATCTATCGAAATCTACGATATATAGTCGATAGAACTCTTTAACCATAGCTATTGCTTCTTCCTCATTCCAATCCTCTTGATTCAATATGCTGCTTAGTTCACCAGGAGACACGCCGTCAATACTTGGAAGACCAGCAGTGTCAATTTCTTCTACATTTTCTTGATCAGCTATAGCCACAGTTGTATCAACATGTTCAGTACTATCAGGTATTGAATCTTTTACGGCTGCTACATCCGATGTTTGGCCATGACCTCCTGATAAGAAATAATAGCCCAGGGCACCTCCACCTATGACGAGGATTATTATAACGGTCCAAATCCATTTCTTATGAGGATTGTCTTCCTCATACACCGGTTGTTCCGACCCACAATACGGACAGAACGTGGCATCATCATCAATGATCTCGCCACACTTCACGCACTTCCGCAAACTGCTGAGGTCTTTGCCACAGTTCGTGCAGAACTTAGTACCTTTAGGCAACTCTGTGCCACAATACTTACATTTCATGGTTTAATATTCGTCTTTAATTAGAGAGAGTGAATACAGTTCCGTCTTTATCAGTTATAGTACCCGTACTTGAATCTACTACCACGGTGTTTTGAGAGCCTGAATATGGAGAAGATGCGGTTATGACAGCTTGAGTGCCTGAACATTCTGTAACTTCGATAGCTCCGGTTAACTGTTGATCATCAATACTGATTCCATCCGTTCTTATCCTTAATGTATGGCCATTGTATGTGAATCCTTTACCACTCAAATACCCTATAACATCGGCTGGCGTGTTGAATATTACAGGCTCTGCATCAGAAGTCGATTCGGTTTCCTCAGCGGAAGAACCGTTGTCATTGGATTCGTCCCCTTCAGTATAGGAAGCTTCATCTGTATCAGAACTGTTTGAATCGCTAGCTCTTATTGGGCCAAGGAAGATAAGGCATCCGGCAAGACACGCGGTTGCTATAAAAATCTTCTTATGTTTTGCTGCTACCTCAGCTTCGTTCTGTCCCTTTTGAGGAAGGAAAGCGATGAGTAGCATGATAATAAGAATGACATACCATAACCAGATGGAATTGAATCCATTGATAACAAAGAACAGGACTGTAGCTGCAACGGCAGTAATTTTTGCCCACTTTGTCGTCATGGCCGAATCGTTAAGGAAAGCATCCGCTTTCTCCTTCCCGTTTTTCGCTTGCTCTTCCCAGTCTGTTTCTTTAGCCTGAGTGACAACTTGAGATATTTGCGGCAATACTTTCTCCTTGACTTGCTTTTGCCCTTCGCTTGTTGCTGTGGATATCTTTTCGCCAATATTGTCGGCTATGTTCTTTCCTTTATCAGACAGGTCGCTGATAGTTGATTTGACCTTTTCTTTGGCATCGGCGATATCCTTCTGCCTTCCCTTCAGGTAAGGCTTTCCGTTTTCATCCAGGTATGGCTCACCACAAACAGGACAGAACTTCATCCCGTTTTCCTGTTTGGTACCGCATTTCTTGCAGTACTGCACCACAGGCTCCGAGGGTTTCTGCTCTTCGGAATCTTTCTGAAGAGGAGAAGCCTCATTCTTAGCGGGGAAGTTCTCGTCTTTGGTATTTTCATCTACGGGGAATGGTGTACCGCACACTGGGCAGAACTTCTCGCCATTCACCCTTTCATGTCCACATTTCTTGCAAAACATAATGTTACTATTTTTGTAAAGTTAAGGTCCCGTCGAAACCGCCTTGGTCATAACCACAACTATATTCCCACGATACACCCATTTCATTTTGTGGAATAAGACTGCTAATACAATCTCCGTCATTTGAAACCCATTCAATACCAGTATTTTTTCCATTATATTCATTGGTGATATATGCATCATCATAAATACGATTATGGTCATCGTATAATTCCGGATTATGCCATGTGACATCTCTGACAACTTTTACATGCTTATCATTGAAGATTGTAACATGGAGAACGATATGGGCGACATCGTCTCCTTGGGTAATGTCACCTGCAAGTGTAAAGTCTTTCTTAACAAATTCGCCATTAAGGATGACGGCAGATTCCGCAGCCTTTCTTGCAGCTGCAATAGAATCGGCTCTATGGGTAGAGTCAGCTTTGGCCTTAGCGATAGCAGCTTGCTCTTGCTCTACTCTTTTGATCGAGTCTTGAGCAGCTATACTGTCTGCTATGACTGTTTGTCTCTGCTTCTCTATTTGGTTTTCATGATAGAAGTACACTCCGGCTCCTACACCAGCTAAAACAATAATAGCTACGATAATCTTAATCCATTTCTTATAGGGACTATCTTCTAAGTAGACCGGTTGCTCTGCTCCACAATAAGGACAGAAGGTGGCGTCATCGTCTATGATCTTGCCACACTTCACGCATTTCCGCAAACTACTGAGGTCTTTACCACAGTTCGTGCAGAACTTAGTACCTTTAGGCAACTCTGTGCCACAATACTTACATTTCATATTTGAGACGCCGTTTACTTTAGAAAACACTATTGCCCATTACCGACAAGATGAATATCATTAAGAGTCGTAAAGTCCTTGACATCGCCGTTGCTATAAAACGTTATATTACCGCTTTGGGTGTTTCTCATTCCCATTTGCTTAAATTCTGCTTTATAGTGATAGACGATATTATCTTTCGTATCATCAATTTCGTCTAGAGAGGTAACATGTACTTCTGTATAACCATATCTTCCCTCCAGATTAGATTTGATGCAATCCTCTACAGAACTATTGTCGAATGTACCACCTCCTGAGCCGATAAAGAAAACTAAGAAGATTAAGGCACCAAGAGCCCAACTGCCAATCTTTAACATCATAGGTGAAGCAGTATGCTTGGTTATGCCTTTATACATTTGATAAACAGTTATACCACCAGCTCCCAGGATAAACCATGTCCAAAAGTTCAATGAGCCCCCAAATAGGAATTTATAGGCGAGGACAAGCATAAACAATAGCATCATACCTATAGAAACAAGACCTAGCTTTTGAGGAATGACTTCGTTAGTAGCCTCTTCTTGGCTACTAACTTTTTGGGTACTAGAAGCCCTCGTAGGTGTTCTTTTAGCCCTTGAAGCACGCTTCTTTGTATTAGAACGAGTAGCAGCTTTAGTCGAGGCAACAGTTACCTCCTTAAAAGACTTATCTTCTTTCTGTGCGGATTCCTCATCTACTTGACCGAAAGACTCATCTTCCCTGTCTTGAACAGACTGAGTTTTTTCAGTTTGAGGAGATGATTTCATATTGGCTTCATTTTCCTCTTTGCTAATAGAGTCTTGAGTTACTTTAGTTGAAGCAACCGACACTTCGTCATCAGTTCTAACCTCATTTTTTGCAGAGGTTTCTACTGCTTGGTTTACTTGAACATCATCCATGGGAAAAGGAGTCCCGCATACGGGGCAGAACTTTTCTCCTACTTGTCTTTCATGACCACATTTCTTACAAAACATATATTACGCAAATTTGATATTCCTAACGAAATGATTTTTTACAACCTCTGATATATAAGAATCTAAAGAATTATTTGAGATTCCATATCATCCTCATCAGGATCATAAAGATTGGAACGCTTTATTATTATATCTTTATTAATGTATTTTATCTGCTGATATGTAGCGATGTTCAATATTCTTTTCTCATATGCATCCTTCATCTTTCTATTGATGGGAGGCAGAGTAACATGATTAATACATTTCGCCCAATCGAAATCTTCTATTCGTTTAGACTTATCTTTAAGATTATTGTTGATTAGGAGACTCAACCTTACTTCTTGCTCGTACATGTAAGCAATCTGCTTCATGCTGAAGTTATTAATATAGATGTCACCTTTATTGGCAGTCTTTTCCTCTTCTGCATCAGTTTTGATTGCTTTACGCGTTCGATAATCTATTTTAGAAATATACAGATCGCCATCATCATGAGAAGTGGAAAGTAATTCATCAAAAAGAGGATTGACATCTATCGTAACTCTCACGCACATACTGCTACCATGAGAATAATTATTCCAAAGAACTTCCTCATTTATTCCATTATTCATCATGAAGCAAGTTGCAAATACTGAATAGTTAAGTAGTTCTCTTGCCATTTGGGGAGCTGACTGATAGTAATTATTCCTTAACCAATTCATATATTGTGTTTCCATAGGATCATCCCATTGTGTAGGAGATGCAAGGTAAATATAATGATATGTTAATGCATCGAGAAAAAGGCGGGTAGGCATATACTTGCATAATTGTCCTTCTATAGTGAGATCCTCACTATATTTTATATAACGGCCTCTTCCTTCGTAAGATCTGAAATCTCTAAAAGACATAAAAAAATAAGAAAGGCATTGAATCCCATTACTCCCGCAGATGAGACGGTTCTTTTTCTGGTTGATATACACGAAAAAAGCGTGGGAGTCTTACAGTCACCCGTCCCACGCACTGAGGCTCTCGCATTGCCCATCTCTGTAGAACGAGCAACGCAGAAGCCCACGCCGATATGTATATCACACCATCGGTATACCTTAATAAATTAAGGCACACCTTTGGCTCGGTGATAACACACCCATGGACATCTACCGTTGCCTCATTCCTGACAGAGATTGAAACTTGCGAGATTTCAGAGTGTCAAGAACAAAGCGTCAAGTAAACGCCTTAATCATATATATAATCCCCAATGCCAAGAAGCTCCTCATGAGCATCTCTTTCCCACCCTTGCGGGCTTCTGCTATTGCTAACAGCACCCCGCCATGGCTTCGAGCATGGTTCTCGGTTGCAAATATATACAAATATTTTGATTTATATCAACTTTTCAAGAGAAATTTTAAAAATATTTTTTGAATAGTGGAATTTTGTAGATTGAGGAAGCATCGTCTTCACCTAAATAGTGGTAGCCAAAGAGGGTGTTTTGAGCCGAAAAACGACTATTTTCAAGAAAAACCGCTTTATATTCGCATTTTGTTTGGGTGTACCCTTGATTGTAGTTGAAATATACCTACCTTTGCAATCGTCAATCTTTTGACAACCTGGATAACGTGGTGTCGATTAGGGCACTAAACTGATTACTAATCTAACTAAACTTTCGTATGAAGACCTATAATTTAAACGATCTTCTTCAAAAGCACGTTTGTGCAATGACCGGAGAGGAATTTATCTTCCTCATGAGCAATGTGTCGGTTTTGTCCGACAAGTCTATCAACCACTCTACGGATGACGAAAAGCCAAGGCACTTAGTCTATGGCATCAAGGGAATCGCCGATACCTTCGGATGCAGCATCCCGACTGCCAACCGTATCAAACGTAGCGGCATCATCGACGGTGCCATCACCCAGGTAGGCCGTAAGAT
>DEKJ01000044.1:10073-12953 GCA_002353825.1 Prevotella sp. UBA2725 | reverse complement strand
TTCGAAAGCATACGTGACATCAAAATAAAAAAATGGCGTTATCAATGCTTGTTGTTTGCGATTGCTGACATGATAGTGGGGGCGGTTCTTGTATGTGTTTTAATTCATATATGAGCCCCCATTAAAAATGTGGGGGCAATTTTTATGCTAACAAAATGCTTGCAAGTGGATTAAGAACAAAATACAAGATGCATTCTCTTATTAAGCCGGATGGTTTCAAAATCTACTTTGGAGGGAAACCGCCAGTACAAGCCGAAGACTGGGTTTCAGAAGTCGTCCTCTCGATTTTTCAGGACGAAAATTATTATGGCGTGAAGATCCAATACGGACCATATGACTATATCAATGAAGAATTTTGATATACATTCAGTCAAGCCTCTCCAATTAGACGATCCCCAAATACTAAAGGAATCAGTATTCTCGCGATTAATTCATATTCTTCTATGTGAGGTAATAGCCTCATTAAAATTTTAGGTTCTTCCGCTTTTCTCGTTGGTAGGCACACAAGCTATTCTGTGTTGACAGTCTCGTCCTTCATGCCTAACAATAGTAATTTGAAGTATTCGTCATCTCTATAGCCATACCCTTTCCTCTTCAATACCTTTACTTTGTTGTTCGTTCCTTCTAGTACCGCATTCGTCACTTTGCAATCATACCATGCCAGTATTCCAGTTCGTTTTGCCATTAGCGTGTTAGCCGCCTTAATCATAGCCGGTAGTTTGCTTTCTTTAGCTCTGGCACACCAGTATTCAAGCTGTTTTTCTCCTTCAGCCTTGCCCTCCTGCATCCATATCTGGCACAAGTCCTCTTTCAGATAATATGCCTCAAAGAGAGGCTTGTTCGTATTCAAGATATTATCAAAACGTTTCTTTGATTCTTCATCGAACTTATCCAATGACTTTGACAGAAGCATCCATCTTGTGCCCTTTATGAGTTTTCTCTTTTCGATGTCTTTTTCTTGGTTCCACACACTACGACGGACTTTGTCAACTGCCTCGTTGACCAGTTCTACGACATGAAACTTGTCATATACGTGTTTGGCATTGGGCGCATTCTTTGCCACTGATGATATGTAGGCTGCGGACATATCGGAAGTAACCAGCTCTATTTTGACTTTATTGCGTTTGACTCTCTTCCAAAACCCTGTAAGAGAGTCGCTTCCCCTGCCGTCACCCACATATATTATCCGGCCTGTGTCAAGGTCAACGACTATTGTCTTATATACATGCCCCTTTCTTACAGCAAACTCATCGATACCTATCTTCGTTACTTTTGATATGTCTGGATGAGAGTATTTCTTCTTGAGGTACTCCTTGTGGATGTCCTTTACCATATCCCATCCAACGCCAAGATGCCTTGCGACATTCGATATAGTGCCGCCGAGCCTCAGCAAGTCCAATACATAGTGTCGAAATCTGTAAGTATAACTGACATTACCACGGGTGAAAGGTATATCCGCCTGATGAACCTTTCCACATGCCTTACACTGGTATCTTTGGACTGTC
This sequence comes from Prevotella sp. UBA2725, assembly GCA_002353825.1. Taxonomy (GTDB): domain Bacteria; phylum Bacteroidota; class Bacteroidia; order Bacteroidales; family Bacteroidaceae; genus Prevotella. The sequence continues at coordinate 11,448 of DEKJ01000044.1, read as the reverse complement.
AGATAAAGAAACGTCCTCTTGCTGCCGATAGGAAGATTGTGCACCATGCGGTGAATAACTCCATAACGTATAACTTCTGTGCAGCCACAATGAGGGCATGTCACTTTTTCTATCGGAATGCTTTTGAGTTTTAAAATAATTGACTTATCTTTGTACTCTGTAGCGTGGTAATGATAACTGCTATCGATACCGAAACCATGATATAAGAAGCTTAGTTCCATATGCTATATATTTGATTTGTGGTGAATACAAATATATAACGGAACTAGGCTTCTTTTTGTTTTGGGAAACTATTGAAAACATGCCTTACCAACGAGAAAAGCGGAAGAACCGAAAATGTTGATTTCAGTGTATGGCCGAAAGGAGAGTTGAACAGTGCCTATGCCCAGTATTTCACAGGCAATAGTTATCTGGCTCCCCTCGATGCCGAGAATGGAGGTCCCGTGAACGTCACCTTCGAGCCCCGTTGCCGCAACAACTGGCACATCCACCACAAGTCGGTGCAGGTGCTCATCTGTGTGGCTGGCTGCGGATGGTATGTCGAGGAAGGCAAGGAACCTGTCGTCCTGCGCCCGGGTGTGGTCGTGGCCATCCCTGCCGAGGCTAAGCACTGGCATGGGGCTGCTAAAGACTCGTGGATGCAGCATATCACATATATGACTAAGGTAGAAGAAGGCGCCTCCAACGAGTGGCTGGAGCCTGTCACAGATGCAGAGTACGACAAGCTGCCTGCAAGTTCAGCGATACTCGGCGTCGCCGACGCTGAATACAACCAGCGCTTCGAGGCCTTTGCTTTCGGCGAGGTGGTGGAACAGGTGAAGACGCGTCTCGACGATCGTACCCGCTACATCTGCTATCTAGCCACGCTCCTTGGCTGTCAGGGCATCAGCGAATACCGCGAACTGCTGCCCGAAGCACTCGCCAAAGGCGTGACACCTGTTGAGGTGAAGGAAATCGTCTATCAGGCTACGGCCTATTTAGGCATGGGGCGTGTCCGTCCCTTCCTCTCGGCCACCAACGAGGTACTGACCGCCCGTGGCATCACCTTGCCATTGGCTTCACAGCAGACCACCACGATGGAGACCCGTCGTGAGGCTGGCACAGAGGCACAGATCAGTTGTTTCGGCGACTCGATGCGTGACTTCTGGAAGTCGGGGCCTGAGGACAGCCGACACATAAACAAGTGGCTGGCTGACAACTGCTTTGGCGATTACTACACCCGCACGGGACTTGACCTGAAGATGCGCGAGCTCATTACGTTCTGTTTCCTTGCTGCCCAAGGTGGTTGCGAGTCGCAGTTGAAAGGACATATTGCCGGCAACTACCACGTAGGCAACGACAAAGACCTGCTCATCGCTGTCATCTCCAGTAACCT
>DEKJ01000044.1:0-10043 GCA_002353825.1 Prevotella sp. UBA2725 | reverse complement strand
CGGGAAAATGACATAAGACTATTACAATGAAGATAATTATAATGATGCTCTCGGTACTGCTATAACCACGACTGGTTCAAGTCGGCACCGGTCTACGTGCTGTGTTACAAGGATTTCTGCTTCTTACTCATTCTCTCTGTGTCGCAGTCGCATCTCCTTAGGCGGCAGTCCCATCACCTGCTTGAAGGCACGGTTGAAGTTGGCTGGTGAGCTGAACCCTGTATTATATGCAATCTGCTTAATAGACAAAGTTTTATCAGCTATCAACTCCAAGGACCGGATTATTCGCTGATAACAAAGATAATTGCTGAGGGTGGTGCCCGACTCACTGAACAATCGGCTCAGGGTGCGTGTGGAGACACCCGCGGCATGGGCTGCATCGCTGGCTCTGATATTGTCAGCAAGATGCTTGTGAATATAGTCCATCGCCTTACGGAGCACAGGACTGCTTTCTGTGTCTATGCCGCGCAAGGGCAATGACAGTTGCCGTTCCACTCTGTGGAAGGTTTCGAAGAAAGAAAGGCAGAATCTGTGAAGTGTGGCATCACCCTCATCCACAACAGGGCCGCGCTTGGCAATGAAACTTAGATTTGCCCGTGCCCAAGGACATACATATAGCACGCTGAACGACTCAAAGGTCTTGTCTCTGTCGTCAGGCAACTGAAAATAGAATATACGCAAGTTTATCTTCCGGTTGTTACTTGCCAACGCATGCACCATGCCGCTGGGAATCCAGCAAGTGTAGCCCTCAGGCACAAAGTATTCACGCGTACCGACAGTCACATGCAGAGAGCCGGCAATAGTCTCCACCACCTGTATGCAATGATGACTGTGTGGTGCAAGGTCAACACCCTCGCGCCCCGTAACCTTGATGAGGACTTTTCCTTTCCCAACTTGTTCTACCTGACGAATAAAATTCTCTTGCTCTTCGTTCATTTACGTACCTATATTATTCTATAATGTATAATTCAGTTATCCGCAAGGTTAGACCTTAGGTAAGGAATTCCGGTTTGGCGGTAATTGAGAATTCTTTGGCCTAATTTGCTAATGCTGCACAAAGATAATATATTAATTTTGCAATCGATAAAAATTGATGATATAATTTTCCTTTCTAATATAGACAGGTATTTAAAATGAACTTTTCATGGATAAATTTTTAGGAATGCATTTCATCTACACCTATGCCAATGGCTGGGAGTATGAATTTTACGTAAAGAACGCCAACACAGTAGACTATCGTATTCATAGTGGCATGGTAGGCGGCCGGTGGGTAAAAGATCAGAAAGCCGACATCGTGAAGCTTACCGATGGTGTCTACAAGGTGTCGTGGACAGAACCCACGGGCACAGACGTGAGTCTCAACTTCATGGAGAAGGAGAAGCGGGTGCACGGTGTTATCTTCTTCCCAAAATGGGTACGCGAGCATCCGGATATTACGGTGTGCTTCCAGAATGAGCACATCGACCGCATGGAGGAAGCACGGGCAAAATACGAGACGTATCCAAAGTATGTGGTACCAGAATTCGCCGACATTACCTATGCTAAGAACGAGGGAACGGACAACGAGAAAGTCATTGCACAGGCTCCCTACGAGGGTATGTCCGACGACATACGTTCTGGTAAACTTACTTTTTAATTAAACAATAAGTGTTTCATTCTAAATCAAACGAATATGCAACTAAAGAAAATTGTATTATCAGTCGTCTTGACTGTTATCGCTCTAAGCAGCGAGGCCAAGGGACTGGCACTGAAAGTCTATAATCCCGGCACATCAGCCATCTTCCCGGTGACCTCCACCATCGTCTATGGTAAGAAGGACGCTGCGCTCATCGACGCACAGTTTCAGAAACAGTATGCCGAACAGGTCGTGAAGGAGATCAAGAACCTGAAGAAAAATCTGAAGTATGTCTTCGTGTCGTATCACGATCCTGACTACTACTTCGGTCTCAATGTCATCCACAAGGCCTTCCCAGAGGCAAAGATCATCTCCACGGCACAGACCGCTTATCTCATAGAGGCTTCCAAGGACATGAAGCTCAACGTGTGGAAAGAACAGTTGGGCACCGATGCCCCCGACACGCTCATCGTGCCTGAGGTTGTCGACTCACTGCCCGCTATCGAGGGCAATGCCTTGGAGGTGAAATACAGCAAGGACGACTCGGCCCATCCTTTTGTCTGGATTCCCTCGTTGAAGGCTATTGTTGGCGGTGGCAGCGTCACAGAGGGCGGTCACATTTGGATGGCTGACACTCAGGGCGACAAGGGCATCGAGCGTTGGCAGCAGGTAATCAGCGCCATGAAGCAACTGGAACCCGCCACAGTCGTTCCTGCACATTTCGTCAGTAGCGACTACAAGCCTGCTGTTCTCGACTTTGTAGAAAAATATCTTGCCGACTACCGTCAGGCTGCCGCCAAGAGCAACAATGCTGACGAACTGACCGCTGCTATGGAGAAAGCCTGGCCGCAGTTGCCCGGGAAGGCCAACCTCGTCTTCAGTGCAAAAGTTTTCAAGGGCGAGCAGGAGTGGAAGATATTCACCCCCTATCCACCCATCGGCCGAGCCATCAAGGTAGACTTCGGAGCCTTTGCCTTCCGCAACAGTTTCAAGGATGCCCACCACATGACATTCCTCGGTCTCAACGGAGTCTACAAGGGCGTTACCGACAACGTGCTGCCTACCGTGGTGGAAGTATCTCCAAACGTGTTCATGGTCTATTGGTCGGAGCCTAACTCCACCAAGAGCAACGTGGTGCATGTGCAGAACTACAACACGGGTACCGTGTGGACCAACATCGCCGCATCCGACGGTAAGTTCTACAATATGCAGGGCAAAATGAGCGTAGTGGAATAATAGTAGATTAGTAATTTTAATCTGAGCCATAACTCACCCTGCTTGGGGTGGGCTATGGTAGCCAGAGACGATGAACAACCTAAGGATGTTTCAAATTCAATTGCGCCCAGCAGATGCTTCTGAGTAAGGTCCCCTACTTCCTTTATCTTATAAAGACGACATGCCGTTTGCACTTCATACCATCCTATTGTAGAATATGAAGTGCAAACAAGCACACATTATCTTACAGTCTGCCAATAGCTGTTGGCTGATCCTGCAAAGCTTGGTTATAAATTGAACTTATAGCCTATAGTGAACTGGAATACCGAGTGTTTTGTCGATTCACCCTCAGCCTCTATGGCTTTGGTGACACTTAAGTTATAGCGAGCGTCAAATTGGAAGTTACGGTATTCGTACGAAAGACCCATTGGTATAGCGAAGTCCACACTCTTTACACTGGCATCTACTCCTCCTGCCTAAAGCGCTTTTTCTAAATCAACCTCAGCGGAAGCACCAGCAGCAGAGACCTTGACCTTACTATTGACCTTGAATCCCGGCTGTATACCAGCCTTCACAGCCAATCCTTTGGTAACATACACATTCAAGAGAACAGGCACGTTAATGTAGTCCATTTTTATAGTACCGTCCATTTCATCGCTGTTAGCCTTCAATCCTTGCTGGGAATAGAGTGCTCCAAAAGAGAGAGACAGCAAATCGGTGGCTTGGTATTCGAACTCAGCACCTCCGACAAAGCCCACGCGAGGATCGCTGCCGTCATTGTCTGTCATTGTTGCTACATTGAGGCCCACTTTGGGTTGAATGTTAAACGAACCTTTTGCATGCTGGGCAAACGTTCCTACCGAAGTTAATAATAGGCACGCAATAATGATAATCTTTTTCATAAATAGTAGATAATTATTGTTATGGTTTTATAATTTGTTGCAAAGATACGAAATTAATCAAGAACTGCCTTCTAAATCTATATATTTTTCCAAAAAATATCAATAATGGTCGGGAAGTAGGTCTTGCCGGGCGCGATCCTTGTGGCCGATACGCCACACGAAAGGCCGAAGGGCTCTCTGCGTGCTCTAATTCTCAGAAGGAATAACTCCGTGGCTCGATTATCTCCGCGGCGCTGCGTGAGAAAACAACTAACCTCTTAAGTGGGGCGGTCTAACGCCCACCACCGCCACCACCGCCGCCGAAGTCTCCCCCACCGTTCAGACTGGCCTCGACGGCTTCAGATGTGTAAGAGCTGATGACTCCGTTGACACTGTCGCTGCAGGCATAGATAAGAAAATAAATGCTGATATCGTCAACCTCCTGGCCAAAAGCTGAAAGATTGGCATAATCGGGACATACTTGGTGCAGTTCTTTCATCAGTTTCTTCGTAAAGCCAAAGAGCTGCGAATAGATAATGATATCGTCCCAGACACGGACTTCCGTGATAGACCTGTCGCCGGTTTTGTTGAAGTCGGCGAGGTAGTTTCTCAGTCCCAAGAGGTGTTGACGCTCGCTGTCGCTCATGGTGTCTTCCACTGTGGTGGTGTCCATGGCATGGTAAAAGTCTTCAATGTCTTCCGTGTTGTTCTCCGCCCATTGCTCCAGTTTGTCTTGCTGGATGATACCGTCTTGATCCTTGGCTTGCGCCAAAATGTAGAGCAGGTAGTCGCAGAGATAGTCGTCAGACCTCGCTGGGACAAAAGGCTTGTCGACCATTGTGGGCACCACCTTCATCACTTTCTCTTTTCTCCCTTTCTTGTCAAGCTTCTCTCCGACCTCGACGGACAGTTTCCCCTTGCTGATGAGTCGTAGCATCAAAGCCGCAAAAAGGTTCTTCTGTTTATACCAGCCATAATCTTCCAGAACCTTTGCTGCTGTCAACAGCGTCCATGCCGGTGACACCTCTTTATAGTAGGGCAACATTTTTGCGTTTCGTTTCAGGCGGTAATCGTGTATGAACGCTATGAGAATCAAGACCGCGATGACCACGCCACCGACAATCCAGCTGATCTTTTCGAAAAGCGACATAGGTCCTTCCTCTGAGCCGCCTCCGAAGTCGCTTCCTTTGAAAGCCTCCGCCTGCAGTTCGGCGAAAGAACCTTTTCCTTTTAAGGATGGTGCAAACAGTCCCTTGCGGAACGACATGAGCAGTCCTATCTTGTCTATCTCACCTGTGGACAGGGCTTCTGTCGTGCCATTGGTCACCTTGGCAGTACCTTTGTATCCGAATCCCCATACCTGACAGTTGTCATGGGACAAGGCAAAGGGCGCTTTCACGCTGACGCTGAACGCTTTGATAGGGTCCACATCGTTGAGGTCGGCAAACCAATAGCCGAATCCATCCTTGTCGGGGAAAGACAGCACCAAACCTTCGAGGTCGTAGTCGACGGTGTAGACATGTCTGCCGAGCGTCGGTACACCCCAGCATAGCTCATAACCGCCTTTTTTAGATCTCAAGCCACATTTCCCCGCTTTCTCCGCTTTGCTGGCGTCGACATCCCATTCATCCTTTAAGGTTGTCAGCCTTGAGCCATTATCGGAAACAGTGAGGTTCGTAATCTTCCGTTCACCTATATGATAGTGGACGACATACCATTCTGTCTTAACATCTTCGCCCATTTCGATCTTCCACACTTCCCGGATATGGGCATCGCCATTGTGCTTCAAAGTTACGGTAATGTCTAAATTGTGCACGATGCTTTGAGACATCATGGACAGGGAGAGAAATAAAGCGCAGAGTAAAAAAAAGATTCTGTTCATGGTCTGTGGGTAAAGTTTTAATTTAAATGCAAAGATAATGGATAAATTGTAATTGCCGACATTTGTAGCAAGAAACATCTGTGACGAAATGATTAAATTAAATCATTCTTGCACCATTCTGTTGTTAAGATCGTGTGAAAGGGTTTAATCTCGCGCAGAACCGCAGAGCTTATTGAGTTGATGAGATGATACGTGTGAGAGGCTGAGATCGCTGAGAGGCCTTCGACCTTATGAGGAGAGAGCAGAGAGACCTTCGGTCTATGTGGAGAGTATGTGGAGCATACGAGGAGATATACTGTGAGAACAGTGTTGGTTCATCTCTGTGAACTTCTCCCAAGACCGAAGGGCTCTCTGCGTGCTCTCATTCTCAGAAGCAATAACTGCGTGGCTCGATTATCTCGCGCGGCTCCGCGAGAAAATATATACACCGCTGCGAGAATCGTCTTGCATCATAGCAAGGGTTTCATGGGGTTGAGGCAGAATAGACTGCCGAACAGATAAAATTCGGGTGACGCATTGACGAAGTTAGGAAAAGAATTTGAAGGACAAGAAAAAAGAGAAAACTTTAAAATAATCGGCTTAAAATTTGTTCAATAGCACGGAATTGCGTATATTTGCCGAATATAAAAGTATCTGTTTGACTACTTATTAGATAAAATGAATAGAAGAGGACTTTTCTTTGCCATTACTACAACTTCCTACAACAAAAAAGGAAGTTTAGCTAATGTGGGAGGGGATTTGTACTTCTCCTTCGACACAGGTGAACAACTGATATGGTCAGCTGTTCACAACAGTTGTGAAATAGTATCTTTCTATAACGGCAAAGCCATTGCCAGGTGGGGTGGCTATGCCCCTCGTGCCATTAACGCAAGCAAGTGATGAGCTCCTTGCGTCACATCATAAACGAGGTACTGTGGTGTGTCATCATGCTGATGATACACTGTTTTGCTATATGCCAGGCGTCGGCAGCCACGTCGCAGGACAGTACACATTTTGTGACGGCAAGCCTGATGGTCATCAGTCCCGGCAGCGAGATCTATTCGGTCTTCGGACATTGCGTGCTACACATGCAATGTCCGTCAAAGGATCTCGACTACGTCTATACCTTTGAGACCGAGCCCAACTATCTGAAATTCTTTGCCGGCAAGTCGAAGGCTTGCTTCGTCGCAGTGCCTGCCCAGGAATTTCTGCAACAGTATAAGGCTGAGGGACGTGGCGTCACGGAGTATGAACTCAATCTCACGCCACACGAGAAGCAGGAGCTGTGGCGCGCGCTCGACGAGGATATGGAGGAAGGACCAAGGCGATATTTCACCTTCTTCCGAAATAATTGCATCACGCTCAGTCTGCTTATGGTTGAGAGTGTTCTGCAAAATGAATACATTGACTTCAGTCATTTCGGCCAATTGATGAAACCTACAAATGGAGAAGGCATCCGATACTTATCGCGCCACGCTCCGTGGGCTGAATTTGTTTTCATGACATTTCTCGGCAGTCAAGCTGATGACTATTGGCCTGCGGAAGACAGAATGGCTCCTGAGATCATAACGACATATCTCAAGCAAGGCTCCATTGTCAGCACGCAGAACTCCCACATAAGAAGACCAGTCTTCACGGGGAAAGAAACGAGATTGTTGCCCCTGCGAGTTTTTCCTACATCCACAGGATTCACACCCCTTGTGTTCTCTGTAATCTTCTTGCTGATCATCGTTGTCTTGACAGTTACCGAACATCTATGCTGTTGGGAGCGCGAGCGGGGTGTGACCAATACCCTCTTGTTTGTCGTACAGACTCTTTTCGGATGTTTCCTTTTGTATTTCTCTTTAGTTTCCAACCTCTTCGGTCGTGGCTGGAACTGGTATCTCATTCCCTTCAACCCACTACCCCTCGTAGTGTGGCTTTGCTTCCGCCATCGACCTCTATATAATAATGTGTATGCTGTATATGCACTCATTCTCCTGATGTTCATCGTTGTCACACCTTTCATCACCGACCAGGTTGATGCAGCCCACCTGCTCATCGTCGCCGCTCTGATGGTGAGGTGTGCCGACAGATACTACAACGGGAGGAAAGAACAAATAAATATGATTAGTACTAACAAATAAATTTACAAGGCAATGAAAACAAAGATTTACCTACGATTGAAATGGCTGTTGCTTTGCTGTTTTCTGCTCCTTAGCGTCAATATGATGGCGGAAGGAACAGACTACTATTACAAAGTGACAGCGACGGCATCGCCCACTGGCGAGGGCAAGGTTTATGTCTCAGACAAACAGGAAACGCCCAAGAGCGAAGATTACGCAGACGAGAAGACAATTGATCACACAGAAAAATCTTCTCAACAGGCTGCTTCAAAAGAGTTTTATCTCTTTTCTCAGCCTGCAGAGGGTTATGTCTTCGACTATTGGACAAGTTCTGACGGAAAGGTGTTCAGTAGAATGCAGAGTCCATCTGCGGGTATACTTAGCAGTAACAAAACGAGCAAAGGTGATCCCGCAATATTTAGCTATACAGCCCATTTCGCAAAGAAAGGCTTGGTCTATGTTGCATCAGAGAATGAGTCAGTAGGAACTGCAGGCATTGACATAGCCACAAATAAAGTAGGCGATAAGGTTACTTTGACCGCTTTTGCCGACATGTATTCTGGACAATTTAAGGCCTGGACAAAAGATGGCCAGGTGGTGTCGACAGACAATCCCTATACCTTTACCGTCACAGAGGACAACAAGGGCAAGTATGTGGCGACATTCGACAAGATCGACATGGCGAAAACAGGCTTCTATTGCATCGTAAGGAACGTGAAGTTCAACCGCAATTTAGGACTGATGGGTATCTCAGATAAAAATGTATCACGAGATGACAGATACCTAAAGAACTCCATCATGCTCTTGGAGAGCAACAGCGATGTGATGCACGCCTCACCTGCCTTCGTCTTAAAGATCACAGGAACGTCTGACGGGACAGGAGGATTGGATAACACCAATATGGCTGCTCAAGGTATGGATTCCAAGTCTATTGCCAACAAGACATATACCTTCTCTAAGCATGGTGATCATTTCTATATCTATGGCTCAGCAGGTTCTTCTACCGCCTATATGGTGGATTATAATGATGCCTTTACTCAAGAAGAGGGTGTTGGCAAAGTGAACCATCCCGGACTTTATAATAATGCCAATGAGAATGACGCGTCTTACCACTGGCAAGTCATCCCTATCACCCGCAACAGTACGGATGCCTACTTTGGCGCTATGCCCTCTGAGCAGGCAAAGGTAGGCGACAAGTACTACACCACCATGTACACCGCATTCCCCTACGAGTGTCTTGATGGCGTAAAGGCCTACACCGTTGACAAGATCAACGCCGACGGTACGGTGCACCTCAAAGAGATTACCTCGGGCAAAGTGCCTTCGAAGACCGCCGTCGTGCTGGCATGCAACAGCACCAATCCTAAAGAGAACCGTCTGCTGCCGCTGCTCGAGGAGCCCGCTGCCGTAGAAGGCGACAACCTGCTGAAAGGCGAGATCTGGTTGAAGGACGAGACAGAAGACAAGTACCGCACAAAGTTCGATGCCTCGAAGATGCGCGTGCTTGGAAACACTACCGGCACCTTCGACAATGTGAACAACAGTGATGTCTTGGAAGGCACAGGCTCTACAGGAACGCTCACCTATATCAAGAACAATACTTGTTATCTCGACGTGAGCAATGTAGAGAACGCCGCCGCTTCCTACACACTCACAACCAAGGAACCGGTGAAGGCTATAGACGGCTACTACCGCATTCAGAACGGTTATGGTATCACGGAGAACAACGGCAAGAGCGAAGATGGTCACTATGTGCAGGTGACGGATGCTGCATGGGCAGCTCCCAACCAGACTGCTGATGAGACCAAGACCGAACCGGGGTCTGTGATCTATCTCAAGGCTACACCGGTCAGCGACGATATGCTGCGCGTGGACAATCTGCGCTCGCAAGGCATAGAGGTCGTCGGTGGCACAGCCCGCAAAGACTTTATGGAGCTTTACACCAATTTGGGCAAGATGACTGCCGAGAAGCGATATGAATATCTGCGCAAGGCACAGCAGGAAGGATACATCTTCACCGGTCGTGCCCTCTTGGAGGCTGGCATCTATGCAGTTGCCAACGAACTGGTAAAGGGCTATGGGGCTCCCGAGGATGTGAAGACGCTCACTAACGAATTCAACAAGCAGATTGCCAATGTCCTTGACATCGACATGTATATGACCCGCACACAGCTCTCCAACGGACAGGAAGCATGGACGCTCAAGGAGCATGTACTCAACTTCGACAAGATCTCTGATTTCGTAACTAAAAATATGTCACGCTTCCAAGAAGGTTTTAAGGCCATGCGCAAGGTGTGGGGTACGACAACCGGCGAGACCATAGAGGCTTATGAGGTGAAGACCTTAGTAACATTTAAAAATTAACT
>DEKJ01000046.1 GCA_002353825.1 Prevotella sp. UBA2725 | reverse complement strand
GTTAATTTTTAAATGTTACTTAGCTCCCGGTGAATTGTCGGCAGGCCGGTTCCTCTGCCTTCGGTCAAGCCAAGCTCATGAAGAAAGTCTCCCAAGCGTCTGTTGCGATAACGACGGGCATGCAGACGATTTCCGGAACGCAGCGCGTCAAGACTAAGGCTGCGGTCGGCACCGCCATAACTGATTATCTCTATCTGGTCGGGCATGACAGAGATCTCTACCGGCTCTCGCTCCTGATAGGAGCGATGGTACATGGAGTTGGTAACAGCTTCCTCTAGTGCTTGATACGGATAGTTGTATGTCCGAATAGCCTCCGCCTGCGTCGGCACCTTCTGCACACGCTGTTGTATAACCATCGTGCGCAGGAAGTCCAAAGCCTTTTGTATAATGATATTGACAGGTCCCTTTATAGGATCAATCTCTATGAAGTTGTCGGGATCATCATCCTTGCCCCTCGGATATATAACAATGTCTATCTGTGTGCCGGGGAAGAACTTCTCTGGATGGTACGAGAACATCATCAATGCGACGTTCTTCACTCGTTCACTTTCTATAGGTCCATCTAGCAAGCCCATTTGTTCAAGCACGTCATGAGGCTTGGCATCCTCTATGTCGTCAAGCAACTTGCTTTGTACTTGATTGAGGAACTCGCGGATAAGGAGCATGGAGACATCGCTGATCCTTGCCGTCAGATTTCCACGGTCATCGAATGGCACACGGTTGGCAAGCTCTATCAACTCCATTTCATTCTCCCCCTTCGCCTCTATAGAACTGGAGTTATAGCGAATAAAATATTTGGGAGTCTTATGCTTGGCTGTGACATTCTCCGGAATCTTGTAAGGCCGACGGTCACCTGCCAAAGCCCAGATGACAATGACCTTCTTTCCATCAATGTCCTCAACGGACACCCGTGGCATATAGAATGGCTCGAAAAGGTTGTTGAATCCAACCATTTCTTTCTCTATCCTGTCAATGGTCTCAATAGGAACACCTCTGACAGGGCGGACGGGCCTGCCATTGTCTTCGTCCACACCCACTATAATATAGCCACTGCCGTTGTCCTCAAAGTCATTGGCAAAGGCACAGATGGTTCGGTAGATGGAATCGGGATTCCATCCACCCTTCAGTTCGATGCGGTTATTCTCTACTGTGTTGCCGCCGAGCAACTTCTCTATATTTATAGGTATAGCCATAGGATGCTACAAAAGTACGATTTTTCTTTCATTTCCCCAACGTTCCTTCAAAGTTTCAGCTCCGGCAGACTGTTAATGGCATCCTCTTTCAGCTTGTCAACGGCACGCGTGTACTTCTCCGTGTGTTTCAGGCCGCTATGGCCGAGCAGACTGGCAACGGTCTTGATGTTGGCTCCATTGTTGAGGATGTTGACCGCAAAGGAGTGGCGGGCGCAGTGCCAGCTGATATGCTTGTCTATGCCGGCACGCTTCACCCACCGCCTAACCGACTTACAGCAGCTCTCGTAAGACGGGAGGTCAAAGATGAGGTCTTCCTTCCCCTTGCCGGAATCCTCGGGCTTACCGACAAGCGTCAGCAGTCCGTCGTTCAGCGGTATTGACACCCAACTGCGTGCGGAGTGACCCTTGGTCTTGTCCTGCTCAAACGACAGCAGTCTGTTGGCATAGTCGATGCTGCCATACCGCAGGTCTTTGACATCACAGAAACGCATGCCCGTATAGAGACAAAAGATGAAAGCGTTGCGGACATTTTCTTTCTCTCTTGGATAATGAGTCTCTATGAGCCGTTGAATCTCCTCCTGCGAGAGAATATCCTTCTTCAGCACCTGGTCGTCAACGATGCACTTGACACCCTCACAGGGATCTTTTGCCATCAGTCCCTGCGAGACACAGAAGCGGACGACCTTCTTGAACCGTTGCAGTATGCTCTTGGCACCCTCGCCGACACTGCGCGTCTGAAGATAGTCGACAAACTTCACCATCATGTCGTGCGTGATGACATCGGGCTTGATATACTCAGCCATCAACGGATGATAGACTTTCAGAAAATCAACAAACCGGTTGTATGCAATACGCACCATCCGCACGTCTTTCTTGTTGTAGTTCTCGATGTAAGCCTGATAGAAGTCGAGGAAGTTTAGCGTCTTGTCCTTTTTCAAGCGGTAGCCCTCCTTGTTCTCTAAAAACTCCTGCTCCCGCTCGAAGCGAATCTTCTTCGCCAACTCAATGGTCTCCTTGACCTTTTGGCGCTCGCCGACTGTCCTTGGACTTGCCAAGACATAAAGCGAAAGCGTTTCCTTTTTGCGGATGGATGTACCGGTGTCGTGGTTATAGCCCATCTGGTACTCCAGATACAGACTATACTCCTTGCCCTGTTTGACGGGCTTTCTCAGAAGGCGGGGATTGCCGGCTTCAATGAGATTCTTGTTCTTGCCTCTTGTCTCTGCCATAGTGATTTTCCGTTGTTTTCCGATTGTTGTATGTTGACGCCGTAAAGGTACGAAGATTCCTCCATTTGGGGTGTTAATAAGGTGTTAATTTTAACACCCCAGCGGCAAAAATCGGCAAAATAACAAAATATCGGAAAACACAATAAGGTTATAAATAACTGATAATCACTATATTTTCTTTCTTTTCTTATCCGTTAGTTAGCACGGTATCGTCCCGAGCGACAGGGACGTAACCCGCAGACGGGTGAGGTCATCACCATTCCTGCAACGAAGCGCATCCGCTTCAAGCCTTACGGCAACATCACCAACCTGTCCATGAAGTACGGAATATAGAATCGAGTGCCATGACAAAGATTATTATGTTTCTCTTCTGCTGCTTGACACTCGTGTCATGCGGCCCTTCCAAGAGTAAGATGGTAGAGTTGGCCAAAGAGAATCTCACACTGAACATCGACAATCCGCAGCAGTTGAAGATCATCGCCACCTCCGAGCCTGACTCAGCTTTTGGCACGGGTTACTTCTCCAAGACTGAAGTACAAGGTATCTTGCGAACACTGCAGACCGTTACTGATACCATCATGAAGCGCACAGACGACATGCGCCGTTTCGATCCGGAGGACAGTTATGTCATGAGCTTAGCTGAGCGTCAGATGAAGGGGATGGCAGAGATTCGTTCACTAGTGATGAAGGCGGGAAAGAAGGGTCCATTCAGTGGGTGGAAAGTCAAAGTCGACTATGCATCTGTAGACGGCAACGGAAACCCATACCGCGCTGAGCGCTGGTTCTTCATTGACCAGGAAGGTAAACAAGTCTACAAGACCTTTGAGCTGCCTTTACCTTAGTTTCCCCTTCATTCATCTATTATCTGTGTCTTGTGGGCTTCGGTTCACAAGACATTCTTATCTCCAAAAGAAAATGACGCTTATCAATCAAAAGAAAAATCATACCCTTAATGCAAGCGACCGTGAACAAGTTTCCCGTCTCGTTGGACTCTCCAAAGGCAACTATGATGCACACTTCGTGTTCTTCAAGAACGGAAAGACATGGATTGCCATTGCCGATGATGCCGACCGTCTCTTTGAGGTCTTCGGCTGGCAAACTTCCATCGTCTACGATGCAATGAACTGTCCCGTAAGTTGGATGATGATAACCTTCTATGGCATGGAAGTCATCAAGCACAGCAAGTACTCCTACCAGGTGTTGGAGCATGTCGATATTGAAGTTGCTTCCGTTTCATCCGTTGAGCAGCAAGTCTCTTCTGTCCAGCAGTATGTCGATTTCAACCGCCTGCTGGTTGCTACCTTTGGTGAGACCAAAGATAAACTGCCCATTAGAAAGAAGATTATCTCACATACCACAGAGGTTGACAAGATGCTGTACGTTGATAGCCTGGTCTTCTATGGTGATAAGGTCTACGCTTGTCTTAATGATGGGCAAAGAATTCTTCTTGCTGATGGAAAGAACTGGCTACTTAATGATACCGGCTTGCCATTGATTTTGGCTTTAGAATCTTTAATCGGTGTAATGAGCTAGCATCCGGTCGAGAAAGGTCTGTCTTCAGACAATTTTGTCCTTTGTCACTGATTGGGCAGGCCTTCAGTCAGGAACCTTCTCAGACTCAGGTGATAGATGCCGTTATCGTCGGATAAGCTTACAAGTGGCGTCATGGATACCACATATTTGGGGTAGTTGTCGTTGATGGAATGCAGATTGCCGAATTCGCGCCTGCGAGTATTATCATCCATGATGATGTAAGAGGCCTGGACATATATCCTATTGCCCTCTGGCCTGGTGCATACAAAGTCGATCTCACCTGCCTGCAGCTGTCCTACCATCACCTTATAGCCCATCCGTACCAACTGGTTATAGACGATGTTCTCGATGACCTTCTCAATGTCGCCTTCTCTCGATCCGCCAGCCAGGGCATTCCGTATGCCGTGGTCTTCGAAATAGAACTTGTCGTTGCTCTCGAAGATGCGCCGGCCGTGGATGTCAAAACGGTCGACCTTATGTATGATATAGGCTTCGCAAAGGAACTTCGTATAATTGATGACTATTGTGGAGGTGATGCTCTCTCCCTGCGATTTCATGTATTTGGCAATACTGTTGGCTGAGATGATCTTGCCTGTGTTGTCGGCCAGGAATCGGACGAGATTCTCAAGGAATGGAACGTTGCGTATCTGATTGCGCATGATGACATCTTTCAGCAGCACAGTGCTATATACATCCATCTGATACTCGCTGGCATCTTGCTCGTCAAGTCCGAACTTCACAAGCCCTGGCAGACCGCCGAAACGGATATACTTGCTGAGGGTCTCGTCAGAATCGGGGAGCTGATGGAAATCCATAAACTCCTTATAGCTCAGTGCCTGTATATAGATTTCCTTATACCTGCCGCCGATAAGGGTGCTCAGGTCGCTGCTGAGCATCTTTGAGTTAGAGCCGGTAATGATAATCTCAATGTCCTCGTCCTCATAATAGCTCCTGACGCTCTTCTCGAACTCTTTGATCTCCTGGATCTCATCAATCAGGATATAGTTGGTCTTAGAGTGGTCACGGCGCTCATCAATGTAATCATTCAGATCGGAATAGGTGCGGATGGCATCGTATTCCTTCTTCTCCTTATTAATATAGATTACGTTAGCATCAGCAAGAGCTTCTACCTTATGTTTGAACAGACGCAGGATAGCGCTCTTGCCGACCCGTCGCTGGCCGGTAAGTATGATGATTGTATCCTTGCCGAGATACTTCTCTATCTTGTCCAAATATTCTTGTCGGTTAATATCCTTCATATTTTTCTATACTATAAATGATGAATGTTGCAAAGATAATAATTTTATCTTGTATACAAGACAAGAATAAAGGATATTTTGTTTCTTGTGACTATAATGGTCGAAACTTTTTTTTAACGCTATCACCGAATATGATCTGTGCCCCTGCATTCGCTATCATGGAGTAAAGTATAATACTGCCGCTAAATTGGACACCCGCATTTTGTTAAAATGAACAAATTCATTAACTTTGCGGTATCTAATATTAGCTACTATGGGTAGAAGAAGCAAATACTCTTCGGATAAATGCGTGGAGCATACTCCTCTTCTATTGCGATAGTACTACCAAATCTCAAAAAAAGCATAAGATTTGGTAGTTGTATCGATATCTTTTATTATCTTTGCGGCATAAAAATACATATGATCATGCTAAAGAAAATCATAGGACGTGAGCGTGAGCAAAAACTCATCGAGGAGTATATTCAGAGCGATAAACCTGAGCTGATAGCTGTCTACGGCCGGAGACGCGTAGGAAAGACATATCTCATACGCAAATTCTTTGATGACAAGTTCGATTTCTATTTCACGGGGTCATTCGAGACACCAAGAAGGATCCAGCTCGATTTATTCCAGAAGAGTCTTCAGCGCTATTCCGGAAAGAAGCTAAAACAGCCCAAAGACTGGTTCGAGGCCTTCGGGCAACTTCAGGATTACTTGTCTACCCTCAAGAAAGACCGTATTATTGTCTTCCTTGATGAGTTACCATGGATGGATACCCCAAAGTCAAATTTCCTCACAGCGTTCAGCTATTTTTGGAATAGCTGGGCAAGTACGGTCGAAAACCTGAAACTCTTTATCTGTGGATCAGCTACAACATGGATGCTGTCAAAGCTTATCGGTGACAAGGGAGGCATGCACGGCCGCGTAAATCGTCAAATTTATCTTCGGCCGTTCAACCTGGAAGAGACAGAGGAGTTCCTTGAAAGCAAGAAAATCAACTGGACCCGTTATCAGATAGCAGAGGCTTACATGACTATGGGAGGCATCCCTTATTATCTTGACATGCTTGAGCCAAGTATGACTGTCAGCGAAAACATCGATCAGCTGTTTTTCTCAGAAGGTGCAGTATTGAAGACAGAATATGATTTTGTCTTCCGCTCATTGTTCAAGGACTCTACCTTGTATCGTTCTATAGTCGAGATCCTGGCACAAAAATCCGTCGGGATGACTCGGGAGGAGATCTGTTCTGCTGCGAGGATAAGAAGTACGGGGTTGCTTACTGAGGCACTTGACAATCTTTGCAAATGTGATTTCCTCAGGACATACCATGCATTTGGAAAGAAGACCAAGGAGCAGATGTATCAGCTCGTCGACCTGTATTCTCTGTTTTATCTCAAATTCGTTAATAATGACAATAGTCAGGACGAACACTTCTGGAGCAACATGCGTGAGATGCAAGCTCGCAAGACATGGGAGGGTTATGCTTTCGAACAACTTTGTCTGCATCATATACCTCAGATAAAGCAGAAGCTACGCATTGGTGGCGTCCTCACCGACGTTTGTTCTTGGCAATGCAAACCATTTACCGATGCTGATGGCAATTCCTACAAAGGTACACAGATTGACCTACTTATTGATCGTAGAGATGGGATTATAGACGTATGTGAAATGAAATTCTCCAATTCTAATTTCATGATCAATTCCGCATACGATGAACGCCTGCGTGACCGTCTGGCAACATTCCGAGTGCTCACCAAGACTAAGAAAGCACTCCATTTGGTTATCATAACCACTTACGGACTTGTAAGCAACAAATACTCAGGGGATATACAGTCTACAGTACTGCTCGATGATCTCTTCCAAAATATCATTTAATGGAGCAGATTGACAAGAATTCCTTGCTTATAACGACATCCATAAGAAAGCCAAAAGAAAATGCAACAATCCCTGACTTGCTTGTAATGCAAGCGGGGATTGTTCATCCAATTCCGTACCACTTTA
Source organism: Prevotella sp. UBA2725 (assembly GCA_002353825.1). Taxonomy (GTDB): domain Bacteria; phylum Bacteroidota; class Bacteroidia; order Bacteroidales; family Bacteroidaceae; genus Prevotella. Next base: position 2,271 of record DEKJ01000046.1, on the reverse strand, counting down.
CTCCTTTTTATATATACAAGTTTATATATACAAGAAGCAAACTAGACATAAAATCTTTCGGTCTTTATGCGTGACTTTAGTATTTAGAATAGTCACCATGATTTGCTTTTGTCCGAAATTTAATAGATATTTCGGACAAAATAAAGATGCAGGCATCTCGTTGTAATCGTGTCCATGAAGGGTATGAGGATAGTTGAACAAATGGATGGATGACGTCAGAACAGCTTATCCAAATTCATTGAGAGGAAGGTCTCCGCTGGTATTCCCGAACGCCCAACGATGACTGAGAGCATCGGATGGAACTTCTCCTGAAAGACATGAAGGCCATGCGTGTCCTGCTCATCGTTGCTCTTTACTTCTATGGCGATGATCTGGCTCTTTTTCTGGAGAATGAAGTCTACTTCATCGTTACCATCACGCCAGTAATAGAGCGTGAGACGGTGACGGTAGGCTTCGTTCATAAGATGGCAGCCAATGGCTGACTCAAAGATACGTCCCCATAGCTTTCTGTCCATGACTGCCTGACTGAAATTCTTGTTCACGAATACGGTCTTGAGCGCGTTGTTGAACACCTGGTATTTAGGGATGCTGGCCCGCTTTCTTGCCATATCATTGGAGTATTTCTGCAGACCGCCAACCAGTCCGGCCTGTTCCAGCAAGTTCAGATATCCCGACAAGGTCGTCGTGTTCTTGGCATCCTGCAGCTGCCCCAGCATCTTGGTCAGAGAGACGATCTCTCCGGAATAGGCCGAAGCAAGCTCGAAGGTCTGTTTAAGCAAGGCCGGTTTGGTGATTACCGTGTTCTGAAGAATGTCCTTGTTGATCGTGGCGTCAACGATGGCTGACTGGACATAGTCGCTCCAACGGTCCTCGTCCTCTATCAGCGTTGCGCTGCCAGGGTATCCGCCGTAGAAGACATACTGGTCCAGAGACCATCCAAAGGCATCGCGCATCTCAGCATAGGACCAGTGCCCCATGCGTATCTCCTCATAACGGCCCGCCATGGAGTCGGCAAGTCCTTTCTCTAGAAGTACACGAGAAGAGCCGAGGAGAAGGACCTTGACGGGAACGTCTTGATAGGAGTCCATATCCCATTCCTTCTTGACAATCTCACTCCAACCCTGGATCTTCTGAATCTCATCAATGACAAGCACCACCTCTGAGGCTTTTTGTACACGGAGCAGCACACGAGCCTGTTCCCAGCAGTCACTGATCCACGCACGGTTACTTGCCGGCACATCGTCGGCCAGAAAAAGCAGATGTGGAATAGCAATGTCCTTCAATACCTGCTTTACCACAGTTGACTTGCCGACCTGCCGTGGCCCCATAACCACCTGGATGAACTTTCTGGGCTCCTCCAGCCGCTTCTTGATGATATTGTATTCTTGTCTTGTGAACATAAATTTCTGATTGCTTTAATTGAAGATTGTTATGCCTTGAGTAATTTTACTCAATGCATTGAGTAAATTAATTTCTCATCGGCAAAATTAGCAACTATTTTCCTAACGAGCAAAACTTCACAGTCTTTTTTTATTGTTCACCAAAAGAAAATTCGAGATAGTAGACATTATATCTTACACCCACCTTCGTGGTTCGCTGCTTGCCACTTTACCGATTTCCTCTTTTTGCAGCCTTTATCCAAGTCTGCTGCATTCCTCCACCAGCTCATCGATAGGGCGATAGTGGAAGCTGATGATGTCATCGCCTTTAGGTGCTGATGAAGGAGTTGACTTTCCATCGGCTGAGTCTTTCGGGTATCTCTCTAAGCAGGTCCTCACGGTAGGACGGATAGGGCAAGTCTATCTTGATCTCCATCGTGTCCTGCTCCTTCCCCGGACTGATGTCGGCAATCGAGTCAAAGTAATCATTATTGTCTACCAGCGATGTGATGGCGTTGAGCAGCTGGTTGATCAGTCTTTCCTTGTTCATCCCTAATTGTATTTGTCGCCCATCATCTGCTGTACTGTCCTTACGCCTCTGAGATAATCGTCGATGCGAAGTTTGGCATCACGAATGCTGAACAGGTTCTCGTCAAACCCCTCTGGCAACCACTGGGCGTAGCTGGCTGCCTCTTCATAGTCCTCATCAGAATGTTGGAGCAAGTCGAGCATATTGCGGTAGCCGTCGACACCGCCCACTTCATCGGGCGGACATGCGTTCTCGCCGCCAAGCAAATATACGTCGGGATCGCTCTTGGCGCTGTAACGATTAACTTCCATCAGTCTTACTTCGTGCTTCCAGTCATCTCCAAACCTGAGTTCGGGATAAGCT
>DEKJ01000011.1 GCA_002353825.1 Prevotella sp. UBA2725 | reverse complement strand
TCTCCCTCCCCTGGATGGGGGAGGGGCGGGGGTGGGGCTAAAAATAGGGCGACCCTTTTGGGCCGCCCTATTGTGGTTCAACTAGCTATATAAATAATATATTAGAGATCGAACTTATAACCAAGTGTGATCTGGAAGACGCTGTTCTTGTAATCGCGGTTGTCAAAAACCTTTGTCAAGCCCCAGTTGTAACGAGCGTCCAACACTACATTCTTATACTCGTAAGAAAGACCTACAGGGATAGAGAAGTCTACGCTTTTAGCATCTATGTCGGTTGATCCAGTCGTACCTGCAACCGTTGTTTCGAACTTAGAGTTCACGTTGAAACCAGGCTGAACACCAAGTTTCACAGCCAATCCAGGGGCTACATAGACGTTAGCCATAATAGGAACGTTGACGTAATCTGCCTTACGGGTATAAGTAGTACCTCCATCTTTCATCTTACCACCCTGCTGCGAATAGAGGGCACCAAAACTCAGACTGAAGATGTCTGTAGCCTGATACTCGAATTCAGCGCCAGCTGCGACACCATAGCGCGGATCACTGCCGTCATACTTAGTGAGGCTGGCAATGTTCAGACCTACCTTCGGCTGCAGTGTGAAGGAACCAACTGCATGCTGAGCAAATGTTGCTGTGGATGCTGCGAGGAGCATCAGAGCGGAAGCTAAAAACTTTTTCATAGTCTTTTGTTATTTAATTATGTTGTTTATATTTTGTCTTATTATCTGTCCAACTCTTGTTGTTGATTCAACTCTTGTTGTCTGTTCAACGAATTTCTGCTTCGTTTTCTAAATACGACGCAAAGATAGCGCCAAAGTTACAAGTGGCAGCGGGGGAAAACCCTATTTAGAGGGGGAGTTTTCCCTAATCGGACATTTCTTGCGATAAATCAAGACAAAAGATGACGGGTTTGACAGATTGGCAGATAACGTTTGGACTCCGGTCTTTGTATCGGCAAGTGCCTCGGAGAGGTTGACTGCGCCTTAGCGCGCTATATTGAAAACAACTCATCATAGACATAGCGCACTGTCGTGCAGTCTGCCTCTTCGAGGCAGGAGATCAGTCAAATAAGCACTCACAACAAACCCCAGACTGCGGTCGCTTCGCTCCCTTAGTCTGGGGTTATGTAAAATCAGCCTCTCCGAGGCTGTCAGCAGTATCAATTACTTCACCACTACCTTCTTACCGTTCTTGATCACCACACCCTTGTAGCTCTTGCTTACGCGCTGGCCAGCGAGGTTGTAGAGAGGAGCATCGGGATTAGCCTTAATAGAGATGGTATTAATGTTAGTTGCAGTAGGAGCTTTATAGTCAGAAGTGTTCTTCACACCAATAACCGAAAAGTACTTCTGAATGTTACCTTTAACCATTACCTCTTTGCCGATATAATCCTGATGATCAGCAACATTCAATGCAGTTCTGATATCACCCTTAGGGAGCTGAACTGGAACAACCTTAGAAGCATCCGTCTCGCCTGCAGTAGCAGCGATAGCAATGTTTGTATTGCCTTCTGTGTCTGTCTTTACGACAGTTTGCTTGTTATCAGAATTCAAATAGCCAACGATAATACCCTTTACCCAGACATTGTCGGTAACAGTGATATTATCTGCATCCATAGCGAGAAGCTCTTCAACTGTGTAAGGGTTAGCTTCCTGACCTTTTGCATTAGGATCAACCAATGGTGCACCTTCACCAGATACAACAACATTATTAACCTCCCATGTACCTGCTTTCTCTGCTGTGCTAACATATTTGAAAGCAACCTGAAGTTTCTTGCCATCGTACTTTGACAAATCGATATCCTTCACATCAAGGAATGTCCAACTGAGCTTTGTAGGATAGCTTATCTCAACTTTCTCCCAATCAGCACCATCAGCCTTCACCCAGACCGTAGCCTCTTCCTTTGCTTTGTCCACAGAAGTAAATTTATTGATTGCATGCTTGAAAGAGAGTTTCAAGCCTGTGTAGTTGGTAGCATCGATAACAGGAGAGATCAACCAGCTCTCAGCAGCATAAGTTTTTCCGCTAACATAAGCAGATGCCTTCATACCATAGCTCTTATCTGCTTTCCATACATAAGACAGACCTTCTGGTAACGTCTTGTTATCAATGGTCCAATCACCCTGACCGGCAGTGAAATCTGTCTCGATCAGATTTACAGTGTCAGCGAAGCTGAAATTACTAACTAATGCCATGATGAGCATCAGCGAGAAGCGTAAAATTTTGTTCATAAGCGTAATTATTTAAGTGATTAAATTCTATTCATATTACTTCTTGGGGGCAATGCACACCGCATAAACCCCTTTGCAAAGTTATACAAAATAATGATATACGGCAAGTTTTATCGTATGAATATTCTGTTAAATCCGGTTCTTCCGGTTTTCGCGTTAATACCGCAGTCAACCTCGAAGAGGTTGCACATGGTTAGCCCCACGTGAGGCGCAGCCGAAACGTGGGGTTTAGGACCGGCGTGATTCCGTTGCAATCCGGCCTCGAAGAGGGCGAACATGGTTTAGATAACCACCTATAACTAGCATCCCGCCCATGTTCGCCCTCTTCGAGGCCGACAGGTCAGGTTTAATCGCTCGCCCCAAACCCCAGGTTGCGTCGCTGTGCTCCTTACCTGGGGCTAACCATGTACAACCTCTTCGAGGTTGACTGCAGTATCAACCCGAAAAGCTGAAGAACCTAAAATCACGCATTCTTCTTCGGCACGACCTTTCCGTTGACAATATCGAAGCGGCGGTCAAACTCCGCCTTCGTGCGCTTCCAACGATTATGGGTCCAGAGATAATACTCCGGTGCCTCACACACCGATGCCTCCAACATCTTAAAGAAGCGACGGGTCAACTCTCCCTCCGGAAGGCTCGCGGGGTCATCTGACAATAGGATATACTCCATATTATAATAGCCGCGGCGTGGACGCGTCATCTTCACATAATAGACAACATCGTTCATCTTACGCGAGATGCGCTCGGCACCCGTGAAGACAGGTGTCTCGGGATGGTTGAGGAACGGCAGCCACAAGTGGATATTCTCCCACTTCGGTGCCTGGTCAGCGATATATCCCGAGAGACTCATGCGACCCTCACGCCGCCACGTGACGAGCTGCCGAAGAATATCCTTTTTCGGTGTGGGCACGCCAATAGGAGGATCAGAACGAAGCTTATAGAAGACATAATCGATAGCCTTACTGTGCAGTGGGTCATAGATGAGACAGACGCGCCGCTCGGGATTCATGTCTTTGCCTACGCGTGAGAGCCATTCCCAATTACAGTAATGGCCGAGGAATCCCGCTGTATTGCGTCCTTTCAAGAACCAGGCCTCATGCACCTCTGGGTTCTTGACGTGGAACCGACGGTTCAGTTCCTCGTCACTGATGCTCAGCAGTTTGATAGCCTCTAAGAAATAGTCGCAGAACCAATGATAGAACTTCTTCTCGATGCGCTTGATCTCCTTCGGCGATTTCTCAGGGAAAGCCGATGTAAGGTTACGCCTCACGATACCCCGCCTATACCTTATTATATAATAGAGCAACGGCATGAGCATATCGGAAAGCGCATACAGCACCCTGAAAGGCAGGGTGCTGACAGCATAGAGAAGATAATAAACGAGTTTTGTCATTGAACCAAATTAATGTTACGACTTCCGGTCTTCTTTGATGAGCTTGAGCAGATGCTCCACAGCCTCACCCTCGGGGATATTATGCTCCACGCACTCCTTCCCTTTGTAGAGAGAGATCTTGCCGGGACCTGCACCGACATAACCATAGTCGGCATCAGCCATCTCACCGGGGCCATTGACGATGCATCCCATGATACCAATCTTCAGACCTTTCATGTCCTTCGTCGCCTCATGGATACGCTTGATCGTGTCGCGCAGGTCATAAAGCGTGCGGCCACAGCCCGGGCAACTGATATACTCGGTCTTGGAGATGCGTAGACGACCGGCCTGCAGAATACCAAAGGCGGTATCCTCGATGTCGGCGGCTTTGATGTTACCCTCGTTCATGAGCCAGACGCCATCGCAGAGTCCGTCCATCATCAGTGCGCCCATGTCGGCGGCTGACTCCAACTGGAACTCCTCCTTGTCGTTCAACTTGTACATCTGAGCGAAGACAACAGGGTTCTTCACGCCTGCGATCATCATCTCGTGGACGAGCGCACGCTGGGAGCCGAGACGATTCTGATGATTGCTCACACAGACAACGACGATCTCAGGATGCGACTTCAGGCAAGCGAGATACTCCTCTGCTGGGGTACCGAACTGCAACACGAGGAACTTCAGCTTGGCATCGTTCATGCTGACAAACGGCATGGCGGTGACGGGATAGATTGGATAGAGCTGACTCTTATCTTCCGCCTCCATATAGAGTTGATAGTCGACGATATACTTTTGTCCTTTGACAAGCGTCTCAGGCAATGATGAGCCTACATAGAGATAGTCGGCCTTGGAAGGTGCATCTGCATCCTCTATGTCCTTATTACGGCTTGCGATGACCACCGGCACATTCTTGCCACCGATATTTCCCACGGGGATCGTCAGACGACGCTCGGGACGGAGCCAGTCGAAGCCACCATAAGCCTCACCGGGGATAAGGATATGTCCAGCCTTACGACCGATATAATCGACGAGGTGACGAGCCACAGGAATCTCAGCTTCCGGCTCCTCGGTGAGCGACACACGCACGGTGTCACCGATACCATCGGCAAGCAGTGCGCCGATACCCACAGCGCTCTTGATACGACCGTCTTCACCCTCACCGGCCTCCGTCACACCGAGGTGAAGGGGATAATGCATGTCTTCCTTGTCCATCGTCTCGACGAGCAGACGCACGGAACGCACCATGACAACAGTGTTGCTCGACTTGATGGAGATGACGACATCATTGAAGTCGTGTTTCTTGCAGATGCGCAGAAACTCCATGCAACTCTCCACAATACCTTCCGGCGTATCGCCATAGCGGTTACGGATACGGTCGGAGAGCGAGCCATGGTTCACGCCGATACGGATTGCTGTGTGGTGCTCCTTACAGATGTCGAGGAACGGCACGAGGCGGTCCTCTATCTTCTGCAGTTCCTCGGCATACTCCTCATCGGTATATTCATGCTTGATGAACTTACGGGCGGGGTCTACATAGTTGCCCGGGTTGATACGCACCTTCTCAGCGTAGAGCGCAGCGACATCAGCCACACGGGGATTGAAATGGACATCGGCCACGAGGGGCGTGGCAAAGCCATCCTTGCGGATGCCTGCACTGATGTTCTTCAGGTTCTCAGCCTCCTTGACACCCTGCGTCGTGAGGCGGACGAGTTCACCGCCCGCCTTGATGATACGTTCAGCCTGCGCGACGCTACCCTCCGTGTCATCGGTGCTCGTGGTCGTCATCGACTGGATACGGATGGGGTTGTCACCACCCATATCCAGAGAGCCGATGTGCACCACCGACGACTGACGACGGTGATAATTGAACAAATCCATTCAGCACTTGAATTTATAGTCCTTGATAGCAGCGAGGTCAGCGTTGGCCTTCTCGATCTTCTTTCCTAATCCTGCTTTCCAGGCATCTACCTTCTTGGCAATCTCCTCATCGCCGAGTGCAATCATCTCAGCAGCGAGGATAGCCGCGTTCTGAGCACCATTGACACCGACGGTAGCCACGGGGATCCCAGGAGGCATCTGGATGATGGAGAGCATGGCGTCGAGACCGTCGAGCATACCCTTGATTGGCACACCGATAACAGGCAGCGGTGTAGAGGCAGCGATGACACCCGGCAGTGCGGCTGCCATACCGGCTCCGGCGATGATGACTTTCACGCCGCGTGCCTTGGCACCTTTGGCAAACTGCTCCACAGCATCGGGCGTGCGGTGTGCAGAGAGTGCGTTCATCTCAAAAGGAATCTCTTGTTCCTCAAGCCATTTGCAAGCTTTCTCCATAACAGGAAGGTCGCTTGTTGAACCCATGATAATACTTACTAACGGCTGCATAATATTGTATTGTTATATTTGTATAAGTTTTGCGGTTGCATAATATTGGTTTATCCGTTAAAATACATCCATGCTCACACGGATCTTTCTCACACGGATCTTAAAGATTTTAAAGATAATTACGCCGCTTCGCGGCTACACGCATCCCTGCATGCCATATTGCGGTTGCATGCACTTCAGCATCACCACGTAATCGGCGAAGCCGAAAATCCTTAAAATCTTTAAGATCCGTGTGAAAATAAATCTTCAGGAGAATTCATATATGTGTACTCATTAAACGGAAGAACCATAATATTATTATTTGTTTAAATGATTGCCCAGAATCCGAGGACGGTACCGGCAAGGAAGCCGGTCACGACCTGTGCCAGTGTATGTTGACGCAGAATCATTCGACTTGTGCCGACCATACCCGACAAGAGCAAGATGACACAGAACCACCAAAGAGGATTGAAAGCGAAAAGAATGGAGAACGCCACGAGGGCTCCCTCAAATCCTCCGATAGCTGCCGTGTGCGTTGAGATCTTCCACCACACGTTGACCACGGCGCACACGATCTGTATCAACAGAGCTGCTATGAGAATGTTGGCCATGAACTGTGGGATATGCAGATAGGTCATCACGAAATAGCACATCGAATAGCAGAGGATGGCGATGATGTAAGGCACCATACGGCTCTCCCGCTTACCCAACTGCCACTTCGACCAGCCTTGATAACTGCGATAGGCATGGATGAGCAGCGTCGGCAGGAGGATGGTGAAGAGATACACCATCAGCAGCACCATAGCTTTATAGGCAAACGGCATGAGGTTCATGTAGCTGAAGATGAACAACGCCAGCAAGCCCGCCAAAGGCAGGTAGAATGGCGTGAACACCATGCTTACGACTCGTGCCGCTATGATTATATCTTTTTCGCGCATATCGTTTTTTGTCTCCTAATTATAACTTCTAACTCTTAGTTCCTAACTCCTTGAAAAGTTCGCCCTCTTCGAGGCCGACCGTTCAGATGGTTTGGGCGATTCTAAACCCCAGGTTACGTCGCTGCGCTCCTCACCTGGGGCTAACCAGGTGGCACCTCTCCGAGGTGCTGACCATCACCTGGGGCTAGCCGAGTTCTTTCACCCAAGAAGCATATCTCCTTCTCCATCCCCTATTGGGGAGGGCTGGGGAGAGGCTTCTCTCCCTCCCCTATTGGGGAGGGCCGGGGAGGGGCTTAATTCCTTCTAAGTCTTGCTACTGGCAGCCCAAGCTGCTCACGGTATTTAGCCACCGTACGACGGGCGATAGGATAGCCTTTCTTCTTCATCTCCTGGGCGAGGACATCGTCGCTGAGCGGCTTGTGCTTGTCCTCTTTGTCGATGAGATCTTTCAGGGCGAGCTTGATCTTGCGCGTCGACATCTCCTCACCGTCTTTCGTCACATAGCCATCGGTGAAGAAGAAGCGCAGGGGGAACGTGCCCCAGCGTGTCTGTGCATATTTCATGTTGCTCACACGGGAGATTGTGGAGATATCGAGACCCGTCTTCTCAGCGATATCCTTCAGGATCATCGGCTTGAGGTCAGCTTCATCGCCATTCTGGAAGAACTTCTTCTGCCAGTTGATGATTGCCTTCATCGTGACGTAGAGCGTGTGGCGGCGCTGCTTAACAGCCTCGATATACCCCTGTGCCTTATCCACTTTTTCCTTGGCATAGAGCAGAGCCTCTTTCTCCTTACGGTTCATGTTCTGCCTGTTCGTACGGTAAGTGTCGACCATCTCCATGAACGAAGGAGAGATACGGAGGTCAGGGATACGACCATTATTGAGGGTGAACGTCACGTTGCCGTCATCATCGGTGTCCACAATGAAGTCGGGCGTGATCTGCTGCAGGCTGCGGCCCTCCGTCTCACCGAGGGCTGCTCCCGGCTTGGGGTTGAGCTTCTTGATCTCTTCGTGGATGACCTTAGCCTGTTCCGGCGTGAGGTTCATCGATTGAGAGATCTTGTCCCAGTGTTTCTTGATGAAGTCGTCAAAGTGGTTACTGATAACCTCCTTCATGAGAGTCTTGAGCTTGCTCTCCGGCTTGCGCGCGATCTGCAGGAGCAGACATTCCTGGAGCGAACGGGCACCGATGCCCGCAGGGTCAAAGGTCTGCAGGATCTTCAATACTTTCTCAATCTCTTTCACCGGCACATCAATGCCATGATAAATAGCGAGCTCATCACAGATATCATCGAGACTCTTCCGCAGCAAGCCGTCGCCGTCAAGGGAACCGATGAGATACTCCATGATCTGCTGTTGCTGGTCAGTGAGCTCCGTCTCCCCCATCTGCTCATTGAGCTTGTCGTAGAACGACGTCGTGTCACCCCATACCGTCTCCTCATAGTCGGCATCTGGATCCGCCTGCGAACCACCATGGGTAGGTTCTGGCATAGCATCGTCGCCGCCCAAGTCTTCCAAAGCATTGTCGAGTGCTTCCTCACGCTCCTCGCGCTCCGACTTTTCCTCGAAAGAGTCGTCGTCGGACGATGAGCTGTCTGAGGAACCTTCAGAAGCGGGGTCATCGTAAGCGTCCTCGCTGCTTGATGCTGCATCCAAAGCATCGTCGTCGCGCTTCTCTTCGAGTGCCGGGTTGTCGTCGAGCTCAGCATTGATGTTTTGTTCGAGCTCGGCGAGCGGCATCTCCAAGAGTTTCACCTGCAGCATCTGCTGCTGTGAGAGCCTTTGTTGCTGGACCTGTTGTTGGGTCTGTGTCTGTATGAGTTTTTGTGCCATTATCTTTTTATACTTTGCAGTGGCCGCCCCCAGTGGCGGCCACCAACGCAGAGGTATTGCATGATGTATGCCGTTATAGCGGTTATTTAATTACTTTGCGGTTGGTGGCCGCCACTTAGGGCGGCAACCAATACCACTTTTAGCGAATGCGTACGAAGTATTCTTTCAGCTGTGCGGCCAGCGCAGCCAGTGCCTCGAGGTCATCATTGCCGAACCGCTGCCAGACATCCTTGCAAGAAGGAAGGAGAGGCGAGTCGGTATGGGTGTATTCGCTGATGTAAGGGTCGCAGACAAGGAACACATCCATCACATCGACGACTGTCTTCGGTGTTTCCTTGATGAGCTTCGACAGTTCCTGAATCTCCGGCGTGTCCTCTGCCATCGTGATCGGAGTGAGACGGAAATAGAGGTCGAGGATAAGGATGAGCTTCACAGGTGTCAGCGTGCCAATGCCGATGGGCTTGAAGTCTTTCTCCCACGACTCGTTAACCTCCACGCCGGCATAGAACGCCGAGGCATTGCCAAACCCGTTCATCTCACGAAGCAATTTGATGCCCCGCTTCAGCTTCCGCGGGTTCTTGGCATAGGTGTCCCACAAGCGCTGGAGCCGTGGAGTGTCAATCTGCCGCAGACGGAACAGGCGCTGATGAATCTCTGAGGGATGGATATGAAGTTCCATCGCCACATCGACAAGCGGGCGACTGTAGAGGTGTTTCACCCCCTGCGGTTGCCTCAGATAGAGCTGTATAAGCAACAGCCAATAATCATCGTGCCATTCTTCACGTCGTGCCATAAGCAAGCCTTTCCTTATTGAGCTACAAAATTAATAAAAAATACGCATAGACTCGCCTTTTTCAGCAAAGAATATAAGCAGAAAAGATGATTGGTCTACGCTTTTATGGTATCGTTTGACGTTCGACAAACAATGACCCTTAAGTATATCCACGACGTTGCGCAATGTGCAACAAACTGCGCAACAAGCAGAAAGAAATTGAAAATAGCCTTCGGAGGATGCTAAACGGTTGTTAACGAGTGTGTTCAAATGTGCGTCGTTTTGATATAAGTCAATAAAGATTGGAAATATTACATAAACAGCATGAAAATATTTGGTGGGTATTACATTTCTTCCTACCTTTGCAATGTCAAAAGGAAAAAAGGTCTTCGTGAGAAGATTAATCCGATTAGACTTTATTTTCATATACACAGTTTAGGTTAGTAGATTGTTTCATATAGGTTTTTAGTTTTTAGGTTTAAAAGTTAGTTTTTAGGTTAGCACAAATCCCCGTCTCAGAGCGCTGAGTCGGGGATTTGTCGTATTTATGCAGTCGCAATGCGACTGCGTACGCAACACGCACAACATTACGTTGATGGCCGGTACATCTTCATTTCCCGATAATGGTAGAAACGAAGAGGTATCGGCCATTGCACTATGCTCTTTTTATTCCTTGGATTCTTGTTCCTTGGTCCCTTGTTTCGGAGCTCCTTGTTCCTCTGCCAGTACGAAGTCGAGCTGGCGCTTCTCCACGTTAGCTTTAGCCACCTTGATGCGGATGGGATCACCGAGCTGGTACTTATGATGATGGCGGCGGCCACGAAGAAGGAAGTTCTTCTCATCGAAATCGTAGTAGTCATCGTCAAGGTCACGCATCGGCACCATACCCTCACAGTGGTTCTCGTCAATCTCAGCATAGATGCCATACGACGTGATGCCAGAGATGTGGGCATCATACTCATTGCCGATCTTGTCACCCATAAACTCCACCATCTTGTACTTGATAGAGTCGCGTTCAGCATTCTGCGCCAGTTGTTCCATGTCGGAGCAGTGCTCGCAGAGATCCTCATAGTGCTTCTCGTTGGCCGAGCGTCCACCATTCTGATACTTTGTCAGCAGCCGGTGCACCATCGTGTCGGGATAACGACGGATAGGCGACGTGAAATGCGTATAATAGTCGAAGCCAAGACCGAAGTGACCGATGTTGTGGGTGGTATATTTAGCCTTCATCATAGCACGGAGGGTTACACTCTGCACGACCTTTGCCTCACGCTGACCATCGACATCATCCATAAGCTTATTGATACTCTTGATCATTGCCTTGCGCGTGCCGTCAGTCTTCACCTTCAGGCCGAAGGGAGCAATAAACTTACGCAGCGTCTCCATCTTCTCGGGATCCGGATTGTCGTGGACACGATAAGGGAAGACCTTGGCTTTCTTGCCTTTAGGCACACGGCCCACCGTCTCAGCCACTGTGCGGTTGGCCAGAAGCATGAACTCCTCGATGAGCTTGTTGGCATCCTTCGAGCGCTTGAAATAGCAACGGATCGGGTGACCTTTCTCATCTACATCGAAGTGGAGCTCCTCAGTATCGAACTTCACGGAGCCGTCCTTGAAGCGTTTCTCACGCAGTTTCTTAGCGAGGCGGTCGAGGGTGCACAGTTCCCAGCCATACTCATCCTTGTAACCTGCTTTCCCCGGGTCGGGCGCGGGCTGACCGGTGCCGTCGACGACACCGTTATCCTCCAGCACCTGCTGTGCCTCTTCGTAAGCATAACGGCGGTTCGAGCGAATGATGGTGTGGACGATGCGCGAGGCCTTGACTTCAGCCTCATCGTTGAGGTCGAAGATCGCACTGTAGCAGAGCTTGTCCTCATTGGGTCGAAGCGAGCACACAAAGTTGCAGAGACGCTCCGGAAGCATCGGGATGGTGCGGTCGACGAGGTACACAGACGTAGCGCGCTTCTGAGCTTCCTTATCGATGACAGAACCTTCAGTGACATAATGGCTCACATCGGCGATGTGCACGCCGACCTGATAGAGCCCGTTGTCAAGCTTCTTGATAGAGAGGGCATCGTCGAAGTCCTTGGCATCCTTCGGGTCGATGGTGCAGGTCCACGTATCGCGGAAATCCTCACGCTCAGCCACATCCTTGTCAGTGATTTCGCCCGTAATCTTATCAGCAGCATCCTCCACTTTCTTCGGATACTTGTAAGGCAAGCCGTATTGTGCGAGAATAGTGTTCATCTCCACATCGTTGTCGCCCGTTTTTCCGAGGACGTCCACGACCTCACCGATGATGTTCTTATGCTCACTGTCGGGCCATGCGGTGACCTTCACCACGGCCTTGTCGTCGGTCTTGCCGCCTTTGAGCTTATTCTTCGGAATGAGGATATTCTGTGCAAAAGTGTTCTCCGGTGTGACGAGGAACGCGATGTCCTTGTCGACACGCAGACGGCCCACAAACTGATCCTTGGCACGCTGCAGGATCTCGATGACCTGTGCCTCCTTGATGTGCTTGGGGCGGCGCGCCATCATCGACACGCGCACGCGGTCACCCGTGAGGGCCGACATCGAGTTGCGCTCCGAGACGAAGATTGGCTTGTCGCTGCCGTCGGGGATAAACGAGTTCTTACCGTTCGACTTGCGGATGAAGCGGCCCTCCTGCACCTGGCCTTTCGTGTTGAGCTTGTAAGAGTTGTCACTCACTTTCGTGATGGCATCATCCCATGTCATCTCCTCCAAAGTATCCATGGCGAGCATCTTCAACGGATGAGTATCGAGATGGAGCGAGCGGAAGATATCTTTGAGCGTCAGAGTCTTGTCAGGCTGTGATGTGAAGAGGTTAGACAGCGCCTGGGCAAGTTGTTTCTTCGACATTCGCTTGCCGCCACGACGCTGCTTCTTAGACTTATTAGACGAATGGTCATTCTTATGGTCTTTCTTGTCTTTCTTTCCCATAGCAGTAATGGTTTTAATTGTTTCTATTGATATTTATGTGCAAATTAACGAAAAACTTTCGAGGAATCCTAATTAAATCGCATTAATTTTGCCTTTCGATGCAAAATATTCTGATTAATGTATTAACTTTGTAACCTGATTGATTATGAAGATATTAATAACCGGTGCCAGCGGCTTTATTGGCAGTTTCATCGTAGAGGAGGCGCTTCGTCGCGGCTTCGAGACGTGGGCGGGTGTGCGCAGCACCAGCTCGCGCCGCTATCTGCAAGACGAGCGTATCCACTTCCTCGACCTCAATTTCTCATCGGAAGACGCACTCGTCGAAGAGCTGCGCGGCCACGATTTCGACTACATCATCCATGCGGCAGGCGTGACGAAGTGTCTGCACAGAGACGACTTCTTCAAAGTGAACTACGAGGGTACAAAGAATTTTGTCAACGCTATCCTCAAGCTCCACATGCCGCTCAAGCGCTTCATCTACATGAGCAGTCTGAGCATCTTCGGAGCCATCAAAGAGAAGCAGCCTTACCAGGAGATTGACGAGAGCGACACGCCGAGACCTAACACGGCCTACGGCAAGAGCAAGCTCATGGCCGAGCAGTTTCTCGACTCCATCGGCAACGACTTCAACTATATCGTGCTGCGCCCAACGGGAGTCTATGGTCCGAGGGAGAAAGACTATTATGTCATGGCGAAAAGCATCCGCGACCACGTCGACTTTGCCGTGGGCTTCCGTCGCCAGGACATCACGTTCATCTATGTCTTAGATCTTGTGCAGGCGGTGTTCCTCGCACTCGACCGCGGCATGTCGGGGCGCAAATATTTCCTTTCCGACGGCGAGGTGTATCAGAGCTCCACGTTCAGCGATTATATCCACGAGGAGCTCGGCAAGCCGTGGTGGATCAGAATCAAGGCGCCCGTGTGGGTATTGCGACTCGTCACCCTCGTTGGGGAATATGTGGGCCGCGCCACGGGAAAGATGATCGTGCTCAACAACGACAAGTTTAATATTCTGCGCCAACGCAACTGGCGCTGCAACATTGAGCCGGCATGCGACGAATTAGGATATACGCCTCACTACAAGCTCCGCGAGGGAGTGAAGGAGACGATCAAATGGTATAAAGATAACAAATGGCTTTAAGCCTATAGTAACGTGAAGATAAAGGATTTATTCGCTATAGAAGAACGCCCGAAGAAAGGACTGCTGGCGCTCGAATGGGTGATTTTGGCTTATGCCGTCATCACCTTGCTGATCGTGTTGTTCTGTTTCACGAAGGTGGACAACCCCAATGAGATGATTTGGGGCCGCGTGCGCATTGCCGCCATCACGTTGGGCCTGTGGGTGGTCTATCGCTTCATGCCCTGCAAGGCGACGGAGTTTCTCCGCGTACTGATAGAGATGCTGCTCTTAGGATGGTGGTATGAAGACACATCAAATATCAATGTGCTGTTCCCCAACCTTGACCATATCGTGGCTCATTGGGATCAGATGATCTTCGGCTTCCAGCCGGCCCTCGTCTTTGCGGAAAAGTTCACCCAGCCCGTCCTGAGCGAGTTTCTCGAGATATCCTACGCCATGTATTACCCCATCATCCTTATCGTATGTGTGTATTACTTCTGGCACCGGTACAAGGAGTTTGAGAAATGCTGTTTCATCGTGACAGCCTCCTTCTTCACCTATTATCTCTTCTTCGACTTCATCCCCGTTGCGGGCCCAATGTATTATTATCCGGCTATCGGCATGGAGAATGTGGTCAAGGGCATCTTCCCCGTCATCAGCGATAAGATATCACATACCGCACTGATGAAGGCACCGGGATGGACCGACGGCATCGGCTATCAACTCATCACCGACATCCACGGAGAGGAACGGCCCACCGGCGCCTTCCCAAGTTCGCATGTCGGCATCACCATCGTCAGTCTGCTCCTTGCCATACGCTCGCGGAGCAAGAAACTGACACTCTTCGTCGTGCCGTTCTGCATCGGCATCTGCTTTGCCACGGTCTATATCCGCTCCCACTATGGCATCGATGCTATAGTAGGATTGGTTTCCGGCATCGCCCTCTACTTCTTCTGGAACTGGGTATCCAATGCGGGAGCGTTCCTGTTGGGCCTACGCACAACGAATGAAAAGAAATAACAACATTATACAAACTACATTATTATATAATACAACGAATAAATGAAGAAACTATATATAGAGACTTACGGCTGTCAGATGAATGTGGCCGATTCCGAGGTGGTAGCCTCCGTGATGAAGATGGCAGGCTATGAGCCCACCGACAACGAGGCTGAAGCCGACGCTGTATTCCTCAATACCTGTTCCGTTCGCGAGAATGCAGAGAACAAGATTTACCAGCGGCTCGACCAGCTGTACGCAATCAAAAAGAAAAGGGAAGAGTTAAGAACAAAGAATCAGAAAGATTCATCACATTCAACTCCTAACTCCTATCTCCTAACTCCTAACTCATTAATATTAGGTGTCCTTGGTTGCATGGCTGAACGCGTGAAGGACGACCTCGTGAAGAACCACCACGCCAATATCGTATGCGGTCCCGATGCCTACATGAGCTTGCCTGAGATGATGGCTGCGGCCGAGCAGGGGCTGCCTGCCGTCGACGTCGAGCTTTCTACGACAGAGACCTATCGCAGCGTCATTCCCACGCGCATCGGTAGCAACCACGTCAGTGGCTTCGTGAGCATCATGCGTGGCTGCAACAACTTCTGCCACTACTGCATCGTGCCTTACACCCGTGGACGCGAGCGCTCGCGCGATGTGGAGAGCATCCTCGCCGAAGTCCGCGACCTCCACGACCACGGCTTCAAAGAGGTGACACTGCTCGGACAGAACGTCAACAGCTACGGACTGCTGCCGAACGGCAAGCGCCCGGAGAACGGCATCATCATCGAGGAAGAAGGCGGAAAAGAACTGCATGTCTGCTCCTTTGCCGAACTGCTGCGCAAGGTGGCGGAGGCGGTACCCGACATGCGCGTGCGTTTCACCACGAGCAACCCCGAGGACATGACGGAGGATATCCTGCATGCCATCGCCGAGGAGCCCAATCTTTGCAACCATATCCATTTCCCTGCACAGAGCGGAAGCTCGAAGGTGCTGCACGACATGAACCGTAAGTATACACGCGAGGAATATCTCGCCAAGGTCGACGCCATCCGCCGCATCATCCCCGGCTGTGGACTGACGACGGATATCTTCGTGGGCTATCACGACGAGACGGAGGACGACTTCCAGCAGACGCTCTCCCTGATGAAGGAGGTGCGCTTCGACTCTGCCTTCATGTTCAAATACTCAGAGCGTCCGGGGACCTATGCCGCCAAGCATCTGCCCGACAACGTACCCGAGGAGGAGAAGATCCGCCGCCTCAATGAGCTCATCCATCTGCAGACGCAGATCTCTGCCGAGCGTAACAAGGAGGATGAGGGCAAGGAGTTTGACATCCTCATCGAGCGCTTCTCCAAGCGCAGCCGTAACCAGCTCATGGGCCGCACCCAGCAGAACAAGGCGGTCATCATTCCCAAAGGCAACCACCATATCGGCGACACCGTGCGCGTGAAGATCACCGGCAGCACGTCTGCCACACTCATGGGTGAGTCCGTAGAATAGTGAACGATTGCCCCCGAAGGGGGCAAACTCGGTTAGCCCCAGGTAAGGAGCGCAGCGACGCAACCTGGGGTTTAGAATCAAGGCGAATATCTTAACTGTCGTCCTCGAAGAGGGCGAACCTGTTAGCCCACAACATATGAAAGAGTTTTTGCAAGTCCTGCGGCGTTTCTTGCCGCCGTACAAGAAATATCTTGTATTAACCATCGTGTTCAACATCCTCTCTGCGGTGTTGAACATCTTTTCTTTTGCCGCGCTCATCCCCATCCTGCAGATCCTCTTCCAGGTTGACGGCGGACTGCGTGCCAACGATCTCATGCCCTGGTCGCTGAACAAAGAAGTGTTGCAGAACAATATGTCCTACTATGTGCAGCAGATGATCATCGATACATCGGCCACAACGACGCTGCTTGTCATCGGCCTCTTCCTCGCCTTCATGACCTTCCTCAAGACGACAGCTTACTTTCTCTCGTCAGCCAGCGTCATGCCGATCCGAACCGGCGTGGTGAGAGATATACGCAATCAGCTCTACCACAAGATAACATCGCTCTCATTGTCGTTCTTCAGTGAGGAGCGAAAGGGTGACATTATCGCTCGCATGAGCGGAGATGTACAGGAGGTGGAGAACAGTATCATGTCGTCGCTCGACATGCTCTTCAAGAACCCAATCCTCATCTTTGCCTATACATGTGCACTGATCTGGGTATCCTGGCAACTGACAGTGTTCACCATCATCTTTGTGCCGTTCTTCGGATGGTTCATGGGCTTCGTGGGAAGGAAACTGAAGTCGCGCAGTATCCTCGCGCAGAGCTTGTGGAGCGATACGATGAGTGTTGTGGAAGAGACACTCGGCGGCCTGCGTATCATCAAGGCGTTCAATGCTGAAAAGAAGATGAACGCACGCTTCGACAAAATCAATTCTGCCTACCGCAACCAGTTGCTTCGCGTCACGATCCGGCAGCAGATGGCACACCCTATGTCGGAGTTTCTCGGCACCGTAATGATCATTGTGGTGCTGTGGTTTGGCGGCATCCTCGTGCTCAACAAGTCGTTGCTTGACGGTCCAACCTTCATTTATTACCTTGTCATTCTCTACAGCATCATCAACCCGCTGAAGGATTTCTCCAAGGCAAGTTACAACATCCCCAAAGGATTGGCTTCCATGGAGCGTATCGACAAGATCCTCAAGGCTGAGATAGAGATCAAGGAGAAGCCGAACCCCATCCATATCAAGAGCTTTGAGCATCAAATTGAGTTCCGCCACGTCTCCTTCGCCTATACCGACAACCACACGCAAGAGCTCCGTTATGTTCTGAAAGATATCAACCTCGTCATCCCCAAAGGTAAGACCGTGGCACTCGTCGGACAGAGCGGCAGCGGTAAGTCGACGCTTGTCGACCTTATCCCTCGCTACTACGATGTGCAGGAGGGCGAGGTGCTCATCGATGGCGTCAACGTGAAGGATCTCGGCATCCATGACCTGCGATCCCTCATCGGCAACGTCAACCAGGAGGCTATCCTCTTCAACGATACAATCAAGAACAACATCAAGTTCGGTAAAGATGATGCCACGGACGAGGAGGTCATCCGTGCGGCGAAGATTGCCAATGCCTACGACTTCATCATGGAGACGGAGCATGGCTTCGACACGAACATCGGCGACCGCGGCGGCCGTCTCTCAGGAGGACAGCGTCAGCGCATCAGCATCGCGCGCGCCATCCTCAAGAACCCGCCGATCCTCATCCTCGACGAGGCTACGTCGGCCCTCGACACGGAGAGTGAGCGCCTCGTGCAGGATGCTCTCTACCGCCTCATGAAGACGCGTACCACAGTAGCTGTGGCCCACCGCCTGTCAACGATCAAGAACAGTGATGAAATCTGCGTCATCCACGACGGCGAGATCGTAGAACGCGGCACCCACGACGAGCTGATGGCGAAAAACGGCTACTACCATAAGTTGCACGACATGCAACAATAGCCAGTTCCGTGCGCTGCCCTTTAGGGCAGCGTTCTTGTCAGTACCTCGTCTTCTCCTTGTCCTCCTTCCACATCTCGAAGGCTTTCTTTCCTTCCTCGGGCAACAGCTCAACGATGGGCTTCTGGCGGTCCCGCATGTCGCGCAGGATCTCGTCATAGATGAAGTTGTCGCTGAAGCCGATGGCTGCCGCATCCTTCCGGTTATTGGCATAATAGATCTTGCTGATCCCCGCCCAGTAGATGGCGCCCAGGCACATCGGGCAGGGCTCGCAGGAGCAGAAGATCTCACAGCCATCCAACTTAAACGTACGCAGCCGCTGGCACGCCGTGCGGATGGCATTGACCTCGGCATGCGCTGTCGGGTCATTGTCGAGTGTCACGCTGTTGCTTGCCTCGGCCACGATGACCCCATTCTTAGCGATGACGGCCCCAAAAGGTCCGCCACCTTTCTTCACACTCTCTTCACTCAGGCGGCATGCCCGCCGCATCAGTTCTTCGTTTGTCATATTATATCTTTCTATTTTCTTGCAAAGATAATAATAAAATGTAAGGGAACCATGCAGTACGACCACAATGTGATTGGGTGATAATCACCCAATCACATTACTTAACAGCAACTCACTTAACAGCAACCTTGCTGAACCTCTTCAGTACATCGCAGCGGGTAACGAAATTATCAACCCTTGAACTATTGTCTTTGGCGAAATCAGCGAGATTAAGCATTGCCTTATATTGTCTCGACTGTGGCATGAGACGGAGGTTCGTCAGGTCGTAATACTGCTGCGTCTTGGCATCCCAGCCCTCGAAGTACCAAGGCTCACCGTGACGGATGAAGGCAAGGCCGAGAAGGCTCTTTTCCTTCAGTTGGAAGTTCGAGCTCTTTACACTTTCATCCAAGAAGCTGAGGGCATGGGCGACAAAGTCGACGGTACCTACGGTGACGCTGTCCTGCGTGTTGCTGATGCCGTATTGCTTAATCCACCAGCAGTCGCCTTCGTAGCTGCCCTGGTACCACAGTGCAGCCAGCTTGTAAGCTTTCTCCATACGCTCCTCTGAGGGTTTCATGAGTGCATACTCCTGAGAGAGGCTGACCATGTCACGGCAATACTGCAACTTCTTGTTGACCGTTAGGCGCGGCAACGTCGCACGCTTGGCGTCCGATACATACTCTGGAACGGCAACGAGCTGCTTGCCCATCCAGCGCTCTTTGTTGAAGTCGCGCTGAGCTACATAAGGCTCGATGGCCTGCGTGTTGAGGAAGTTGATGCTCACCTTCTCAAGGTAAGGGATGGCATCAGCGAAACGCGCCTGAGCCATAAGGCGTGTGCCGATATAGTCGTTGTAATAATCGGCATCGCGGTAAGCTTTCTGCCAGGCATAGCGAGCTAAGGAGTCGGTGGGCTCATGGCGCAGATAATTGTTGTAAGCCATGAGACTGTCTATCGGCGTTTTCTCCAAGGCATCGAAATAGAAGCCTTGGTAAGCCGGCTTGTCGCAGCCCTCCTCCATGCGGCTCAGCAGGACGAGGGCGGTGTTGGTACGGCCTGCAGCGAGGAAAGCAGGCACGAGGCCGTTGTAGACCATGCGCTCCTCTACGTCGCGGTAATGATCGGTGTCGTAGAGTGTAAGGCTCTTGCGCTCCTCAGCCGACTTTGCGTCGAGCCAGCGCAGCTCACCCGTGAGCCACTTGTCATAGTCAGCCGTGTGCTGCTCGGCAAAGACGGAGTTGGCGGCATAGATGGCGCGTGCATTGTCTTTCATGCGCGGTGTGCCGGCTTCCTTCATGGCTTTGGCAAGATCCGTCTTAGCCAAGTCGTAGCGGCGGAGCTGATGCTCAATGCAACCGATAGCTGACTGCCACAGACAGGGCGTCGTGGTCTTGCCCTCACTCACCACGTTGCGGGCGAAGGCGATGAAGCGGTCAGCCTCAGCGGTGGTGATTTTCTTGGCATCCGTTTCCTTCATCCATTCGTCGTGGTCCTTCTCCGTGTTCTCATAGGAAGCGAAAGGGAAACTGTTGAGCTCGTAGACATCCATCGTCTCCTGCACATTGTTCACGAAGTCCTGCACGAGATAAAGGAGTGTAGCTGAGTTGGGATTGATGCTATACACTTTCTGTATGCCGGCTAAGTTACGATAGCCGCGCACACAGTATTTCAAACTCTGATAATCCTCCTGCGAGGCGTAGATCTCCACGGCCTGACTCTTCTTGCCTGTGCGCCAAAGGCATCCGGCATAGAGATTGCGCATCATGTCGCGGTAGACGCTCTGCGGCATGCGCTGACCGACGGTCGTCCAATAGGTCATCGCCTCGGGGTAACGCTTGAGACCGAAGAGCGCACGCATGCGCAGCAGATTGTATTGCGCACGGAAGCGCTTGCCCTGATAGGTCTTGGAGACATTGAGCAGATTGCGCAGCACAAAGTTACGCTTGGCGATGCGCTGCTTCGTGGGATAGTCCCAGGCATTGAAGTTGACATCGCTCCCGAGGTAGGCATTGAGCCTGCGGCAGTAAGTGGCGAGCTCCGTGTCTTTCTGCTTCACGGCTTTCTTCAGCACCAGGTCACGGTAATAGTCCCACTGGTAATGCGCGTTGTTGTCGCCGAGATACTGTTGCCAGTATTTGTCCGTCGTCAACATGAAACGGTCGTCCATCAGAGAACGGTTGAAGACTGAAAAAAGATAATTGTTGTGGCGGGGTGCCTCAGAGACGCAAGCCCCAGCTGATAATGAGAAGGTAAGGAGCGCTGCAACGAGGCTACCGGTACCTATAAATCTTTTGAAAGTCACCATAGCTAAATCGATTAATATTCTTATCACTCAAATCATAAAGTATAATCTCATTATTGTCCTCCCCTTGCGCCTTGTCCACGGCTTTCTGTGCCTTGAAGATGTCTGCAAGCTCCGGCTGTCTCACGACGATGCTGTCGCCGGGGAGCACAGGCAGGTCGTCGTCGCCATGCATGATGCCCACATACCGGCCGCCGCGGAAGAGCACGCGCCACGTAAAGAGTGGATAGGCAGTGGAGAGCGGCAACTTATACCCGGAAAGAGCATGCAAATAAGGTGCCACATCCTTCATGTCGAGGATGGGTTTCTTCACGGAGAGCTTTGTCACGTCGCCCGTATTGTACATCATCAGCACGCCTCGGTCAACAGGTGGCACAGGCTGCGAGAGCTGATGGAGTCGGATGGTGGCGGAGAGCGTCATGTTATGACTGTGGCACATTGCTTCAAGTTCCTTCATGAAATCGAAGAATGCCACGCGCGTAGATCCCGTCCAGTCGCAGTCGATCTGCAGTTCCTTCGGCTGCGCAAGATTATTCGTTTGGTTCATCTGCAAGATGCGGTTGAAGATTTTCTCCGCCAAGCCTTCGTGCGGCTCCGCCATGCAGTCGTTGACGATATAGACCACGGGGATGACCTCCACATCCTTCGGGAACGACCCTTCGAAAGACAGTGTAGCATTGGGTTGTGGCGTTCCGTCGTCGCCCGGCACCACATCGAAGTAGCGGCAATAGACCTTGCTCACGCCATGCTGCTTGAGAAACGCGCGCTCCTTGGTACCAAGCTTCAGCGTCGTCTGCCAGTAGTAGACGGACCTCACTGCCGTATGATGACCGCAGGAAGCGAGCAACAGACAGGCGAAGAGAAGAAAAAGAACATTACGCATAGTACATTCTTTAATCGACCTTTAATAACCGACCTTTTAAAATCGGCGCAAAGATATATCCTTTCGATGATATCACCAAGCAAATACGACGGAATTTTTACACAAAAAGATGGTTAAAGATTTGGAGGCCTAAGGGGAAATGATTACATTTGCTGAAAACATAAATTCTACATGGCAATAAGCAACAAAGTTGAGTTTGGATTTGCCGAGAGTCCGTTCGGCAGCATCATCGTGGCACGCACGTGGGACGGCGTATGCGACCTGCAGTTTCTCGACTATAACCGTCTGGAGACTATTCATGAACTGGCAATGCGGTGGGGCGAATACACGCCCACGACGCAGAGCGACACCATGGCACAGACCGTAGAGCAAGTCGTCTTCGAAGGCTTGGACCATCCTGTGCCACTCGACCTCAAAGGCACCGACTTTCAATTGAAAGTGTGGAACGAGCTCCGGAAGATTCCTTTCGGTACCACCGTAACTTATCAGGAGGTGGCAGAGCGCATCGGAGAGCCGAAGGCTGTGCGCAACGTCGCAGCAGCTATTGAGCAGAACCCCATTGCCGTCCTCGTTCCCAGCCATCGCGTCATCCATGCAGACGGCACCCTCGGCGAGTATCACTGGGGCAGAGACCTGAAGAAGAAGCTCATCGAGTGGGAGCGCGACGCTTCGCTAAAGAAAAAAGAATAAAGAAGAAAGAAAACAGAGTACATCTGACATCATACCCATGCTCACACGGATTTCTCTCACACGGATTATAAAGATTTTAAAGATTGTTACGCCGCATTGCGGCTACACAAACCCGTAGGAGCACCCCTAGTGGGCGTCCTCCACCGCGTAGCGAATAGCGTAGCCATCTTTAAGATCTTTATAATCCGTGTGAAAAATCTTCAGGTGAATTCGTATTCGTGTACTCATATAATAGATAATAGAACCAATCTTTAGCGAAGCGTGAACGACTTATATAACAACATCCTCACCATCGTCGGCAACTCCTCGCTGACCACATCCTTGCGTCTCAAGCTCTTGCATGAGACGCTGGTGCTCGTATGTGCCGAAGCCCTCAAAGACTCGAAGTATGGCTTCGGCGATCTCAACGCACAACTCGAGAGTGTCATCCGACTGAATAATATCCCCAACGACGAAGCCAATGCCCTCAGGCAAGCACGTCGAGACAGCAACCATAGCACGCTTAAAGACACGGATGTCGAGACGGCACTCAAATACGACTGTGCTGCCGTGGCACGCCTCATCAGCCGCGTGTTCAAAGCCGATATCCCTTCAGAACTCACATCACTCCTCCCCCACGATCTCAAACCGGTGGCTGAACGAATAAAGCAGAACGCACCCGACAAGCGCTGTATTGTGAAGTCGTTTGATGCCGAGACCATCACGGTTATCATCGATGAGGACGGGGAGGAGGCGGAAAAGACCATCTACTACACCCGGCAGACACAGTATGCCCACATGGAGTATCTCCATGACATCCTCAAGCCCGGCATGCACCTCAACCTTCTCGGCTGTCAGACGGAAGGCGATACGATCACGCCGCGCCTCATCATCGTGGAACCCGACTGTCTCATGGATATCTCTGTCATCGCTTCTTGTTTCGAGGATTATGGTCACCACCCGCTGATGTATTTTCTCTCGCGTAACCGTGAACGCGCCAACACGCAGGCTATCCTCCTCGGAAACTATGCGGGCGCATGCCTTGACGACATCATCAACGACACCCATTTCTCTGCTGCCCGCACGCTCATCAAGAACTTCCGCGACAAGGCACTCGAATACGCCTCCTGTCCCGACTTCGACGGTGTGAAGTTTAAGGCGGATGCTGCACGACAGGCGCAGAACCTCGTGGGCATCGTCAACGAACTGCGGCGCAACTACGATCTCTCAAAGGCTATCCTTGAGCCAACATTCATCTGTGAGAAACTCGGACTGCAAGGACGTGTGGACCTCATGACGACAGACATGCGGCTCCTCGTAGAGCAGAAGTCGGGCCGTAACACGTTCCTCGAGTATAATACTACAAATGAGCACGGCGCAAAGGTCGTCGAGAAACATTATGTCCAGGTACTGCTCTATTTTGGCATCCTCTATTACAACTTCGGCGTGCAGCATTCCGACATCCGACTGCTCTATTCCAAATATCCCCTACCCGACGGACTGCTGAATGTCACGGCCCTCTTGAAACTCATCTACGAAGCCATGCGCTTTCGCAACGAGGCCATCGCCTTAGAGTTTGACATGGCGGAGAACGGAGTGGAGCATATCCTGCCACAGCTCACCGAACAGACACTCAACTATAAACGTAAGAGTGGCTTTTTTTACAATACATACCTCCGGCCTCAACTGCTCTCACTTATTGCACCATTGCACGCACTGACGCCCTTAGAACATGCTTACTATTGTCGCATGACGCAGTTTGTCATTCGCGAGAACATTCTCTCCCGCATCGGCGTCGTGGAAGGCACGGGCAACTGTATAGCGAGCCTTTGGAACATGCCATTGGCAGAGAAAAAAGAGACAGGAAACATCTACACGGGACTCACGAACCCCAAAGTCATCGACAAGGAAGACAAAGCACGGCCCATCACGGGACAAGGTGTCTGCGACACATTGGCGTTCACCGTGCCCGACCAAGGCGTCGACTTTCTGCCTAACTTCCGCCGTGGCGACATGATCTATCTCTATGCTTACAATGAGGCGGTGGAGCCCGACGCACGGCGCGCCATCCTCCTCAAAGGCGGCTTGCAGGAGATCCACAGCGACCGCGTCGTGGTGAAACTCATGAACCCTTTGGCAGAGACTTATCTCGCGCAGAATAAAGACAAGGTATGGTGCATTGAGCACGGCAGCAGTGATGTCGGAGGCGGTGCAGCTCTGAGTTCACTTTACCAACTGATAACAGCGCCACAGGATCGCAAGAACCTCTTATTAGGTCAGCGCGCGCCACAGGCTGATACGCGTCTCACGTTGTCAAGAAGTTACAACGCAGGTATCGACGACATCATACTTAAGGCCAAGCAGGCACGTGACTATTTTCTTCTCGTAGGTCCACCGGGGACGGGCAAGACCTCAATGGCTCTGCAGTTCATGGTGCGTGAGGCGCTCACGGAGCTGCGACCCGACGACTGCAAAGGCCTGCTGCTCATGGCTTACACCAACCGCGCCGTAGACGAGATATGCGGCATGCTCACCGACAACGGTATCGACTTCCTGCGTATTGGCAGTGAACTGTCGTGCGCAGAGAGCTATGTGCCTTACCTTTTGCAGAACCGCGTCGGAGAGAAACCGACACTCACGGGCATGCGTCAGCTTATCATCAACGCTAAGATCATCGTCGGCACGACCTCGATGATCCAGTCGCGCGCCTATCTCTTCTCCTTGAAGCATTTCGCCCTTGCCATCGTCGACGAGGCCTCACAGATCTTAGAGCCGAACATCATCGGACTCTTAGCCAGTCACCGTGCCTCTGAGTCCACACTCTCAGAGAGCAGTTGTAACATTGATAAGTTCATCCTCATCGGCGACTATAAGCAGTTGCCCGCTGTGGTGCAGCAAAACGACAACGACAGTGCCGTCAACGACCCGTTGCTGCAAGGTATCGGGCTCACCGACTGCAAGAGCTCACTCTTCGAGCGCCTCATCCGTCAGGAGCTACGCACCGGCCGCACAGCTTTCATGGGGACGCTACGCCGACAAGGCCGCATGCACCCCGACATTGCCGACTTCCCCAACCGTGCGTTCTATTTCCGTGAGCAGCTCGGCTGCGTGCCCCTACCCCATCAGCAAGCTACGACCATCGGTTACGACTTGCCGTCCCAGGACGCTGTCGACGACCTGTTGAAGGCACACCGCATGCTCTTCTTCCCGTCGAAGGACTGCCGCCAACCGGAGATATCCGACAAGGTGAACATTGAGGAAGCACGCATCGTGGCGGACATACTCCAACGCATCCATCGCTTCTACGGCACGCAGTTTAACCCCGACAAGACAGTAGGGGTCATCGTGCCTTACCGCAACCAGATAGCGATGATACGGCAGGAGATAGAGCGGCTCGGCATCCCCGGGCTCGACACCATCAGCATCGACACCGTAGAACGTTACCAAGGCTCGCAGCGCGATGTCATCATCTATTCGTTCACCATCCAGCAGTCGTATCAGCTCGACTTTCTCACCGCCAACACGTTCACCGAAGATGGCCACGCCATCGACCGCAAGCTCAATGTTGCCCTCACGCGTGCCCGCAAGCAGCTTATCCTCACCGGTAACGTGCGCACGCTCTCTGCCTCACCCCTCTTCCGCGAGCTGCTACAATACATCAAAGAGAAAGGCGGATGGGGATAAAGACATTTATTAATGGTTCTTCTCTTTTCGAGTTTATACCGGTCACAGCCTCGGAGAGGCTGAATTTTACATAACCCCAGTCTAAGGAGCGCAGCGACGCAGACTGGGGTTATGAATAATTGTGCCTCTCCGAGTAGAGATGTAAAGGCGTTTACAAAACAACCAATAGAACAACATTCTCATTCGGTTGAAAGATCACGCAGAGCCGCAGAGTTCTTAGAGCCGCAGAGACTAAATGGCCCAAGGGGGATTGTCC
>DEKJ01000008.1 GCA_002353825.1 Prevotella sp. UBA2725 | reverse complement strand
ATCCTTGATGCTGTTGGTGAACTCCCTATTCCTCCCTATCTCAACCGTGAGACGGAGGAAAGCGACAAGGTCACTTATCAGACTGTTTATTCGAAGATCAAAGGCAGTGTGGCTGCTCCGACGGCTGGACTCCATTTCACGGATAAGGTCCTCGCAGACCTCGATGCACATGGTATCGTGCGCGATGAGGTGACGCTGCACGTTGGTGCAGGCACATTCAAGCCTGTGAAGACGGAAGAGATCGAAGGTCACAAGATGCACTCCGAGTACATCGTCGTGCACCGCCATACTTTCGAGCATCTGCTTGAGCACGACTGCAAGGCTATCGCTGTAGGTACGACAAGCGTGCGTACGCTGGAGAGTCTCTACTATATCGGAGTGAAGATCTTGAAGAATCCGAATGCCACCGAAGAGGAGCTGCATGTGGAGCAATGGGAGCCTTACGATCTGCCGCACGATGAGGAAGGACTTGTGATCCTCGATGGCAAGGCTGTATCTGTTCGTGAAACTATCCAGGCTATCCTCGATTATCTCAACCGAGACAATCTGGAGGCTTTGCATACATCCACACAAATCATCATTGCCCCGGGTTATATTTATAAGATCGTAAAGATGCTCGTCACCAATTTCCATCAGCCGAAGAGTACTTTGCTGTTGCTCGTGAGCGCTTTCTTGAAAGGCGACTGGCGTAAGGTCTACGACTATGCGCTCTCGCATGGTTTCCGCTTCCTGAGCTATGGTGATGCTAACTTGCTGATGCCGTAACGAAAAAAATATTTGGTATGAAAATAGGAGATAAAGTAAAGTTCTTGAGTGAAACCGGTGGTGGAAAGATCGCCGGATTTCAGGGAAAGAATATAGTATTGGTGGAGGATGAGGATGGTTTCCAGATTCCTACACCTATCAATGAGGTCGTTGTTGTAGAGAGTGAAGATTACAGCACCGCAAACATCATAAACCGTCGGGCTCAGGCTGCTGAGGAGAAGGCTGCTGAGACACCGCTTCTGCGTGGTCATCGTTCCGTGAAGGCGCTGATGCAGGAAGGGCAGGATGAAGATGTCGACTTGTCAGCACCCGACACCGTTGACCTCTCCAAGGACGTGACTTATCGCCCTAAGGCTGAGGAGCGTAAGGGTGGAAACCAACTGTCGGCTTATCTCGTCTTTGCGCCGATGAGCGACAACGGTATGGATACTCCCCATTTTGAGGCTTATTTTGTCAACGACAGCAATTATTATCTTCGTTATCTGATAATGACCGTTGAAGGTAACAGTTATGCTGTTAAGACTGAAGGCGAGGCAGAGCCCAACACGAAGGTGTTTATCGAAGAGATGAATGCCCAGGATATCAATCATGTAGGACGCCTGACGATTCAGATGCTGGCTTATAAGCGTGACAAGAACTTTATTCTTAAAGAGCCGGTAAATGTGGAACTGAGACTTGAGCCTTTGAAGTTCTATAAGGTGCATACGTTTGAGGACACTCCGTTCTTTGAGACACCAGTGCTTCTCTATACCATCATTGAGAACGACAAGCCTGTCCGTCCACTCGTCGTAGATGCAAAGACACTGAAGAAAGAGATGTACAGTCATTCGGAGCCTGCAAAGAACGAGGCCATATCTAAGGAGAAAAAAGACCAGCTCGTGCGTCGCTATGAGGACAATCAGAGCAAAGGTAACGCTAAGAACTCTCCTTATATCCACCATCGTGGGCTCGACGATGCGCTTGTCGTGGACCTGCATGCTGAAGCGCTGCTTGATACTACGCAGGGTATGCAGGCTGGTGATATCCTCGAATATCAGATGAAGATCTTCCGCAAGACATTGGCCCAGTATGAGAACAAGAAAGGTCAGAAGATTATCTTCATTCATGGAAAAGGTGCTGGTGTGCTCAGACGGGCCATTATCAATGAGTTGACTTATAAGCACAAGACCTACCAGTGGCAGGATGCTTCTTTCCAAGAATATGGTTATGGAGCTACACAGGTTACAATAAAATAGACCACCATTTAAGAACAATCTATGAGATACGGAATCATCAAAGTAGCAACGGCTGTTCCCACGGTTAAAGTCGCCGACTGCGTCAGTAATATCAAAGAGATAGAGTCGCTCATTGCTCAGGCTGAAGGCCAGGGCGCGGAAATCATCGTGTTTCCCGAGTTGAGCATCACCGGCTATACTTGTCAGGATCTCTTCCGCCAGCAATTGCTATTGGATGCTACCGAGAACTGTGTCATGCAGTTGTTGGAGTTCAGCCGTCAGCTTGACATCATTTCCATTGTCGGTGCTCCTATTGTTGCCGGCGATCTGTTACTCAACTGTGCCCTTGTCATTCAGCGGGGAAAGATCTTAGGCATAGTACCCAAAACATTTCTGCCCAACTACAGTGAATTTTACGAGAAGCGCTGGTTTGCTTCCTCGCAGGACCTCCGTCCTCAGGAGTTCCGCTATGCAGGGCACCCCGTTTGCATTACACCCGCCCCACAGCTCTTCCGTACGGGAGATGGTGTGACGTTTGGTGTAGAAATTTGTGAGGATGTATGGGCACCGACTCCACCAAGCAACCATTTGACTTTAGCGGGTGCAGATATCATCTTTAACCTCTCTGCCAGCGATGAACTCATCGGTAAGCACGATTATCTTAAGAGCCTTCTGTCACAGCAGAGTGCACGCACTATCTCCGGTTATGTCTACAGCAGTGCAGGTTTTGGTGAAAGCACCCAGGATGTGGTCTATGGCGGTAATGCACTGGTCTACGAGAATGGTCGTCTTTTGGCGGAAGGGGAGCGCTTTGCTTTGGAGAGTCGGCTGGTGACAGCTCAGATTGATGTGGAGCGTCTGCGTAGTGACCGTCGCAGCAATACAACCTTTGTCAATGCACAGCGGAGGATGATCAACGAGGATGTTCATATTGAGAAGGCTGAGGCAGCTGCCATGCCGCACGATTTTGTATTGGAGCGCTATGTCCATCCGCATCCATTTATTCCGACAGACAGTGACATGCAGAAGTCGTGCGAGGAGATCTTCAATATCCAAGTCATGGGTCTTGCAAAGCGCATTGTTCATACACATGCTAAAACCGTAGTTATAGGAATCAGTGGAGGACTCGACTCTACATTGGCGTTGCTCGTATGTGTCAAGACGTTTGATAAGCTCAATCTCGACCGCAAGGGAATTGTAGGTGTAACAATGCCGGGCTTCGGAACGACAGGCCGCACACATCGCAATGCCGTGAGCCTCATGCAGAGTCTTGGGGTGGATATCCGCGAGGTGAATATTTCAAAGGCTGTACTTCAGCATTTCGAAGATATCGGTCAAGATGCTGATGTGCATGATGTCACTTATGAGAATTCTCAGGCACGTGAGCGTACGCAGATTCTTATGGATCTCGCCAATAAGCTTGGTGGTATGGTGATCGGTACAGGTGATCTCTCGGAACTTGCCCTCGGCTGGGCGACGTATAATGGTGACCACATGTCGATGTACGGTGTCAATGCTTCAATCCCCAAGACGCTCATTAAGTACCTCGTAAAATATGTTGCCCAGACAGTCGATGAGAAGTCTGCCACGACACTTTACGACATCATCGCTACGCCTATCTCGCCTGAGCTTATCCCCGCAGACGACAACGGCAATATCCAGCAGAAGACAGAGGATCTGGTAGGTCCGTATGAACTTCACGACTTCTTCCTCTATCATTTCCTTCGCAATGGCTTCAGTCCGCGAAAGATCTTTATGTTGGCAAAGAAAGCCTTTGGTGAGAATATGCCACCGGAGGAAGGTGTAGGGCGTTATAGCGATGAGGTCATCCTTCACTGGCTCAAAACATTCTGCCGTAGATTCTTCAATCAGCAGTTCAAGCGCTCTTGTCTGCCTGACGGACCAAAGGTAGGCTCAGTAACGCTTTCGCCTCGTGGTGACTGGCGTATGCCTTCAGATGCTGTCTCGGCATTGTGGCTTGATGAGGTTGATAAACTGACGCCTAAGGCTGAAGGTTGATAGTTGATAGTTGTTAGTGGAGGAGTGTTAATGGTTTGTTTGCAAATTTAATATAAAAGCATTATGATAATCGATTTTGAAAAAATTCCTGAGGCCCATCTGACGGGCTTCAAGGGTGGCGAAGGCCATCTCGACACACGTAACTATGTCGATGGCCATGTGAAGATTATGTATTCAACGCTTCGTCCGGGTGCTTCAAGCGGCCTGCACACGCATGTCGGCAACTCGGAGATCATCTTTGTTATCAGTGGTACCTTAACGTTCCATTACGATGACACAGTGGAGGAGTGCCGCGCAGGTCAGTGCCATTATTGTCCAATGGGCCACAGCCACTACATGGAGAACCTTACCGATCACGATGCGGTGTATTTCGCTATTGTGCCCGAACACGGTAAGTAATTGTAAAACACTATAATACATTTTGCTATTAGGCATTGAAACTGTAATGTTTCAATGCTTTTTTTATGCGTTNNATTCATTATTGTACAATAGTGTTACGTTTGGATAATATTGTGTAAGTCTCCTTTGAAATTAATACCTAACTTTGTAGCACCAATCAAAACCAATACCCTAGCGGGTGTTATTCATCATTATTCAAAATATTATGAAACGACTTCTAATGTTTCTCCCGTTGTTGCTCATCGCCTTATGGATGAATGCATCAACAACAAAAGTCAAGATCAACTTGTGGTCTGGCACTCAGGCGACAGGTAGCTGGACAGGTTATCAGGCTATCTCCGCCTCCACAGCCAGTCAAGTCGCAGCCGGTGACCAGATCCTTATCACCGTATCAAGCATTGATGGCTCTAATGCCCAGCTCATGCTGAACAATGGTTCCTGGGGTGCGCTTACTGGCACCTCAGCAGTATCGCTGACTGCTCCTACGACCGTGTCTATTGACGTCACCGAGGCCATGGCAACAGAGATTAAATCTGGTGGCTTTATTGTAAAAGGCTGCAACTTCACCTTTACTTCCGTAGACCTTAATCATCAGCTCACAACGGTTGATGGGGCCGGAAAAGGCAATGCCAGCACCGTTCTGTGGTCTGGTTCTCAGAAGATCAACTGGACAGCAGATGCTACAGGCAAGACTCACAGTCAGAAAATAGACAAGAGCAAGTTTGCTAATGCCGCAGCAGGCATGACACT
>DEKJ01000063.1 GCA_002353825.1 Prevotella sp. UBA2725 | reverse complement strand
GGGATTTTCAACCGTACAGGTCGTTATAGTTTTTTGCTTCGGCTTGATGTAATAGGCCTCTTAACCTCTCATTTTCGTCAATCGGATTCTCTGATAGCTCTTTTTTTCTCTCTTCCCATGCCGCTTTCCGCATTTCTTCCTGTTTCTGCACTTCAGCGGCTTTGCCAATTAATTTAGTAGGAGATGGCTTTTTCTTGGCCTCAATTTCTTTGAGCAGCGCCGTAAGAAGCTTCTGTGGGACCGATAAGCCCATGAAGTCGCGTTCATAGCAATAGTTCTGATACATCTTTTCCAAGTGGTCGAGCGAGACGTCTGGAAGCTGCTTTATAATCTTATCGATGTTGTAGTCTTGTATCATTGTTTTGATTACGTTCTTAATTCAATTGTAACGACAAAGGTAAGAAAGAATTCTGACTTATTAAAACAATCAGAGTGTTTTCATTGTTTCAGGCTTTCATTATTTCATTATTTCAATTTTTCAACCTTGCAAACCTTGCACCTTGCAAACCTTGCATTAAGCTTTTTCCAACCCCAAAATATTCGGTTCTCCTCTTTATGCTCTTTTGGGTTTCCCGGAATTTGGATTGATGATCACCAAACAGCCTCTCCGAGGCTGGGTCAAGCTATCAACCCGAAAACCGAGACCTTTTTTCTTCATCTTGGTGTTCTTTATAATAATTATGTTATGATAAATACTAATATAGTACTTATATACATTGTTATTAAATAAAAAATATATAATGTTCGCGACATGAATTCTCATCGTCTCCTTCTTAGAAAAACCTTATTGCAAGGTTTGCAAGGTGCAAGGTCTGCAAGGTTGTTGCGATTCAATAAGAATCGCACTGCGATTCAACTGCAATCGCAATATCTATAGGCACGCACCAAGCGATATGAAGACTGTGGTGGTGTGGCCAAAGCCGCGGTCAAAAATCTGCTCACCATTATATATCATGTGGTTGCGGCACGAATAGATGTTATAATCGGAGAAACTGACGCCAATGGAGATCATTGCAAGCTCATTGTAGAACGAAAGGGCATAACGGAGGCGCCAGGCGAGCCATTTGCCGCCATGGTTCTTCACCTTCACGTTGTCTTCGTGATAATAGGGTGTGCCGGGGATAGGCTCGGCTGTAATCCACATCACATCGTTCTTAGGCACTGACATGACGAGCATCGGATCGAAGCGCAGCATCATACCCCACGATCGGTCGTGAGAGAACCACACGGTCGGTGTGCGAAAACAAAGCATCGGAAGAAAATTAAGGCGGACTACTGCATCTTTATCATAGGAAGTGGCATAGCCATGCTCCTCGTCTCTATCCTGCTGGGCTGCAACATCGTTTCGGTCATATTCCATACCGAAGCCGATACCCATATATTTCAATGCATACCACTGATAGTCAAACTGATAGGAATATGTTAGATCGGTCGCTGTATTGAGGTTGAACTCGAAAGAGAAGACCTGCCGCGGTATCTTGTGCGCTTCCTTTTTCTCAACATTCATCAGTGAGTCGAGGTTGATGGCGGAGGCTCGGAGCGAGAGCAAACAGAGGAGCGAGAGGAGGAAAAGAAGTCTTTTCATTTCGTTTTTACGTATTTGTAAGTGCAAAATTATAATAATCCTCAAAAAAGTCGTAACTTTGCAGTGGTTTTTGATACGATGGTGGCTGCACGGTAGTGCGTCTGTGAATAAGCCTCGGGGGAGTGTTTGAAATTCTGCCTCAGAGAAACAGCCTCGGAGAGGCTGACTCTGCATAACCCCAGTCTAAGGAGCGCAGCGACGCAGACTGGGGATGTAAGGAGTGGGGTTGTGACGGCTAACCTCCCGCCTCGGAGAGGCAGGTTGCACGGTAGTGCGCAATGCTTTTAATGGCTTTTATCATATGTTAGCATAGCGCGCCAAGGCGCAGTCAGCCTCTCCGAGGCTGAAAATCAGTTAATCCGTTCTTAGCCTAAACCCCAGGCTGCGTTCGCTACGCTCTCTTAGCCTGGGGTTATGAAAGAGTGTGCCTCTCCGAGGCACTACGCTAATAGACTGGGCACTGCACAAAAGGCATCATATCATTACGCTCGAAAATTATTGCAATAATACATAAAATGGATTTCATCAGGACATTGTTTGAAGGCTCGCACGCTTATTGGGGCGGCGGCGTTTCTCACTCCATCTTTATCCTTGCCTTGGTCATCACCCTTGGTTTGTTGTTGGGCCGGATAAAGGTCAAGAACATCTCTTTAGGCCTCACGTGGGTGCTCATCGTCGGCATCGTGTTTGGCTATTTCAATCTCAATCTTAACGTAGAGCTGCTTCACTTCCTCCGTGAGTTTGGTCTTGTGCTCTTCGTCTATTCGTTGGGTCTTCAGGTGGGCCCGGGCTTCTTTGCTTCGTTCAAGAAAGGCGGACTGCAGCTGAACATGCTCGTGCTCATCACCATCTTCATCAGTATCTTCACGGCTGTCGGCGTCTATTACGCTACCGGCACGCCGATCACCGCTATCGTCGGTATTCTCTCGGGTGCCGTGACGAACACACCGGGGATGGGTGCAGCCCAGCAGGCTTTCTTCAGCATCAAGGGCGTGGAGAGTCCTGACATCGCTACAGGCTATGCACTGGCTTACCCGATGGGTGTCATCGGTGTCATCCTTGCGTTCATCCTCTTGCGCTTCATCCTTCGCATCAAACCGTCGGAGGAGGAGAAGACGGCTGAGACTGGCGAGGGTCAGCCCGAGCTCCTCGCTGTGCGCTCCATCACCTTGGAGGTCACCAACGAGCGTATCGACAACCTCCCGGTGAGTGAGGTCAAGCATATCGTTGGCCGCCACTTCATGATCTCGCGTATCGTCAGTCACGACAACGAGAATCATAACGCTATCGTCAATGGTCAGACTCGTCTCCATCTTCACGACAAGCTCCTCGTGGTCGTGGCACCGCAGGATATCGATGCCGTGACGGCACTCATCGGTCAGCCCGCAGAGGTCGACTGGAGCCAGTTTGAGAAGGAGCTGATCTCGCGCCGTATCATCGTCACCCGTCCGGAGCTTCAGGGTAAGACCCTCGTCTCGCTCGATATCAATGGCAACTTCCATGCTACGGTGACGCGTGTCAACCGTAACGGTGTGGATCTTGTGGCTCATCCGCATCTGCGCCTGCAGCTTGGCGACCGTCTCACGGTGGTGGGATCGGAGCTCGCACTGAGCAAGGTCGACAAGGTGCTCGGTAATCAGATGAAGCGCTTGAACTACCCGAACCTCATCCCGATCTTCTTCGGCATCATGCTCGGCTGTCTGCTTGCCAACCTCCCGATTCCTATCCCCGGCATCCCCACGCCTGTGCGTCTTGGCTTGGCCGGTGGTCCGTTCATCGTGGCTATCCTCATGGGTTACTTCGGTCCTCGCTATCACCTCGTTACTTACAACACGATCTCTGCCAACATGATGCTGCGTGAGATGGGTATCAATATCTTTTTGGCTTGTGTGGGTCTTGGTGCCGGTCAGGACTTCTTCCATACGCTAATCAATGAGCAGGGTCTGCAGTGGATTGGCTATGGCATTATCATGACAATGGTTCCTATCCTCATCGGTGGTATCATCGGCCGCTATGCCTTCCACATCAACTATTACACGCTCATCGGTGTGCTCTCGGGTGGCAACACGAACCCGCCGGCTTTGGCTTATGCCAATGACCGTACTGCGAGCGACACGCCTGCCGTGGGTTATGCCACGGTCTATCCGTTCGCTATGCTGCTGCGCATTATCTCCATCCAAATCTTAATGATGATATTCCTCTCATAAGGATGCAGATTTCACAATGATTTTTTCTCACACGGAGATTTATTCTCACACGGAGATTTATTCTCACACGGATCTTAAAGATTTTAAAGATGGCTACGCCGCAAGCGGCTACGCATCAATCAGCGCGTAATCGGCGAAGCCGAAAATCATTAAGATCTTTAAAATCCGTGTGAAGAAAAAATAATCCTTGTGAAAACAATATCTTCAGAAATTATATTATCAGTATTATCTTTAGTTTGAATAATGGAAACAAAAGACATATTCGGATTCTTAAAAGGTCATAAGGACACGCAAGACGAACATGCAGAGCGCATCACTAAACTTGAGGAGCGGCTTGTGGACCATGAGACTGTTCGCGATGAGGAGGAGAACTCTGTACAGGTCCTCCGCCGCAAGCTCGACCTCCTCGTGCGTACCGGTGCCATGCTCATGGCGAGCAATGCCGACTGCGAGCGTATCTTGCGAAACATGAAGCGTTGTGAGGCTTATCTCGGGCTGCCAGAGGAGTACATCCACATCAGTCTCAACTTTGATATCATCATGGTGAACCTCTCCGATGAGACTCACTCATTCTCAAAGTATCAGCGCGTGGATTCTCACTGCGTGGAGTTCACGGTCATCTCGAAGATCAGTAAGATGCTGTGGACGGCTATCCGTGAGGACTGGAGCCTTGACCGTTATGAGCAGGAGTTCGAAGCGCTGAAGCATGTCCACAAGCAGTATTCGCCGTGGATGATCGCTATCTGTGCCGGTTTTGCGTGTGGTGGCTTCTGTGTGCAGTTCGGTTGCGACTGGCCCGCTTTCTTCTATGCTTCCATCCCCGCTATCCTTGGCTTCCGCCTGAAGATGTATCTCGGCAAGCTTCATTGGAATGGTTATGTAGGCATCGCTATCAGTGCATTCGTCGCCACACTTATCTGCTGGCTCACGACATTCATCAGTCTGAACCCCACGGTAGCAGCAGCTGTGCCTTCGTTCCTCCATTCTGATACGCCTTATCATCCGCTGATGGCTTGCACGCTGTTCATCGTGCCTGGTGTGCCTTTGATCAACTTCGTGACCGATATGGTGTCAAACCATGTACGAGTGGGTATCACGCGCGCCATGATCACGCTGATGATCATCATCGCCATGTCGTTTGGTATCGTGTTTGCCATTCAGATCTGCGGCATCGACAACTTTGTCAAGGACCTCTCGATGACCCCGCACAACACGTTCCTCGACTATGCCATCGCTGCAGCTATCTCATCCATGGGCTTCGCTACGATCTACAATACGCCGAAGCGTATCATGCCGGTGCTCGCTGTGACGGGTATCATCGCCGTCTGCACACGCAACTTCGTCAACCTTGGTCCGTCCAATGGTAACATCGGTCTCGACCAGGGTATCATCATCGGTTCCTTCGTAGGTTCGGCAGTAGCCAGTCTTATCGCAACAAAGTCGCAGCATATCCACCACATCCCTCACCAGGTCATTGCCATTCCTTCGGTTATCCCTATGATTCCCGGTGTGATGATGTATCGTTCGCTCTTCGGATTCATTCAGATGGATGGTGTCATTGGTGAGCTCACCTTCGCCTTCAACTGGGCTATCAAGGCTTCGCTTGTGATCCTCTTCATTGCTCTTGGTGTGGCTATCCCGAACATCTTCGTCCGTCGTCTCATCCAGCCGAAACGCAAGGAGAAGCTCCTCAAACTCGTGAAAGAGCGTCATGAGAAGCACCACGACATGGTGGATCTGAAAGAGATCTAATTTAAGTTAGGAGTTAAGAGATAGGAGTTAGGAGTTGTCTCTTGACGCGTTGCAGTGGCCGTGCCTTAGTGCCGGCCACCACCTGCAAAGAAATTGTATGTACAACATTCTGTATATATTCCTTGGAACTTTGAGGAAATTGTGCTATCTTTGTGGCATAATAAATCCATCTCGTTATGAATACAATGACAGTTAGCGGTTTCCGCAGAAATATGGCAGCTGCCTTCAACAAGGCTGCAGAAGGTGAAAATGTTATGGTTAGGCGTGGCACACAGGTGTTTGCTATCGTACCAGTATCGGATGATGAACTAACGATAACGCCTGAGTTGCAGGCTAAAATAGACAAGGCAAGAGCAGAAATCAAGGCGGGTAAGTGTGTTACCCTCAAGAGTCACGAAGATATAGATAAGTACTTCGATAGCTTATGACTTATACAATTAAAGTCTCTGAAAGCGCGGATAAGATTATTTCCAAATGGAAGAAGTCTAATCCAAATTTGTTCAAGAAGTACAAAAAGATCTTCGAGGACCTTTTGGAGCATCCGAAGACTGGCGTCGGTCATCCCGAACCGCTTATCGGTGGAGAAAGTATTACCTGGTCTCGTCGGATATCAGCTCATGATCGTATCATATATGACGTCGATGAGGATATCGTCTCTGTTTATGTTATTGAGGTTGAAGGGCATTACAATGATAAATAGCCCCCTCAACCTTGCACACCTTGCACCTTGCAAACCTTGCATTAAGGTTTTTCTAAGGACGAGTTTTGGTATTGGTTGTAGTGGCCGGCCTTGAACCGGCCACCATCTACAAAGAAATCAAGGCGGTATGGCCTTATTTATGGTTCCGGTTTTCGGGGTTGATTAGGCCCCCTTCGGGGACTTTGCCAACGCGAAATCTGGAAGAACCTGTTTCATTACTATCATTGTCTTCGAATAGAATCTACGGATAGTTCTATACCTGAAATGTTTTTATCATTTTGTGTAATTGAAATCAACGAATCGTTCGCAAATGTCAATGCAGTTGTTATAATAAACTCTGTATTCCGAACACGAGCTGGCTCTTTGTAGTATAGAACTTCTATTTTCTTATGATTTTTTGTAAATATATCAGAGCGGAAGGGCTTACCGCATAAGCTCTTAACATTGGATTTATTGGTTCCAAGGTCAATCTTCTCTATAGGAAACTTAGAAGCTGTTGGGGCAATGCCACAGGAAGTTAAACCTAATATAAAAATGGCTGATATTATATGTTTCATTCTCATGATCATTCAATTTTTATGGTTTGTTCATATTAGATATACGATGCAAAGATACTTAAGTTATCTGAAAAACAAAGTAAAATGGAAGAATATTTTTGCTACCCCTCCATTTTTATTGAACCTTGCAAACCTTGTAATAAGGTTTTTCTAAGGGTTTAACTATTATTTTCTTAAATAAGGTTGTAAGTATAAGAATTTATACCTATCTTTGCAAAAACGATTACGAAATGCCAACACTGCTTATAATCTTTGGAATAAGATTCTTCTTTTACTTGGATGAGCACGAGCCAATCCATGTCCATGTTAGTTATGGAGGTAAGAAGGCCAAGATAGAACTTGTTCCAGAGATTAGAGTTGTTTATAATCACGGCCTTAAGGAGAGAGAACTCAAGAAGGCTATCGTTACGTGTGAAAATTATAAGGAAGACTTTATAGTGGAATGGCATAGACGTTTTGGATAATTAATTATGTAAAGGATGGAAATTATGGAGAAGATTAAGACTATATGGTTTGACAAGGATCGTATTTATATGAGGACACGAACGGATAAGGTTTATAGCAGGCCATTGGAAGCATACCCAGAACTGATGGATGCGACTACTGAGCAGCGTAATGACTATGTTATAGGCGATGATGGAGAGGATATCCGTTGGGAGTCTATTGATGCAGATATGCATATATCAAGTTTCCTTGAGACCTCAGAGCCTAAGGACAACGTGATAGGTGCTATGTTTGCCAAGTATCCTTGGCTAAACATTTCAGAAGTGGCACGAAGTCTCAATATTAATAAAAGCCTTCTTGCCCGTTATATCTATGGGATTTCCAAACCCAGCGATAAGCGGATAGCGGAGATCAAAGAAGCTCTTCACAAGTTCGGTAAAGAGCTGCTGAGTGCGTAGTATCTTGCAAACCTTGCACCTTACAAACCTTGCAATAAGCTTTTTCTAAGTGAAACCATTATCTCTTCAGCTCCTTCTTCAGATTCTTCCCCACAGCATACCACGACGGGATGCGCTTGAGCGTGTCGCGGATAGGCTGAACGTTGTAGAGCATGAGCAGAAGGAGGAAGGCGACACCGAGGATACAGGTGATGCCATAGAGCTGCTTGATACTGATCATGACGATCTGCTGCATGTCCCACTGTATGCCGGAGGCTACGGTATCAGCGACCTGATGCCGGATGCCGAACGAATAGAGGCCTCCCATGATCGCTTCCACGGGTGAATTGCGGATGAAGCCCGATATCGT
Source organism: Prevotella sp. UBA2725 (assembly GCA_002353825.1). GTDB lineage: Bacteria > Bacteroidota > Bacteroidia > Bacteroidales > Bacteroidaceae > Prevotella. The sequence goes on along the minus strand of DEKJ01000063.1, from coordinate 141,544 downwards.
AAGTCCCATGAAGAAATGCTCGAAAGGCATGAGTTCTTCGAGGTAGATGGTAAGTGCCGTGAAGTAGATGGCATAGCCGAAAGCACGAAGCAACAAGGGGATGATGAGCCGTGTGATGGGAAGGTCAGGCGTGATGTAAAAGTACATCATGACTTGATAGCCCACGAGAGCGAAACCGCCTACAGTGAGCAGTCGCGTGTATTTCATTCGCAGCACTTTACACCAATAGAGCGTGAAGAGACAGCCTAAGACAGTGCCGCCCCAGCCGATGAGCTCGAGGCGTGACGTCGTGAGCATCCCCCAGTGCTCGATGCCTCCCATGAACGCGTTTTGCAGTACCTTTGGCGTCGTGTTAAGCCATTCTGCAATGAGATACAAGCCAAGGGTAGGGATGAGTGTCTTGTATTGGAATGCTTTCAGAGAGATGTATGGATGTCGGATATAGCTCTCCCGCCACAGTGTCAGAGCGAGGGTGATGATGAAGAATACCACGCCCAAGCGCCAGTTGTAACCGTCGATCCAGTTGTAATATTCCCCGTATTCGAAGAGAAACACCACTTCCATCATCATTGCTGACCACAGCAGACAGCCGAGCCAGTCGACGGAGATGAGCGGCAGCGGCTTCATGAATCGGTAGTTCTTTGTCAACACAAACACGGTGAGCGCGATGAAGAGCATCAGTCCGATGATGAACCAGTTCATCATGTGCCAGTCCTGGAAGAAATAGGTGAGCACGCCAGTCATCCAGCCTTGCAGATAGATATCGCCCACGACGATGGAATAGAGCAGCGGGAAGAATATTTGGAAGTCGCGTCCCGGTGCCATCCACAGTTGGATGTTTGAAGCGCACTCGAAGGTCCCGCAGAGCTTGAAGAACCCCGCGAGAAACGAGAGAGCAGCCAGCACGGGCACGCTTGTGGTGTGCATGGCGAGGAAGTTACAGATGGCGATGACGAGCGCTACATTGATGAGCAACTGTCGGTTCGTGAAGCGGAACTTAAAGCGGAAGAGGAGCGGGAACGGCATGTTCACGCCTATTACATTGCAAAAACCAATGAACATAATATCGTACGTCATCGTTCCTGTAGAGCCGACGATATGAGAGGCGGCACCCAGGTAGATGCATCCTGTCAACTGAAAGAAGAACAGGAAGACGACGTATATCCATGGTCTTATTTTCTCAGGCACCTTGTCCCGATACATCGGCATCGAGAAAGGGCCTGTAGGTATGGGTCCTGGCATGGCTTAATAATAAATCTTTGTCTCGACATTCAGTCCGTCGATGAGTCTTTTCACATCTGCGGGTCGATTGTCGTTTGTGAGTTCGATGCGTACGGGAATGCGCTGCTCCACCTTCACGAAGTTGCCGGTGGCATTGTCGACAGGCACCCCGCTGTAGCCAACGCCCGTAGCAGAACTGATGCTCTTCACCTTGCCGTGGAACACAATGTCGGGGAGGGCATCAGCCGTGAAGTCCACTTTCTCTCCAATCTTGATGTGTTTCATCTGTGTCTCGCGGTAGTTGGCGATGACCCACACGCTGCTCATGTCGACGACAGAGACGAGGAACTGCCCCGGCTGAACGAGTTGGCCTACGTAGATGCTCTTGCGCCCGATGTAGCCATCGCAAGGCGCTGTGATAACGGTGTAGCTGAGGTTCAAGCGCGCCACATCCAACTGGGCGAGCGCCACGTTGATACCGGCCTCCGACTGTCCTAACTGGTGGCGTTGCTGATTGGTGATTGTCGCTGTGGCGCGGCGTGAAGCGGAGGCTTGCTGCAACCGTGCCTTGGCAGCGTTGTAGCGCGATACAGCCTCCTCGTAGAGCGTCTTCTCGTGATCGTATTGCTGTTGGGTCACGGCTCCGCGCTGCAGCAGTGCACCGTAGCGTTCAAAGTCCTTGCGTGCATTCTCCATACCGGCCTGAGCCTCTGCAATACCGGCGCCTGCTACTTTCATGCTTTCGCTTGCCACCTGTACGTTACTCTGTGTCGTGTTGATACTAGCACTCACGGCTCCCGCTCCCGAATGCACGCCCTTGGCGTTGGCTTCGGCTTGAGCCAGGGCAAGGCGAAACTGGGCGTCTTCGAGCACTACGAGGGTATCGCCTTTGTGGACGTATTGAAACTCCTTGAATCTTATCTCTTTGATGAATCCTTGCACACGCGTGTTCACGGGGGTGAGACTGCGGTGCGCCATGGCGTTGTCGGTGTAGACGTAGTTGCCGAAATGCATGAAACGGCTGCAGACATAAGCGATACAGCCCAACATGAGGAGTACTACGACAATATTATATGTTCTTTTGATCAGTCTTTTATTGCTCATGATATCAATCTTTCATTATTTCAATCTTTCATTATTTCAATTTTTCAATCTTCCTAAAGTTTCCCTGCTGTGTATAATAATTTATAATACGTGAATGCCACATTGATCTGTGCATCGACCTCGCTCAACTCTGCATCGAGTCGTACATTGGAGGCATCGAGCATGTCGGTGACGAGCACCAACTGATTGAGATATCGGTCGTTGACAACCTCGTAGTTTTGTCGGGCGAGTTCCACCTTCTTCCGCTGTGTCTCTAACTCCACGTAGCTCTGCTGATAATCGGTGTATGCCTGCTGCACTTGATTGTTGACCTGCTCAGCAGCTACATTGAGCGCCTCATTGGAGAGTCTTACGGCTGTCTTTGCTTGCCTCAATTGTTTGTTACTCTTGAAGAGCGAGGAGAGGTTATAGTTGATGCCGATGCCAATGTACCATATATTGATGTTCTTATTGATCGGTGGCAGTTCATAAGTGATAGGTCCGTCGAAGTTGTCCGCCGCTACAACAGCCACCTTCGGAAGCATGTTGCTTCGCGCCATCTTCACGTTCTGCTGAGCCTCTTCAATCTTCGTGCGCGCTGAGAGCAAGGAAGGAGCCGAGTCAGTGGCTTCTGCTTGCCAGGTCGGTTCCGCCCTATCACTGAACTTAGCGTTGGTGAAGTCTTCTATGGGGATCAGCTCCGTGTTCTTGACATTCAGTGTGTTGCATAGCTCATGGTTAAGTATCGAACGGTTGTTATGGAGCTTTGTAAGGTCGAGTTTGAGGTTCTGCATCTGGAGTTCATAGCGCGTGATATCGTTCTTCAACGCCATTCCCTGCGCTTCTCGCGCCTTGATATCGTTGAGCAGTCGCTCGGTCAGTTCGATATTCTTCTCCACGACTTTGATGCGGTTGTCAATCTTTGCTATGTCGAGATATTCACCGATAGCGAGGAGCCGCTCCTGCTCCCGTACTTGTTTTGTACCGATGGAAGCCTGTCGGGCCGCTATCTCAGCGAGGCGCACCCCTGTGTTCAGAGCACCACCTGCGTAGATCGTCTGACGTGCTTCGAGCGCGAAGTCGTTGCCGAAATGAGGGGAGTGAAGACCGTGGGCGTCACTGAAGTGGCGGTTCGTCATCAAAGCGTTCCCGATGTAACTGGCGCTAAGACTTGTGTTGATATCAGGCAGTCTCTGACTTCTCGCTACTTCGATGCCTTGCTTCGTTATCTCTTCGCTGGATCGCTGTGCCTTCAGACTCTTGCTGTTCGCTTCTACGAGTTCAAAGAGTTGATGGATGGTCAGTTGTTTAGCATTACCTTGTCCCCAGATTGCATGAGGTGTCGCAAAGGCTAAACATAGTGCGAATATTATTTTTTGTCGATTCATTTCTATGCTGTTTATCGTTTGCAAAATTACGACAATTCCAACTGTTAAGCACTTTAAATATTTCGCGGTTCATGGTATTTATCGGTACAATAATGCTGAAAATTGAAATAAAATCACCATCTTTGCAGCATAATTCGGAAATAAAGACTGATAGAAACAGAATAATGGACAAAGAAACGATGGTGATTCAGCGAGCTACTCTGACAGAGTCGGATCTCACTCGTTGGCAAGATGAGGGCATGCTGCTTGAGGACGGCTGCCTGATCTATTGTGTGTCAGGAGATGCTGTGCTTACTGTGAATTTCGATACATGGACCTTCACGCGCCGCTCTGTGCTTATCCTCTTCCCTGGCGATATGGTGGAGGTACACTCAGCGACGGATGATTTCAAGGTGCAGATGCTTCGCTATAGCGCTTCGTTGCTTCGTGAGGCTTCCTTACAGTTGGAGCAGACGGTCTATTCCTTGCTGCGGAAAGACCGGTGTCGTGGTGCCTCGCCGTTAGTAGAGGATATCGTCAGTCAGATCTTTGAACTCTTGAAGAATTATCAAGAGGTGTGTCCGGATAGTTTCAATCAGATTGTGCTTCTCCAGCTTAAGGCTTTCTTCCTCGGTTTCCACAATTATCTCCTCCGTAATCCGCATGAAGTGCAGCCGGAGGAAGGCTCCGAGCGCATCAATGAACTCTTCTCGCGCTTCATGGAGACGATCATGGAGCATTACAAAGAGAGCCGGGAGGTCGCGTTCTATGCCGCCCGGCTCCATATCTCTCCCAAGTATCTGTTCAATATCTCGCTTGCAAAGACTGGGCGTTCGCCGAAGACGATCATTGATCATTATGTCATCATGCAGCTCAAGCTCTTGCTGCGTACATCTACGGAGAGCATCAAGCAGATTGCCTGGGATTATCATTTCAACGACGACTCCTTCTTCTGCCGTTACTTCAAGAGCCACACGGGCCTCTCCCCACAACAGTTCAGGAAGGGAGTCGTTTAAGGTGTTAGGTGATTCTTACACACCTTACACCTTACAAACCTTACAATAAGGTTTTTCTAAGTCGTTGCTTAGAACTCTACCGGTACCACGAGCTTCATCGTAATGTTGCGGCCCATGTTGTAGATGCCCGGGTGACCGTTGTCGGGAGTCGCCTCCACATATTTCAGCCTACTGAGATGACTCTGATAGGCACGGTTGAAGAGGTTGGTGCAGCCGAGATAAAGGCTGGCACGCTTCACACCATGGATCTTCAGGTCAGTGCCTGCAAGAATGTTGAACAATGTGTAGGAAGGTGTCGCTGTCTCCGTACCGTTGAGCGCATAGAAATGGTTCTGACGGAGATCACACTCAGCCTGCAGAGCAACGTAAGTGTTGTTCAGAATGTTGCCATCGCGGATGAGGTCGTAGCGCAGGTCACTCGTGATGCGGGGTGCAGGCGTCCAAGGGAGATATTTGCTCTCTTCCGGCTGATGGAGCTGTACACTGTTGACATAAGAGAACGTGTTCTGGAAATGGAGACGGTCGATGGGGTGGAGGTCAATGCTCGCTTCTCCTCCAAGCATCCGAGCGTTGCCCTGACGGTACTGATAAGTGTCGTAGCCATCTGTCTTCACGCCTGCTAACTTATCTGCGAAGATATAGTTATCGATGAAGTTGGCAAAGAGCGAAAGCTGGAAGGAGAGAATCTTTGAGGTGTAATCCCATCCGGCATCCATCTGCCATGAATATTCCGGGTTGAGGTTGCCGTTGCCGAGCTCATATCTCACCGAGCCTTCGTGCACACCGTTGGAACTCAGTTCACTGAGGTTCGGTGCGCGGAAGCCGCGTGCGAGGTTGAGCCGAAGATTCATCTTTGGACTGACGGCATAGACCGCGCCAACGCTCCCCGTGAATGCAGAGAAGTTTCGACTGAGGCAGTTGAAACGGTCAGCGAGTGCGAAAGTATGGAGATGGCGGTTGTCGAACCGTACGCCACCGCTGAGCGTGAATGCTCTGACCTTGTATGAACTCGTGGCATAGGCACCAATGTCGAAGAGGTTGTAAGCAGGAATGAGATATTCATCGCCTTCATTGAGCATCTTCTGATACATACCGTTGATACCCGTGGCGATATTCCAATCAGTTGTTATCGGGAGTCGGTATTTGAGATCATAGTTGATCGTGTGGAGCTTCATGTCGAGACCGGGCTCTACCGGACTTTCCTCGTATTCCTGTCTGTGGTTCTGCTGATAGGCGAGGATAGCCTGGAGCGTGCCATTGCCGAGGAAGAACGAGTTGTCGCTCACCGCCTTGTAATGATATACCTGTTGGAAAGGTAGTTCCTTGGCATAGGTGTAACTGTCGCTGCGCTCACCTTCTGCGATGCCTGGCGTGAGGTTGAAATAGCTTAGTTTAAGATGGCTGTAGCCCCAACTGCGGTTGATGCCCACCATGCCATCTGCTGCACGCTCCCGGTATTGAGAGCCGACAACATAATTGTCAATCTTATCTTTGTAATCATGAGCTAAGGTCTGCGACCACCGCGTGTTCCATACGATGCCATCCTCGTTGCCTTTGAAGTTGACCGAGTAGCCGAATAGTCCGTTGTTTGTCTGATACTGTGTCTCCGCATTAGCTTCCATCGTACCGAGAGCCGCTGTCGGCTCATCATGGAAGATGATGGCGCCACCCATGGCATCACTGCCGTACATCAATGAGGCTGGGCCTTTGAGGATCTCTGCCGACGACACGCTCTCCGGATCAATCTCCACGCCATGCTCTTCGCCCCACTGATTGCCTTCCTGTCGGATGCCGTCGTTGACGACGACGACTCGGTTGAAACCGAGGCCGCGTACCACAGGCTTCGAGATGCCGCCGCCTGTCGTGACCTGAGAGACACCGGGCTGAAAGCTCAGTGCATTGATGATGTTTGTGGAAGGAGTAGCATCCAGCATCGTCTTGCCAACGACGGAGATGGGCGTGGGTGAGTCTTTCATCAGTGACTTACCTGTGAGTCCCGTCACGACGACCTCGTTGATCGTCGCATCCGACTCCTCCATCTTGAGGTTGAGGGTGTGAGTTGTGGAGAGGTCGATGTCCTTGATGATCGTCTTATGACCGAGATAACTCACTTGGATAGGTGTTGTCTTATCTGGAAGACGGGTGAACTCATAGTGACCGTTTTCATCTGTTGTCGTACCATTGGAGAGTTCTGGGAAATAAATAGTTACGCCGACAAGTTTCTCTCCACTTTTCTTGTCAGTGATGGTTCCCGAAAGGTTATTGTTACCATTCAGGGTATCTGCCACGGCACCCAAGCATGAGAGTACCGTGAGCAGAAGAAATATGATTCTGTTCATGAGGAAAAATAATAAATAATAATGTTACCACAAACGATGATTAACCCGTAAACGGGTTAACACATTACCTCACCGGTGGGGCGCGCAGCGCATAAGCCCTTTGCTTCCTCAGACAAAGGGTGTAAGAAGATTTGTAGCCGAGAGTAAAGGCCAAGCCGCTGACAGCGAGGACTGCAAGCGTGGTGCCGGCTACATAAGGCAAAGCCAAGAACGTGCAGAGCACGCAGTGGTCGATAGAGAATGTGTTGGATGTGAGGTGACCATTGTGATGGATATGATGAAGGCAGGCATAGCACTCTGTCGCTGTCACCCCCTGTTCCTGTTTGTGAGTGTGAAGAGAAGCGAACAAGAGCATTGGGATGAACACTCCCAAGAGTATCCACGCACTCAGTTGCCGCTTATGATTCAGTTTTCTCACAAATAATCAATTCTCGGTTGCAAAGTTAGCGTTTTATTGTCAAAATTGGATAGAATTTAATAATTTTGCATACAAAATAAAGATATGTTATGTCGATAAAATTGAAGCGTACGGATGAGGAGATGCGTTGGAAGACTCTCTCTTCGGAATATATTGTAAAGGAACCGTGGATGACGGTTCGCAAGGATAAACTGATGTTGCCCGATGGCCGCATCAAGGATGACTATTGGTCACTGGAGTATCCCGACTGGATTAATGTCATTGCTATCACGAAAGACGGAAAGTATCTCTTTGAGCGTCAATACAGGCATGGACTGGATGTTGTGGAGTGGGAGATTCCTGCCGGTGTGATCGAGAAAGGTGAGGAGCCGATGGCTGCAGCCAAGCGCGAGTTGATGGAAGAGACTGGTTTCGGTGGCGGTGAATGGAAGCCGTTCATGAACCTTTGCCCGAATCCCGGTACTAATAACAATATCGCCCACACGTTCCTTGCTCGTGGCGTGGAACATGCAGGCGCACAACATTTCGATGCCAATGAAGACCTCGATGTCTACCTCCTCACGGCGGAGGAGGTTCGTGGCATCCTGGAACGGGGTGAGATCATGCAGGCGTTGATGGCTGCTCCGTTGTGGAAGTTAGTTGCAACCCGCGGTCTGTGATCGTGATCAGGTGACGCTTGTAGAGGTCACCGACCGCTTTCTTAAATACTTTCTTACTTACCTGGAACGTACGCTTGATATCATCGGGCGCACTCTTGTCGCCAAAGGGGCAGAAGCCGTCATGGCTCTTGATCCATTCAAGAAGCGTGTCGGCAAAGTCGAGTGTCTGACGGCGTCCCGTGGGCTGAAGGATGATGTCGAGCTTGCCGTCGGGCCGCACCTTCTCCAAGAATCCTTTCAGTTGGTCACCCGTATGGATATACTGGAAGATCTGATCACGATAGACGAGACCTTGGTACTGGTTGTTGACGATGACCTTGAAGCCAAGTTCTGTTTTCTGCCATACCAGCAGGTCGACCTCTTGTTCTTCTTTCAGGCCTGCAGACTTAGCCGACTTGAGATATTTATCGATCTTTGCCGTAGCTACGATGCGGTAGCTCTCTTCATCAAGATGGATGTAGACGATATAGCTTTCGCCAATCTCCATCTTTTTCTTTTGCTCACGGAACGGGCAAAAGAGATCTTTCATCAAGCCCCAGTTGAGAAAGGCACCATACTGGTTCACCCAGGTACATTCGAGACATGCAAAGTCGCCCACCTTGGCGAGTGGCGTCTCCATTGTAGCTACAAGTCGTTCCTCCTGATCAAGATAGACGAAGCAGCGCACCTCGCCTCCTACCTTCGTACCTTCCGGTACATATTTCTTTGGCATGAGGATATCGCCCTCACGTCCTCCGTCAAGAAAGATGCCGAAGGTCTCTTTGCCACCGGTGGAGTGGGGATTATCGCGCTGAGCAAGGCGCGTAACGGTGAGCGTGTTGTAATCGCCCAGGTGCAAGGTTGTCTTTTTCTGTTCCATAATTACAATGTTATTTCTCCAGAACCGTAGCATTTATGATGTTCTGCATCGTAGATGACGCAGAACTGACCCGGTGCCACGCCGTGAATCTTATCTTTACTGTGGATGGTATAAGTGCCGTCGCCATGGTCCTCAACCGTTGCCTCGTGGTTATCAGGGGTGTGACGGATCTTAAACGTGATGTGCTCAGGAAGAGTCGTGATACCCTCTGTAAGGAAGTCGAAGCCGTGGATGATGAAGTCACTCTTGTAAGCCGTCTGCGGATCATAGCCGTGGCTGACATAAAGAATATTCTTCTCGGCATCTTTCTTCACCACGAACCATGGGCCACCTCCGAGGCCAAGACCTTTGCGCTGGCCAATAGTATGGAACCAGTGTCCTTTATGCTCACCAATCTTTTTCCCGGTCTCCAGTTCGATGACATCACCTGTCTTTTCCCCGACATAACGACGGATATACTCGTCGTAGTTGATGTTACCCAAGAAACAGATGCCTTGTGAGTCCTTGCGCTTGGCGTTGACGAGATGCTCGCGCTCAGCGATGTCGCGCACCTCGTTCTTCACGTAGTGGCCGATGGGGAAGATCGCTTTCTTCAGTTGCCACTGATAGATTTGTGCAAGAAAGTCAGTCTGATCCTTTACGGGGTCAGGACTCGTCGTGAGCCATTTCTTGCCGTCTATCCACTCCGTCTGTGCATAGTGACCGGTAGCGATGAGGTCATAGTCGTGTCCCATTTTCTCATCGAAGGCTCCGAACTTGATGAGACGATTGCACATCACATCGGGGTTGGGCGTGAGTCCCGCCTTGACCTTCTCCATGGTGTAGCGCGTCACTTGTGACCAATACTCTTTATGGCAATCGACAACCTGCAGTTTGCAGTCGTATTTAGCAGCCACAGCCGTTGCCATCTCAAGATCCTCCTCCGAGTTACAGTCCCATTCCTCTTTCTCTTCGGGACCAATCTTGATATAGAAACAGTCGGGGTGGATGCCGCGTGACGCGAACTCGTAGACCACTACGGAGGAGTCTACGCCGCCACTGAGCAATACAGCAATGCGCTTGTCTCTTATCTTGTCGTAATCAATCATTTTAATCTCTTTCCTCCTTTATTTCTTTTCATCTGTTGCCTTTTCGCTTTCTTTATTCTCTTCTTCGAGCCGTTTTTCTTCCATGGCTTTGTTGTAAGCGTCCACGATGGGGTCACCGGTGGTGTCCATCTCCTGGAACTTCTGACGCACGATCCTCAGATGCTTGCGGTCGCGGCGGCCACGGCGGTCAAGAATATTGGCGAGGTCAAAGCTGCCTATGATTCCCGATTTAGGACTTGGCAGCGGGTTGTAGCCCACTCCTTTTTTGATCTGTTGGTTGATATCGTTCTTTCCCCATACTGTTACTTCACCGATGGCAGAGCCTGCGGGAATGAGTGAGGTCGTGTCTTTTACCTCCTTGGCAAGTAAGCGCTCGGGAATATAATTGTGCTTGAATACGGTGAGTGTGTCAAACTCTGCAGGCACATAGCAGACACCGCGCCAGTTGGTTGTGTCGCGGTAGCCGTCTTTCGTACTCACGATGACGTTGCGCATAGGGACCTTTGTCTCGATGTCAATGACAACGAGCTTTCTTCGCTGTGGCTCCTGCGGTGTTTGTTCCTGAGCTTGCGTTTGACAGAAGGCAATGAGTATTAATATAAGAGAAAGAATATATCTGAGCATATAAATAATGTGTTTTACCCAATAATCTTGTCCCAATCTTCAAGCAGTTCCGTTATCTTTTGATAGAGAAGGTTGGGCTTCTCAATAAGCAATGCGCTGTCGGGGAGTGGCCCACTGTTGATACCGATAGTGAAACATCCGGCTGCTACTCCGGCATGAATCCCTAAGGGTGCATTCTCCACAACGATACCTTCCCACGGCTTCAGGTTGCCTGCCTTGCACAGTCCCGTGAGGTAAGGGTCGGGATCGGGCTTGCCACGTTTGACATCGTAAGCTGTAGTGATGTGATCGGGAGCGAGCCACTGGCCGAAGTCATGATGAAGTCGAGCGATGAGAGGCTTCTGTGCACTTCCCGTGACGACGTTGACCGACAGTCCTGCATCCGTGATGCGCTGCATGAGTTCCTTCACACCCTCGAAGATAGGAGCCTCAGGCATTGCATGGAAGATGTTGCTCTTCACTCCATACATCTCTTTGGCTTTCTCATCAGAGATGTCGATGCCTTTCTGTTTCTTGACGAGCATCTTTACGGTGTCGAAGCCACGCGCACCCTCTGTGGCATAGGCGTCGTGAGCTGTCATGTTGATACCGAACTGTGCCATGGACTTCTGCCAGGCGATAGCATGATGAGGCATGGAGTCGTAGAGCACGCCGTCCATATCGAAAAGCACGGCCTTGGGGTGGAGCTCTACCCCAAAGGTCGTGTTATAAGAGTTGATGGCTTGTTTGATATCCATCATTAATTTTCACTGAATTTATTTATTGAGAGCTCAATTACTTCTCCTCAGCGAGGCGCTTCTGGATAGCAACTGTCTCATCCTCGTAGCCGGGCTTGCCGAGAAGAGCGAACATGTTCTTCTTGTAAGCCTCCACACCGGGCTGGTTGAACGGGTTCACACCCTCCAGCAGACCGCTGATGCCGCAAGCCTTCTCGAAGAAGTAGATGACCTGGCCGAGGTAGTACTCATCGAGCTTAGGAACGCTGACACGGATGTTAGGAACACCACCGTCGACGTGAGCCAGACGTGTGCCGAGCTCAGCCATCTTGTTGACATCGTCTACGCGCTTGCCCTCAAGGAAGTTGAGGCCGTCGAGGTTCTCATCGTCGTGTGGGAAGAGAAGCTTACGGTTAGGCTGCTCGATAGAGATGACCGTCTCGAAGATAGAACGCTCGCCCTGCTGGATCCACTGACCCATAGAGTGGAGGTCTGTCGTGAAGTCGCAAGCTGCAGGGAAGATACCCTTGCCGTCCTTACCCTCGCTCTCTCCGTAGAGCTGCTTCCACCACTCAGCCATGAAGTGAAGCTTCGGCTGGAAGTCAGCGAGAATCTCAATCTTCTTGCCGGCCTCAGTATAGAGAGCCTGACGGGTAGCAGCATACTGTGCTGAGATGTTCTGCTCGAACGGTACGTCGATAGCTGTAGCCTTCTCCATATCGCGTGCACCCTTGACGAGCGCCTTGATGTCGAATCCTGCTACAGCGATAGGCAGCAGACCTACCGGAGTGAGCACTGAGAAACGACCACCTACGTTGTCGGGGATGACGAATGTCTTGTAACCCTCTTTCTCTGCAGTCTTACGGGCAGCACCCTTGACAGCATCCGTGATAGCGACGATGACATCCTTGGCCTCGTCCTTGCCACGCTGAGCCTCGCACTGCTTCTTGAGCAGACGGAATGTGAGCGCTGTTTCTGTTGTCGTACCACTCTTGGAGATGTTGATGACACCGAACTTCTTGTCCTTGAGATAATCGGTCAGCTCAGCGAGGTAGTCCTCGGAGATGCTGTTACCTGCGAAGATGACGTTAGGAGCCTTGGAACCATCGTTGACGAGCCACTGCAGCGAGTTGCCGAGTGCTTCGATGACGGCACGTGCACCGAGATAAGAACCACCGATACCAGCTACGACAACAGTGTCGCACTTAGCACGGAGAAGCTCAGCGCAAGCTTCTACATCGTTAAGAAAATCGTCTGTGGTCTCTGAGGGGAGGTGGAGCCAACCCAAGAAATCATTACCCTCACATGTGCCGTTCTCAAGAGCATCCTGAGCGGCTTTTACCTTCGGCTCATAATCCTTCACTGCATTGGCAGCGAGAAACTGTGCGGCCTTAGAGGTGTCTAACTTAATGTTCTCCATTTTGTTTCTGTTATTAATATGGATTAATATGTTATCTACTGAATATTTATGTCTTGTTATGTCAGTCTCGCAGTAAGTGCGAGGATAGAGGCAGCAGGGTCGGCACCGCGATAGAGAATATCGTAGACGGTGTCGAGGATAGGCATGTCGACGTGCGCCTGCTTATTGAGCTCAGTCATACACTTCGTCCCGTAGTAGCCTTCAGCCACCATCTTCATCTCCAGTTGAGCACTCTCTACGCTGTACCCTTTGCCGATCATCGTACCAAACGTGCGGTTGCGTGAGAAGTTGGAGTAACAGGTCACTGCAAGGTCGCCGAGGTACACGCTGTCGCAGATATTGCGCTTGGCGGGCGATACCGTTGTCAGGTACCGGTCCATCTCTCGTGCGCAATTCGTGAGAAGCACTGCCATGAAGTTGTCGCCATAGCGCAGTCCGTTGCAAATTCCAGCACAGATAGCGTAGACGTTCTTCAATACAGCAGCATATTCTATGCCAATGATATCTTCAGAGGTCTCTACGCGGACGTAATCGCTGCGCAACACGTTGGCGAAAGCCTCTGCCGTCTTCTCATCGGTACAGCCTATTGTGAGGTAAGTGAGCCTGTCCATGGCCACTTCCTCAGCATGGGAAGGGCCGCCAATACATAAGATGTGATCCTGCGGTACGTTGTAGCGTGTGTGGAAATACTCGCTCACGACCATATCCTCATCCGGCACGATGCCTTTGACAGCCGTCACGATGGTCTTGTTACTGATGTCCGTCGTGAGCTTAGCCAAATGATTCTTCAGATAAGGCGAAGGCGTGACGAAGATGAGCGTGTTGTATTTTCGCGCTATCTCATTGAGGTCAGCCGAGAACGTTATCTGGCTTGTGTCGAAGTTGAGCGCCGTCAGATAGGCGGGGTTATGCCCGAGCTTCTTAAACTCAGCGATGCGGTCACTGCGCCTCATGTACCAACCGATATGACCCGTGCGTGCCACCACCATCTTAGCGATGGCTGTAGCCCACGAGCCTCCACCGATGATGGCGATGCCACCCTCGATGCCACCCCATGGTTTCATAGGGTGCAGCACTTTCTGCCAAAGGTTGTTGATGAAGCTCATGATAATTCAGAATTTGTTTTGTGGTGTTAGGGCGGCCACAAGGGCCGCCCCTACGTTAATGCCCTTATTCGTTAGCGGCAGCTTTATCAATCCACTGCTGGATAGTGTCGAGCTCAGGCTTGTCGTATCCGAGTTTGTATTTCTTGTTGATCTCGAGCATCTTCTGCTGCAGAGCCTGTGCCTTGACATCCTTGATGTCGGAGATGAGGTTATAGCCAGCCTTGCGGAGCACATACACCCAGTTCTCAGGCACACCGATCTTATCTTCCCAGTCCTTGACGCTTGTCTGTGGCATCTTCACCTCGGGCTTCAGCTGCGGGAAGAGCATGACCTCCTGAATGAAGTCCTTGGCTGTCATCAGCATCACAAGACGGTCAATACCGATACCAATACCACTCGTCGGCGGCATGCCATACTGCAAGGCACGGAGGAAGTCGTAGTCGATGACCATTGCCTCGTCGTCACCCTTGTCGGCAAGCTTCATCTGGTCGATGAAACGCTGCTCCTGATCGAGCGGGTCGTTGAGCTCGGAGTAAGCATTGGCAAGCTCCTTACCGTTGACCATGAGCTCAAAGCGCTCCGTCAGTCCGGGCTTAGAACGGTGCATCTTCGTCAGTGGTGACATCTCAACAGGGTAGTCGATGATGAAAGTAGGCTGGATATAAGTACCCTCACAGAAGTCACCGAAGATCTCATCGATGAGCTTGCCTTTGCCCATGGCATCCGTGATAGTGTCCATCTTAAGTTTGTTCACGGCGATGTCGCGGATCTCTTCCTCTGTCTTGTCAGAGAGGTCGTAGCCGGTCTTCTCCTTGATGGAGTCGAGGATTGTGACACGTGGGAACGGAGCCTTGTAGCTGATGACCTTGCCGTCGGGATAATGAACCTCCGGCGTGCCGTTGACAGCGATACAGATCGTCTCAAGCATCTTTTCTGTGAACGACATCATCCACTTATAGTCCTTGTACGCCACATAGAGCTCCATGAGCGTGAACTCCGGGTTGTGGTTCTTGTCCATGCCCTCGTTGCGGAAAGCCTTGCCGATTTCGTAGACACCTTCGAAGCCACCCACGATAAGGCGCTTCAGATAGAGCTCCAGGGCAATACGCAGATACATATCGGTATCGAGCGCATTATAATGGGTGATGAACGGGCGTGCCGTAGCACCACCGGCGATGGTCTGCAGCACAGGAGTCTCCACCTCTGTGTAACCAGCGTCATCGAAGAACTTACGCATGGTGCGGATGACCGTTGCACGGTTGATGAACGTCTGCTTTACGCCGTCGTTGACGATGAGGTCAACGTAGCGCTGACGAGCGCGCATCTCGGGGTCATCAAACTTATCGTATGCCACGCCATCTTTATATTTTACGATAGGCAGCGGCTTGAGGCTCTTCGAGAGCAGTGTGAGCTCCTGAGCGTGGACAGAGATCTCACCGGTCTGTGTCTTGAACACGAAGCCGCGGATGCCGATGATATCACCAATGTCGAGCAGTTTCTTGAAGACCGTGTTGTACATATCCTTGTTCTCACCCGGGCAGATGTCGTCGCGGGTGACATAAACCTGGATACGGCCTTTGCTGTCCTGAAGCTCCATGAAACTGGCTTTGCCCATGACGCGGCGGCTCATCATACGTCCGGCGATGACGACCTCAGGCTTCTCTCCTTCCTTGAAGTTCTGCTTGATGTCTGTGCTGAAAGCTGTTACGGGGAACTCAGCGGCGGGGTAGGGGTTGATGCCCATCTCGCGCAACTGTTGCAGGCTCTGGCGGCGGCCAATCTCCTGCTCACTCAACTCTAATATATTCATGTCTGATATCAGTTATTTTTTGTCTGCCATGCAAAGTTACGCTTTTTTCTTCAATATAAAGCACGATTGACAATAATTAGTAGGCATATCGCTTAATTATATTGTGCAAATCTTTGTTGCAAATCTTGGTAATATCGAAAATTAATCGTAAGTTTGCAAAACAGTAAAAATTAATTGGCTTTATGAACATCGAAGAACAAAAGAAAGTTATAGAGAATGAAGATGGACTGAGCCGTACATTAGGCATGGAGTTTCTTTCCACGCCCGAAGAAGACACGTGTATGGCCCGCATGAAGGTCGATGGCCGCAACCGTCAGCCTTTCGGATTCTTGTCGGGTGGTGCCTCACTGGCTTTGGCTGAAAATCTTGCCGGCGTAGGTTCCATGGCGCTCTGTCCGAAGAAGATACCTGTTGGCATCAATGTGTGTGGCTCACATGTGCAGGCCGTGCTTGATGGTGATACCGTGACGGCGTATGGCAAACTACAATTTAAAGGCCATACACTGCACGAGTGGCAGGTCGATATCAAGAATTCTAAGGGTGATCTCATATCAACAGTGCATGTCACCAACTATCTCATATCGCCAAGAAAATAATGGGCTATGACGACCATCAAAGATCAAAAAGAAAAAGATAAGCTCAAAAAAGACAAACTTTCGGGCTTCTTCTTGGATATGGCAAAACTAACGTTTGCTGCTATGGTATTAGGAGATTTAATGCCCTTATTGAATGGTAATGCTACTTCAAATAATTACTTATCATTGATACTGGGCATTATTATGACCCTTGTCTATGCTCTATTAGGATACAGAATTTTAAAATAGAAGATATGGATTCTTTAGGAATAATATTTGGAATTGGTGCTGTAATTGGTTTAGCTTTTCTTGTATGGACATATACTAAGAAAGGTAAGAAATGGCTTGAAAGCCTCTAACCGTCTACAGTATGAACGAAGTTTACTATCGGCTTCCCGAGACCTCACAGTATCATCATGTGTGGGGTGAGGCGGAGAAGTTGTACGATGTAGGGAGCCTTGCGGGAAAGCAAGGCTTTGTCTTTGCGCCATTCGAGAAAAGTGACGAGCATCCGCTCGTCCTTATCCATGCTGACCATAAGGAAGCTAAAGAGGTTGGCAATGGACCAATTGATATAGTGGCGAACGAATTGAAAGAGATCGATCATCATGAAGAGTATAAAGCGGCTTTCATGAAGATGTACGCTTTGATAGATGGCGATACTTTAGAAAAAGTGGTTTTGGCGCGCCGCTCGGATGTAGTACTGTCGCAACCGCTTAATGTTTATGAAGTTTTTCTAAAGGCTTGTCAGATGTACCCCCATCAGATGATCGCACTCATCAACACGGATGCTACGGGAACGTGGCTCATGGCGACGCCTGAGCTGTTGCTTGGAAAAGACAAAGATCGCTGGACGACGATGGCATTAGCGGGTACAATGTCTACGCCCGGTCCATGGGATGGCAAGAACGTTCGGGAACAGGCTTATGTGGCGCGTTATATCCGTAATTGCTTGTCTCGCCGTTGTTATTTAGTCAATCAGAAACCGGTACATACTACGATGGCCGCCAAACTCTACCATCTGCGCACAGACTTTGAGTTTTCATTGAGTGATGATACGGAGATCGTTAAGGTACTTGATGACCTTTTCCCTACACCTGCTGTCTGTGGCATGCCGAAGGAGCGGGCTATGGAGGTTATCGATGAATACGAGCATTTCGACAGAAAATATTACAGCGGTTTCTGTGGTCCTTTGAATCTTGCGGATAAGTCTCATCCCGATGCCTCTCTTTATGTCTCTCTGCGTTGCATGGAGATAGAAGGAGTTTTGTGCCATCTCTATGCCGGAGGAGGACTCCTTAAAGAAAGCAGCGAAGAGAAGGAATGGAAGGAGACAGCGAAGAAAATGGAAACGATAAAAGCGACGTTTCGATAACGCGTCGCATATGGGGCGATAACGCGTCACATATGGGGCGGTAACGCGACGCATATGTGGCGGCAACGCGTCACAACTGAGGCGCGATAACATCAAACTGAAAACATATGTATTCTGACAAGGAAAATATTAATATTCTCACAGCATTGCTTGTGGCTCACGGGGTACGTCATGCCGTTGTCTGTCCGGGATCACGCAATGCACCGATTGTACATAATCTTGATGCTTGTTCATCAATTGAATGCCATTCCGTTACTGATGAGCGCAGTGCAGGGTTCTATGCGCTCGGTATAGCCCTGGAAACGGGGTTGCCGACTGTGGTCTGTGTTACTTCGGGCACGGCGCTGCTCGACCTTGCTCCGGCTGTTGCTGAAGCTTATTATCAGCATGTGCCGCTCGTTGTGGTGTCAGCCGACAGACCCCCGCAGTGGATTAATCAGCTCGATGGTCAGACGTTGCCACAAGGCGATGCATTGGGAAGGTTTGTAAGAAAAGCCGTGACGTTGCCCAATGTAATACAAAACGAAGAATTGCATTGGTACTGCAATAGACTCGTGAACGAGGCCTTGCTTGCTGCTACACAAGAGGGTGGCGGTCCCGTGCAGATCAATGTACCTTTGGACAGACCTCTTTATAATTTTACAGCTCCGGAGTTGCCACAAGAGCGCAAGATAGAATGCCTGTCATCTTGCTCGGCAGTAGATGTCAGTCCAATGCTTCAACAACTCTATTCTGCCAAGCGCCCTGTGATAGTCATCGGACAGTTACAGAAGAAAGAGATTTCAGAAGATGTCATAGAACAACTCGTGAAGCATCATTATGTTGTCTTGCAAGAGCCGTTGAGTGGAGTCTATGCTCATAATGTTCCTTTTACGGGAATGGAAGAATTGACGCGACTTTCTGAGAAGGAAAATGCTGTCGTGTATCCCGACTTCATCCTTTATGTAGGACGCACGTTGGTGAGCCAGAAGTTGAAACAATATCTTCGTGGTGCCAAAGACGCTGTTTGCTGGCGTGTGGATGAGCGAGGCGAGATCGCTGATACGTTCATGAACCTCACGGGCGTCATTCAAGCTAAGACTGCAGACGTTTTAAACGCAATAGATAAAGATGCTCCATTAGATTGGCACGATGCTTGGGAAAACATACAATTGAACGTGCTGTCTTATCTGAAGCGTTGTAGTGAGCCTCAATACTCTTCTGCGTTAGCCGTGAAGAAGTTGGAAGAGATTATTGGCAATCAGAATATTGAAGAACATTATGCCAACAGTATGGCGGTACGCTACGGCTGTCTCTATGCTAAGTATCACGTTATGTGCAACCGGGGAGTGAACGGTATCGATGGGTCGCTCTCTACAGCTGCAGGCTCATCGCTTGTAACAGACAAAAACGTGTATTGTATTATTGGAGACTTGAGCTTCTTCTATGACCGCAATGCACTGTGGAACCGTTATCTGCGTGGTAATCTGCGTATTTTGCTGCTCAATAACGGAGGCGGCGGAATCTTCGAGAAGTTCTCTGAACACCTTCAAAATGAGGAGGATGCACGTAACGTCATGGCACAGTATTTTACTACTGCTGAGGGCTTCTGCGCAGACAATCATATCGAATATCATTATGCGGATGATGAAGACTCGCTTGAGAAGGGATTGAAGGATCTCACGTGTGCTGATGCTAAGCGTCCTATTGTGCTCGAAGTGAGAACGAAAGCGAAGGAGGATTGGGAGAACTATCAAATAATAAATAATTATGGCAAGAGAATGGAAAAAAATTGAGGGTTTCGACTTCAAGGAGATCCTCTTCGAAGAGTACAATCACATTGCGAAGATCACGATCAACCGACCGCGTTATCGCAATGCGTTCACACCGTTGACGGTGTGGGAGATGAGTCAGGCTTTCACCTATTGCCGCGACCATCTTGACATTCGTGTAGTTATCCTCACGGGAGCCGGTGACAAGGCTTTCTGCTCAGGTGGTGACATGCACGTGAAAGGTCGCGGAGGTTATGTAGGCAGTGACGGTGTGCCACGTCTCAATGTGCTTGATGTACAGATGCAGATTCGCCGTCTGCCGAAGCCCGTCATCGCTATGGTCAACGGCTATGCCATCGGTGGCGGTCATGTGCTGCATGTCGTCTGCGACCTTACGATCGCTTCCGACAACGCACGCTTTGGACAGACAGGACCGAAGGTGGGCTCGTTCGATGCCGGTCTCGGAGCCTCTTATCTGGCTCGTATCATCGGTCAGAAGAAGGCGCGTGAGATGTGGTACCTCTGTCAGCAATATACGGCCGAGGAAGCACTTCAGATGGGACTCGTCAACAAGGTCGTGCCTTTCGACAAGCTTGAGGACACCACTGTGGAATGGGCAGAGATCATGATGGAGCGCTCACCACTTGCCCTGCGTATGATGAAAGCCGGGTTCAATGCAGAACTTGACGGACAGGCCGGAATCCAGGAGTTGGCTGGCGATGCCACGATGCTTTACTACACCCTTGACGAGGCTCAGGAAGGAGGCCGAGCATTCTTGGAGAAGCGGAAGCCCGACTTCGACAAATATCCTCAGTTCCCATAAATTATAATCTTACTCCGATTCTTGCTCCGAGCGTCATGAGGTGGATATATTCCTTACTCATGCGGCTTTGGGGCGACTGCAAGCCATAATCGAGGAAGATACTTCCCATGAGATGCTCATGCACCTGATAGTCGATGCTGAGTCCTGATCCAAAGGACCTGCCGTCACGGTGCATGAGTTTTATATTATCTATCGTTTTTGTTGGATACCACACCCTTCCACACAGCAGTTTGCCGCCTAAGCTCCATCGACGTGTGAGCGGAAGGGAGAAATAAGGTCCGACACTGAGCCGATAGAAGTCGAACGTATTGTCGGGAGCATCCGTACCGTTGACAATATAACGAAGGTTGGAGATGGTACCGCAAGCTCCTACACCCATGTAGCGGGAGAAGAACCAGGCACCTTCCAGACCCATCGTTGTACCGGTGGATGTCTTAAACTCATTGTTTTCATCTATATCATAATTGCTCAAAGGAAGGTTGAATCCACCGTAAAGACTAATAAATGAAGGGTTGCCTTCACCAAAGACCTCTTTCTTCCCGTCCGTAGGGAGTTCGTTGCGTCCCTTGTTCTTATAGATTGCATCTGTGATCCAATAAGCCATCTCCGTGGCAATGATACCTACACCGGAGCCCACCATGACATCGCTGAGCCAGTGCTTGTTGTTCGCAATCCGCATCAGACCCGTCGTCGTGGCTACAGCATAAGAGCCTACGCTGACCCATGGACTGAGATAGCCATATTCCTTGCTGAGCATCGTTGCAGTCATGAATGCGGTGGCGGTATGTCCGGACGGAAAACTATGATTATCACTGCCGTCGGGGCGAGTTACGTGGGTGAAGTGCTTGCTAGTCTGAACGGTAGCTGTCATCAATGAAGTTGCAATGGCATCTGTTACAAGCATGCGCCCCCACGAACTACGACTTTTCACCCCTGCGGCTTTCAGTCCCACCATGATAGCGGCCGGGGTTATCTGCAGATAATTGTCGAATGGTCGTTTGAAGGTCGGCATGAAGTCGTTGCGCAATCTTCGAAACTTCTTATCCTGGTGTTTTTCGATGAGGCCTCCGATGATGAGCGGAGCACCGAGATAAGTCGTTTGGAAAAGTCGGCTGTCGGCAATGCGGTCCCCGAATTTTATATTTGTGGAGACGGAGTCCACATCCGTTGGTTTGCAGGGGCGGCCCTTGTGGCCGTCCGCCAGAGTCTGTGCGTTGCTTGTTACTGATATCAATAACAAAAATACAATAGATATTATATATTTCATGGCATAATTTTTATTCCTTCATGATCTTCAGCATCATCGTGGGGAGCACGACAAGAAGCAAGGGTAGAGCTACGCAGAACCCGCCGATGACAGCGATGGCAAGCGGCTGTTGCATCTGGGCACCAAGACCGAAGCCTAAAGCCAGTGGCATGAGGGCGAGAACCGCACTGATGGCCGTCATGAGCTTCGGACGGATACGCAGAGCTATGGCGTAGTCAACAGCCTCACTCACAGATCCTCCTGCTTTGCGGTTCATGTCATACTGGTTCAGCGTGAAGATAGCGTTCTCAGCAATGATACCCACGACCATGATCATTCCCGTGTAACTGCTCACATTGAGCGGCGTATGCGTGATGCCTAAGGCAATGAGACTGCCGCACAATCCGCAAACAGCAATGAAGAGGATCGCTAAGGACATACCCCATTTGCGAATAAGAAAGAGCAATACGGTGAAGACTAGGAGGGCAGCAAGACAAAGGATCAGAGCAAGCTCCTGGAACGATTGCTGCTGTTGGGAGTAAGCGCCACCGAACTGGATGCTGTAGCCTTGCGGGAGTTTCAACTCTTTGTTGAAGGCTTTCTGCAGGTCTGCCACTGTTGTGCCGAGATCGCGCTGATCGAGACGAGCCGTGAGCGTGATGTCACTCTTGAGGTTCTCTCGTTTCTGCTCGATCTCACCGGGGATAACCTCCCACTGAGCAAAGAAACTCACGGGGCGTGTCGTGCCATCGGGAAGAAAGATAGGCTGCCGCATGATCTTCTGAGGATCATTGTCGGCATAGTTGGTGAAGCGTAGCAGGATACGCCGCATCTGCTCACCATCTTGGATGGAGCCAATCTGCAAGCCGCCGGTTATCGCTACCTGGGAGGGATCGGGCTCAATGACGTTGTCGGGCTGGCTCATTGGCACACCATCAACATAGCAAGACAGTTGTTGAGAGAAGTCGGTGAGGCTGATGCCATACTGCTGGAGGCGCTGTGCATCGGGCTTGAAGACGATAGAGGAGCCGGCAGGCACGAGACCATTGCCGATATCTGTCACGCCCTGCGTCTTCTTCATGATCGTCTCAGCCTGGGCTGCGAGCTTCTGCAACTGTGTGTAGTCGTCACCGAAGATTTTCACCTCGATAGGTTGTGGGGTGCTCATTAGGTCGCCGAGCAGGTCGGTGATGCGCTGACCGAAGTCGATGGTCATGACCGGTACCTTGGCGTTGATCTCGCGGCGAAGGTCACTGATGACCTGCGGAGTCGTCTCTTTATGGTTAGGCTTGAGCTGAATGAGATAGTCGCCATAGTTGGTCGGTTTGACGCTGAACGACATGCCCATAGCTGTACGGCGTGAGTAAGTTGCGACCTCTGGATGAGCGAGGATGATTTTCTCCATCTCACGACACAGTCGGTCTGTCTCTTCCAGATCCGTGCCGGCCGGTGAGTGATAGTCGAGCACGATGGAACCTTCATCGAGATCGGGGAGGAAGCCGGTCTGAAGATTAGAGTAGGAGAGGTAAGCCCCACCGATGATGAGCAGGAGGAAAACGATAGCCACAGCAGGGCGACGGTATGCCCATGTGAGGAAATGGACCTTATGGATGGCAGACTTCTCCATTTCTTCCTTGTTGTCCCAATGATGATGTGGCTTGAATGCCTTGCCTTTGGTCAGCGTCAGATAGATGGTAGGAAGCAGAATCCAAGTCACTAAGAAGGAGGCGATAAGCGTCAGTTCCATCGTCGTGGCGAGGTCAGAGAAGAATGTGCCTGCCAGTCCGCTCATCAACCGGAAGGGGAAATAGACGACGATCGTAGAGAGCGAGGAAGACACCATAGCGGGGAAGAGGTTATGGATAGCATCCTTGACCACATCGAGGCGGCTCTTGTCGGGGTATTCCTCCTGTTCACGATAGATCTGTTCGATGATAACCACGGCATCGTCGAGCACAAGACCCACGGAAGCTGCGATGGCACCGAGCGACATGATGTTGATGCTGATGCCGAAGATGGAGACGAGGAAAATGCTGAAACCAAAGGTCACGGGGATCGTGAAGATGACAGCGGTGCTTGCACGCCAAGAGCGAAGCGCGATAATCATCACGATGACGGCGAGGATTAGACCTTCAATGATTGTACGCACAGTACTGTTGATACTGTCACCCACGAACCTACTTTGGTTATAATAAGGAGCGAGCTCGTAACCGGCAGGAAGTGCTTTCTTCACTTCTTTCTCCTTGGCCTCCACGTTCTTGGCGAATGTGAGGAGGTTCACGCCGGGCTGTTTCACGAGGTCGATGAGCACAGCATCGTCGCCGTTGGCGTTGATCTTGAAAAACTCCTGACGGTTTTGGATCTCCACGCGTGCGATGTCGGAGAGGCGCACGCAGCGGTTGAGGCTGCCACGGATAATGGTGTTCTCCAACTGCTGAAGAGTCTGGATACGTGTATCGGTGAGCGTGAGGTAGAGTCGCTGATAACCAGCTACCTGTCCGTTCGACTCAATGAAGTTGGTCTGCTGGAAGGCTTGCTTGATAGCCTGAGGCGTGATGCCTAAAGCCGACATCTTCTGTGCATCGGGGATGATAACGAACTCCTTCTGCTTACCACCTCGGACCACGACATTGCTGATGCCGTCGACCTGAGAGAAGAGCGGGCGTACGATGAGGTTGGCGACATCGCGCATCTCTATCTGACTGTGTGTCTTGCTCTTCAGCGTGAAGCCGTAGACGGGGTAGAGGCTCTGGTTCATGACCTCCGTGGAGATGACGGTGCCTTGAGGAAGAAAGTTCTTGATCTCATTGACACGGCTCTCGAGCTGTGCTTTCTTACCGTAGATGTCGCCGCCCCACTGGAAGAAGATGTCGATCTGCGTGCTGCCGCGACTGGTCACGCTCTTGACGAAGGTCACTCCGGGTACTTTCTTCACGGCACTCTCCAAAGGCTTCGTCACCGTGATCATCATACGGTCCACGGGCTGCTGTCCGGCATTGGCGATGAGCGTGATACGCGGAAATTCCACTTCAGGGAACAATCCCTTCGTCGTATTGAGATAACTGTAGATGCCTAAGAGCAGCAACAGTACGCCGATGAACAGTACCGGCTTCTGAAAGAGCTGGTACCAGGATGGCTTCTTATTTATTTGTGGTTCCATTATCACAATCTTTAAATCATTATATCCTCTTTCATTATTTCATTCTTTCAATTTTTCAATTTTATCTTTGCCTGGTCTTCGAGTCCATATCCCCCTTCGGAGATGATACGGTCGGAGGAATTGAATCGGGGTGAGAGAATCTCAATCTCGGTGCTGTTCTGATTGCCGACCGTCACGGGGACGCGTCTTGCTGTGGAGTCGTTCTCAGCTACCATCACCCAGTAGGTAGAGAGGTTCGCATCGCTTTGTACGGCCGTCTTGGGAAGAATCTGATGCGTCGTGGAACCACTGCCGACAGCAAATACTGCTTGCGCCGTGAGGCCTGCGGGGAGATAGCCTACGCGGGCGTGAGCCACATATTCCACAGTCTGGTCATCGGTGTTCATCTCCATGAGCGGACGGGCAAGGGTGATGGCGATATGCCGTCCGTCGGGGAGGAGGAGCATGCCGTGGCTTCCCGTGTGAATCTGACGACTGTATTCGCTTGGTACCTTCACTTTGAACACGAGGCTCGAGAGGTCAGTGATGATACAGACCGGTGAGCCTTCGGTTACGAAACTGCCGTTCTGAGGCACCACGGAACTGACGATGCCGGAGCAGGATGAGTGGACGGAGAGTGGGGTAGCGGTCATGCCGAGGGCCTGCTGCTCTGCGCTGACCATCGTGAAGATGAGCTTGCCACGTGAGACTGGGTCGTCAGGGCGAACAGTGAGGACGCGGATATAGCCCGTGACGGGGGCCGTGAGCGTCACCTGGTGCAGGTAGTCAGTCTGAGCTTGGACTGTGACAGTCTGTCCGATGCTGCCTGTTTGGATCGTCGTTAGGCTCACCTCTGTGGCAGGAGTAGGTTCCTCATCAGCGGGCTTCTGTGAGCTGTTGCATGCTGTGAAAAGAAAGAGTGGAAAAAGATAAATATATGCTTTCATAATCAATGTGTTTTACCGTCTCTACGTTTTTACCAATTCCAATAATTATAGGTGTTAATCTGCAGTTGTTTGTTGATTTTCAAGACTTCCAATTGGTTGCAGGCGCTGCGGAAATCGCGGAAGACTTTCAACTCGTCGAGGACGGAGCGGCGCCCTGCAGCTAACTCTTTTTGCAGGTCGGTGAGGAGCGATCGGTAGCTTGCTACCTGCGCTTCCGTCTGCCGGATGCGTTCGTCTTGTGTCTGCATCAGCGTGCGAAGCTGGCGGAGGCGAGAACTGCGCTCCGTGTCAGCGAACGACCGTTGATAATCGTAGGTCTGCTGCGCGATCTGCATCTCTTTGCGTTTCCGCTGGAGTTGTCCGCCATCGTTGAGTGTCCAGGTGAGATGGAGGCCTACGGCAAAGCCCCATCGTTTGTAGAAGTCGGCGTAGGTGCCAGTCTGGCTCCCCGCATTGCCGAAGAAAGAGAGTTGCGGACGATAGTCGCGAAGACTGGTCTTGTATTCGGCTTCAGCCTGGTCTTTCTGTAACTGATATTGCTTCAAGAATGATGACTGCGTGAGCACAGGAGCAGGGAGCGTCAACGAGACATTGGAAAGTGACAGAGTGTCGTGGGTGCCGCAGAGCACGTTGAGATCTGCGTAGTGGTTGTCGTAATCTTGCAGGACCGAGAGCCGCTGATTCTCGTTATCCTTGCGCTCAATCTCTATTAGGTGTAGGTCGGTGTAGCTCGCGCGTCCCTGACTGGAGAGATTGCGGATAAGTTGCTCCTGGCGTACAAGCAGACTATCGATGGTGTGGCAGATCTGCTCGTTGCGGAGGTCGAGGAGGCAGAGCAGGTAGCGCTCGGTGACCTGGCGGTCGAGATCATGACCCGTCAGCCGCATCTGCTCATCGGAGATAGCGTTCTGGATATTGAGCAGATTGTTGGCATCGCGGAGATCGCGCGCGCCGGTCAGCGGTTGCGTCACCTGGATACCTGCATTGAGATGGCTGCTCGTCTGTCCGGGATCGTAACCGGCATAGCTGTCAGCCGACTGTGCATCGGCCTTGAAGCGTGTCCTGCCGCCGTCAGTGGTGATGATTGGCACGAACTGCAGGTCGCCGCCGAGTTCCCAACGAGCATGCGTATAGAGCGCTTTCAGTCGTTGGCGCTCCTCCTCACGCTGCAATTTCGCGTTCTGGGAAGCTATGATGAGCGGACTGTTCTGCCGGGCTTGTTCAAGAAAATAGGTCAGGGTGCGCTGGGCGTGGGCTTGCCACGGAAAGGCTATCCCTAATAACATAGCCAATACCACTTTCATGACGATGGATGCTTGAAACTTTTGCATAATTATCCTTTTTGATGAATACGCCTGCAAAATTATAGCTTGATTTTGGATGAAATTGGGAGAATAGCAAGAATCACATCTCGATTTCAACAAGATCGGAAAACGATTGCGATTGAATCAGACTGCGATTACGATTGAATCAGACCGAGATTATGGTTAATACCAAAAGTCTCCAAAGTTGTTCCGTAATTTTGCATTGTAAATAAGTTACAGTAGATAATATACATCTTATTATAGCGTTATTGAAAATATGAAGATTCTGATTGTAGAAGACGAGCACAGGCTCTCTGACAATATCCGCGACTATCTCGCACCACAAGGCTATCTCTGTGAGCAAGCCTTCGATTATAACCAGGCAAAAATGATGTCGGGCAGTTACGACTACGACTGCGTACTGCTTGACCTGATGCTCCCCGGTGGCAGTGGGCTCGATGTGCTCAAAGCTATCCGTAAGAAGAACATGGGTACAGGCGTTATCATTATCTCCGCCAAGGATTCCCTCGATGACAAGCTCACAGGGCTTCGCATTGGCGCTGATGATTATCTGCCAAAGCCTTTTGCGCTCTCTGAGCTTGCCATGCGCGTCTATGCCTTGATACGCCGCAAGCAGTTTAAGGCGACCAACGAGATGGTGTCGCACGGCATCCATATTGACCTCTTGGAGAAAAAAGTGCGCGTCAATGATACGCCCGTGACACTGACCCATTCGGAGTATGAATTGCTGCTCTTCTTCGTCAGCAACCGGGGTAAAGTGCTCTCAAAAATGGCTATCGCCGAGCATTTGAGTGGAGAAATGGCAGATATGATGGACAATTTCGACTTTGTCTACAGTCACGTGAAGAATCTCAAGGCTAAACTCGCCAAGGCGGGGGCCGAGGAGTGTCTGAAGACAATTTATGCTACGGGTTACAAATGGATTGAATAAATGAAAGAAACGAGTCTTACAAGGCAGATTGTTGTCAGAATGTTCCTCAGTCTGCTCATATTACTGGTGCTTGTTACACCTATATTATATATCATCACGACGCGCTTCTATGCCGAAGACTTGATTCGGATAGTTCGCGACAACGGTATCACGAATCCACATCTTGATCTTCAGCGCGATACGTTGACGGGATTGTTCATTCAGTTCTTTACCATCGTGATAGCTGTCATGATAGCGATGTTTCTCGTCTTACAGCATGTACCGCAGAAACTGTGGCGTCCTTTCCGTCTCACGCTTGAGCGGATGGGGGCGTTTAATGTGGAGAAGGGTACTGTGCCTGATTTGCCTCAGACAAACGTGAAAGAGTTCTCGCAGCTTAACCAGATGCTGACGGAGATGATGGAGAAGAGTGTGAAAAGCTATCGATTAGAGAAGGAGTTCACGGAGAATGCTTCGCATGAGCTTCAGACGCCGCTCGCTGTGGCAATGGTTGAGATAGACAATCTCATGCAGGACACGACGCTGAGTGAAAAACAGTTAGGCGCATTGCAGAACATTAATGTAGAGCTCCGCCACATGTCTCGACTGAGCCGCAACCTCCTCTTGCTCTCAAAGATAAAGAACAATCAGTATCGTCAGGGAACGGCTGTCAGTGTGGCCGACAAAATCAAGAAGCTCCAGCCTATGTGGCAAAGTCTTTGTGTGGATAAGACAATGACGTTCTCCTTGGATGAGTCAACACTCGTCTATTGTAATGAGGTGTTGTTGGAGAGTCTGCTCAATAACCTTGTGGTCAATGCCATCCGTCATTGTCCGTCGCAGGGGAAGATCAGAGTGACGCTCAAGGGCAAGACGCTGACCGTGTCGAATGGCTCTGATGGGATTCCTCTCGATGGAGAGAAGATCTTCTCCCGCTTTTATCGTGGACAGGATGCTTTGAATGGAGCTCCACAGAAAGGCAATGGTCTTGGTCTGGCTATTGTGAAGAGCATCTGCGACTATCATCACTGGACCGTGCATTATGCTTTTGAGCAAGGTCGCCACTGCTTTAGGGTGACCTTCTGATGTAACGGATGAGACATGATATTTCAGGATCGTTGATATAGGTCAAGGTAAATCGTTGATGTGCGTCAAGCCGTTTGATAATAATCAATAATATATGGCGGTTTTTCGTAATAATCGAGGAATTGTTTGCGCACACAGTGGAAAGTTCGTAACTTTGCAGTGTCAAAAAACAAAGAGCAGGTCTTCAATAAGGTTAGAGATAAGTATTCAGATAACATATTGAGAAAGTTGATAAAAATTAGATAATAGACGTATTTAGGATAACAAGAAAAGTTTAAGATAACAAGTTAATTGATTACATTGCATTCGATCTTCAATAGCATTCAGTACAGATAAGGTAATAAAGATAGTTTCAGGATAACACAGAATATTCAGGATAACGACCGACAAAGCGATGTCGGATATATTAAAAAGTAGAATTTAAAAAGTTTGAGAGTATGATTAGTATGACAACTTTCACAGCAACAGCCGCCTTGATGTTTGTAGGCATCTCACTGGTGGCTCTCATGATGGACAGGATGGCTCGCTAAGGCAGCCCCTCCATCTCTTTTATAGAGAAAACATGTTTAACATTTAATAGAAAAGCCGGAATCCGCGAGGGTTCCGGCTTTTTGCTATGTTGTCGGTTGCAGTCACTATGTGACTGCCTACACGACAAGTTATCGAAGAGCGGACATTAAGTCCGCTCTTATGCATTATTCAGCAAGGAATTCTTTGACCTGCTTGTAGACGTTCTCGCCTGTGAAGCCGAGCTTCTCATCCAGCACTTTGTAAGGTGCAGAGAAGCCGAAGCTCTTCATGCCATAGATGCGGCTGTTGGGGCCGATGCCTACAAGACCCTCAAGCGTGCAAGGCAGACCAGCGGTCATACCGAACTTCTTCACGTCGTAGGGCAGTACGTTCTCCTGATAGCCTACGGGCTGGCGGCGGAAGAGACCCTCAGATGGAGCACTCACCACGCGCACGCGGATACCATCCTTACGCAGCAGTTCGGTGCCTGCCTCGAGTGTAGAAACCTCTGAACCACTGGCTACGAGGATGACGTCGGGGTTCTCATCAGAGCCAGCGACGATGTAAGCACCCTTGCGGGCCTGCTCGTAGTCGTTGCCCTCTGGCAGACATTTGATGCCCTGGCGGGAGAAGATGAGTGCAGTAGGTGTATCCATGTTCTCCATAGCCATCTGCCAGCAGACGGTTGTCTCGTAGCAGTCAGCCGGACGGAAGACACGCACGCTGTCCTGACCTTTGTGGTTCTGCAGTTTCTCCATGAGTCGGATCTGTGCTTCCTGCTCTACAGGCTCATGCGTAGGACCATCCTCACCCACACGGAAGGCATCGTGGGTCCAGATGAACTTCACGGGCACGCCCATAAGCGCAGCCAGACGTACGGCTGGCTTCATATAATCGGAGAATACAAAGAACGTACCCATTGCAGCAATAACACCGCCGTGAAGCATCATACCGATGCACATGTCAGCCATCGTGAGCTCACTGACACCAGCCTGGAAGAAGGCGCCGGTGAAGTCGCCCGGCTGAAGGTCGTGAGTCTCCTTGAGGAATCCGTCGGTCTTATCAGAGTTGGAGAGGTCGGCAGATGCACAGATCATGTTAGGTACCTCATGAGCCAGAACTTTCAGACAAGCGGAGGAAGCTGCACGCGTAGCAGAGTCGGGCTTTTGCTCAACCTTACTCCAGTCGATCTTTGGAGCTTTGCCGGAGAACCAGTCGTCCATGAGCTTCTTCTTGTCAGGGTTCTGTTTAGCCCACTCAGCCTCCTGAGCCTTGCGGTCTGCTACGATCTTTTTCAGAGCAGCGGCACGGTCAGCATAGAGCTTCTTCACATCGTCGAAGATGACGAATGGGTTCTCAGGATCGCCACCGAGGTTCTTGATGGTGTTAATATAAGCGCCGTCACCCAGAGGAGCACCATGAGTCTTGACATTGTGCTCATAGCTTGAGCCGTCAGCCTTGCGAGCACCCTTACCCATGATGGTCTTACCGATGATGAGCACAGGATGACCGGTACCAGCGATAGCCTTGTCGAGGGCCTCACGGATCTGCTTGACGTCGTTGCCGTCAATCTCCATCACAGTCCAGTTCCAAGCGCGGTACTTGGCAGCTGTGTCTTCCTTCATCACCTCACCCACCTCAGTAGAGAGCTGGATGTCGTTGGCATCGTAGAACATGATGAGGTTGTCGAGGCAGAGCTTGCCTGCGATACGGCCTACACCCTGAGAGATCTCTTCCTCAACGCCACCATCGGAGATATAAGTGAAGATATGATGCTGCATCACCTCATGACCGAGACGAGCCTCAAGGAACTTTTCAGCTACAGCGGCACCTGCTGCGATGGCATGGCCCTGTCCCAGAGGACCTGATGAGTTCTCAATGCCACGAGCAACGTCGAGCTCGGGGTGACCCGGGCAAGGAGAGCCCCACTGACGGAGCTGTTTGATATCGTCGATAGAATAACGGCCCTGGAGTGTCAATGCTGCATAGAGCATCGGGCTCATGTGGCCAGGATCAAGGAAGAAACGGTCACGCCCTGTCCACGTAGGATCTTCCGGATCCCATACGAGATACTCGGAGAAGAGCACGTTGATAAAATCGGCACCGCCCATGGCACCTCCGGGGTGACCAGACTTCGCTTTCTCTACCATGCTGGCAGCAAGAATACGGATGTTGTCAGCGGCATGGTTCATAACTTTAATGTCATTCATTGGTTTATGTTTTCCTAAATTAATTTTTGACTGCTGCAAAGATAGCACTTTTTGAGCTAAATATGGGGGACTTAATGTATCAAAAAGGTTTCTTTTTGTTACAAATATGGATGTAAAAGAGTGTGGGCGGCCACAAGACCGTCCACAACTGATTATTTAATGTTTAAAACTACAATTGATTTAGCAGGTATCTTTACTTTGACAACGTTCTTCTTAAGTTTGGCATCCGTGAATGCCACCTCTTTGATGACATCGGGATGGGAGAAGTCGTTGTAGTCACTAATCTTCTTGCACGTAAGAATATTTCCGCTGACGCTCTTGGCGTTGGCACCTTCGAGGTTCAGCTCTACCTCCTGTGCTTTGTCGAGACTGGTGTTAGCGAGAGAGACGATGATGCTACCGTCTTTCTCCTTGGCGGCAGATGCAGAGACCATTGGCACTTTCTTGTCCACAGCCTTGTACATCTTGTTGCCCGTGACATTGATGGAGTCCTCCTTGACGTCGATAGGCAGGTGGGTAGCATCCTGGAAGCCGCGATACATTTTGAAGACGTAGTAGGTCGGTGTGAGCACCATGTGACCTGTTCCAACGGTATCCGTGAGGATCATCGACTGAAGCACATTGACGACCTGTGCGATGTTAGCCATCTTGATGCGGTCGGTGTGGCGCTGGAAGACATTGAGCGAGAGAGCAGCAACCATGGCATCGCGCATGGAGTTCTGCTGATAGAGATGGCCGCGGATCGTGCCGGGTTCCTCATCCCACCAGGTACCCCATTCGTCTACGAGCAGACCGATATGCTTGTCGGGATCTTTCTGATCCATGATAGCACAGTGCTTCTTGATGACATCCTCTATCTGTAGCGCTTTAGAGATGGTCCAGTAATACTCTTGATTGTCGAAGTTCGTTGCTGAGCCTTTGTGGCTGCTCCAGTCCTTAACAGTGTAGTAATGGAGTGAGATTCCTGACATTCTGTTGCCTACGCGGTCCATGAGCACCTTCGTCCAGTTGTAGTCATAGTCGCTGGCACCTGAAGCAATTCTATAGAGACGATGGTTGTCATAGTTGCGGCAATAGGTCGAATAACGACGGAAGAGATCTGCATAATATTCCGGGCGCATGTTACCACCGCAGCCCCAACTCTCGTTGCCTACTCCGAGATATTTGACATTCCACGACTTCTCACGTCCGTTCTTACGGCGGAGGTTAGCCATCGGCGTGTCACCGTCAGAGGTCATATATT
Organism: Prevotella sp. UBA2725; assembly: GCA_002353825.1. Lineage (GTDB taxonomy): Bacteria > Bacteroidota > Bacteroidia > Bacteroidales > Bacteroidaceae > Prevotella. The sequence goes on along the minus strand of DEKJ01000063.1, from coordinate 108,678 downwards.
CCACCCATTTGGCGAGTTCCTCAACAGTACCCGAGCCAACGTTTCCACTGATGTATGGTTCAGCCCCGAGCATCTCGCAGAGATTCAGAAACTCGTGGGTACCGAAAGAGTTGTCCTCGATAGTGCCGCCCCAGTTATTGTTCTGCATCTTTGGGCGCTGTGAGCGTGGACCAATACCATCCATCCAGTGGTATTCATCCGCGAAGCAGCCTCCGGGCCAGCGCAATACCGGCACTTTAAGCTCTTTGAGAGCATTGAACACATCTGTGCGATAGCCTTGCTTATTAGGAATCTTACTGTAGGGTCCTACCCATAGTCCGCCATAGATGCAGGAACCGAGGTGCTCAGCAAATTGTCCGTAGATCTCTTTATTGATTTTGTATTTGCCTTGGTCAGCATGAATCGTTATTGTCGCATCCTGCGCTGCAGCATTAAGAGAGCATGCTGCGGCGAGGAGGATAACAGATAATTTCTTGATCATTCTTCGAATTGTCGTTAATTATTCCTTGTATTTCACGGCTGCTTGCTCAATTTCCAAGCCTTTCTTGTAGCTCTCGATATAAGCATTGAAGCCGTCGACCTCCTCCTGAGTGGGTTTCACCTCAGTGCCTTTGTTTCCAGCGAAGACCTTTGTCTCAAGGAAGTCGGCGAGGCTCTGATGTTTCTCACTGTTGACGAGGTAGGAAGCGAGGAGTGCCATACCCCAAGGACCACCTTCGCCAGCTGTCTTCATGACAGAGATGGGGAGGTTGAGGGCTGCTGCGAGGATGCGCTGACCCACTTCCGGAGTAGTGAAGTAACCGCCATGACCTGTGAGACGGTCGACAGCTACTTTCTCATCCTTGAAGAGAATGTCATTACCAATCTTCAGCACTGCAACGGCGCCATAGAGGTTGGCACGCATGAAGTTAGCCAATGAGAACTTATCGTTCGGAGAACGAACAATCATTGGGCGACCTTCATTCAATCCAGTCACGGGCTCGCCTGAGAAATAGTTGTATGCCATCAGTCCGCCGCAATCGGCATCACCCTTGGCACCTACCTTGAAGAGCACCTCGAAGAGTTTGTGCATGTCCACAGACTGTCCCATAGCCTCTTGGAACTCCTTGAAGATGTTCACCCATGCGTTGATATCCGAGGTACAGTTGTTACAATGCACCATAGCCACTGGGGCGCCATCAGGTGTCGTTACGATGTCAATGCTCTTATACGGCTTGGAGAGATTCTTCTCCAACACGATCATCGAGAAGGAAGAAGTACCACACGATACGTTACCGGTGCGAGGACGAACGGCATTGGTTGCTGCCATACCTGTACCTGCATCACCCTCCGGCGGACACATCGGAATGCCAGCTTTCAGAAGACCTGAAGGATCGAGGAGTTTGGCACCTTTCTCTGTGAGTTTGCCTGCTTCTTGTCCGGCTACGAGCACCTTTGGCAGAATATCGCGGAGTTTCCAGGGATAGCCCTTGGGTGCAACGAGTGCATCAAACTTCTTGACCATCTCCTCGTCGTAATCCTTCGTGTTAGGATCGATAGGCACCATGCCGGAAGCATCGCCGATACCCGTGACACGCTCACCTGTGAGCTGCCAGTGGATATATGCGTCGAGCGTAGCGAGATAGTCTATGTCTTTTACATGACTCTCACCGTCAAGGATGCACTCATAGAGGTGTGAGATGCTCCAGCGCAGAGGAATATTAAAGTTGAAGAGCTCGGACAGTTTTGCTGCTGCCTTACTGGTGTTTGTGTTACGCCATGTGCGGAAAGGCACGAGAATCTCTTCTTTCTTATTGAATGCCATGTAGCCGTGCATCATGGCACTGATGCCAATGGCTGCGAGGTTTTCAATCTCGATGCCATACTGTGTCTTCACATCGTTGCGCAAAGAAGCGTAGCAGTCCTGCAGGCCATCCCAGATAGCCTGGATGCTGTAGGTCCACAGACCATTCTCCAACTGGTTCTCCCAGGTGTGGGAGCCTTGCGCTATAGGCTTGTTCTCATCATCGATGAGGACTGCCTTGATACGGGTAGAGCCAAACTCGATACCGAGAATGGCCTTACCCTGCTGTATAGTTTCTTTTGCAGTCATTATCTCAGAGCTTTATTCAGCATATAGTAAACCTCGTTCCAGCGGAGCTCCTTACGGAACTGCTCGTAGTCGGTGTTCTTGTTGATGATGCAAGCCTCGACATCGAAGATCTCGGCGAAGTCGCGCCAGTACTCATCGGTTAGACCGAAGGAGAAGCAGCTGTGGTGTGTGCCGCCGGCATTCATCCAGCATCCTACGCCGACTTCGAAGGTTGGCTCCGGAATCCACAGAGCAGAAGCAACGGGGAGCTTAGGCAGTGGCTTCGACTTGATGAGGTTGACATCGTTGGCGATGAGACGGAAGCGGTTGCCCATGTCGACCACTGTAGCTGTGATACCATGACCCTGCTTGGTCGTGAAGACGAGACGTGCTGTAGGAGTCTTGCGAACGCCGATGCCGAGGAAGTGAACCTCCAAGCGGGGCTTCTCCTCTGCGATATCGGGGCAGACCTCCAGCATGTGGCTCTCAAGGATGGATGTGTTGTCACCATCGAAGTTAAGCGTGTAGTCCTCAAGGAAGGAAGTACCGCCTTCAAGGCCCTGACTCATGAACCATGTTGTACGATAGAGGCAAGCGCTCTTCCAGTCACCCTCAGCACCGAAGCCGTAGCCGTCGTGCATCAGACGCTGAGAAGCGAGACCTGGAATCTGATCGAAGCCATGACCGGTCTCCTCAACATTAACATCACCGAGGTCATCGAAGTTCGTTGTGAAGCCCTTGGCACCATAAGCCTTCAGCACGGCACGGATCGTAAGCTCAGCCTTGGCTGCATTCCAGATCTTTTTGTATTCAACCGTCGACTCATCTTTCAGATTGTCGGCTACCTGATATTCCTTGAAGTAGACATCGTGCACGAGGGCATCGACATCAGCATCCTTGATCTTGTCGAAATATTCGAGGACGGTTGAGAACTGTACGTAGTCTACATGATAACCAAAGACCTGCTCGAAAGCTACCTTGTCGCCATCGGTCACAGCCACGTTGTTCATCTGATCGCCGAAGCGGATGATGAGGCAATCCTGTGCATCAGCAACACCGGCGCAGACACGCTCCCACACAGCGATGTGATCCTGTGTCTTGGGGTCTTTCCAATAGCCGATAACAGTCTTGCGGGGCTTACGCAGACGAGAGAGGATATGAGCATACTCACGGTCACCATGAGCACTCTGGTTGAGATTCATGAAGTCCATATCCATGGTCTCATACGGGATCTTCTCGTTGTATTGTGTGTGGAAATGGAGCAGCGGCTTGCGGAGAATCTCCATACCCTTGATCCACATCTTAGCGGGAGAGAAGGTATGCATCCAGCAGATGACACCTACGCACTTGTCGTCAACGTTAGCGCGGTTCATGACGTCTGCCACTTCCTTGGAGCTGTTGGCTGTACCTTTATATACCACCTTGATAGGCAGACGGCCGGAGTTGTTCAGACCTTCCACCATTTCCTTGGAATGACCATCAACCTGCTTCACTGCATCGCCTCCGTAAAGAAGCTGTGCACCTGTTACCCACCAAATCTCGAAATTAGAAAATGCTTTAATCATAGCTTTTAGTTTTTATGAGGAGCACGGAGCGTTGCCGAAAGGACTTATCGTTACCTATCGTTGCCGTAAACGGCAACGCACAGAACTCCATTGTTGTTAAGTGTTTATTATCTAGTTTATACTGTTTATTTGTTTTGTTTCTTTATCTGCCCGTAATAAGCGTTAGGACCATGCTTGCGAGAGAAATGCTTCTCGACGAGCAATGGGTTCATCGTTGTGTTCGGATTGACAGAGAAAGAGATGAAGGCCATTTTTGCCACCTGCTCAGCTACCACAGCGTGATAGACGGCTTCGTCAGGATCTTTGCCCCATGTGAAAGGTCCGTGGTTCTTCACCAGTACGCCCGGAGTATGAACGGGATTGATATGATCTTTCTTGAACCGGTTGATGATGACTACACCTGTGTTGTATTCGTATTCAGCCATCATGTCCTTCGTCATGTCGTCGGTGCAGGGAATGGCATCGTGGAAGTAGTCGGCATGAGTCGTGCCGATGTTCGGGATGTCCTTGCCAGCCTGAGCCCATGCCGTAGCGTAGGTAGAGTGCGTGTGCACCACACCGCCAACTTCGGGGAAGTTACGATAGATGACGAGATGCGTCGGTGTATCGGAGGAAGGATTGAGATCTCCTTCTACTACTTTTCCTGTCTTAAGGTCTACAACGACCATATCCTCAGGTTTCATTGTGTCATAGCTGACACCGGAAGGCTTGATCACTACAAGTCCTTTCTCACGGTCAATGCCTGAGACATTACCCCATGTGAAGAGCACGAGTCTGTGCTTTACAAGGTCGAGATTGGCCTTACATACCTTTGCTTTAAGTTCTTCAAGCATAATATATTATCACCTATAATTTAAAATTCTGATCTTCTTGATATTTCTCTTTGTTGAACCGATAGAGCATCGCTCCTGAACGTGACGTCGTATGATCGATCATATCTGTCTGTTGCACGAAATCTGTTTGCTTGATACGTTTACGGAAGTTGCGCTTGTCGATAGGCTCGCCCAAGACAGCCTCAAAGACATGCTGCAACTGTGTGAGTGTGAACATCTCCGGCAGGAGATTGAAGCTCAAAGGTCTGTTGTAGATACGTCTGCGGAGCTGCATAACAGCGTTGTGAATCATTATACGGTGATCGGAGAACATCTCCGGGAGTTTGTCGAGTGTGACCCATTCGAGTCCGTACTTTTCTCTCAGAGAGTCGTCGTAGTCCTTAACATTGATGAGCGCACAGTAGGCGATAGACACCACTCGGTCACCCGGGTCACGATCAACCTCACCAAAGGCACCGACTTGCCGCATGTACATCTCGTCGAGGCCTGTCAGTTCAAGCAGCGTGCGGTGGGCTGCATCATCAAGGCTTTCTTTCTCGCCAAGGAAGCCGCCATAGAGTGACCACTCTCCGCGGCCCGGGTCCATCTGACGTTTGCCGATGAGAACCTCAAGCTGCGAGCCATCGAAGCCAAAGACGATGCAGTCTACACTGACATAGAATTTAGTATGTTGACTATAATATTTTTGCATAACTATTTAGAAGAAGTACCAGTAGAAAGCTCCGCAGAGTGCGAGCACACCTAAGGAACCTACTACATCTTTCCAATCCCAGCTCTCACGGATCTGACGTTTGTAGTCGGCTGTGAATGTAATGGCTGCCACCTGCTCAGCACTGGGCTTCGGTGTGAACATCGAGACGACGAACATGAAAGCGACGATGAATACGAGGAGCCAGCACTCGAAGACGAGCCAGTTGGTCTGCCAGAACCATGTCGTTGCGTTCCAGAAGGCTCCATCCATAGGAGCATTGCCGGTATCGGTCAGCACATTCGTCAACAGGCGAAGCATACCGATGAGGAAGCCCACGATAAGGCCCCATTCGCCGGCTTTCGGGGTGATGCGCTTGAAGAAGATGCCGAGGAAGAAGGTTGCAACCATAGCAGGAGCGAGCAGGCTTTGGATGCCTTGCAGATAGCTATAGAGCTTACCCAGACTCATCATGACCGGGATCCAGATGATACCGATGACTACGATAGCTACGGTAGCCGCACGGCCTGCGAAGATATAGTGAGCCTCACTCTTACCTGGACGGAGGGGTTTGTAGAAGTCCTCTGTGAAGAGGGTAGCGCAGGAGTTGAAGAAGGCTGCAAGCGAAGTGACGAGGGCGCAGACAAAGCCTACCGTGACGAGTCCTTTGACACCTGCGGGAAGAATATCTTTCACCATGTAAGCGTAGGCACCATCGGTGTCACCCATGTGGAACATGCCTTTAGCGGAAAGAGCTGCTGCTACCATACCCGGGATGAGGAACATGAACACAGGGAGGATCTTGAAGTAACCGGCGCAGATCGTACCACGACGTGCACGGCGCATGACCACTCTGTTGTCCTCACCTTTCTTCTGGCCAAGCACTCGCTGAACGATGTGCTGGTCGGTGCACCAGTACCAGAAGCCGATGATAGAAGCGCCGAGGAACACGACAAAGCCTGGATACTCATGATAGAGCGGATCGGGATGGCCAGAGGCGTTGATCGTAGCCCAGTGGAACATATGGGTAGTGCCGTAACCGTCGTGAAGCTGTGAGCAGTAGTTCATCATGTTTGTCCAACCCTGGGTGATGCTGCCTCCGCCGAGTGTTGCGAGACCGAGGAAGAGCACAAGGAACGAACCGATGATGAGGATAGGCGTCTGGATAGCGGACAGTGTCATCACACCTTTCATACCACCGAGAATCGTGAAGATTGCAGTGATGATGATCAGTCCGAGGGCACCGTACCAGAACGGCAAGCCGAGAAGGTATTCGAAGAAGATACCGCCGGTGTATGCCGTCACAGAGACCTTTGTCAGGATATAAGCCACGAGGGTGATGACGGAGAGCCAAGTACCCGTGCGCTTGGTGTAACGGTATTTGAGGAACTCTGGCATCGTGATGATGCGACCGAGCTTGTTGTTGAGCAACTGATAGAAAGGTACGAAGAGCCAGCCGAGGATCAGGATCATCCAGCCTTGCATCTCCCAGTGGGCCATGCCTACACCGTTCTGTGCACCTGTTCCTGCGAGGCCTACAAGGTGCTCGGAACCGATATTTGCAGCAAAGATAGCCATACCGATGACCCACCAGGGCTCACCTTTACCATAGAGAAACTCCTCACTGTTGGCTTCTTTTGATTCGCGTTTAGCCTTGAGAAGAGCGTGCCATACGGCTCCTACGACGCAGGCAATGCCAAGGGCAAAGACCACCCAGTCGAGCCATATAAATTCATGTGTTGACCAGTTCATTTTTATTTAGCGTAAGTTTAAAAGTTTATTGATTATATATTATTTCTTCACAGAAAACTTGAAAGCCAGATGACTGTAATATTTCTGTCCAGGCTTCAGATAAGGATTGGAATACTCCCATCCCGGGGTGTGGTTAGTGATCTTCGTAGGAGAGTCGGGGAACTTCTGACTCTCGAAGCATACACTCACGTGCTTCGGATATTTGATGCCATGCTTACATGCGATACCTGTACCCTGGAAGTTACCGGTATAAACCTGCAGACCAGGCTCGTTGGTGTAGACCTCAAGCATGATGCCAGTGATTGGAGAATACATGCTGGCTGCAACAGTCTTGTCATCACCCTTCCCATTCTTGAAAGTGTTGAGCACCCAGTTATGGTCGTAACCTGTGGCATTTTTTATCTGGTCATAGGAGAAGTCGTTGATATGCTCAGACAAGGCGTGCGTTTTGCGGAAGTCCATCGGTGTACCTTCAACTGAACGGATCTCGCCCGTAGGGATATAATATTTGTCGGCTGGCGTGAACTTATCGGCGTTGATATACACGATCTGATTTTCGCCTTTCTTTGAAGGATCACCATTGAGATTGAAATAAGAGTGGTTTGTCATGTTGACGACAGTCTCCTTGTCGGTCGTAGCCTGGAAAACGATATCAAGCGTGTTGTTGCTCTTCACGGTATAGGTTGCCGTGGCTTTAACAGTACCTGGGAAGCCATTGTCGCCATCGGGAGAAGTGATAGCAAAGACGACAGAAGAATCGGTCTTCGACTGAACATCATATACCTTATTCAGCCAGCCCGTGTTGCCACCGCCATGCAGACAGTTGCCATTATCGTTGGGGCGGAGATTATAAGTTTTGCCTTCTACAACGAGCTTAGCATCCTTGATGCGGTTGGCATAGCGACCTACGCTCGAGCCGTAGTCGGAAGGAGAGTTGAGGGTATCGGCATATTGATGAATGTTGTCGTAGCCAAGCACTACGTCTGTTGCTTTTCCGTTCTTATCCGGTACACAGATGGACACCACACGACCACCGTAGTTGGTGAGACATACCTCCATGCCGTTGTTGTTCTTCAGTGTGATGAGCTCCGTCTTCTTACCCATCACGGTAGAGTCGAAGTCCTTGGGGTTGAGACCGCTAACCGTCATTTGTGTATCGGCTGTCGATCCGCAAGCAGCGAGCGCAGCCACAGTCATGCCGGCTGCGAAAAGTTTAGTTCTAAGTTTTCTCATAGTCCTAACTAATCTATAGGTTTGTTTTCATGGGTGTAAAATTACACTGTTTATTTGAACTAAACAAATATTTCGCTTGATATTTATCAATTCGTGTGTATTTTTAACACTATTGATTGTTCGTTGCCGATATTATGACGAAATCGTTGCTCAATAATGCGAGTATAGTTTCATCTTAGCGACTTTTGCTGCCGAACGTCAGCCGATTGTTTGTCGAACGTCGAACGATTGTTTGCCGAACGCCGAACTATTGTTTGCCGAACGCCGAACGATAGTTTGCCGAACGTCAGCAGATAGCACGAAAGTGAAGGTAAAAAGAAAGAGCGGCCTAAGAAGACCGCTCTTATGAGGTTATGAGTTCTTGAGTTAGTGAGTTTATGAGTTCTTGAGTTAGTGAGTTTATGAGTTCTTGAGTTTATGGGAAACCATTATCACCCAACACCCATCACTTAACACCTTTTATTAATAAGCACTCTTGAACTCTTCGAGGAAGCGCGTATCATTCTCGGAGAAGAGACGGAGATCGTTGACACCATATTTAAGGTTAGCGATACGCTCTACGCCCATACCGAAAGCATAGCCTGTATAGACATCCGGATCAATGTTGCAGGCTGCGAGATCATGCGGATCGACCATGCCACAACCAAGGATCTCTACCCATCCTGTGTGCTTACAGAAGTTGCAGCCCTTACCACCGCAGATCGTGCAGGAAATATCCATCTCAGCGCTAGGCTCTGTGAAGGGGAAGAACGACGGACGCAAACGGATCTTCGTCTCTGGACCGAACATCTCACGCGCGAAGGTGAGGAGCACCTGCTTGAGATCGGTGAAGCTCACACCCTTGTCCACATAGAGACCTTCTACCTGATGGAAGAAGCAGTGAGCACGTGCAGAGATAGCCTCGTTGCGGTAGACGCGTCCAGGGCAGAGCACGCGGATAGGGGGCTCGTGGGTCTCCATGTAGTGAGCCTCGTCGCCAGAGGTGTGTGAGCGGAGCAGCACATTCTTGGTCACGTCGTTAGGGTTCTGTGAGATGAAGAACGTATCCTGCATGTCGCGTGCCGGGTGGTCAGCAGCGAAGTTGAGCATCGTGAAGACGTGCTTGTCATCGTCAATCTCTGGACCATGGAAGAGCGTGAAGCCCATACGCTGGAAGATCTCAATGATCTCGTTGCGCACGATGGTCAGCGGATGACGTGTGCCTAAGCTGACGGGGTATGCTGAGCGTGTGAGGTCAATGCTCTCCTCACCTGTCTCTGTTGTCTCAACTTCTTCACGCAGCTGATTGATTCGCTCCGTAGCAGTCTTCTTGAGTTCATTGATCTTGATACCGAACTCCTTTTTCTTGTCTTTGGCAACTGTGCGGAACTCATCCATGAGCTCGCTGATCTCACCTTTCTTGCTCAGATATTTAATTCTGAGCTGCTCAACGTCTTCTGCATTCTTGGCAGAGAGCTGCGACACTTCTTTCAGAAGGTCATCTATCTTGTCTAACAACATGATTGTATATGATTTTCTTATTCTGAATCTAAAAAACGGCCTAATAGCCTTTGATGTGTGCAAAGTTACTAATTTTATCGCATAAAGGATATTGTATCTTAAAAATTATGCGTAATTTTGCGCTTGTTAATTCGTATGTTATGAGAAAAGTATTATTTTCAGCCATTCTGTTGCTTCTTATAATGATGCTTGTAGCTCCTACGAGCTGCACGGACAAGAAGCCGAAGCCCGTGGCTGATTCAGCTGCAGACTCTGTTTTGAAAGATACTTCAGGCGTGGACTCTACAGAAGCACTCATTGAGGAGACACCAATGCCCAAGGCTGCCGATGAGCTTTTTGACGACTTTATTTTCAACTTTGCCGCCAACCGCAAACTACAAAAGAAGCGTATAGTCTTCCCGCTGAAGGTTTACTATAACGGTAAACTGAAGCGAGAGATACCGATGAACGAATGGAAGATGGAGCATTTCTTCATGCGCCAGCAGTATTACACGCTTATCTTCGACAGTCCACGGCAGATGAATCTTGTGAAGGACACATCGGTCAATCATGTGGTGATAGAGAAGATCTTCTTCCGTAAGAAACTCGTACAGCAGTTTCTTTTCAACCGTATCAATGGTCAGTTCATGATGACGTCATTGAACTATAAGCCGATGTATACCAATGAGAATGCTGATTTCCTGAAGTTTTATGACCGTTTTTCGCGCGACTCTGCCTTCCAGGTCGCATCTATGGCTGATGAAGTCGAGTTCTCGGCTCCTGATCCGAACAACGACTTCGCGAATATCAACGGTATCATGATGCCGCAGCAGTGGCCAGATTTTAAGCCGGCTCTCATTCCGAAAAATAAGATCTACAATATCATCTATGGTCAAAAATACACGGAGTCGAAGCGCAAGCTCTTTGTTATCCGTGGCATTTCCAACTCCTTAGAGATAGAGATGTCGTTCCGCAAGATAGGACGCCATTGGAAGCTCATTAAGTTCAACGCATAAAATCCATTTCTATGCAGGTAGAGAAGAACTATTCGCTGTTGCACGACAACACTTTTAATATTGATCAGAAGTGTGATGAGTATATCGTCTATGAGAATGAGCGCGATGCGGTCAGCATAGCGAAAAGTTTGCATGCGCCATTCCTTCTTTTGGGAGGAGGAAGCAACCTTCTGCTCACACAAGATTTTCATGGTAAAGTTGTGACTCCCGCGAAGCGCTTCGATATCTCCGTAGTCTTGCAACATGACAGCAATGAGCCGTGCCTGAAGTGCTGGGCGGGAACAACCTTTGATGATGTTGTTGATTATGCTGTGCGCCATGGTTATCACGGGTTGGAGAATCTGAGCTTGATACCAGGAGAGTGCGGAGCCTCTGCCGTGCAGAACATCGGAGCTTATGGTGCTGAGATAAAAGATGTGCTGATGGAGATAGAAGCGGTGGAGATAGGCACGGGTAGGGTAGTGACTATCCAGGCTGCTGATTGCGATTACAGCTATCGTCAGAGCAAATTCAAGCATGAGTGGAAGGACAGATATCTCATTCTTTATGTTACTTATCAGCTCTCTCGCAGTTTCCATCCGGAACTCGACTATGGTAATGTGCGCAAGCAGTTGGAAGCTAAAGGAATAACGGAAGATAAGCTGACGGGTGAACTTCTGCGTGAGACGATCATTGAGATTCGTGAGGCTAAACTCCCAGACCCTGCAGTGCTTGGCAATGCTGGGAGTTTCTTTATGAATCCCATTGTGGATGCAGAGACTTTTGAGCGCATTAAAGCTGCGCATGAGGATCTGCGCTATTTTGAGATGCCTCAGCCTGACGGAACGATGAAATACAAGATTCCTGCTGGGTGGATGATTGATCAATGTGGCTGGAAGGGTCGCTCATTGGGCAAGGCAGGCGTGTATGAGAAACAGGCTTTGATTCTCGTGAACCATGGTGGAGCCAAAGGCGAGGATGTGGTCAACTTGATGCATGCCGTGCAACATGATGTCAAGGAAAAGTTTGGCTTGGACATCAAACCGGAGGTCAACATTATATAAATATGAAGCTGACGTTTTTAGGTACTGGAACCTCTACAGGCGTGCCAGTGATAGGTTGTCAGTGTGAGGTGTGTAGAAGCACAGATCCACGAGATAAGCGCTTTCGTACAGCTGCCTTGTTGGAGTCGGAGAAGACGCGGATCCTTATTGATTGTGGACCCGACATCCGCATGCAGCTCCTTCGGGTACCGTTTAAGAAGATTGATGGTGTGCTGCTGACGCATGAGCACTATGACCATACCGGAGGCCTTGATGATCTGCGGCCTTATTGCTATGCGTTTGGTGACTTGAATATCTATGCCAATCAGCACACCGTGGACACGGTTTATCACAATTTCCCTTACTGCTTTGACGAGCATCCTTATCCGGGTGTGCCAAAGTTCAATATGAACGTGATAGAGAAGCATAAGCCTTTTCATATCGGGGACATCGAAGTGATACCGATAGAGATTATGCACGATAAGTTGAAGATATTAGGCTATCGCTTTGGATCTTTTGCATATATCACGGATATGAAAGCTATTGCAGATGAGGAACTGCCTTATCTTCAGGGAGTAGAGACATTGGTTGTCAATGCCTTGCGGTGGGAGAAGCCGCACCATAGCCACATGCTTGTAAGCGATGCCATCGCTTTCTCAAAAAAAATAGGTGCAACAAAGACTTATCTCATACATGTCACGCATGATATAGGCCTATACGACGAAGCCAACAGCCGGTTGCCTGAGGGCTTCCTATTCCCTTATGATGGAATGGAGATAACCGTTTGACATTATCGGTTTAAAGAACCGAAAATAGGATATCAAGCGGTTATTTCTTAAATTTACGATAGAGTTTCCATACGAGGAGCAGACCGTCGAGCACACCTGCGCCTGAGTTTACCATACTCACGATACGCTGAGAAGGGGTAGCTGTCTTCGAGAGTGCCTGTGGCTTCTTGAAGAGCGAGTGCCTTTTTTCGTCAATCTTCTCCTCGTCAGTCTTAATATCTTTCTGCAACAACGCTTTACGTGCGCGTATCTCATCTATGGAATGATAGACGGTTGTTGTTGAATAACTTTCTTTCATCTGCTTATTATTAACTGCTTATTATTAATGAGCTTTAGCTGAGCAACAATTCAGAGAGGAACCGTACAAGCGGCTTCTCGATCCATTGCTTTCTGAAAGCGATGAATAAGAGAAAAACAACGAAATAGACACCTGCGACGATGGCGTAGGCCCCTACGTACCCTACAAAAGGTGCCAAGGCGCTTACTGCAGCAAAGCTGAGGAAAATCAACACGAAGACCAGCAGCAGCCCGAGAATAGCTGTCATGGCGATGGCAGTAAGAATTCTTACCGTCTTCTCCACGGTGCCCAGCTTGAGGTATTCTTTCTGAAGGCCAGCATAGTGCTTCAGCACATCCACAAGCTGCCCGATGGTCTCAATGTTCTGATCGTTGGAAAACATCAGTTCAAAATTAATGTGTTTCTTACGCCTTGTCAGCGTCTACAGCCTCTTTGATGTCATCAACGAGATCGTCGGCATCATTGCGGTTGAGCTTGATGTCATGCTTCTTGCAGAAGTCATCCACCGTGTCGGCAATCTTTGTGCGTGTGTCTGAACCCTTTTCCGGAGCAAGCAGCAGACCAATGGCTGCGCCTGCGATGGCACCACCTAAAAAGGTAGCAATGTAACCAAATGTCTTCATAATAAATTCCTTTCTTTTGAATGAATATCGTATAAGTATGTAGCTGCAAACTTAACGAATTATTTTGAAATATAGAAATAATACGGCGACAAAATCTTGGTTTAACAAACTTTATGCGTGTGAGAAATAGTTGTTATGCGATTATTTTGTAATTTCGCACATAAAAGGTTTTTGCGATAAAGAATATAACATAATAATCTCAAAACGAAGATGAAAAAATATTTGGTAATGGGTGCCGCTCTGTGTGTGGCTCTCGCTTTCACAAGTTGTAAATCTCAGGAGAGTGCTTACAAAAAGGCTTATGAGAAAGCTAAGGCTCAGGAAGAGCAGCAAACAGCTCAGGCTCCCGCTCAAGACCAGGCTACCGTCACTCCTATGGTAACCAAGCAGGCTGATCAGACCACTGTGAGCAATGTAGACAATACACCTGTTCGCTCTGAGGATGTGACACTCATCAGTGGCACAGGTCTGAAGAAATTCAGTGTGGTGGCTGGCAGCTTCGGCCTGAAGGCTAACGCTGAGGGCTTCCAGGGCTTGCTCAAGCAAGGAGGCTATGATGCTCAGATCGTGTTCAACTCGAGCAACAACATGTACCGCGTAGTATCTGGTACCTACGACGAAAAGAGTCAGGCTGTACAGAGCCGTGACGCTATCCGTGGCAGCAAGTTCAACAAGAACAGCGATGCTTGGCTGTTGTATAAGAAATAAATGTCAAGAATCCTATCTATCGACTTTGGCAAGAAACGCACGGGGTTGGCTGTCACTGACCCCTTGCAGATTATTGCCAATGGTCTGACAACTGTAGATACAAAAGATTTGTTCGACTTCCTCCTCAACTACATCAAGCAGGAGGAAGTGGAACGTATTGTTATTGGCAAGCCGACACAACCTAACGGTCAGCCATCAGAGAACCTTGCGCGTGTGGAGAATTTTGTCAACCGCTGGCGTAAGGCGTGTCCTACGGTGCCAATAGATTATTATGATGAGCGTTTCACGTCTGTACTGGCTCATCGCGCCATCATCGACGGAGGCGTGAAGAAGAAAACAAGGAGGGAGAACAAAGGACTTGTAGACGAGGTCAGTGCGACGATTATTCTGCAAGACTACATGAATTCAAGAAGATGATATTACCAATTTATACATACGGCCAGCCGGTGCTCCGGAAAGTGGCCCAGGATATTCCTACTGATTATCCTGACTTACAGCAACTTATCAAGGATATGTTTGAGACCCTTGATGCTTCATCCGGTGTAGGACTCGCTGCTCCTCAGATAGGCAAAAGCATTCGCGTGGTGGTGATCGACCTTGATGTGCTCAAAGAGGATTTTCCTCAGTATGCGGGCTTCCGCCATGCCTTCATCAATGGACACATTCTCGAAGCTGATGACAAAGCCGGCAAGGAGTCGTTGGAAGAGGGATGTCTCTCTATTCCTGGACTCAGTGAGGATGTCACTCGCCCGAAGCGTATCCATGCTACATGGCTCGATGAGAATCTTCAGCCGCACGACGAATGGGTGGACAGCTATCAGGCTCGTGTAATGCAGCATGAGTTTGATCATCTGGAAGGAGTGCTCTATGTCGATAAGATTTCCCCGTTCCGTAAATCATTGATCCGCAACAAGCTTAAGGGAATGGCGCAGGGTAAGTTCCGTTGCGCTTATCGTACGAAGCCCATCCACAAATAATTTGGGCTTTCCATTTTTTCATTTTTTCAATATTGGGATAAGGTGAAGAGCAGGATAATCATTTTTATTATGGCACTGTTTTCCGTAATGAAGGCCAGTGCACAGTACAACGTTGACCGTCTCATCACAAACGGTGAAGTGGCACTCCATTATGATGATTACGTGCTCTCCATCCAGTATTTCAATAAGGTTCTGGCCCTCAAGCCTTATCTCTGGCTGCCATGGTACGACCGTGCCGTAGCAAAGTTCTATCTCGACGATTATATCGGCGCTGAGAGCGATGCTTCGAAGGCCATTGATCTTAATCCTTATATCGAACAGATCTTTGATCTGCGCGCGATCTCACGCATCCGTCAGGAGAAATATGCGGATGCTATCTCCGACTATGACCGGGCCATTCACCTCAACCCTTCAGTGTCGAGTTTCTGGGTCAATCGCGCTATCTGTCGTATGAACGTACAGGATTATGACCATGCGCTTCTTGATGCTGATACGATAATCAAGCGGTGGTCACAGATAGCTACTGCTTATTCGCTGAAAGCCGAGATTTATCTTGAGAAGAAAGACACTACGCAGGCTGACCATTGGCTCTCGCGCAGTCTCGACATCGATCCGTACAATGCCGATGCATGGACCACACGCTCTTATATTGCTTTGAACAGGAAGCAATGGCGTACAGCAGACAACTGTCTGAGCAAGGCTATTCATCTGAGGCCGAAGGTGGTCAACAACTATGTGAACCGTGCCCTCGCCCGGTTGAATATCAATAACCTTAGTGGGGCACTTGCCGACTACGACATGGCTATCGACCTCGATCCAAAGAACTTCCTTGCTCATTACAACCGTGGCTTGCTGCGTCTGCAACTCGGAGATGACAACCGTGCCTTGAAAGATTTTGATTTCGTCGTGAAGATGGAGCCACGCAACTTCATGGCAGTCTACAACCGGGCTTTGCTCAACGATAAGCTCGGCAACCTCCGTGCCGCTATCCGCGACTATACGATGGTTATCAACCAGTTCCCGAACTTCTGGGCGGGTCTTGCAGCGCGTGCAGCCTGCTACCGCAAACTCGGCATGACGAACCAGGCTGAGCTTGATGAGTTCCGTATCTTCAAGGCACAGATGAATAAGCATCTCGGTATCCAGCAGCGGTGGAGCAAAGCAAAGATTCGTGAGGTGCGTAAGCGCTCCGAGATCGATATCTCCAAATACAATGATGTCGTTGTGGAGGACAAGCCGAAGGTGGAGCACACCTATTCGGGTGGCATCCGTGGCACTGTGCAGGATCGCGAGGTGGACATTGCCTTCCTTCCGATGTATCAGTTGTCTTATTTCACCTATGCTAATGCAGTGGAGGGCTATCAGGCTTACGACACGGAGCTCGACCGATTCAACACGAAGGAGGAACCGCTCCGCAAGCTTAATCTCACCTGTAATGCCAAACATGAGCGCCTGACGGATGTACAGTCGAAGCAGATCTTCCAGCTCATTGATGGTCTCACGGCAGGCATCAACGAGGAGAAAGACCGCAAGGCACGGGCTGCGTTGCTGCTCCAACGCGCCGTGGCTTATGCCGAGGCACAGAACTACAGTGATGCGCTCTCTGACCTCGACGACTATCTCTCCGTGGACACCACTTCAGCGATGGGGCATTGGGAGCGAGCTGTCTGTCAACAGTTGCTCAACGACTATGAGGCATCAAAAGGTACGAAGACGTCGATGAAGCTTTCACAGGTGGAAGGAGACTTCGCTATGGCTATCCAATTCCAGCCCAAGAATGCTTACACCTATTATAATAGGGGTAATCTTTTCGCTTCGGAGAAGAACTACTCACGTGCTATAGATGACTATACTCACGCCATCAGTCTCGATCCTCGTCTGGCCCAGGCTTATTACAACCGTGCTGTTGCCCGGTTCTATGCCGGTGACCTCAAGGCGGCTCAAAGCGACCTCAGTCGTGCCGGAGAATTGGGTCTCTACGATGCCTATGCCCTGAGCAAGAAAATGGGAGAGGAAAACGCTGCGCTAAAGAAGAAGGAAGAAAGAATAAGGAAAAAATAATGCCCATTAGGCTTGCATTACAGAAATTAGTAGTACTTTTGCACGTGATTTAGATAAACTAATTTGTAATATGGTTAAAATCACATTTCCTGACGGTTCCGTCCGTGAATACGAGAACGGAGTGACAGGACTTCAAATCGCAGAGAGCATCTCACCGGCTCTCGCCCGCGACGTTGTATCTTGCGGGATCAATGGTGAGACAACAGAGCTTAACCGCCCCATCAACAACGATGCCACCATCGAACTTTATAAGTTCGACGACGACCAGGGTAAGAAAACCTTCTGGCACACTTCGGCCCACTTGCTTGCCGAGGCTCTGCAGGAACTCTATCCCGGTATCCAGTTCGGCTTCGGTCCCGCTATTGAGACAGGTTTCTTCTACGATGTCATGCCTCCGAAGGGCACTGCTATCTCCGAGAACGACTTCCCGAAGATCGAGGCTAAGATGAAGGAACTGGCCAAGAAGAACGAACCCGTGGTGCGTCGTGAGGTCTCCAAGGCCGATGCCATCAAGGAGTTTGAGGCTATGGGTCAGCAGTATAAGGTAGAGCACATCTCCCAGGATCTGGAGGATGGCACCATCACTACATATACCCAGGGTAATTTCACCGATCTTTGTAAGGGTCCGCACCTCATGTCGACAGGTGCTATCAAGGCCATCAAGATTACGAGTGTTGCCGGTGCTTTCTGGCGTGGCGATGCCAAGCGTGAGCAGATGACCCGTATCTATGGCGTCACGTTCCCGAAGAAGAAGATGCTTGATGAGTATCTCGTCCTCCTCGAGGAAGCCAAGAAGCGCGACCACCGTAAGATCGGTAAGGAGATGGAACTCTTCATGTTCTCCGAGCGTGTCGGTAAGGGCCTGCCCATCTGGCTGCCGAAAGGCACACAGCTCCGTCTGCGTCTGCAGGACGTGCTGCGCCACGTGCTGAAGCCGTACCACTATCAGGAGGTCATCACTCCGGGTATCGGTTCCAAGAACCTCTACGTCACTTCCGGTCACTATGCTCACTACGGCAAGGATTCGTTCCAGCCGATCCATACGCCGGAGCCCGACGAGGAATATATGCTCAAGCCGATGAACTGCCCTCACCACTGTGAGGTCTATGCCCGCAAGCCCCGCTCCTACAAAGATCTGCCGCTCCGTATCGCTGAGTTCGGTACCGTCTTCCGTTATGAGAAGAGCGGTGAGCTCCACGGACTGACCCGTGTGCGTACGTTCACGCAGGACGATGCCCACATCTTCGTACGTCCCGACCAGGTGAAGGCTGAGTTTGAATCAATCATCGACATCATCCTCAAGGTCTTCAAGATCTTCGGTTTCAACGATTACGATGCACAGATCTCTCTCCGTGACCCGAAAGACACCGACAAGTATATCGGTTCTGACGAGATTTGGGAGGAGAGCGAGAACGCTATCCGCGAGGCTTGTAAGGAGAAAGGTCTCCATACTCACGAGGAGCTTGGCGAGGCCGCTTTCTATGGTCCTAAGCTCGACTTCATGGTCAAAGATGCTATCGGCCGTAAGTGGCAGCTCGGTACGATCCAGGTCGACTATAACCTCCCAGAGCGCTTCAAACTGGAGTACACTGCTGAGGACAACTCCAAGAAGACCCCTGTGATGATCCACCGCGCACCGTTCGGCTCTCTCGAGCGTTTCACCGCCGTGCTCATCGAGCACACAGCCGGTCACTTCCCCTTGTGGCTTGCTCCTGACCAGGTCGCCATCCTGCCTATCTCTGAGAAGTACAACGACTATGCCAAGAAGGTGCAGGAGTACCTCGACTCGAAGGATGTCCGCGCTTACATCGATGACCGTAATGAGAAGATCGGTCGTAAGATCCGCGACAACGAGCTCAAGCGTGTGCCTTATATGCTTGTCGTAGGTGAGAAGGAGGCTGCTGATGGTCTCGTGTCCATGCGTAAGCAGGGCGGCGGCGAGCAGGCTCAGATGAAGATGGAAGAGTTTGCTCAGCGTGTCAACGATGAGGTGAAAGATCAGTTGAAGGTTCTTGACGAGTAATCATTCACGGACTATTCCTTGACAATAATATAAGAAGGGATGTATCGGTTTCGGTGCATCCCTTTTATGATCTTAGTAACATACATGTCGGGATATAACTGTAATCGCGGTTGAATTTAAGTGTAATCGCGGTTGAATTTGAGTGTAATCGCTTCTCTCTCTTGATCGACGGAAAATGTTCACGTTCACAGTTCACAGTTCACAATAAGAGTGAGCGTACCTATTACTCTTGAGAAAAATAGTAAGAAGAGAGTAGAAAATTATATTATTATTAATATAATAATATTATATATATAATAAATAAAGCTAAAATCAAATTTCGTTTGAATTTTTTCTAGCGGGTTGAATATATGTATGGCACCTTTATTGTGAACTGTGAATTGTGAACAGTGAACTTTCTTTGTGGAATAGAGATAATATACATCTTATTTAAGCGTTATCTTAATATGAAAAACAGAAGATCATGATTAAGATAGATATTTCTTCTAAGACACTACACTTCAAACAGCCTGCTGGAACTTCGCGTGGGGTCTATACCACACATCGCTCCTATTATGTGACGATTGAGAAAGACGGCGTCAAGGGAGTGGGAGAGTGCTCCTTTCTGCCTGACCTGAGTTGCGACGCCATGCCTTGGCCTCGCTATGAGGCGGTATTGCGAAAGACGTGTGAACTTGTGGAACAGATGGGTGGCATTCCCTATGAGATGCTTCGCCCTTATCCATCGATTCTCTTTGGCCTGGAGACGGCTTTCGCACAGGTGGATGCTCATGGCTCTACGGCATTGTCGGATACGCCTTTCGCTCGTGGTGAGGAGGGTATTCCTATCAATGGGCTCGTATGGATGGGATCTTTTGAGGAGATGTACGCCCGGTTGGAAGAGAAACTACAGCAAGGTTTCCATTGCGTGAAACTGAAGATTGGTGCTATTGACTTCTCACGCGAGCTCGAGCTCGTGCGGCATATCCGCGAGCATTTCTCCAAAGAACAGATTGAACTGCGTGTGGATGCCAATGGCGGGTTCACTCCTGAGAATGCTATGGAGCGGCTGAATAAGCTCGCTAGATACGACATTCATTCCATTGAACAGCCTGTCAAACAGCACCAGTGGAAAGAGATGGCATTCCTCTGCAAAGAGTCTCCGTTGCCCATTGCTCTCGACGAAGAGCTCATTGGTGTGAACCTTCCGGAGCAGAAAGCGCGGCTGCTCGATACAATCCATCCGGCTTATATCGTGTTGAAACCGAGTCTGCACGGAGGAATGATGGGATGCCGTGAGTGGATCAGACTGGCTAATGAGCGAGGAATAGGTTCGTGGATCACTTCTGCCCTGGAGAGCAATGTGGGACTCAATGCCATTGCGCATTTCTGTGCAGAGGTTTATGGACCGCATATCACGATGCCGCAAGGATTAGGTACAGGAATGCTTTATTCGGATAATATCGACCGCCCGCTGAAAATTATTGGAGACAAGTTATGGTACTCGAAGAATTTCTGAGGGAGTGGAACAATGACAGTCCCACGGTACTTGTCCATACGAGTGGCTCGACAGGTAAGCCGAAGCCGATGTGGGTAGAGAAACAAAAAATGCTCAACTCGGCACGTATCACTTGTGACTTCCTTGGATTGAAGCCTGGCGACTCGGCACTGCTCTGCATGCCGCTCGATTATATTGCCGGAAAGATGGTAGTCGTAAGGGCCATAGAGCGAAAATTACGGCTTGTTAGTATCGCGCCTTGCGGTCATCCCATGGCGAGCGTTAACCCCACTACATTTGCTGCTATGGTGCCTCTACAGGTATATAACTCCTTGCAGGTGCCGGAGGAAAAGCAGAAGCTGATGAAGATTCGCCACCTCATTATCGGAGGAGGGGCTATCGACGAGGATATGGCGGCTGCTCTCCGCTCGTTCCCTAATAATGTTTGGAGCACCTACGGCATGACGGAGACGCTCTCGCATATCGCATTGCGTAGGCTCAATGGATCAGAAGCCAGCGAATGGTACACTCCGTTTGATACCGTGGAGGTCTCCCAAGATGAAGATGGATGCCTCGTTATCAATGCACCCCTCGTCCATGATGGAGTATTGAAGACAAACGACCGTGTGGAAATGCGGAAGGATAAGCTAACTGGAAAACAACAGTTTAGAATTATCGGTCGTAAAGATAATGTCATAGATTCAGGAGGCATTAAGATACAAATTGAAGAGGTAGAACGATTGCTGAAACCACATGTGAATGTGCCTTTTGTGATCACGAAAGCACGGGATAGAAAGTTTGGGGAAGTAGTTGTTTTGTTATGCAAAAAGCCTTCTGACTTGGAGGCATCTTCCTCTTCCTATACAATAGTTTCAGAAGATGAATTGCGCAACATTTGCACAAAAGTCTTGCCTCCTTATTGGGTCCCCAAAAAATATGTTTTTGTAGATAAACTCCCAATGACGGAAACGGGGAAGCCTGCAAGAGCAGAGGCTGAGAAACTGGTGCGTTTGTAATGCTTTGCATGGTGCGATTCTAATGCTTTGCAGTGGCCGCCCCTAGTGGCGGCCAGCCATTTCAGGTAATTGCTTTTTTGATTACTTTTGCTGTTGTTGGCCGCCACTAAGGGCGGCCACTGCAAATGTATTGTTGGAGAGATGTTACTTTCCTAAGAACTTATCTACAGCCTCAATGATGATGTCATTGAGCGTGATGCGGTTGAGTTGTGAGTCGTTGAGTGCTTTATATTGAAGCATGCGTGCGTAGAGTGACTGGGGCATACGACAACCGACACTCTTGATGGGTTCTCCTGCATATTTAGCATTGCGGTCTGGCACCTCGTGGCGCTGGGCCGCATTCAGTTTGGGGCCATCATCAACGGTCTTTCTTGATCTTGAGCGAGTCGTTGTAGCTCTTGAGCGTCTTGGAGCAGCGGTCTGTTGGGGTGCGGGTTGTGGCTCCTGGGGTTGCTCAGGAACCTGCTCTTGTACGGGATTCTGTACGGGTGTCTGAACAGGAGTCGGTTCTGCTGCTTGAATGTCTGCTTGTGTGTTTGCGTGCAATGGTGCATTAGCGCTTTGTTCTATAACTTTCTCACTCTCAGCAGAATTGTCTACGTTTTCCTTGCCTGCTTGTAGCATTTTTGCAAGCTGGTTCTGCAGACTATTTGTGTTTCTTTTTATCTTCATATTTATCTTGTGTCTTTTGATTGTCTTGCAGTGTGTCTCATTATTGCTTTGCAGTGGCCGCCCATAGTGGCGGCCACCATCATTGGTTGGAATCCTTTCTAATTGAGTTTAGCTTATTCTTCTCCAAAGATGGTCTCGGCTACTTTCATGTAATCCTCGGCTGCACGGCAGGTCGGTGCATAGTTGATGACATCCGTCATACGCGTCTGTGCCTCTGCCACTTTTACGGAGCGATGGATTGGGGTAGGGATGAGAGAGTCTTCAAAGTTGTTCTCCAGGAAGTCTTGTAGTTCATTGGTGATGACAAGCTGACTGTTGACCATTGTTGGGAGAAGCAGCATGTTTTCGAGGTTCGGGTTCAGCTCCTTTTTGATCTGCTTAGCCTGCTCAAGGATACTTCCTACTCCGGTCACGCTTAAGCCCTCCATCTGAATAGGAACGAGGAGGGTCGTAGCCATTGCCATGGCGTTGCAGGTGCTCTGTGAGAGCGACGGGGGACAGTCGATGAGCATGAAGTCGAAGTCTTCGAATACGTTTCCTGTGGCTTCTTTCTCATCGATGGCACCATTGGTCATGTTGAAATACCCCTGCATGACACATTTGGCGAGCACGAGACGAGGAATGTTCTGACCGAAGAGCGATACATCTATATTCTGCATCTCAGCTGATCCTGGTACGTAATAGATACCAGAGGGAGATGTATAGACAGGGACTTTTGCTACCTTTGTCATAGCATCGTAGATGGTCATGCGTGCATACTCCGGCAACGTTTTGCGGAGATCGTTCCAGCCGAGGAGGAACGAGAGATTGCACTGCGGATCGAGATCCATCACGATCACGCGCTTCTGGGGATACATCTTGTGAAGGCAGGCTGCAAGCGTCTGTACTGTTGTTGTCTTTCCTACGCCTCCCTTGAAGTTGGTCACAGAGAGTACGTCATTCAACTGATGCTTCATCGTCTTTTCTTCCATTGTATTATTGTTTTTTTTTGTATTATTGTCTTATTGAATCGTTGTCTTTTTGCGTTATTGTTCTTTTGTATTATTGTTCTTTTGCATAATTGCGTGCAACCGATCTCTTGGTATTGCGTACAATCATGCAAGATATATCTTGCTGTTGCTCGATTATCTTATTGAGTCTTTGCGTGCAACCATGCATTTATTATTGTTTCACTGCACGCAATGCATATTGTTCTATTGTGTGCAATATCATTTGTCTTATTGCGTGCAATTTCATTTGCCTTATTGCGTACAATCGCGATCTGATAATTGCATGCAAACGGGCATTTGTTATTGCTTTATTGCGTGCAATATTCTTTGCTTTATTGCGTGCAACGTGAATTGAATAGTTGCATTGTTGTGTATTTGTACAATTGCGTGCAACCTATCAATCGTTCATTCGCTTTTGCAAAGATACGAAATAATTGTTAGGCCCAAAAATAAAACGAAAGGAAAGTTTATTGGAGAGTAATTAATTACTTATATTTGTCAAAGTTCTTCATATTTTGGCATGTGATCTAAGAATAAATATTTTTTACCATCATTATCTAGCTTGCAACAGTAGTGGTTGAGGCCATTGGAAACGACGAGGTATTGGGCATGCAACTGGAGGTTGTATGCCATAATCTGGTCGAAGACACGCTGTGTGATCTGAATGTGTGGGGCTTTGAACTCGATGATCATCCGTGGCTTGAGCATGCGGTCGTAGAGTACGCTGTCGGCCCTGAGGTCTTTGGTACCGATACGAAGTGGAACTTCATTGGCGAGTAGGGTAGCGGGGTAGCCGAGTGAAGCCGTGAGCCAGTGGATAAAATGCTGGCGCACCCATTCTTCCGGCGTCAGGGCGACCCAACGGCGGCGAAGCGGGTCGAGAACCTGGTAATGACCTTCGGTGCCCCGCAATTTTATATCGTATGATGGAAGGTTTAATCGAATCATTTTATTAACTTTGCAAAGATAATAAATAAATTGAAGAGAATAAGCCAATGGCAGAGAAAAAAGCGGTGCCTACTTTCGACGGCATCATGCATGACCTCAAAAACGGCGACTTTGCACCTATATATATATTAATGGGAGACGAGTCGTATTATATAGACCGGATCAGCAACTACATACAGAATAATGTGCTGCCTGCCGATCAGCAGGCTTTTGACCAGACAGTGGTCTTTGGGGCTGATGTGTCTGCCTCGCAGATCGCAGACCTTGCCATGCAGTTCCCTATGATGGCTCCGCGCCGAGTTATCATCGTGAAGGAGGCTCAGGGCTTGCGTTCTCTCGACAAGCTGGAGCACTACGCGCAAAAACCTCAGCCTAAGACACTCCTCGTGATCTGTTATAAGAATGGCACGATCAATCGCCGTTCTAAGTTTGTTTCAGCAGTCGAGAAGAATGGAGTGGTGTTTGAGAGTAAGAAGCTTCGCGACTGGCAACTCCCTGGACACATCCGCTCTTACCTTCAGTCGAAGAAAGTGAGCATCGATGACAAGAGTGCATCGATGATCGCTGAGAATGTGGGCGCCGATCTTAACCGGCTCTATTCTGAACTTGACAAGCTCGTCATCTCACTTCCGGAGAATGACCGACGAGTCACTCCGGAGATGGTGGAGAAGAACATCGGAGTGAGCAAGGACTATAACTCTTTCGAGCTTCGTGATGCCATCGTCAATCGCAATGTTTTGAAGGCAAATAGGATTATCAAATACTTTGACAATAATCCGAAGGCTGGTTCGCTCTACAGTTTCCTTCCTTTGCTCTTCTCTTACTTCCAGAATCTGATGCTCGCCTACTATGCACCGAACCGCACAGATCAAAATGCACTGGCAAGCTATCTTGATCTGAAGAGTGTGTGGGGTGTGAAAGACTACCTCACAGGACTACGAAATTACACTGGAAAAAAGACTCTCCAGATCCTGCAGAAATTGAGAGAGATTGACGCGAAAAGTAAGGGTCTTGATAACCCGTCAACGTCTTCCGGCGACCTGATGAAGGAGTTGATCTTCTTCATTTTGCACTAAAATCAGGCTGGTTTTCCCCGTTTTTAGGCTTATTTTTATCTCTTTTGAGCGTCCTCACGGACGCTTTTTTTATGCCTAAATCTATGAAAATAGGGTAGTTATACGGATAAACCTCCTCTGAGAATCGCGTCTTTTCAGCCTTTCGACCGCTTGTTCGGAAAGAACGCAATCGCGGGAAAAACTGCTACAATCGGAGACCTTATATTTAATATTAAGTTCTATTATAATTGGATTTTCTAAACTTTGAAATACTAAATATATCTGTTGCTAAATAAATCTTTAGGTTAATAAAATAAATTGTGAATCTAAATAGATATAGCGCTTTATCATATTGTAAATCTAAAATCTAAATATTTCTATTTATAAATCACAATTCATAAATATACATTGGTATTCTTTAAAGATATATATCTAATAATCAATTGATTATAGAATTATTTAGATATGAAGTACATTATAATAGGATCAAATATGCAGACCATACCTGCAAAGTTGCTCAAAAGTAGTATTTGATAGAAAGACTATCTAAATTATAGCCAAATACTTAGTAAATTTCTCTATAACAATACTTTATTGGTAATATTGGGCACTTATTTAAGTTTCTAAATCTAAACATCTCAATACGAATTTAGAATTTATATATTTAATAATTCAAATTTATAAATTTATATTTGCTAATTCAAATTTGTCGTTTATAAATTTGCAAGAGTCCGAGATTTAGTTTAACTTTGCAAATAGATTAGCAACGTGCCATAAGGCGATAAAATAGGACTGAAGTCATGGACAACGACGGTTTGAAAGACAGGATCAAGGAGATCATGGATGACAAGCACATGATCAATATTGTGTTTGCCAACGAGACAGGAATCAATCCTGGTACACTTAGTTTGCTGTTGAGGGGTAAGACGCAACCTACCCTGAAGCATTATGAAGCTATTCACAATCGATTCCCCGACATCTCTATGGAATGGCTCTTCGATGGCACAGGACCCATGTATAAGAATCCTACGACTGAGAAAGCAGCAGCTGAGAATTCAACGGGAGCTTCTCAAGCGCCTAATGGAGGTAATGCTTCCGGCTCTGGATTGTCGTCTGTAGATGGATCAGGAGTCCTCTCTGCAGATGGAAAGACGGTGCAGGTCTCTCCTTCCCTTTTCGATAATCCGCGTGGACAAGGAGTACAAATGCCTCGTAATGGAGAAAAAAACATTATCAAAATAGTTGACACACATCCCCGGAAAATTACGGAGATAAGAGTGTTCTATGATGACCAGACCTGGGAGTCGTTTGTCCCCAAGAACAAGTAATCTTATCGTTTCGGTATCGGGTTGATGAGTGCTACTATAGATAAGTCATTGCCACCGCACTATCATCTTTTGGCCTATAGTAGGAATCATTCAACTCCGAAACCGTGTAGAAACTTAAATAAGTCGAAGAGATTTTTGGCTCGTTGCAATAATTAAATTATCTTTGTGGTTGGAAAGTCGAATAGAAACGGCTCTTGGGTTCCAAGGGCTGTTTTAAGAAATACAATCATGAAGAAATACTGTTTAGATTTACGTGTAGCTTCGGCTGAGCATCTTACCGATCACCATGTCTTGTTGAAGTTGACCAGTGATGATGCTCTCCCGGAGATGTGTCCGGGACAATTTGTTGAGGTGCGCATTGATCATTCGCCTTCAACGTTTCTCCGTCGTCCTATTTCCATTAACTTTGTTGATTTGAAGCGTAACGAGCTGTGGCTTCTTGTGGCGGCTATTGGTAATGGTACGCGTGAGCTCTATCAATTGAAGAGTGGTGATACGGTCAACTGTCTCTTGCCTCTTGGCAATGGCTTCACATTGCCTTCTAATGATCATTATAAAGGAGCAAAAAAGGTGTTGCTTGTCGGAGGTGGTGTTGGTGTCGCTCCATTGCTTTGGCAAGGCAAGAAACTGAAAGATGCGGGTCTTGAGCCAGCCTTCCTTTTGGGAGCACGCTCAGCTAAGGATCTGTTGGAATTGGACCTCTTTAAAAAGGTGGGACCTGTCTATATCACCACAGAAGATGATACTGCGGGTGAGAAAGGTTTTGTGACTAATCATACGATTCTTCAACGAGAGCAGTTCGACCTCATTCAGACCTGCGGGCCTAAGCCTATGATGAAGGCAGTGGCAGGCTATGCGCGTGAGAAACAGATCGCTTGCGAGGCATCCCTTGAGAATATGATGGCTTGTGGTCTTGGCGCTTGTCTCTGCTGCGTGGAGAAGACTAAGGAGGGCAACCTCAGAGTGTGCCAGGATGGACCCGTGTTCAATATCAATAAGCTCCTGTGGTAATAATAGGATGAGCCATCAAGATGGTTCTTATAGGTAGCTTGTTATACAAGTATTGTAAAGAAAACTGATAGGATATGGTTGACTTAAGTGTAAAAATAAAAAATCTTTCCCTTCGTAACCCTGTTTTGACGGCGAGTGGTACGTTTGGCTACGGTTTAGAGTTCCAGGACCTCGTACCCCTGGAGGAGTTAGGTGGTGTTATTGTCAAGGGAACGACGCTTGAAAAGCGTGAAGGAAACGACTATCCACGCATGGCAGAGACAGCTTCTGGCATGCTCAATTGTGTCGGTTTGCAGAATAAAGGAGTGAACTATTTCTGCAATAATATCTATCCAAAACTACAAGATATCGACACCAATTTCATCGTTAATGTGAGTGGAAACTCACCCGAAAACTATGCTGAATGTGCAGCGAGAATTGATGCATTGGAGAAGATTCCTGCTATCGAATTGAACATCTCTTGTCCTAACGTGAAGCATGGAGGTATGGCTTTTGGCGTGTCGTGCGAGGGTGCAGCAAGCGTTGTGAAGGCCGTTCGTAAAGCCTATCACAAGACACTTATCGTGAAGCTTTCGCCGAATGTTACGAACATTGCAGATATCGCACGCGCATGTGAGGCAGAGGGTGCAGATGCTGTTTCACTCATCAATACCCTCATGGGAATGGCTATTGACATCGAGCATCGTTGTCCGAAACTCTCCATCGGTACGGGTGGACTCAGTGGCCCTGCTGTGAAGCCTGTGGCTGTGCGAATGGTTCACGACGTTTACAAAGCCGTGAACATCCCCGTTGTAGGATTGGGTGGAATCATGACCGCTGAGGATGCTATCGAGTTCTTTATGGCTGGTTCTACGGCTATAGAGATAGGTACAGCCAACTTCATTGATCCTCAGGTGACAATCAAGGTGAAGAACGGTATCGCTTCGTGGCTTGAGCGTCATGGGTGCAAGAGCGTGCAGGAGATCATTGGTGTCGTTAAATAATACGACATGATTAGGCTAATTCATTCGCGGACTCACAAACTCATAAACTTATAAACTCAAAATATATGAGTAAGTTCTCTGGTCACAAGGCGATCGTTGTAGGAGCTTCTTCAGGCATGGGTAGAGAGGTCGCCCGCTTGTTGTTGAACGACGGTTGGACGGTTGGCCTCGTGGCTCGTCGTGGTACTCTGTTGGAGTCTTTGGCAGAGGAATACACGGTTGAAGATCATTCTTCTGATAAGAAATCAATGGGCCATGCGATTGTTCGAGAGATGGATATCACCTCAGACAATGCTGATGTCAGCTTGCGCCAGCTCATTGATGAAATGGGCGGCATCGATCTTTATTTTCATGCTGCTGGAGTGGGGTGGCAGAACCACGTGCTCGAGAAACAGAAGGAACTGCGTACGGTGGCTGTCAACGGCTTGGGATTTGCCCGTATGTTGGGTGAGGCTTATCGCTATTTCGCTTCTGTAGGACATGGTCAGATAGCCGTTATCTCGTCTATAGCTGGCACCAAGGGGCTTGGTCCAGCACCGGCCTACAGTGCCTCAAAAGCTTTTGAGAATGTCTATCTGCAAGCCTTAGAGCAACAGGCAAAGACGCGTGGGTTGGATATTCATTTTACGGATATTCGCCCGGGATTTGTGCGTACGGCACTGATAGATGATGGGACACATTATCCAATGGTGCTTGATCCGTTGAAGGTAGCTCGAAAGATCGTTGCAGCAATCTATGCGCAAAAGCATGTCGTGGTCATCGACTGGAGATGGAGGATGCTGACGTTTCTTTGGAGGTTGATGCCAAATTGGATATGGAGAAGGTTCGCCCTCTTCGAGGCCGACCGGTTAAGTTAAACTGTACGATCCTCAACCCCAGGTTGCGTCGCTGCGCTCCTTACCTGTTAACTTAGTGGCACCTCTCCGAGGTGCTGCTTCTTGCCCAGGGCTAACCGTGTTAGCCATCTTTGAGGGCATTAGTGCCATCCTGCAGAAAATAAAAAACGGCGTATCAATTGCTTGATACGCCGTTTTTGATATGATGATAATATGATTATCTCTTATTTGAAGAAGTCCTTAACTGCCTCGTTGGGAACCATCTGCTCCTCGAACACATAAGCACCAGTCTTGGGGCTCTTCACCATCTTGATGACCTTTGAATAAGCGCGGCCATCAGTGCTACCTTCGTGAAGGGTAGCGACAGCTTTCTTTGCCATAGTCTATAACTGATTAAAATGTTTATGACCTGAGTTCAGATTACTTGATCTCCTTGTGGAGCGTCATCTTTTTCAGGATGGGGTTGTACTTCATGAGCTCGAGACGCTCAGGAGTATTCTTACGATTCTTTGTGGTGACGTAGCGGCTTGTGCCGGGCAGACCCGAGTTCTTCATCTCTGTGCACTCGAGGATCACCTGTACTCTATTGCCCTTACCTTTCTTTGCCATCGTTATTAGTCTCCTATTACTTTAATGTCCTTCCAGTCGCAGTAACCCTTAGCAACGGCTTGCTTAAGAGCTGCGTCCAGACCGACTTTATTGATAAGACGAAGACCAGCGGCGCTGACCTTCAGGGAAATCCAGCAATTCTCCTCTACATAGAAGAACTTCTTGCTGAAGAGGTTAACGTCAAAGCTGCGCTTTGTGTGGTGCTTTGAGTGAGACACATTGCAACCTATCTGTGCCTTCTTGCCTGTTATCTGACAAATCTTAGACATTGCTATTCTTTGTTTTTGATGCGATTTTAACTACTTATTCCAAACAGAGTGCAAAATTACAAAATATCTCGTGAAACACAAAGCAAAGCGAGCTAAAATATTAATATTTAAGCTTTTTTACTGATTATGCTTCTCGTTGATGTAGTCGATGAAGAGATGCAGCGCTTTGTTTGTAGCAATGGCGAGGTTGATGTCACGTCCGAAATCTTCGGTGAGTTTGAACGTGCGCACGTCGTCTTTGGAGCCATAGCCGAGCCAGATCGTTCCCACGGGAATCTCCGGTGTACCACCTGTTGGGCCAGCCACGCCAGTAGCAGAGATCGCATAGTCGACATTCAGAGTATTGCATGCCCCGATGACCATCTCCTTGGCTACTTCCTCGCAGACAGCAGTCTGCTCTTCCAGCACTTCGTGAGAGACATTGAGGAGCTTCTCCTTGATCTCATTGGTGTAGCTTACGATGCCGCCTTTGAAATACTGTGAGGCGCCAGGAACGGCGATGATAGCCTCTGCGATACGTCCGCCTGTGCAGCTCTCGGCTGTGCCCAGTGTCTCATTGTTATTATAAAGTGCCTCCTGAATGCGATGGCTCAGTACTTTGGTTTCTAATTCCATATCTTTTATTTGAATGTTACTTTTGAGAAAGCGGGTGCATCGATGGAGCAGAAGTCCTTGTCGAGGTACTTGTAATAGCCCACGATACCGATCATAGCTGCGTTATCTGTCGTGTAGCTGAACTTCGGGATGTAGATCGTCCAGCCATATTTAGCAGCATGTTCGCGGAAAGAGTTGCGCAGACCGTTGTTGGCTGACACACCACCTGCCACGGCTACATGCTTGATGCCCGTGTCTTTGACAGCCAACCGCAGTTTCTTCATCAGAATATCCACGATGGTGTGCTCCAGACTTGCTGCAAGGTCTTCCTTGTGATGCTCCACGAAGTCAGGATCTTCAGCTACCCACTTGCGCAGATTATAAAGGAAGGAAGTCTTCAAGCCCGAGAATGAATAGTCGTAACCGGGGATATGCGGCTCTGCGAATTTATAAGCCAGGGGATTACCCTTACGTGCGAGCTTATCAATGATAGGACCACCGGGGTAGCCGAGTCCCATTACTTTCGAACATTTGTCGATAGCCTCACCGGCTGCGTCGTCGATGGTCTGACCGAGCACCTCCATGTCGTTGTAGGCATTGACCTTCACGATCTGTGAGTTACCACCAGAAACGAGCAGGCAGATGAACGGCAGGGGCGGCATGTGATTGTCGTCGTCGCTCTCTTTGATGAAATGAGCCATGACGTGACCTTGCAGATGGTTGACGTCAATGAGAGGAATCTCCAGACTGCGTGCAAAGCCTTTAGCGAAGCTCACGCCGACGAGCAGTGAACCCATCAGTCCCGGACCACGCGTGAAAGCCACGGCGGAGAGCTGCTCCTTCGTGATTCCTGCACGTTTGATAGCCTGATCCACTACCGGCACCACATTCTGCTGATGGGCACGGCTGGCGAGCTCAGGCACCACACCGCCGTAGGCACGGTGCACCTCCTGTGAGGCGGTGACGTTGCTCAGCAGCACACCGTTGCGCAGGACAGCAGCCGACGTGTCATCGCAGCTGCTCTCTATACCTAATATATATATGTCTTGCATAGGATTTTTTAATATGAAAGGATCTCTACTCCGTGTTCGGTCATGAGGAACGTGTGCTCCCATTGTGCTGAAGGCTGCTCGTCACCCGAGATCACCTCCCATCCGTAAGGATCATCAGCATCGATAAACACTTTCCAGGTACCCATGTTGATCATCGGTTCAATGGTGAAGGTCATGCCCGGCACGAGCATCATGCCAGTGCCCTTATGGCCATAGTGCAGCACCTCCGGCTCCTCGTGCATGGCAAGACCCACACCGTGGCCGCAGAGGTCGCGCACCACACCATAGCCGTATTTCTCGGCATGCTTCTGAATAGCGTGACCGATGTCGCCGAGGAAGCCCCACGGCTTGGCAGCCTCCGCACCGAGGTCGAGGCACTCTTTCGTCACACGGACGAGCTGCTCCTTCTCCGGCGTTGTATGACCACCGATGATGAACATACGCGAAGCGTCACCGAAGTAGCCGTTGTAGTCGAGGGTCATATCCACATTCACGATATCACCCGGCTGCAGCACGTCTTCTTTCTTAGGGATACCATGGCATACGACCTCATTGATACTCGTGCAGACAGCTTTCGGGAAGCCCTCATAGTTGAGGCACGAAGGATGACAGTCGTGGTCTTTGCAATACTGCATCACGCAGTCGTCGATATCCTGAGTACTGATGCCCGGAGCGATCATTGCTTCTACGGCATCGAGGCAACCGGTGTTGAGCTTTCCAGCCACGCGGATGCCTTCAATCTGTTCGGGAGTGCGGACCATGTCACGGGTAGGCACAAGCTTGCCCTTCCCCTCCCAATACATAATCTTTTTATCCAGCTCGGTAGGCTCCTGGCCTGGAAGGCAGTGCCACCGGCGTTTCTTATTGAGTTTCATAAACATCTAAAAATTTCTAACGTGCAAAGTTACTGCTTTTTAGGAAAAAACATTCATAATCAATCGAAAAAGACACGTTATCCTCATTTGTGGGTAGGGTCGACATATTCCCCGTCTTCTTTCAATGGCTCGAAATGAATAATAATATGTGTCTGCGGTCCGAATGCTTTCCTGACACGGTTTTCAATGTGTGTCGCATGGTTATGTGCTTCATAGAGACTCATCTCTCCCGGCATCCTCACGTGCATCTCTATGGCACAATGGTCTCCGATACGGCGCGTACGGAGGTTGTGCACTTCGCTCACGCCCGGCTCCTCAAGGGCTGCATCCGTGATCTTCTGCTCGACGTCGTCGGGGAGACTGGCCTCCAACAGTTCGCTTGACGATTGCTTGATGAGCTTGATGGCTTCCCAGATGATGAATCCACTCACAGCCACGGCCGTCAGCGGGTCGAGAACCGTCCATTTAGTGCCGAGCAGGATAGCGCCGCCGATACCTACAGCCGTGCCGATAGACGAGAGGGCATCAGAGTGGTGGTGCCAGGCGTTGGCAATGACGGCCTGTGAGTCGTAGCGCTTGCCCACCTTGGCGGTGAACTGATAGCACCATTCCTTCAATATGATACTCACGACGGCAGCTACAAAGGCAATGACACCCGGACTCGGGAGCGTCTCACCGTGAATCACCTGCCATATCTTCTCCAGACCGCCAATACAGATCATGGCGCCTACGAGAAAGAGGCCAATGCCGATAAGTGCTGTAGCCAGGGTCTCATATTTGCCGTGGCCGAAGTCGTGATCCTTATCCTGTGGCTTGTTGCTGAGTTTCACGAAGATAAGTACAACGATATCTGTCAGAAAATCGCTTAGCGAGTGCACGGCATCGGCAATCATTGCCGCTGAACCGCCTAAGATTCCGGCGATGAACTTAAACACCAGCAGTACCACGTTGATGATACTTCCGCTGATCGTCACTCTGTATATTGCGTGCTCTCTTTTTATCTCGTTACTCTCTTCCATAATGTTTTTGTATTTTGAGTGTGCAAACTTACAACTTTTCACATTAAACGCGCAAGAAAACGATGAAAACTTTGTAATTTTGTTCGCGAAAGTTTGAAATCATAATGATTATGGAAGAAACAATAGAAAGCAAAATCGACCGGCTGACGCTGGCCATGATCGAGTTTGACAAAGGTGATGCCATGCGCATCCAGCATTTTCTGAAGGTTCATCGCTTCGCACAACTCATCGCGCGCCTGGAGCATGTCGATGCTCACACACAGTTGGTCACGGAGATGGCAGCTGTCGTTCACGACATCGGCATTCATGCAGCAGAGGCTAAATACGGCAACTCCAATGGCAAATACCAGGAAGAGCTCGGTCCGGCTCCCGCACGCGAATTGCTGACCGAGCAAGGCTTTGATCCGAAGGACATTGACCGCGTCTGCTACCTCGTTGGGCACCACCATACCTATAAAAATATTGATGGCATCGATTATCAGATTCTTGTGGAGGCAGACTTCCTTGTCAATTTCTTTGAAGATAACATCTCCAAGACGGGAATAGAGAACGCCTTGAGTCATGTCTTCAAGACTGAGACCGGAAAGCGTTTGTGCAATCAGATGTTCATCGAGGTGTACGACCCCAAAACTAACAACTAACAAACTAACACTAACATTAAGATCGTTCATGGTGTCAGAATGCGCTCTCAAAGTTAATATTACTTTAATATATTAATTATATTATTAATTATAATATATTATTATAATATGTTAAAATAGAATTAAGACTGGCATCAAATCAGTCCTTCGCAAAAAAAAGCGTGAACGACCTTAATGTTAGTGTTAGTTTGTTAGTGTGTTAGAATTCCTCTGCGTTCTCGCTTAAATCCTCATGGGATAAAAGTGTAATCGTCATAATAATTTACTATAATGGAGCTGCGATTCCGATGAAATGGCGATGCGATTACGGTTGAATGGTCGGCTCATTGTTACTTATTCAGCCACGCCTTCAGCTGAGGCGCCTTATCGCGGCTGCACATCACCTCCAAGTCTTCAAAGTTGCGGATACGTACGCGGATCTTTCCGCCGAAATAGGATTTTAAGCCAGCTACACTGTCTACAGCAACAATGAACTGGCGGTTGACACGGAAGAACTGGTTAGGATTGAGCTGCTGCTCTATTTCATCGAGCGACATATTGAGCGTGTACTTCGTACCGTCCTTGAGACACAGTTTCGTGTTTTTGTATTCAGAGTAGATGTGGCTCACCTCCTTGACATTGGCAACCTCGAACCCATCCTTGTAGGGTATCAGAAAACGTTCGCGATAGGAGGTGCCCCCTTGGCGGAGATTGGCAAGGAGGTCACGCAGCATGGCGGCATTGACATCCGGCTGCGTGCTGCTCCCTTTCATGTCTCTGATTCTATCTACGGTGGCGCGAAGTTCCTCTTCCTCAATCGGTTTCATGAGGTAGGCGATGCCATTATATTGGAAAGCCTGCAGCGCATATTCGTCGTAAGCTGTCGTGAACACCACGGCAGTGTGGTTGTCGACGGCATCGAGCGCGTCGAAACTCACACCGTCGGAGAGTCGGATGTCCGCGAAGATCACGTCCGGTGCCGGGTGGCTGCGCAGCCATTGGTGCGTCTCCGTGACCGTCTCCAAGGGGCCGTCGATGTGCATCTCAGGATCGATGTCTACGAGCATCTTCCGCAGTCGGTTGGCATTGCGGAACTCATCTTCTATAATCAGTGCGTTCATTGTTTGCTAAGAATGGGGAGTGTAACGATAAAAGTATTGTTCTTTTCTTCGACGGTTGGTTTCCGGTCCGACAACAGACTATATCTGTCATCAAGGTTCTTCAGTCCCACACCAGTTGATTTGACCGGAGAAGACAGCGGATGAATCTTGTTGCTGACGATGATCTGATTTCCTCCAACCACAATATAAATGTTCAGAGGATCGGCCGTGGTATGCGCGTTGTGCTTCACAGCGTTCTCCACCAACATCTGAACGGCGAGCGGAGGCACCATACCCTTTGGCATCGGTTCCTGCTCAACGATCTGTATCTGAATGGCTTTTCCGAACCTTGTCGTGATGAGAGCGGCATAGGCTTTGATCATCTGCAGCTCCTTACTGACCTCCACGAGGTTGTGCTCCATCTCCGTCAGTTTGTAGCGATATACCTTTGAGAGATTGTCCAGAAAGACGCCGGCTGCTTTCGGGTCCTCGTCGATAAGATCTGAAAGGATGCTGAAGTTGTTGAAGAGAAAGTGGGGATCGACCTGCGATTTCAAGACCATCAGCCGGGCCTGCATGCCCACCTCCTTCTCTCGGGCGTTCTCCACCTCTAAGACATGCTTTTCTTCCATCTGCTTGTAAATCATCTTCTGCAGATCAACATTGGCGTCAATACTGGCCACAAAAGTGGAGAGGAGACTGAAGACGTAAACTCCTTTCACGAAATCATCACTCGGCATCGGCCAGTAGAGATTGTACATGCCCATTACAATAAACGAAACGAAAATATTAAGAACCAATAGGATCAGTGCGTGAGCAAGGGTCAGCAATCGGTATTTCTGATGTCCTACAGCGAGACGGAGAAACAGTTTGTTGTAAAAGAATGAGATGCCGATAAAAACCAATACAGTCATCAGTTCAAGCACGACATCATCCCATCCGAAGTCGTGAAGCATCTGTGCAAGACTACCATATTCCATGATAAACAGGATGGCGAAAAACATGAAGGTCGCCACCAGCCACATGCTCAGAAACATGATGAGGTCCTGTCGTTTGCTGCGTTCCATATCGTGATATGTTTTTGTGTGCAAAGGTACGAAGAATTCTTAGACAAAGATACTTTATTGTGCTGAAACGGAGAATATCGGGGTTGAAGTGTATGAATGCCCCATAAATCCGTTTCAGCGGCTTCTTTTCCCGTTTCAGCGAGATATAATATCCGTTGGATAGAATGAATCCCTACCTTTGCAGGCAAATTTTCAGGATATGAGTATCAATACATTCATTCAGCGTCCTTTGTTGTCCGCAGTCATCTCCGTGTTGATTGTCATCGCCGGCATCGTAGGTCTCGAGAGCCTACCCGTGGAGCAGTATCCCGATATCGCCCCGCCGACGGTCTTCGTCTTCGCCAACTATCCCGGAGCGAGTGCTGAGACAGTCATCAAGAGTGTCGTCACGCCGTTGGAGGAGAGTATCAACGGTGTGGAAGGCATGACCTATATGACCTCGTCAGCCAGCAACAGTGGTGAGGCAGATATCACGGTCTACTTCAAGAAAGGCATTGACCCAGATATGGCGGCTGTCAATGTCCAGAACCGGGTGCAGTCGGCCCTTGCCAACCTCCCCGCAGAGGTGACGAAAGAAGGTGTGCAGACGGAGAAACAGCAGAATGCCGAACTCATGACGTTGTCACTGTGCTCTACCGACGGGAGATTCGATGGGAATTTCCTCAACAACTACATGAATATCAATGTCACACCTCGTTTGAAGCGAATACAGGGAGTTGGTCGTGTGCTGCTCTTCGGCTCAAGCTAC
Source organism: Prevotella sp. UBA2725 (assembly GCA_002353825.1). Lineage (GTDB taxonomy): Bacteria > Bacteroidota > Bacteroidia > Bacteroidales > Bacteroidaceae > Prevotella. The sequence goes on along the minus strand of DEKJ01000063.1, from coordinate 71,273 downwards.
AACATGCGTCTGTGGCTCGATCCTAATAAGATGAAGGCATACAGCCTCGTGCCTGCCGATATCTCTTCAGCCTTGGAGGCACAGAACATCGAGGCGGCTACCGGCTCTTTCGGTCAGAACCACGCCAATGCTTTCGAATATACGATGAAGTACCGTGGCCGTTTCTCTACGCCTGAGCAGTTTGGCAACATCGTCATCCGCAGTACACAGAACGGTCAGATCCTGCGCTTGCGTGACGTGGCGCGTGTGGAATTAGGTGCCGATGCCTACAACTTTACGACACAACTTGACGGCAAGCCCGCTGCTATCGCCATGCTGCAGCAGACGGCTGGCAGCAACGCCTCAGAGATCATCAACACCATTGATAAGGAGCTGGAGGATATGTCGGCCCAGTTGCCTCCTGGCATGAAGTTTCAGAAGATCAACGATACGAACCACTTCCTCAATGCCTCCATCAAGGTCGTGGTTCATACGCTCTTTGAGGCACTGTTGCTCGTCATCCTTGTGGTCTATGTCTTCCTCCAGGACATCCGTTCAACAGTCATTCCTTCTATCTCCATTATCGTTTCCATCATCGGCACCTTTGGTGTCTTGCAGCTCATAGGTTTCAGCATCAACCTGTTGACGCTCTTTGCCCTTGTGCTCGCCATCGGAACCGTTGTCGATGATGCTATCATCGTCGTGGAGGCTGTGCAAGCCAACTTTGACAAAGGCTACCGTTCTCCGTATCTCGCCTCCCGCGATGCCATGGGCTCGGTGACCTCCGCCTTGTTCACCTCTACGCTGATCTTCATGGCGGTGTTCATCCCCGTAAGTATGATGGGAGGAACCTCCGGTGCCTTTTACCGGCAGTTTGGCTTGACGATGGCTGTCGCTGTAGGCATCTCGTTCATCAATGCCATGACGCTCTCTCCGGCTTTATGTGCATTGCTGTTGAAGCCCTATAAAGATGAGAATGGAAACGAAAAGAATAACTTCGCAGCGCGCTTCCGCCGTGCTTTCAATGCAGTGTTCAGTGTCCTTGAGGATAAATACACGCGCGCCGTGTCTGCGTTCATCCGACATAAATACGTGTCTTACGGCATCGTGGCCGCTGCTGTGGCGCTCCTTGTCTTCCTCGTCAAGATAACGCCGACGGGTCTGCTGCCTCAGGAGGATACGGGTATGGTCTACGTCAGTATGAACACCCGTCCGGGTACCTCTATGCATGACAATGCCAAGACCTTGAACACGGTGAAATAATTGGTGGCAAGCGTACCCGGCGTAGCTCATGTGGCAGCTGTCAACGGCTATTCGTTCACCTCCTCCGGTTCCAATTCCGCCATGATCTTCGCTCCCTTGAAAGAGTGGAAAGACCGTAAGGATCCGTCGGAGTCGGTCGACAGCATCGTGGAGCGTATCATGGCTGTCACCTCGCTGGTGAAAGATGCCGACGTGCTCGTGATGACTCCGCCGATGGTGCCGGGATTCGGTATGAGCAGTGGACTGGAGTTCAACTTGCAGGACCACACGGGTAGCTCTATCGCACAGTTCCAGCGTGTGAAAGATGCGTTTGTCGATGAGCTCTCCCGTCAGCCGGAGATCGGCCAGGCCTTCTCCGACTTCTCCGCCAGTTATCCTCAGTTCTGGCTCGACGTCGATGCCGCTAAATGTCAGCGGGCAGGAGTATCGCCGAGTGATGTCCTCTCGACGATAGCCGGTTACTATGGCGGTTCCTACATCTCCAATTTCAACCGCTTCTCCCGCCTTTATCACGTCACGATGCAAGCTGAGGCCGCCGACCGTGTCACACGGCAGTCGCTCAACAACATCTATGTGCGGCTGAGCGATGGTCAGATGGCACCGGTCAACAATTTCGTCACACTGACACCGACGATGGGTCCGCAAGGTCTCTCGCGATTCAATATGTTCAACTCTATCAGTGTCAATGCCGATCCCGCTCCGGGCTACAGCTCGGGTCAGGCGATGGAAGCCGTGGCTCGTGTGGCTAAGCAGACGCTCCCGTCCGGCTATGGGTATGAGTATAGTGGACTGAGCCGCGAGGAAGGCAATACTAGCAACAACTTCGTCATTGTTGCAGCACTGAGTCTGTTGATAATCTATCTCGTGCTTGTGGCTCTCTACGAGAGTCTTATCCTTCCGTTTGCCATCCTGCTCGCAGTGCCTGTCGGCATCATGGGCAGTTTCCTCTTCGCGCAACTCTTTGGCCTGCAGAACAATATCTATCTTCAGACGGGTGTCGTCCTGCTTATCGGTCTGTTGTCGAAGACCGCCATCTTGCTGACGGAGTATGCCGTGAAACGGCGTGAGGCAGGCATGCGCATCACCCAGGCTGCTTTCTCCGCTGCCAAGGCTCGTCTGCGCCCGATCCTCATGACGGTCCTTGCCATGATCTTAGGTTTGCTGCCGTTGATGGCTGCGTCGGGAGTTGGAGCCAACGGAAGCCGGTCCTTGGCATCGGGTGTCGTAGGTGGCATGCTCATCGGCAGTGTAGCGCTGCTCTTCCTTGTCCCCGCTTTCTTCGTCATCTTCCAATGGATGCAGGAGCACTGGATGCCCCGACGGCTCATTGATGTGCTGAGAACGCAGAAGCTCACACCTTGATATCAAGGGTCGTACCCTCACCCTCTATAGAATGGACGGAAACTTTTCCGCCCATTTTTTCTATGATGGCTTTCGAGAGTGCCAGGCCTACGCCGTGCCCTTTGATGCTGCGCGTGTTCTTGGCGCGGAAGAAAGGTTCGAAGACGTGGGGAAGGTCAGCTTGTGGAATGCCGATGCCATGATCCACAATACGAATATGCGGCTTGTCGATGATGACCTCCACGGGCTTGCCGTTGGCGAATTTCAAGGCATTGTTGACGAGGTTGTGCACGGCAATATTCAGCAGGTCTTTGTCGGTGTGGAGCATAAAGTCTTCCTTGACGATGACATGAACCTGAGCCGGCGACTGTGCAAAGAGCTCGGAAACTTTAACTGACTCATATTGTGCCGTTTGTATGTCGCCATATTTGGCGTGCGAGAACATCAGCAGCTCGCGCATGATCGTGATGATACGGTCGGTCTCATGACTGATCCGCTGCAGTGTGTCCTGATAATCCTCCCGACTGTGCTCACCGATCAATGCAATCTCGCACTCGCCTTGGATAGCGGTGAGCGGGTTGTTGATCTCGTGCGAGGCATTGTTGACGAACATCTTCTCTGCCTGATAATCTTTGTCGATACGGTCGAGAACGCGCATGGCATAGAGCTTACTGATAAGCCACAACACACCGGCAGCAACGAGAACGAGCGCAAGTAGCGTCCAACGGATCAATGAACTGATTGCCTCTACATAAGAGTCTTTGCTAAGTACGATGACCGCAAAAGTACCCGTGTTGTCGTAATAGACAAAGGCCGTACCTGACTCGTCATAGCGTGTGAAGTCAACCGTCTCGTTATGATAGAGCCGATCTATCTGCTTGTCAGAGAAATATTCGTGTAAGGCGCGTCGACCCTCCGCACGGTCGTCGACCCGAATAAACAGTTCCTGCGACGTAGGGATCGAGTTCTTTCTGCGCAGTACGACATTCTGATATTTCACGGGGTCGAGCTCATCCTTGGAGAACTTCTCCTCTGCTACGGCATGTGCTTTCTCTTCCAGATAATGGAAGTAAAGACTGTGCACATAGTTTGAGGCAAAAAAATAGAACACCATTCCGGCGATGATGATCAGACCGATAGTGATGCCCGAATAGATGAGTGAGATTTTTCTTCCTGTTTTCATTTCTTGAACGTATATCCTTGTCCTACCACTGTCTGGATATGTTTCTGCGCGAAGTCCTCGTCAATTTTCTGACGGAGATAGCGCACATAGACGTCCACGACATTCGTGTTCGTATCGAAGTCCTTGTCCCAAACGTCTTTCAGCAGTTGCCGCCGCGTGAGCACCTCGCCCTCATGCCGCATCATATATTCGAGAAGCCGGTATTCCTTGATACTGAGGTCCACGACTTTGTCACCTCGCTTTGCCTGATGCGAGGCAGCATCGAGTTCAAGATCTCCACTGCTCGGGGCTGCCTGCTGATTATTGAGACTGGAGCGACGCAGGAGCGCTTCAATGCGCGCGACGAGTTCTGTAAACTTAAAAGGCTTGACGAGATAGTCGTCGGCACCGACGCGCAGTCCCGCCACGATGTCGTCTGTCGTGTCGAGGGCTGTGAGCATGAGCACGGGGAGACTGTAGCCCTGCTGCTCGCGTAGGCGGCGGCAGACCTCAAGGCCCGAGAGCCCCGGCATGCGAATGTCGAGTAGCACGAGGTCGAAGTCGCTGCTCTTGCCGTTCAGCAACTGCCAGGCCTGCGTACCGTCTTCAGACACCGTGACCTCATAGCCGAAGCCGGCGAGGCCGCGTCGTACGAAATCGGAGATGTTCTCCTCGTCTTCTGCCATCAAGATCTTCTTCATAATTTCTTTTGCTTGTTTGCAAAGTTATGATTTTCCTTTTGAAAACGATGCATGAAGGATGCAATAATTCTCTTCTTCGTTGTCCTTGTTCGGTCATAGGCTACGAAGAGATATTGCCGCTTGGCTTTCCATTGAACTGTATAGACACCGGGGATAGACCGCGCGATGGAATCGATCTGGCTCTTGGCGCTGATGGGTGCCGGCAAGGGAATCCTCACACGTTGCAGGCGTGAGAATCCTCTTACAGGCAGCACAGAAACAGCAACAAACAAAAAGCTTGCTATTATTTTACCGCAGTTTCTTGAGATTGACATGACTGTATATTTTTTCTACGAACAACGGGAAGACAAACAAAGTGAATAGCGTTGCACCGAACAGTCCTCCGATGATGACGATGGCCAGCGGGCGCTGGCTCTCACTGCCGATGCCGTGGCTCAGTGCGGCTGGCATGAGTCCGAGCATTGCCATCATAGCTGTCATCAGTACGGCACGCGTGCGGGAGTGCATACCCATGGCTACAGACTCACTGAGCGGATGGCGGTGTCTGAGGAAATGCTTGATGTCCATAAGCATGATGACGCCATTCTGGATACAGATACCGAAGAGGCAGATGAATCCGATGCCGGCAGAGATGGAGAAGTTGAAGCCACAGATGAGAAGCATCAAGATGCCACCCACGGCTGCAAACGGCACACTGCTCAGGACCAGTCCGGCGTCGCGTGCATTGCCGAAGAGCAAATAGAGGATGACGAAGATGAGCAGGATGGATATAGGCACGACCTGGGCCAGTCGGGCGGAGGCGCGTTTCTGATTCTCGAAGTCACCGTTCCACGTTATCTTGTATCCCTCGGGGAGCTTGACGGCTTTTGCCACTTTCGCACGGCTCTCGTCGACAGCTGATCCCATGTCGCGGTCGCGTACGGAGAACTTCACGGCACAGTAGCGGCTGTGATTCTCGCGGTACACGATGAGCGGGCCGGTGATGGTGCGGATGGAAGCGAGCTCACTGATAGGTACCATCTGTCCGTCTTGCGACGGTACTTTGATCTGTGCGATGGCTTCAGCGCGGTCGCGGAACGGCTTCTCATAGCGCACTACGAGGTTAAACTTACGCTCGCCCTCATAGACCTGCGAGGCAGCCTTGCCACCGATGGTCATCTCGATGATGCTCTGTACGTCGGCTTTGCTCACGCCGTAGCGGGCGAGCTTGTCCTCATCGATATTGATCTGCAGTTCCGGCTGACCGATATTCTTGATCACGCCAAGATCCGTGATGCCGCGGATAGGCTTCATCGTGTGATAGACTTCATTGGCAAGGCGCTCACAAGTATAAAGATCCTTGCCATAAACCTTAGCGACAATGGCGCCTTTGACACCACTCACAGCCTCTTCCACATTGTCACTGATCGGCTGTGAGAAGTTGAAGTCGATGCCCGGGTAGACACTCAGTCGTTTGTTCATGTCGTCTACGAGTTGTTCCTTTGTGCGTCCCGTCTTCCATTCGTTCTCAGGATGCATCTTCACGAACATCTCGATATTGTAGAATCCTGTGGCATCCGTTCCGTCATTGGGACGTCCGGTCTGAGTCATGACCTCACTGACCTCGGGGAAAGAACGTAGTATCGTGCGGAACCTGTCGGCCAACTTAACGCTTTCCTGCAAGGATACGCTTGACGGCAATGTGGCTCGTGCATAGATAGAGCCCTCGTTCATCTCGGGGAGAAACTCTGTGCCTAAGAGTGAGAAGCAGCCAAGTCCCGCCACCATGGCAACAAGTGCGATGACTACGACCTTCCGGCTATTACACTGACACACGGCGAAGAAACGGTCGGTGACCGAATAGACAGCCTCCAAAAACCGGTTTTTCTTCTCTACGACATTCTTCTTCAGTAACATCGATGAAAGAGCCGGGACGAGGGTCAGCGTGAAGATCAACGCGCCGAGGAGTGCGAAGCCTAAGGTGAAGGCGAGGGGAGAGAACATCTTACCTTCGACCTTCTGGAAGGAGAAGATTGGGATGAGCGCCGTGATGATGATGAGCTTGGAGAAAAACACCGACTTTGCTTTGCCGCGTGCTGTCTGACGGATCATGCCGAGATGACTGCGGAGGTTGAAGGCTTCCATGCCGATGTTGCGGGCTTGGGAAGACAAGGCCACAAACAGCGCTTCCACCATGACCACGGCACCGTCGATGATGATACCGAAATCGATGGCGCCCATCGACAACAGGTTGGCACTCATGTGGTTCAGATAGAGGCAGATGAAAGCGAAGAGGAGGGCCAATGGAATGACGCTCGCCACGATAACGGTCGTGCGCCAGTCCTTCATGAAGAGGAACACGACGAGGGTGACGAGGAGAATGCCTTCCAAGACATTGTGAAAGACGGTGTGTACGGCTAAGTGAACGAGGTCATCGCGGTCGTAGAACGGCACGATCTTCACGTCTTTCGGCAGGTCGTCGTGCTGTATCTCCTGTATCTTCGCTTTGAGATCTGTGATAACTTTCTCCGCGTTCTCTCCCTTATGCATGACGACGATGCCTTCCACCACATCGTCCTGACTGTCACGGCCTACCTGACCGAGACGCGGCTGGCAACTCTCATGCACCGTAGCGAGATTGCGTACGAGGATCGGTGTGCCATGGATGTTCTTCACCACGATATCTCCGATCTCCCGTGTGTTGTTGATGAGACCGATACCTCGCACGACGTAAGCCTGAGGGCCCCGCTCGATGACATCGCCTCCGACATTCACATTACTGTTGGAGATGGCGTTGAAGAGTTCGAGACTCGACACGCCGTAGGTAGCGAGTTGGTTAGGGTTGACCTGCACTTCATAGGTCTTCACCTCGCCACCGAAGGACACGATATCAGCCACGCCCGGCACACTGCGGAGCTTGCGCTCGATCACCCAGTCTTGCAAGGTCTTCAGTTCTCTTACCGACCGCTTGTCACTTTTCAGCGTGTATCGGTAGATCTCGCCTGTAGGACCGGAGAGCGGCTGCACATCGGGCGTCACACCCTCGGGCAAGTCGGCATCATTCAAGAGATTATAGACCTGCTGGCGGGCGAACTCATCATCGACATGATCGTCGAAGACCACTGTCACCACACTCAGGCCGAAGAGCGTCGTCGACCGGATGTCGATCTTCTTCTGGACAGCGTTCATGGCAATCTCAATAGGGATGGTGACGAACTTCTCGATCTCTTCCGCCGAGCGTCCGGGCCATTGGGTGATGATCGTCACCTTCGTGTTCGTCACGTCGGGGAAGGCATCGACCGGTGTCTCCTTGAAACAGTATACACCTAAGACAATCGTCAGGAGCGTGAGACACAGGATGAGGTATTTGCGCTTCAGGGAGAAGGCAATGATAAAATCAATAAACTTATTCATGATGCATGATTAAAAAGCAACAAGGCATTCTTGGAGACGACGCTTTCATTCGGATGGAGACCCGCACTGACCCAGGTATAAGTGGAGGAGTTGTGAGCCACTTGTATGGCTCTGCGAACATACTTGCTACCTTCAGCGACGACGACATAGTTATGACCGTTCTCGAAGATCACAGATTCTGTCGGTACGCAGCAAAGACGAGTCCCAAGATGTTGTGTCATGATATGGGCTGTTGCGAACATGCCGGGCTTCAACAATCCATGAGGGTTGTCGAGGGTCACGCGGATCTTCATCGTTCGGCTGTCGGGGTCGAGGACATTGTTGATCTTGTCCACCCGTCCGATAAACTTCCGGCCTTGGTAAGCAACGGTAGTGACGACGACGGGGTCGCCTGTATGGATCTTACTGATGTCGCTCTCGTAGACATCGGCGATGACCCATACCCTCCGCAGGTCGGCAATCTCGAAGGCGGGCTCATTGTTCGTGTCTTCGCTCACATAACTGTCGTTGAAGATGTTTGTCGCTGTGATATATCCCGAGATTGGGGCCCGGAGCAAGGCGTTGGCTCTACCTCCCAATCCTTCGATATGAGCCACAGTGGCGAGGCGACTGCGCTCAGCCTGCGCCATCGTTACCCGGCTGCGTGCTGCTTCCACATCTTTGTCGGAAGCCATCCCCGAGGCACGCATGTCGCGCTGCATCTGATACTCGCGGTTCGCCATGCGGAGCTCGGCATCAGCATCAGCGAGTCCCTTGTGGTAATCGGCAGCCTGCTCACTGTGCACTACGCCCAATAAGGTCCCTGCCTGTACGTAGTCGCCTACGACGTGGCTCACTCCTGAGACTCGGCCTGTGCAAGGAATGAATACTTTGCGGAGCAGTTGCTCGTCGCATGCCACTTCACCGTTGAGCTCGAGTTCATCGCTCACCGGTTGTTCAGTGACTGTCGTTGTCTCTACCACACGACTTTTTTCTTGTGCATCCAATTGTTTTTCATTGTCTGCCTGCTTGTCTTTCCCCGAACAGGCTGTAAGCATGACGGCAGTAGCCGCCAGCAATAGCATCTTTGTTGTCATTGTTATTCCGCTAAATCGTATTTAATGGCTTCATGTGCCTTCAGCAGTTCAGCCTGGGCATCGAGGAGCTGATATTTCATGTCTTTATAATTACTGTAGTAATCGACAAATTCAAGCACACTGATGTTGTGGTGCTTCATCTGGGTCTCTGTTGCTTCAATACCTTTCTCGAGTTCCGAAGAGAAATTACGGGATTGTGCCGCTACGGCATCGCGCCAGGTGACGGCAGTCTGGTAGTCGTTCTCCCACTGTCGGCGCATCTTCGTCTGCAGTTGGTTGACAGCTAACACGCTTTGCTCATAACGGGCACGGGCGGCGGCGATGTTGCCTTTGTTGTGGTTCCACAATGGAACGGAGACGCTGGCGCCGAAAGCAAAATAGTTGTGACCGATATTTCCGTTCTTGTCATACTCTCCTTGTAGCGAGATCTGTGGCAGTGCGTTGGCTTTTTCTGTTTTCCACGCCCACTGGGAAGCATCGCGAGCTGCAACGACTGATGAAACGGATGGGTGAGATAACTCTTGGCTCTCTAATCGTTGGCTGAGCTGTAAGAGGTCTGCATCGAGGTTTACGCTGGAGATACTGCATGTCTGAAGACTTGTACCCGTCTGCGTTCTGATGTTTTTCCAAAGCGCTTGCTCCTGAAGCAATAGAGATGTCTGTTCTTGTTTGAGTCCATAGAGCATGGTCTTGATACGTAGTGTCTCCATGGCGGGGATGTTACCTTTGGCTGTCTGCTGCTCATAGGCTTTAAGGATTTCTTCTGCTGAGGCAATTTCTTTTTGGATGATCTCTTCTTTCTGTCGGAGGGTATAGGCATCGATCATCGTCTCATGAAGGTCCCGGCGGCGCTCGGCGAGGGATAGCCGCTGGTCAGCTTGAGCACCTTTCAACAAGGCCTCGTTTTGTCTCACTACATCCTTATGCTGTCCTCCGATGGCGATGGGCTGACTCAACTGGATGTCATCCTCACCCGTCTTACCTGTGTCCAACCACCGGTGATTGGTGGGGTTAACAATATTGTGCATCCACTGCACCGTGGGGTTGGCATAGTTTTTCGACTGTTGAAGACTGGCGCGGGCCTCTTCCACATTCTTTTGATCGATAGCGCTTTGAGCATTCCGGGCTAACAAGCTATCGGCTTTTTCGAAAGTTAACGCCTCTTGGGCATAAGAGCATAGCCGGATGCTTGTGAGCAAAAGGACTAATACATATCGTTTCTTCATCGTTTTTTTTGCATTATCTTTATTTTTTCGCCTGCAAAGTTATTTTGAAACTTACGTTGAAGCGAATAAAACCGATTAGAAGCCTTTCATGTCAGATTAAAGGTTTCTAATGACATTGTTTCTTTTGGTTGTGATATTCTTCCGACCTTTGCACCCAGTAAACCGTAGGGGCGGCCCTCGTGGCCGCCCTTCTTTAATATTAAGGGTAGATATGTTATTAAAATTTTTCCTTACTTGCAACAAGATTGGGGCTTTCACTTTAGGCGGAGGCTATGCCATGATACCGATCATGGAAGAGGAGTTTGTCAACAAGAACCACTGGCTTGGCAAACAGGAGTTTGTCGATATCATGGTCGTGGCTCAGACCACTCCCGGCATCTTCTCTATCGACATGGCGAGTCATATTGGCTATAAGATAAAAGGAGTGTGGGGTGGCATCGTAGGAGCCTTGGGTATCGCTGTGCCTTCTATCATCGCCATTCTCATCATCGCCATGTTCTTCCGTAACTTTAAAGATAATCCATGGGTGGAGAAATTCTTCGAGGGCGTACGCCCTGCGGTCGTAGCATTGATAGCTGCTCCTTGCTTCAGAATGGCGAAAACTGCAAACATCAGTTGGAAGAACATCTGGATCGTTGTGGTAAGTTGTCTTCTGATATGGCTGTTGAAAGTCAATCCCGTATGGATCATTATCGTCACGGGATTAGCAGGATTCTTGTGCGGGAAAATCAGCAGAAGTAGGAAGTAAGTGCAGGGGCCGTCCCCTGTGGCGGCCCGCCATTGTAAATCAAAATAGAAAATTACACATGATATTTCTCCAGTTATTTTATGTTTTCAGTAAGATCGGCATCTTCAACTTCGGTGGGGGCTATGCCATGTTATCATTGATTTATGGTGAGGTCGTGACCCATTATCATTGGCTCAGTAGTGCCGAGTTTACGGACATCGTGGCTATCAGTCAGTCTACTCCTGGTCCTATCGGTATCAATGCCGCCACCTATTGCGGCTACACCGCTGTCATCAATGCCGGTTACCCGATGTGGGCGGCTTGTCTGGCCTCGGTGATGGCATCGTTATCGATCATGTGGCTGCCATTTATCCTGATGATTGCCATCAGCCGCTACCTCATCCATCATAAGGATGCACCTTTTGTGCAGGACATCTTCAAGCCGCTGCGCCCAGCCATCATCGGGCTCATCGCTGCAGCAGCCTTATTGTTGATGAACAAGGACAACTTCGGCTCACCATCTGCCGACCTTCCGAAATTCATCATCAGCATCATTATCTTTGTTGCAGCCTTCCTTGCCACACGATACAAGAAAGCTAATCCGATCCTTGTCATGCTGGTCTGCGGCGTTTTGGGATTGATCATCTATTAACGAAATGAGGGAAACCCAAAAGGGTTTCCCTGTCAATGCTTTGGCGGAAGGTGAGGGCTACTGAACCTATCCTCGCTTTCAGCGTGCTTATTCTTTGGAAGTCAACGGCTTTCTATTGTTGTGGTTACTCCATCATCTGTGCCATGGTAAACGATTGGTAAACATGAGCTATGCGTTACAGGCTCTTGAGCCACTTCTTTCCATTCTTGGTGTATAGCCAGCCGAGGAAAGAAAGGGCGAAAACAAGAGCTACTGAGTATACTATTATGAAATCCATATCTATCTTTCATTGAATATAAAGTCGAGGCCATATCTCGCATATTGCGCGAACTTCCTGTCTGAACTGATGAGCGGAACACGGTCACTGATTGCCTGGGCAATGATGAGTCGGTCGTTAGGGTCACGATGGTCACCAAGCATGGGGAGTTTGGCATATTCCTTCAGATTCTTCACCGTGACAGGAATAACTTCAATGCCCATATCACTAAGCCAACTCTCGAATTCGGATGCGTCAGATATACGGCCGTTTCTGCTTGTATGGATCTTACCTATTTGAAACAAATGGATTAGCTCGTGAACACATACCGTACTTGTCAGAAGATGGTTCTCGTAGTCATTAAGCAACTCTTCCACATCGGCATTGATTTCATCTTCCTCACCGGTGGCAAGGAAAACAAGAATATTCGTATCAAGATATAGTCTCATTTGAGAACTGCCTTCAGGTCTACGATCTCAATTCTGAACCCAGGCCTTCCTGCTGCAACCCATTGACCCAGCTTGTTGTACCTCTTCGTCTTTCTCGCCTTAATCCGCTGAAGCTGATCCATTACGGCCTGACTGTTGGTAAACGGGATATTTGTCTTTGTTTCTTTCATATTTATTTCCTCCATCGTTTTTCTATTAGGGCAAAGTTAATCAAATTCTTCGAATGCGACAACTGAAAACACAAAAATATCATAGTAAAAGCTTTGTTGCTAAGTTCCTTTTTACTATCTTTGTTGGTAATAACTATAAATGAAGAAGCACAAGCTAACGCTATGAATACAGAGAAGATACAGAAACAGGCAGCAGCAGAATTCGCTGCCCGATGGAAAGACCGGGGATCGGAGAAAGAAGACAGTCAGCGGTTTTGGATAGACCTGCTGGAAAACGTCTATGGCATCAAGAATGTCACGGAGTTCGTAAGGTTCGAGGAAAAGGCAGCGCTGGATAACACTTCCTTCATCGATGTCATGATACCCTCCACAAAGGTTATGATTGAGCAGAAGTCATCATCGAAAGACCTGCGCAAGCCGATCAAACAGAGCGACGGCACCATGCTCACTCCGTTCCAACAGGCGCAGCGTTATGTGCTCGGCTTGCCCGTCTCCCAGCATCCGCGGTGGATTGTGACTTGTAACTTCAAGGAGTTCCTTGTCTATGACATGGAAAATCCGAACAGCGAGCCACAAGAGATACTCTTGGAGAACCTTGGGCGCGAATACTACCGCTTGCAGTTCCTTGTCGACACCGGCTCCGATCATCTGAAGAAGGAGATGGAGGTCAGCATCAAGGCCGGAGAGCTCGTCGGTCGTATCTACGACGACTTCATTCAGGAGTATGATGCCAATGATCCCATGTCGCTGCGCTATCTCAACATCCTCTGTGTGCGCCTCGTGTTCTGCCTCTATGCCGAGGATGCCGGTATCTTCGGCAAACATGACATGTTCCACGACTATCTTGCCCAGTTTCCCACGGAGCAGATGCGCGAAGAACTGCTGCGTGTCTTCCGAGTGCTCAACACACCCGAGGACAAACGCAGCAAGTATCTCCGTCCGGACCTTGCCGCCTTTCCCTATACCAATGGCGGATTGTTTGCCGAGGAGATAGACGTGCCGCAGTTCACCGACCGCATCCGTGCCACACTGCTGCTGCATGCTTCGATGGGGTTCGACTGGAGCCAGATCTCACCGACCATCTTCGGAGGAGTCTTCGAGTCAACCCTTAATCCCGAGACACGTCGTTCCGGAGGTATGCACTATACGTCCATCGAGAACATCCACAAGGTCATCGATCCCCTCTTCCTCGACGATCTCAAACGCGAGTTTACCGAAATCATGGACGAGGCGGTAGTAGCAAAACGATTATCACGCCTCCATGCCTTTCAAGACAAGCTCGCAAGCCTTGTCTTCTTCGATCCGGCATGCGGCAGCGGCAACTTCCTCACCGAGACCTACCTCTCTTTGCGCAGACTCGAGAATGAGGTAATCAAGGCTATTTACAGCATAGAGCCGCTTGATGCTTTCACCAATCCCATCAAAGTCTCTATCAATCAGTTCTACGGTATCGAGATTAATGATTTTGCGGTCACTGTTGCCACGACAGCCCTATGGATCTCCGAGAGTCAGATGATGGCAGAGACGGAGCATATCATCCGTCATGGCATCAACTTCCTACCGCTCAAGTCTTATTCTAACATTCATGAAGGCAATGCTTTGCGTATCGACTGGCACGAGGTCTGCCCGAAGCCGGACTATATCATGGGCAACCCACCGTTTGTGGGAGCAAATGCTATGTCAACCAGTCAAAGAGATGATTTACGTTATGTATTTGGCGAGAAATGGAAAAACATAGGTGAAATGGACTATGTCTGCGCTTGGTACAAATTAGTTTCAAATTATACCAAAGGAACTCATATTCATACTGCATTAGTGAGCACGAATAGTATAACGCAAGGGGAACAAGTTGCTAATCTGTGGACAGGACTACTGCGAGATGGTATTCGTATAAACTTTGCATATAGGACTTTCCAATGGGATAGTGAAGCGAATCAGAAAGCACATGTTCATTGCGTTATTATAGGAGTAAGCTTCGATGATGAAGGTAGGAGTATTATCTTTGACGGAAACACAAAAAAAGAGGTCCGTCATATAAATCCTTATCTCATGGAAGCTCCTGATATATTGATATTAAGTAGGCCAATGCCAATCTGTAACGTTCCATCTATACGGAAAGGAAACCAACCTACTGATGGAGGAAATCTTATTATCGAGGAAAAGGATTATAACGATTTCATCAGACGAGAGCCTAAGGCAAAAACTTATATCAAAAGACTTATTGGCTCCAAAGAGTTCATTAATAACAAAAAGCGATACTGCCTATGGCTTGTTGGCGTTTCACCATCAACGTTGCGAAGTATGCCATTGGTTATGAAACGTATCGAAAAAGTAAGAGCAATGCGATTGTCCAGTAGAGATGCTGGAACAAGACGATTAGCAGACCGCCCATATGAGTTCCGCGAGACAAACAATCCGTCTTCTTATATTATAGTACCTTCTGTCTCCTCAGAGCGCAGACGGTATGTACCAATGGGATTTCTCCACGCTGATACAATTCCAACTAACCTTGTTCTTATCATCCCCTCTGCCACTCTCTACCATTTCGGCGTTCTTGAGAGCAACGTTCACATGGCATGGATGCGGGCAGTATGTGGACGATTGGAAATGCGATATCGCTATTCCAAGGATGTAGTCTACAACAACTTCCCGTGGCCGGATGTCACGGAGGAGCAACGTCAACGTATCGAGCAAACCGCCCAGGCTATCCTCGACGCTCGTGCCAAATATCCGGACAGCAGCCTTGCCGACCTCTACGATCCCAACACGATGCCTTACGACCTGTTGGAGGCGCATCGCGCCAACGACCATGCAGTCATGGCCGCCTATGGCTTCTCCATGAAGCTGACGGAGAGCGAGTGTGTTGCCAAGCTCTTGGAGATGTACTCGCAGCTCGTGAAAAAGGGTTGATAAATTATTCAACCTGCACGGTTAAATATGGTTCAGCTTTTCGGGTTGAAAGCGTGACCCAGCCTCGGAGAGGCTGACTCTACATAACCCTCTTAAAGCGAAAAAGGTGTAGGTGAATAAAAATAATAACGAAAAAAGGGAAACCCCTTTGGGTTTCCCTGTCAATGCTTTGGCGGAAGGTGAGGGCAACTGTTCCTATCCCCGATTTCCCCGCCTTATGCCTTTGAAAGTCAGCTGCTTTCTATTTTGTGGTTACTCCATCATCTCCATCATCTATGCCATGGTAAACGATTGGTAAACATGAGCACTAAATTACAGTGACGCTAGCCACTTCTTGCCGCTCGGTGTCTTCATCCAAAGAAGGATGGCACCAGAGACAACCATTGTCAAAACCAATATCAAACCTAAGATGTTCATAATCTATTATTTTAATAAGATGTTTCTACCTATCATGTAAAGCCATATCGTGCCAACTAGCCCAGTAATCGTATAAATGACATCTACAACCGTGGCACTTTTGAAGGCAGGCAATATTCCGCTAAGTACAGTAGCCCCGAAAGTCAGTTTGGACATATCCAAGAAATATCCGGATAGCTTCTCCTTCCTCAGCTTCTCTTTCTCTTTTGTGTCGCTTATGCTCGTCATTGTTCGATAGTCTCATTCGAGAACAGCCCTCATATCGTGTACTTCAATATTGAACTTATTCTTGTCTTCTGAAAAGAACCATTTGCCATAGGCATTAAGCTTCTAGGCATCATGTTTCTAAGTTCTTGCATTGTCAGTGCTCTCTTTCTGTCCTTTGCTTTGCTTACCATAATAGTTCCTTCCATCGTTAATTACAGTGGCAAAGTTAAGCAAATTCTTCGAATGAGACAACAGAAAACACAAAAATAATCAGATTATTTAGAATTAATAATTCTTGCATTGTCTTGGATGCATCCGCCAAGGTTCGTGTATGAAGCCGTGGCGGTGGTTTCATGGTCGATGCGAGAGCCAGGGGAAGACGCAGTGCCCAAAACACTAATTCAGCGGGATCCATTAAGCCTGTGCTCATGTTGGCAACCGAAGGAACGGCTGTGCGAGGACGTACCAACTGGAACAGCCATAAGGACAGTGGCCATAAGAGAAGAGGATGGAGCTTATAGAGGAAGGAGACCGAAATATGATATCATAGACCGGGCTGAGGCTCAGTCGGTCAGTTTTGTGGAGAATGATCTGCAAAGCGAAGTAGAGGCAGCGGCATGGAAAAGAGCACAGAAAATGGGGTTGTAGTCATACTCCCCACCAAAAAGGCATGCCGTCGTTTTCTATGTCTTTGAGCCTACCGGCAGACATCCATCCGATGGGGGCGGCAAGGATCAGAAGAATAAAGAAAGACCATACGCATAGCTTCGTGTTAAGGTTGACAAGGGCAACACACAGAATGATGAAATCAATTATGGCAAGGCAATCGAGCGTTACCAACGTTCTCTGCCAGATTTTTCTGTTCCTCGCGTCTCTTTTTTCGGACTTAATGCTCATAGTATGATGTTTCTTTTGTTTAAAGCAAAGATAGAGAATTGTTATTATAATGTTGTAAATAAAATAGAATACTTATGGCGCAAGACATAAAATTTAACCTTAGTTGAACATTGACTGCAAGAATGTCGTCGTTCTATTTTAATTATTTAGGGAGACGTAGTTCTGTAATTTTCTGATTATAAACGCAAAAAGGAAGCCTTAAAAAGACTTCCTTTTGTACCGTAAAGCGGAAGGTGAGGGATTCAAACCCCCGATACCACGTAATGGGTATACCAGATTTCGAGTCTAGCGCATTCGGTCACTCTGCCAACCTTCCAAGATGCTTCTCGGAAATTTTCCGAAAAGCAGTTGCAAAATTACTTATTATTTATCAGACGAGAGGGCTGATGAATAGTAATTAACGTTATTTTAACAAATCAGGGCGGAGACGCTTCGTACGCTCCAAGGCCTGATCCATTTCCCACTGTTTGATCTTCGCCTCATTGCCTGAGAGCAGGATGTCGGGCACCTTCCAGCCTTTGTAATCGGCTGGACGCGTGTAGATAGGTGCTGCGAGGAGGTCATCCTGGAAACAGTCGGAGAGAGCGCTCTGATCGTCGCTGATGACGCCCGGCACGAGGCGTACCACAGCATCGGCGATGACAGCAGCCGCCAGCTCGCCACCTGTGAGCACGAAATCGCCGACACTGATCTCACGTGTGATGAGGTGGTCACGGATGCGCTGGTCGATACCTTTGTAGTGGCCGCAAAGGATGATGAGGTTCTGCTGCAGACTCATATCATTGGCCATCTTCTGGTCGAAGCGCTCTCCATCGGGGGAGACGTAGATGACGTCATCGTAGTCGCGCTCTTTCTTCAGCGCGGAGATGGCATTGTTGATAGGCTCGCACTGCATCACCATCCCAGCGAATCCGCCGTAGGGATAGTCGTCCACGCGCCGCCATTTATCCTTGGTATAGTCGCGGAGATTGTGAAGATGAATCTCAGCCAGTTCTTTCTTCTGTGCCCGTGCGAGGATGCTTTCGTTGACAAAGCCTTCAAGCATCTCGGGCAATACAGTGATAATATCTATTCTCATTTTGTTCAATTATTCATTTGATGTGAATCGCTCCACGAACTCATCCTCAGAGATGATGGGGATATTGAGCTGATGGGCTTTCTGATTCTTACTGCTTGTAGAGTTGACGTCGTTGTTGATGAGGAACGAGGTCGACTTGCTCACGGAGCCCGTCACCTTGCCGCCCTGACTCTCAATGTAAGCCTTCAGTTCATTGCGGTTCTTATAATGATGCACGTCGCCTGTGACGACAAATGTCAGTCCTTTGCATTTAGCGCCAGTAGCAGCAGTGGATGTCTGCTGAATATTCAACTCGCCTATGAGTTTATCGTAGACAGCGCGATTATCCTCGTTAGAGAACCATTGTACGAACGACTTCGCCTTCTCCGGTCCGATACCCGGGATCATGGCGAGAGTCTCTTCCGCTTTCGGTGTAAAGAGTGTAGCAGGCTCTGCATTGCCTTCCGCGAGGCTGACGAGCTTGTCGAGCTGATAAGCTGACAGCAGGCGGTTGCACACATCCTGACCGCAGAGCGGAATGCTGAGCGCATAAAGCAGTCGGCGGGCCTCTACGGTGCGCGCTTTCTCCACCGAATCCACAATATTATTGGCCGACTTGTCCCCGAATCCATCGAGGCGTGCTATCTCCGTGGCGTGTTCAGGAAGATGGAAAATGTCTGCAAAGTCCTTGATCCATCCGAGGTTGACGAAACGCTGCAGCGTCTGTTCGGAGATGCCATCGATGTTCACGCCTTGCTTCGAGACGAATCGCGCAAATTTTTTCAGTTGTTTGGCAGGGCAAGCGGGGTTCGTGCAATGGAGCGTTTTCGTGCCACTTGCCGGACTGATCGTTACCTCAGTTGGGGCTCCGCATACCGGACAACGGTCGGGAACCTCCAAGGTGCCTACGGCTTGCCGTATCTTGATAACCTTCGGGATGATCTTGTTGGCTTTGATAACTTCCAAGACTGAGCCTTTGTCGCCGATGCCGAGTCGCTCACATTCACTGATATTGCAGAGTGAGGCACGCTTCACGGTCGTGCCTTCAAGTTCCACGGGCTTGAACACGGCCACGGGAGAGATGGTCGAGGCTGCACAGCTCCATTCGATATGGTCGAGTTCCGTCACGGCACTCTCATCCGCCCATTTGAAGGCGAAACCAGCGCGGGTAGCGTGGTGTCCTGTCACTGAGCCTGTGGCGGCGTAGGCAGTATCGTCATAGGCAATGACGAGACCGTCGACGGGGTAGGGGTTCTCACGTCGTGTCACCTTCAGCGTCCAGCGGTCGATGACCTCATCGATGTTTTCGATGGTAGGGTGCTCAATGAACTCATGGTCTACACAGTTGAGACCCACAGCTTTGAGCCAGTCCATGCGCTTGCCCCAGGAGAGGATCTCTTCATCAGTGTGCACGAGCGTAAAGGGGATCCAGTGGATATGTCGTTGTGCTACTTCTTGTGGGTCCTTGAGCGTCAGAGAGCCCGAAGCGAGGTTACGCGGGTTGGCATATTCCTCGTCGCTCTCTAAGTTGAAGCGTTCGAAATCCTCATAGGAGATGACAGCCTCACCGCGCACGACCACATGTCCTCCGGCTTTGATCGTCTGCGGGATGCCGTCGATAGCCTTGGCGAGGTGTGTGATGTTCGTCCCGATGTGACCGTCTCCGCGGGTGACGACCTTCGTCAGATGTCCGTCGTCGTAGGTCACGACGAGCGTCAGTCCATCGAGCTTCCATGAGAGCCAGATGGGTCTGCCTTCAGCCCATTTCACGAGATCCTCGCGCTTCTTCGTCTTCGCTAATGAGAGGGCGGGGTATTCGTGAGCCTCTTTCTGTCCGGCCATGGTGTCGGCAGAGACCTTATGGGTCGGTGAGCCCGGAAGTACGGTGCCCGTCTCTTGCTCGAGACGGCGCAACTGGTCGAACTTAGCGTCCCACTCATAGTCGGTCATCAGTTCTCCCCGTCCGTTGTAATAAGCGTCGGAGGCCTTGTTGAGCTCAATGACGAGCTGCTTCATCAAATCTATGTTGCTCATGCTGATTTTTCTTTGGAATATCGTGACACTTGTCATCAACAATACTGCAAAGTTACGGATACTTTTTCAATAAACTATAAATCTTATCCATAATTTCGTAACGGAGGAGCGATAGAAAAGTCCTACCTTTGCAAGCGAATAAAAAATATGATAACTATGAAAAAGGTATTTACAGTAAACGGAATGAAATGCGAGCATTGCAAGGCTCATGTGGAGAATGCACTTAATACGCTGAATGGTGTAGCAAGTGCTGTGGTCTCTTTGGCTGACCACAATGTAAGCGTT
This sequence comes from Prevotella sp. UBA2725, assembly GCA_002353825.1. Classification (GTDB taxonomy): domain Bacteria; phylum Bacteroidota; class Bacteroidia; order Bacteroidales; family Bacteroidaceae; genus Prevotella. The sequence continues at coordinate 51,071 of DEKJ01000063.1, read as the reverse complement.
GACTATGATGACTCGAAGGTCACTCCCGAGCAGATGAAAGAGGCTGTCGATGGTGCCGGCCACTACGAGATGGAACTCTAAAGAAGGAGGTCTGAGTGAAACAGACAATACCAGTCATTGGCATGGCATGCGCGTCATGCTCTGCCAATGTTGAAAAGAAACTCAACTCGCTGCCTGGTATCAGCAGTGCTGCCGTGAGTCTCGCAGGGCGTTCGGCGCTTGTCGACTACGACCCGGAGAAGATCTCTTTGGAGACGATGAAGAAGGAGATCAACGGCATCGGCTACGACCTCGTGATAGAGAAAGACCGGTCGGTGGAGGAGATTCAGAAACGTGAGTATACCATTCTCACGCGTAAGACCATCCTCTCCTGGATTCTTTCTATTGTCGGCATGACGATAAATATGCACTGGATTAATGTCGGCGGGGTGTCGACAGCCAATCAGATTGGTCTCCTGATTGCCCTTGCCAACATGTTCTTCTGTGGCCGTTCGTTCTATGTCACTACGGTGCGGCAGATCCGTCATGGTGCAGCGAATATGGATACGCTTGTGGCACTCTCCACGAGTATCGCATTCATCTTCTCGGCTTACAATACGTTCTGGGGCGATCCGTCGCTGACCTATTTCGATTCGTGTGGTATGATCATCACGTTTGTCCTCACAGGCCGTATGCTTGAGGAGAAAGCCAAGGACAGTACCGCTACGAGTATTCGTCAGCTCATGGGCATGGCACCTAAGACAGCGCATATCGTCGAGGACGGAGAAGTGCGTGAGGTACCTATCTCTACGATTGATGTCGGTGATGTCCTTGAGGTTCGTCCCGGTGAGAAGGTACCGGTCGATGGTGAGGTCATCTCTGCTGAGAGTTTCATGACGGCTGATGCCGCCTATGTCGATGAGAGCATGATCACGGGTGAGCCTACGCCGGCAGAGAAGAAGAAAGGTTCGAAGGTGCTCGCAGGAACAATCCCTTCCCAGGGTAAGTTCCGTATGCGTGCCCGTCAGGTTGGTGAGAACACAGCCCTTGCTCATATCATTAGGATGGTGCAGGAGGCTGAAGGCTCTAAGGCTCCTGTGCAGCGCATTGTAGACAAGGCAGTGATGGTCTTCGTACCGGTTGTCGGTACCCTCGCCCTCATCACGTTCTTTCTTTGGTGGGGACTCGGAGGCACGGCTATGTTGCCGAAAGCCATTGTCTCTGCTGTCACCGTGCTCGTCATCGCATGTCCTTGTGCCATGGGTCTCGCTACGCCTACGGCTCTCATGGTGGGTATCGGAAAAGCCGCTGATAAGCACGTGCTCATCAAGGATGCGACAGCTCTGGAGCGGATGCGTAAAGTGGATGTGCTCGTTACCGATAAGACTGGTACGTTGACAATTCCCAATCAGAATGTCGACTTCACGAAGGCTGACAACCTGCCACTCGAGGCGCGTGAGACGCTCAAACCCCATGCTGCTGAAGCAATGAAAGAACTTCAGGACAAGGGTATCGACGTGTGGATGATGAGTGGCGACAAGGAGGAAGCAGCTAAATACTGGGCTGATAAAGCCGGTATCAAGCACTACAAAGCGAAATGTGTTCCGCAGGACAAGGAGAATATTGTCAGACAGTTGAAGTCGGAAGGCAAGACCGTTGCGATGATTGGCGATGGTATCAACGATACGCAGGCACTGGCTTTGGCCGATGTCTCTATCGCCATCGGTACGGGAACGGATGTGGCAATGGATGTTGCTCAGGTCACGCTGATGACCGATGACCTCCGTGCATTACCTTTCAGCTTTACACTGAGCAAGAAGACGACGCGGATGATCTGGGAGAACCTCTTCTGGGCATTCATCTATAATATTATCTGCATCCCGTTGGCTGCCGGTGTCCTTTATCTCTTCTACGATAATCCACCTATCCAGCTCACACCGATGTGGGGTTCGGCTCTCATGGCCTTCTCCAGTGTCAGTGTCGTACTTAACTCATTACGGTTGAAACTGGTATAACACGTATTTTGTTATTGGTATTACTGTTCTTACTGGATAAACCGTTGGGGCGGGCCTTTGGTCCGCCCTATTTTTTTTACTTGGCAGTCACTATGTGACTGCATACACGACACTTCATGAAAACGCAGCTGCCGATGTTGTTCCTACGGTGGTAATCTCTCCCTCCCCTGGATGGGGGAGGGATTAAGGGTGGGGCCGTCGTTTTTTCTCTTTTTTTGCTTACTCTTAAAAAACTTTTCTTAACTTTGCATCTGCTAAGATGGTTTGCCTTTAATCGGGCGATTAATAGGGAACCGTGTGCGAATCACGGACAGTCCCGCTGCTGTGTGCGGTAGGGTGAATAATCATGGAATGTCAAACCAAGAATTATCACCACGGATAAGCAATAAGTCACTGAGAATAACAATATTAGCTTTCTTGGGAAGACGCTTGTTTGAAGCCGCGAGCCAGAAGACCTGCCTCTTGGTACATATTTATTTCAAGTTCTCGAGGAAGGATGCGAAAGCAGATATTGATCACTTTAGCCTTGGCGGCATGCTCAGTCAGCGTGTCGGCACAAGAAGATAGTGTATTGCTGAAAGGCGTGGAAATCGTGCGCCCGGCAATGCATAGTTCTGTATTGTCAACCACGCTCGTTCAGTCGCTTGATGCCTCCACACTGCGTCTTTTGGGTGTCTCTGATGTTGCTGACGCTGTGAAACGCATGGCGGGAGTTTATGTTCGCGACTACGGTGGTATCGGTGGCATGAAGACAGTCTCACTCCACAGTTTAGGTGCTGCCCATACTTCCGTGGTCTATGATGGCGTCTCGCTGAGCAACACGCAAGCCGGACAGATCGATATCGCCCGATACAATGCGGATAATCTCGATAATGTGTCGGTGAGTATTGGGGAGGAGCACGACCTCATGGCTTCAGCGCGTCAGTATGCTTCAGCGGGTGTTTTGTCGATGCGTTCTGAGCAGCCCCGTTTCGAAGCCGGAAAAAATTATGCCTTGAGGTTCCGCGTAGAAGGAGGCTCTTTTGGCTTTGTCACACCTTCCTTGACATGGTGGCAACGATTGGACTCTAAGACAAGCCTTTCTGTCTTCGGCAAGTTCATGCGCGCTGATGGTCAGTATCCTTTCACACTTGTCAATGCCGGCTTGAAAACTCGTGAGCACCGTGCCAATACCGATATCAACTCCTGGCAAGGTGAGGCTAATCTATATCATACCTTTGCCGACAGCAGTAGGATAGAGGCTAAACTCTATGGCTATTCTTCTCGTCGAGGCCTTCCGGGGGTTATCATTCTCTATGCCAATCCTTCTCAGGAACGGATGTGGGATAAGGATTTGTTTGCGCAGGCCGCTTATAACAAGGACTTTAATGAGCATCTGTCGTTCGCAGCACGATTGAAATATACTCATTCGTGGAACAAGTATATGGACTGGGGCTCACAGTATACGGATGGGGTCGAGCGTGAGGTGAACAGACAAGAAGAATATTATGGCTCTGCAACGCTTGGCTGGCATATTGCAAAGAAATGGAGTGCTGCCTTGGCAACTGATCTTAGCTTCAACCGCTTGAGAAACAATGTCTATGTCAATACCGATGGTATCGTTCCTCAGCCGAGTCGCTGGACCTCCATCACAGCTTTGGCTTTGAAAGGTCAGCCCGGCCGACTGAAGGTAGATGCGAGCCTGACCTATACTTACGCGGCTGAGCATGTCTCGGCTGGCGAGGCGCCCGCTGACAAGAAGCAGTTTACCCCTTCGTTGTCCTTGTCTTATCGCCTCTTGCCCGCTACTCCGCTTTATGTTCGCGCCATGATTAAGAACACGTTCCGGGTACCAACCTTTAATGACCTTTATTACAGTCGTTTAGGAAATATATATCTTAGGCCGGAAAAGGCACATGAAGTGGGAGGTGGCTTCTCTTATGAGACCCACTATAAAGCACTTCAGCTTCTGACACTGACTGTAGATGGCTATTATAATAATGTGAAGGATAAGATTGTGGCATTTCCGTCAACCTACGTGTGGCGAATGGCGAACTACGGAAGGGTGAACATCGTTGGCGTGGATCTGACGGCTGGTATGGATGTGGCTCTGACTTCCAAAATCGCTCTTCAAAGCTCAGCAGCTGCTACCTATCAGCATGCAGTGGATAAGACCAACAAAACCTCACAGAGCTATGATAACCAGTTGCCTTATACTCCACGATGGAGTGGAAGTGGCAATGCAATATTGACGACACCTTGGCTGAATATCGGCTACAGTGTCGTCATGCAGGGGGCGCGCTACAGTATGGCACAGAACAAACCCGAATATCGCATGCACGCTTTTTGGGAACATTCGCTGACGCTGTCGCGTTCGATCAAGTGGAGCAGGACCTTGCTGGATATCAGTCTGAAGGCAACCAACTTTACAGATACTCAGTACGAGATCATAAAATACTATCCGATGCCAGGCAGACAGTGGATGGCATCATTGACTTGGCACATTTAATCAATAACCAAAATATAAATTAATAGAATGAAGCATTTAAAGTATTTCGCCCTGTTGGTTTTAGCAGTGGTGGCAGGTTTCACCTCTTGTAGCGACAATGTTGATTGGGACCCATCTGGTGGTGGCAAGGTCGAGATGACCAGCCGCGACAGAGCGTTCATCCTCAATGAAGGCAGCATGAATAAGAACAACTCCAACATCATCTATTTCGACTGGGCTTCGGGACAGATCAATACAACCTGTCTCTACACTCAGCAGAATGGCCATCAATTGGGTGACACAGGAAATGATATCATCACGGTCGATGGAAACAAGATCGTGGTAGCTGTCAACGTCAGCAACTATATCACTCTGCTCAATGAATATGGCATGGAGACAGACAATATCAGTTTCGCGAAGAAGCATCCGGCTCTCGGCCAGGTGCGCTCAGTAGATGCAGAGAATGATATGCTGTATGTCACTTCCTATGGTGGCTATGTCAGCAGAATCCGCATTGACGGAGACAAACTGCAGTTTGTTGACTCGCTGAAGGTCGGTGACCGTCCGGAGGATGTCGTGGCACATGATGGCAAACTCTATGTCACGCTTCAGGGACAAAACTATAATGATAACCGTTTAGCTGTTGTAAACTCTGATTTCAAGACTGTCACTTATTCTACTATTATGCAGGATCCTGCTAAGCTGTATGAGGATGGTGACAATATCTATGTTACCGGTTTCGGAGCCAGCTATGATAACCCTTGGGGTGTCTACTCTACGACGACAGGCAAGTACACTCAGCTTGGCAATGCATCAGCAATGGACGTTAACAATGGGGTGGCTTATTGCGCTAACAGCGTGACTAACTGGTCTACTTATGCTACAACCACAACCCTGTACACCTATGATGCAAAAACAGGTGCTACGAATAAGGACTTCTTCAAGAATGTGCCTACGGAGATTGCTTCTACTTCTGTGTACAGCATCAGCGTCAATCCTTATGACGGACGTATCTATGTAGCTACATCCGACTATTATACGGATGGCAAAATCTATGTGTTCAATGCACAGGGTAACTACGAGCGAGAGTTTTCTGCTTGTGGACTCAATCCTCACAAGATCGTGTTCTTGAAGTAAAATAATCCAATATGAGGAAAGTTCTTTTCCTGTTATTAGGCATCGCCTTGCTCTTCTCTTGTGCCAACAAACCTGTTGGCACAGAGGGGCAAGGCAATGCCTTTTCTTATGCCCAACTTCTGAGATCAGAGGGTGACACAGCTTTCACGGTTCTCGATCCGTGGCAACAAGGCAAGACTTTGCAGACTGTGAGCGCCACGAGACCTTACAAGCGCGTGGTAGTCTTCACGACAGCTCACTGCAAGCTCATGGAGTATCTCGGTGTGGCGGATAGGATTGTGGGCGTATGCGATGCGCAGTATATTCAGATTCCCGATATTCAAAAGCGGCTACGCCTTGCTGAGGGAGCAAAAGGGAAGATAGAGGACTGTGGCAGTTCGATGAGTCCAAATATCGAGCGGATCATTGCACTCAAGCCTGATGCCATTATCCTTAGTCCTTACGAGGGGCAAAGTTTGGGACGGTTAGGAAAGTTAGGTGTCCCCATCATCCTTGCTGCCGACTACATGGAAACGTCCTCGCTCGGGCGTGCTGAGTGGATGCGCTTCTTTGCACGACTGTTTGATTGCGCGCAAAGAGGCGATTCCTTGTTCAATGTAGTAGAGTCTAATTATCAGTCACTTAAAGCCTATGCAGCGAAGCTGCCTAAAGGCAAAAGTGTACTTACCGAGCGCAAGACGGGAGCGGTGTGGTATACGCCTGGAGGTGAGAGTACGATCGGTGTAACGATCCGTGATGCACATGCGGCTTATGCCTTTACTGACGATAAGCACAGTGGAAGTCTGCCGCTGAGCTTTGAGCAGATCCTCGCTAAGGCCGGACAGATCGATGTGTGGGCTTTCAAGTTTAATGGTACCCGGCCGATGTCGAAGAGCGACTTGTTGCGCGAGTTTCAGGGATACAGCGCGTTGAAAGCCTTTCGTACGGGTAATATCTATGAGTGCAACTGTTCCGTAAAGCCTTATTTCGAAGAGGTCAGCTGGCGACCCGATTACCTCTTGCGTGAGATGATCATCTTGTTGCATCCGGAGGCGAAGTTGGGGAAGCTGAGGTATTATGAAAAGTTATGTTGAAACGAATCTTTTTGATAGTTGCTTGTATCTTTCTCTTCCTTCTCTCGCTCTTCCATGGCAGTGTGACTATTCCCATGGACGAGGTTGTGAAGACATTGTTGGGAAAAGGCGATGACATCAGCAAAACGATTATCCTTTCAAGTCGTTTGCCACAGGCACTCACAGCATTGCTTGCCGGAGGCGCATTGGCTGTGAGTGGACTGTTGCTTCAGACAGCTTTCCGCAATCCGCTCGCTGCACCGGATATCTTTGGTGTTACAGGAGGTGCCTCGTTGGCTGTGGCCCTGCTCACGCTGGCTCCCGGACTGATTGTTGGGGGAATGCTGGGTTGGGTATCATCCATCGTTGCAGCATTTGTTGGGGCGATGGTCGTGACGATGGTCATCTGGTTCTTCAGTCGGAGGGTTCGTAGTTCGGTGATGCTTATCATCATCGGCATGATGGTTGGCTATTTCTGCTCGAGTATTATCACGTTGCTCAACTCGTTAGCCACAGAAGAAGGCGTGCACAGTTTCGTCGTCTGGGGTATGGGCGACTTCACGAATGTAGGCTTGGAAGGAATGCCGCTCTTTGCTACACTGACAGTCCTTGCAACGCTTTCTACATTGCTATTGATCAAGCCGCTCAATGCGCTGCTCTTGGGTCCCCAATATGCGGAGAGTATGGGAATCAATGTTCGGCGAATCCGTAATATGCTGCTTTTGGTTACGGGGCTTCTGACGGCTGTTGTTACGGCTTTCTGTGGACCTATCGCTTTCATTGCATTGGCTGTGCCTCATATTGCACGCCTCTACACGTCAACTACCGACCACCGCATATTGCTTCCCATGACTATTCTCATGGGTTCAACGATAGCCTTGCTTTGCAATGTCGTCATCACATTGCCAGCTGATGGCACTGTCCTTCCGCTGAATGCCGTAACACCGCTTATCGGTGTGCCCGTCATCGTGTATGTACTGCTGAAAAGATGAAATGCCATTGTTTGTCGAACGTCGCACGATTGTTTGTCGAACGTCGCACGATTGTTAGTCGAACGCCACACGATTGTTTGTCGAACGTCAGAGAATGACGCGAGAGCAGTCACTATGTGACTGCCTACACGACACTAAAGATCCTACGGTAGTAATCTCTCCCTCCCCTGGATGGGGGAGGGGTAGGGGTGGGGCCCAGAGGTTATGATTTCTTCTTCCACCACTGATGGAAGCTCTTCTTGGCAAACACCGGCTTGCTATGGCCAATACCCCATGGGTTGAGGTTCGAATAATGTGTCATGGCATCCGGGACATAGTTAGCTAAAGGAGCAAACCACAGAGCCGTGTTATAGAGATCGGGATGATTGAAGAGCATACTCATGCCTTCTGACATTACCTTCTTCAGTTTGTCGGCTTTCCCTAATTTATCAAGGCGCTGACGCCACAGATAGATTTGTGAACCGGGCGCAACCTCTGCCGGGCACACATTGTCGCAGCTCATGCAGAGTGAGCACGCCGACACGTTATCGGAATATTTACGTGGATCTTTGAGCATGCCGAGATCCACACCGATAGGACCAGGGATGAAATAGGTGTAGCTGGCACCTGTTGAACGGCGGTAGACGGGACAAGTGTTCATGCAGGCACCACAGCGGATACATTTCAATGTCTGCCAATGCTCTGGATCAGCGATGGCATCACTGCGCCAGTTGTCGAGCAGCACAACGTGCATCTCTGCTCCGGGGCGGGCCTGGCGGAAATGAGAGGTGAAACCCGTTGTAGGCTGGCCTGTGCCACAACGGCAAAGCAAGCGTTGGAAGACAGCGAGTGAATCGTAGTCGGGTACGAGTTTTTCGATTCCCATTGTCACGATATGGAGCTTTGGCATGGAGGTCGTCATATCAGCGTTGCCCTCATTCGTGCAGACCACGATGTCGCCGGTCTTAGCCACACCGAAGTTGCAGCCGGTGAGACCTGCTTGTGCCTCTTCAAACTCATGGCGCAGGCTCTTGCGGGCACAATAGGTGAGATAGGTCGGGTCGCAGTTGCCTTTCTCGGGGCTGATGCCTTCCTTCTCGAAACACTCAGCAACCTCTTCTTTCGTGATATGGATAGCAGGCATGACGATGTGAGCGGGCTTGCGGTGCATAAGCTGCAGAATACGTTCACCGAGATCGGTCTCTACCACGTCGATGCCTCGGCTGATGAGATAAGGGTTGAGGCCACACTCTTCCGTGAGCATCGACTTCGACTTCACCATCTTCGTCACATGATGGCTCTTGAGAATGTCGTAGACCATGGCGTTGAGCTCCTCGGCATCCTTCGCCCAATGGACGATGACCCCGCGGCTCTCCAACTGTGAGGAGAACTGCTCGAGGTAGTCGGCGAGATGCGTGATGGTGTGCATCTTGATCTGTGAAGCATGATCGCGCAACGACTCCCATTCAGGCAGTCCGTGCATCATGCGGTCGTGCCCTTCACGCACGCCCCAGAAAGTCTTGTCGTGACGGGTTATCTTATCGTGGTTCTTGAGAATCTCTTTTGCTCTTCTCGAATGTTCTGTACTCATAATCCTGCTGCTAAAATCTGCGCTACGTGAATAAACTTGATGGCTTTGTGCTCCTTGCGTGCGATGCCTTCCATGTGCATGAGGCAGGAGGAGTCGGGACCCGTGATATACTCTGCGCCCGTAGCCATGTGGCGCATGATCTTGTCCTCACCCATGCGGATAGAGACGGCGGGCTCCTCCACGGCGAACATGCCGCCGAAGCCGCAGCACTCATCCTTACGCTCAGGCTCATAAACAGTGATGCCGTCCTTGAGTTTCAGTAAGTCGATAATTTTGTTGTAAGGCTCGATGTTACGCTCTGAGGGTGCGGAGAGACCAAGCTCACGCACGCCGTGGCAACTGTTATGTACACTCACAATATGTGGAAAAGAGCCTGGAAGCTCTTTGATCTTCAATATATCGTGCAGAAACTCCACGATATCCATCGTGCGGCCGGGGACGGTGCACGGATGGTTGTCGCCCTGAAGCAAATGGGGGTAATAGCACCGTACGTAGGCGGCGCAGGATGCAGACGGAGCCACGACATAGTCGAAACCTTTGAACATCTGCTCAAACTTGTCGGCCAATGGCTTAGCCATATCCTCAAATCCGGCATTGCCCATCGGCTGTCCGCAGCATGTCTGCTTCTCGGGATAGTCGACATCGATGCCGAAGTGTTTCAGGAGCTTATAGGTAGCCACGCCGACTTCCGGATAAAGGGCATCGACGTAACATGGGATAAATAGTCCTACCTTCATAATATCTTTGTGCTAATAACGAAAAATGTATCTGTAATTTCTTTCATCCAACAAAGTTACGAAAAAGCCTTGAGTCTGTGTAGCTTTTCCTCATCTTTTTCTCATTTTTCTTGTTTTGTGCAGTTTTACCCAGTTTTTTGCTAACTTTGCACGAAAGAGAAAACTTTAATGATTGTTTGTATAGCAGAGAAACCGAGCGTGGCACGCGACATCGCCCGCATCCTTGGGGCTACGACTTCACGCGACGGATATATGGAGGGCAACGGCTATCAGGTGACCTGGACCTTTGGTCATCTGTGTGAATTAAAAGAACCCAACGACTATGAGCAGAACTGGCGTTATTGGACGCTGGCGGCTCTGCCTATGATTCCGCGCAGGTTTGGCTTGAAACTGATTCCCGATCGGGGAATAGAGAAGCAGTTTCAGACCATCTCGCAGCTTTATGCCAATGCTGATGAGATTATCAACTGCGGTGATGCTGGTCAGGAGGGTGAACTCATCCAGCGTTGGGTGATGCAGATGGCGAAGGTCAAATGTCCGGTGAAGCGCTTGTGGATCTCCTCCATGACCGATGAGGCTATCAAGGAGGGTTTCGAGAATTTAAAAGAAGAGAAACAATACAACCGACTTTATCTTGCGGGATTGAGCCGTGCCATCGGCGACTGGCTCCTTGGCATGAACTGTACACGCCTCTATACACTGATGTATGGACAGAACCATCAGGTGCTGTCCATCGGGCGTGTGCAGACTCCAACGCTCGCACTGATCGTAAAACGACAGAAAGAGATTGACAACTTCAAGCCGGAGCCTTACTGGGTACTGTCGACCATCTATCGCGATACGCTCTTTACGGCTACTTCGGGCAAGTTTACGTCGAAGGAAGAAGGTCAGCAGGCATTCTCTCTCATCGAAGGCAAGCCCTTTGTCATCACGTCTGTACAGAAGAAGCAAGGCAAGGAACCAGCGAAGCAGCTCTACGACCTCACATCCCTTCAGGTAGATCTGAACCGTAAGTATGGCTTTTCTGCAGAAATGTCGCTCAACCTCATCCAGGGACTGTATGAGAAGAAACTGACGACTTATCCGCGTGTCGACACACAGTACCTCTCTGATGATATTTATCCAAAGTGTCCAAAGATCCTCAATGGCGTGAGCCAATATATGGAGGCGGGGCGCAAGCCTTATCTCGATATTATCAAGACGTTGGCAGGGTTTAGTAAGACACTGCCGAAGTCGAAACGTGTCTTCGATACCTCGAAGGTCACTGATCACCATGCCATCATTCCTACAGGTCAGGTGCCCAATGGACTGACGGATGTGGAGAAGAAAGTATACGACTTGATAGCACGTCGATTCATTGCCGTATTCTATCCCGATTGTAAGTTTTCTACGACCTCAGTGACGGGTAAGGTAGACAAGATTGAGTTTAAGACCTCGGGCAAGGAGATCCTTGATCCGGGCTGGCGTGCAGTCTATACGAAAGAGGAGCAACGCCAGGACGATGGCAAGAATGCAGCCGACGACAAGCTTCTGCCCACATTCGTCAAAGGTGAGTCAGGCCCGCATAAGCCCACGCTCACCGAAAAGATGACGGTACCTCCGAAGCATTACACCGAGGCTTCATTGCTGAGAGCCATGGAGACTGCAGGCAAACTCGTGGACGACGAGGAACTGTCGGCTGCCATGAAAGAGAATGGTATCGGGCGGCCTTCTTCGCGTGCGGGAATCATTGAGACACTCTTCAAGCGTCATTATATTCGCCGTGAGCGTAAGAACCTTGTAGCTACTCCGACGGGCATACAACTCATCGACACCATTCATGAGAAACTTCTCACCAGTGTGGAACTCACGGGTATGTGGGAGAAGAAATTGCGTGAGATCGAGCAGAATAAGTATGATGCCGGAACATTTATCAATGAGCTCAAGGATCAGGTGACACGTATCGTTAACGATGTGCTGCACGACAACTCTGGACAACTCATCGTGGATAGTGGAGAAGAAAAAGCGAAGGACGAAGAGGGGAAAGCTAAGATGGAAGATAAAAAGGCGAAATCAAAGAAGGGAAAGCTAAAGGTGAAAGAAGGTGATGTCTGCCCCAAGTGTGGCAAAGGTCGAATCCTCAAAGGCAAGACTGCTTATGGCTGCTCGCGATGGAAAGAGGGTTGCGACTTCAGAGCACCGTTGAAATAATATTCTAAAAAATGTATTTATTCAGAGATTTCTTGATTGTTGGTTGTGGCAGTTTCTTAGGAGGTGGCTGCCGTTTCTTGGTATCGAAAGCTGCGACAGCGTGGTTTACAACGTCTTTCCCTTTTGGAACATTCATCGTAAACCTTTTAGGCTGTTTTCTAATAGGTTTCTTTTCGGGACTGCCTTATGCCAACTTTGGCTTGTCTCCACAGGCTAAGTTGCTGTTGACCACCGGTTTTTGCGGAGGCTTCACTACGTTCTCCACATTCATGAATGAGAACCTATCGCTTCTCAGTGGTGGCAACAACCTTTACTTCTTCCTCTATCTCGTAGGAAGTTTTGCGCTGGGGCTGCTTTGTGTATGGGGTGGGACAGTATTGGCAAAACTCGTGGCGATGTAAAGTCTGTCTATGACTGTGCACTCGCCCAATTCTTTCTGCTTTCCGCCATCTGTTTCAGTCTTGCTCTCGCCCGTTTGTGCGAGAGGATGATCTGATAGCGGTAAACGAGGCATGCGGTGAAGAAATAGACCAACGTCTGGATCCATAAAGCTTGATATTCCACTTGGATATCTTGCAGCGAGGCGCCCATGGAGGAGATACGTAAAAATCCACGGATGCCAAAGGTAGAGGGGAAGAACCACGCTATAGCTTGCCAGAACCACGGCATGTTCGACTGTGGCCAGCTGATACCCGTCATGAAAAGCAAGGGCACAGACGTGAAGATGACAAGCAGCATTACATTCTCACGATAGCGCACGAGACACGACAGTGTCATGCCAAAGAAAATGACGGCAAGCAGATAAGGTACCATCAATCCGATGATTGTCTGAGCAGAAACAAGTGAGATATAATGGAACATACGGGGCACGCAAAGCGTGATGTAGGCCGCCATAATCATATAAAGGCAGAAATAGGCAGAACTCTTTCCTAACACGATACGGAAGATGCCGTTGTAGTGTTTCTGGATAGGTACGAGGTTCTGAAAGCGGTTCTTCTCACGAGCAGTACCTGCAGAGAGACCGATACCGAGCAGCAGCGTCTGTTGAAGGATGAGAATGAGCACACCGGGGAGGATCGCATTACCGTAACCCACCGTGGTATTGAAGATTGGTACCTCGTCGAAGTCGAGCGGCTTCGTCGTCACCTCATCGTCGCGGTTCGTGAAGTCGTTGCTCTTGCTCATCTGTATCTGTGCGTTCATCTTGGAAGCCACGGCCTGAGCCGCCGAATAGATAGCCTTATACGTGAGCATAAGGCTCATGTCGCAATAGACGCTCACCGTTGCCTGTTCACCACGGCCAAGACGCTGCTCGAAATCGTTGGGGAAATAGATCGTACCGTGTACTTGTTGCTTACCTGTCAGTTCCTTGGCTTCGTCCAAGGAGTTACAATAGTAAGCCACTTTCGTATCGGCACTGGCATCCAACAAACGTGTGAACTCGCGGGAAGCGTGGCTGTGACTGAAGTCAACCACAGCCACAGGCACATCGCGTACCACCTCATTGTTGTAGATCCATGAATAGAGAAGAGGATAGAAAAGCGGTACAAGCACGCAGAAGATGAGTAAGCCCTCGTCGCGGAACTCGTTCTTCACCTCCTGCACCATGATATAGCATGTATCATAGATGCCTTCGCGTATTCTGTATAACAGACCGTCTCTCTTCATGTACGATATTATGTCTTATTTTATGTCTTAATATTATGGAATGTAAACGTAAACAAGCATTGCCTTTTTGATATTCTTGATGGTGAACATCGGGAGGAAAGCAAAGATGATAAGAACTAGGAAATCGAACCAGGCGTAGCTCAGCGGATAGCCGTTGAAGATACACATCTGGTAGATCATGTAATAGTGGCGGAGTGGGAAGAGCTGAGCCATCGACTGGATCATTGAGTCCATGGCGAATACCGGATAGGTAGCACCACAGGCTGAGAAACTCACCACTGACCACAGAGAGCATATCGACATCGACATACGCAAGGAAGGCATGAGGCCGAAGATGAAGATGCCAAAGCACTGACAAGCGAAGACCGAGAGGAAACCCAAAAGTAAGATAGGTACTACGCCTCCCGGATGAGGGAAGTGGAGCCCATAGAAGATGTAGAACTCAAAGCACCACATCACCAACGTAAAGATGATGGTCTGCGGAAGAATCTTACCTGCTATGGCGATATGGATGTTGTTGCCAGCCATCTTCATCCACTGCTTGGACCGATGAAACTTCAATTCGGTACCGATAGAGTAGGGAGTGAGCAGGAAGACGAAAATCATCAGAACACCTGGCACCATGGCTGTGCTCAGATACACATTGTAGTTGGACCACGGATTGCCTATTTGGTGGAGGTCGATGACGATGGGCTGTAAGAATGTGCGTATCTCTTTGGAGGTCTTTCCGAGTGCAGAGAGCTTTGCCGAACCTACGGCAGCCGACCCCAGGGACGCTATCGTCTTCAGGTCGCGGAAAAGCAACGAGCCTGCAACAAGCGTCACATTACTATAATAGAAAGAGATCTTCGGTTGGTCGCCATCAAGGAGTTTATCTGTCGTACCTTTGGGAATGAGCAGAAAGGCGTAGATCTGGTTCTTCTGTATAGCCTCACGGGCATCGTTCATATTGGCATAATGGCCAATGACATGCGTCGTCTGGAAGCCGTCGAGCTTCCGAATCATGGCGCGGCTCACATGGGTATTGTCTTGATCGACAACACCTACCGGCATCTCTACAGGCTGTCCTCCGTTCATCAGCGTAGTGAAAAAGAGCACTACTATAAGGGGGAAGACAAAGGTACAGAACCCGAAGATCGGATGCCGCCACATAATGACCAGTTCGCGGACAAAGATGTGGTAGATGCGTTTTATGGTCTCAGAGAGGCTCACTTCTTCACGTTCTTCACAACCAACGACATACCCGGACGGAGACCGTCAAACGGATTGATGGGGCGAGCTTTGACCTCAAAAGTCTTCAAGTCATACTGACCATTGCTTTTCGTAGCTTTCCACACTGCATAGGAGCCTTCATCTTTAATTTCATAGACTCTCATTTTCAGCGATTTGTTGAAAGCGGGAGAGAAAGCCGTGAACGTGTCGCCAATCTTCAGGCCTTTGAGCTGATCCTCGCGCACATTGAAGGTACCCCACATATCTTTCATGATAGAGATGCTCATGATCGGGGATCCCATACCTACGAGTTCACCTTCCTTCGGATAGATGTCGCTCACCTCACCGTCGACGGCGGCTATCTGGACAGTCTCTTTCAGTACAGAGCGCACAACGTTGACAGCGTTCTTTGCAGCGTTGACTTGATGGCGCTGAGCCTCTTTCTGCTTCTCACGGGCACCATTCTTAGCCAGCTCATACTGACTCTTCATGGAGTTCTCGTGAGCCACAGCTACTTCCCAGGCAGCTTTCGCCTCGTCACGTTTCTGCTGGCTTGTCACTCCCTCAGCGTAGAGGTTCTGCATACGGTCGTAGGTCTTCTTGGCCACGTCGGAAGCGGCTTTAGTCTGCTGCACAAGCTGATAAGCGCTCTCAATAGCTTCACGACGCGTACCTTCGTCGGTGAGATCGCTCAATGCCTGTGTGGCGGCCTCAGTAGACTGAGCCACTTTTTCTTGGGCATTCATCTCTGGAATCTCAAGGATAGCGAGGGTGTCGCCTTTGTGAACATAGTCGCCTTCTTTGACGCGGATCTCTTCGACACGGGCCGGTAGCTTGCAACTGACACGGTATTCGCCAACCTCTACTTCACCCTGGATGATCTCATCGGTCTTACCCAACGTGAAGAAACCGATAAGGGCGACGATCAAGACGGCGATGCTGAACCCCAGTACCGCTAATAGTACATTTTGGTGCTGACTCTTTGCGCTCATCTTTATGCTGTTTTGTTATTGTTATTGTAAAATACCCAATGCCTTTTCGAGGTTCACCTGGGCAAGCTTCACCTCTACCTGTGCGTCAATCTTCTGACTCTGAGCCTGTTGCCATGCTGTCTGAGCAGCGAGTACGTCGGTTGATTCCATGACGCCTTCCTTGAAACCCACCTGTGCACAACGAAGGTTCTCCTCTGCACTGGCAATATTCTTCTCAGCCATGGCAAGTTTCTTGCGCGCCTCCTTCACTTTGAATCGGCTTTGCGTGATCTGTAGGTTGATCTTCTCCTGGACATCAGAGAGTTCAACCTTTGCCATATTTGTAGCAGCCTCAGAAGCGCGAACCTTATAGCGAGACTCAAACCAGTTCCATACCGGCACCTGCAGGGTCACGCCTACATTCCAAACGCCGGAGAATTTTCTTTGAAAACCATTGAAAACGTTCGGGTTAGAAATGGAGTAACCACCTGTCAGTGCGAGATGGGGGAGAAAGGCTGCTCGAATGAGTTTCGTGTTCTGTTCACCTAAGTCAACAGACTTCTGTAACAGTCTTACCTCTGGTCGACTGCTGAAATCCTTATCAGGGGTATAAGTCTCTGCAGCTACAGAAGCATCGGTATCGATATGATCCTTGTTCTCGTCGGCAAGCACGATGTTGTCGTCCATTGGCAGTCCACAGAGCTGGCAGAGAAGCATCTTCGAGAGCACAAGACCATCGTCAACCTGCGTGATCTGCATGTCAGCCTCGTTGACACGTACTTGAACCTTCAGGCCATCGGCACGTGTGGCAACGCCTTGCTTAATCATCTTTTGAACATCGTCGTCGAGCTTCTTCACGAGGTCACGGAAACTGTAAGCGAGCTTTTGCTTCTGCTTCAGCGAGACAACGGTCCAATAAGCCTGGTCGATGTTATAGAGCGTAGACTGATTCTTCAATGTGATGTTGTCGTCAGCCATCTGCTCCGTGATATCAGCCATACGGTTGGCAGCGATGATGCCGCCGCCCATGTAGATAGGCTGACGAAGGAAGATGGAGCCGGCAAAGATGTTGTGTGTATCTGTGTGGAGTGCATCTACAACCTTCTTACCGATGGTATTGCCCAGTCCTGCAGCGTACTGTGAGATGGGGCCGTTGGCAAACTGTTGCATCAAACCACCTATCTGCTGAGCTTGTGCAGGAGTGATGGTGCCTTGCTTGACCATATTCGTCAGTTGCTCGCTGATACCTGTTGTAAGGTCTCCGCTCACCTGGCTGACTCCTGTCGTACCGATGTTGTTCAGTTCATTTTTCTGGCTTTTACTCAGAAGATTGATTTCTCGCGTGAAATAAGAGTAGCCCGCTATAGCGTCTACCTTCGGCAAGTACTGTGTTCTTGCCGATTTGCGCGCATACTCGGTCATCTCCTTGTTGATGCGCGACACCTGCAATTGCTTGTTGTTGCGCAATGCCAGGGCACGGCAACTGTCAAGTGTCAGCACTTGTTGGGCACTGGCAGGGATATAGCATCCTAAACTGCAGGCGATAAAAAGAACTATCGTGCTTTTTCTCATATTTCTTATGTTATCTCTATGTTTTTGCGGACGGCCACAAGGGCCGCCCCTGCACATGGGAATGATTATTATCCTATTGGAACGAGAAGCTTCGGCTACCGATCATGTTGCCGTCGGCGAAGATGCTGACGTTGAACGTGCCGCCTTCAAGCGACTGATCGATATCGAGGTAGAGGCTCATCGGAGTCTCCTTACCCGTATATTCCAGCGAACGCTTAGCGGAGCAAGCCAGCGAGCGGTTCTCGTAGTTGAAGCTTCCGGCACCACCGAGCAGTGCACCTGTAGGAGTCGTGACACGGATATAAACGGTCTTCATGCCGCTTTGAGCCGTGACGTTGCGGGCGATGGTGAAGCTCACCATGAAGCGTTTGGCTTTCTTCAGTTTGTCTGTGCTCTTGCCGCGTTTATTGAGGGCCGTCATGGAGATACCCGTCGCATCGAGCTGAGCAGCGATCGCCACTTTCTCTGAAAGGCTTGCACGCTCTGTGTTCAATCCTTCAATTTGGCGGTTGGCCTCTGCATACTGACCACGAATACGTGTGTTCTCTGCGGTGAGATGCTCGTTGGCGCGGTTGAGCGAGTCAATCTGTATGACATAGCTACGCAGTACGGCACGTACTGTAGCAAGTTCCCTTCTCAGACGGGCGATCTCTTTAGCATCCGTACTCTTCGTGTTGCGGAGCTCGGCGAGCAGACGCTGGGTCTTCTCCTGTTGAGCCGTGAGCTGGGCCACGATGGAGTCGTTGTTGATCTGTGTCTTCATCTCACTGTACTGGTCGGCGAATTGCTGATATTCGTTTTCCATTTCTTTCTTGTCGAGTGCAGCAAGCTGCTCCATGTCCGCATTTTCCTTGCGTTGCTTATGGAGGTTGAAATAAAGAACACCAACACCTGCGAGAAGCAGGACAATGACCACTACGAGTGGAATGAGAACTTTCTTATTCATTTTGTATTAAAGCGCTTTTATTATCTTAAGATGTGATATTCGTTATCTGTTGCAAAAGTAATGAAACTTCTACAATTGGCAAAGTTTTTTGTTGCTTCAAATGCTTATAAACCACAATTTTGATAGTTTTTCGGAAAAAATGAGCAGTATTTGAATTATTTCTAAGAATTATTTGTAACTTTGACAACGAATCAATTAGGCCAACGGCTGTTGAATCTTCAATTGCGGGCGGCCACAGGGGACCGCCCCCTGCATTTATACTTATTGAAATATGAGAAAGGTACTTATTTTTCTATGTTTCCTTTTGTCGCCCTTAGCGCTTCTTGCTCAGGTCGACTCCTTGATTGTGAAAACCGATTCTTCGGATGTCCGCCATCAGGTATTGTTAAAGACATCGATGGGGGACATCACGGTAGAACTTTATAATGAAACGCCAAGGCATCGTGATAACTTTCTTAAGTTGGTTCGTGCAGGTTATTATGATGGTAATCTTTGGCACCGAGTCATCTCCGATTTCATGATTCAGACAGGAGATTCTACTACACGTCATGCCAAGCCTGGGGTACAGGTAGGCGATTATGATCCAGGCTATCGCATCCCTGCAGAAATCTGTTTTCCTAAATATTTCCACAAGCGTGGTGCCTTGGCTGCTGCGCGTGAGCCGGATGCTGACAACCCAAAGCATGCGTCGTCTGCCTCGCAGTTCTATCTCGTCTGGGGCTTTCCCTATGGTCCGAAAGCTATGGCAAAGTTCCAGCATCAACTTGATTCTCTGACCAACGGTACAGTGAAGTACCCACAGGAGATGTGCGATTACTACTGGTCACATGGCGGCACGCCGTGGCTTGACGGACGATATACTGTTTTTGGGGAGGTTGTCAAGGGTTTGTCAGTGGTTGGCGACATCGATGCTGTGGCAACAGATGATCACGACCGCCCGCTGAAAGACGTGCGTATCATCAAGGCGATAGTCATTAAATGATGAAGAAACTATTGCTTTTTATCCTGGCCTTCTTTGCTGTGGTCATTGGCCATGCCAAAGAATGGACGGCAGATGATATCCCAATGGTTCATCTGCAGGACCGCAACCGGTATGTGTGCGATCCGGAAGATCTGATGAGCCCAGCCGACAGAGATACGGCAGACGTCTACCTCCGGCGGTTGGAGACGCAGTGTGGCATCCAGTCGGTGTTTGTCGTCGTCAACCATGTGAAAGACGCAGACTGCTTCCGCATGGCGCAGGATATTGGCAATAAGCAGGGAGTAGGCGACAAGAAAACGCGGCGTGGCCTGGTGATTGTCCTTGCGGTAGATGACCGTAGGTATTTTATAGCCCCGGGAAAAGGACTGGAGGGAGATCTCACGGATGTGGAATGCGATGACATTGCCCGGGCGTGCATCGTTAAGAATATGAAGGAGGATAATCTCGATGCCGCCGTACTCTCTACCGTAAAAGCCCTGTACAGTAAGTTCAAGACCGGCAAGGCCACGGTCGACGGGGACGACATAGACTCGCGTGAAGACGATGATGACTTCCCCGTTTGGTTTGGCATTTTTATCCTTGCGCTTTGTCTCTGGCATCCTATCCTTTCGCTGATTCTGTGGGTGCTTGCCACACTGGGCTGGTACCATCCCAAGCCAAAACCGAAGCGGCGCCGCCGTCGCAATGATGACGACTGGTTCCCGCCCTTCTTCCTCGGAGGTGGTGGCGGTTGGGGCTCGTCGGGTGGCGGCTTCAGTGGCGGTAGTTTTGGTGGTGGCAGCTTTGGCGGCGGAGGAGCTGGGGGAGGCTGGTAGGAGTTAAGAGTTAGGAGTTAGGAGTTAGGAGTTAAGAGTTAGGAGTTAAGAATTAAGAGTTAAGAGTTTCAGTGCCAACGACGATGCATGGTTAGGGACAAAATTTTGAAACATAATAATTTAAGAATAAGCAATGAAGAAGAGTAACATTATTTTATTGGTGATAGCTGTTGTCATCGTGATCATCTGCTTCAGCGGATTCCGTAGCGGAATCCGTAGTTACAACGTCCTGGTGGACAAGCAGGAGACGGCTACGACCGCCCTTGCCGATGTTCAGGCAACCTATCAGCGACGTGCGGACCTCATTCCTAACCTCGCCAAGACGGTTCAGGCTTATGCCAAGCATGAGAAGGAGACTTTTGAGGCCGTGACCAAGGCACGTGCTTCCGTAGGGCAGATCAAGCTCGATGCCGGCAGTCTCACACCCGAGAAGATGAAACAGTTTGAGCAGGCCCAGGGACAGCTGTCTGAGGCTTTAGGCAAACTCATGGTCGTGGCAGAGCGCTATCCGGAATTGAAAGCCAACGAGAACTTCCACAGTTTGCAGATACAGTTGGAAGGCACGGAGAACCGCATCAACGAGGCGCGTCAGAAGTATAACGCGGCGGTGCAGGATTACAATCAGTCGGTGCGCCGTTTCCCGAACGTCATCTTTGCGGGGATGTTCGGGTTCAACCGCATGGAGAAGTTTGAGGCTGCTGCGGGAGCCGAGAAGGCACCGGAGTTGAACTTTAATTAGAGAGATGAAATTTTATATTGCTGACAATCAAGATATCACACGCGCAGGGCTTCTCTATGTCATTTCTGCGCGGAAAGATGCAGAGTGTAAATGCCTGTCGGACAAGGCAGGGCTCTTGGAGGCGTTGAAAACTGACAGCAAGGCTATTATTATTGTCGACTACACACTTTTCGATATCAATGATGCTGCAGAATTGAACATCATCAGTGAGCGCTTCCCTGATGCTCAGTGGATTCTCTTTAGTGAAGATCTGAGTCAGGATTTCCTTCATGAGATGGTCGTGACTTGTCCTAAATGTGGGATCGTGCTCAAAGATTGTTCTTTGACGGAGATAAAGGAAGCCATTAATTATGCTTCCAAGGGCAAGCGATTCATTTGTCAGCAAGTCACAGAGATGTTGCTTTCGCCTTCCAGCGATGAAACTGAGCATAAAGAAGAACTCCCGCAGCTGACGAAGACAGAGCAGGAAATCCTGAAAGATATTGCGCTCGGTATGACAACAAAGGAGATAGCCAAGCAGCGTTTCTCCAGTTTCCATACCATCAATACACATCGTAAGAACATCTTCCGCAAGTTAGGCGTCAACAACCTCCACGAAGCCACGAAGTTCGCTTTCCGTGCAGGGCTTATTGATGCAGCAGAATACTATATATAAAAAGAGAAACCTCACCAAGAAGCCCCACCAAGCCAAAGCCCCATCAAGCTTCCCCGAAGGGGAGGCTTGATGGGGCTTTTTATTAGAACGATGCTTGGAAGTCAAATCTGATGCCCCACTTGCTCACGCCCGGATAGTTGTAGGTCAACCGGCGTACATATCCTATGCTGATGAGCTTGAAGATATTGTGGATTCCGGCTTCCACCTCCCAGTAAGGCTTATTGCTCATGATATGCGAGTCGACGGGGAAGCGGTAAATGAGATCATCATTCGTGTTCTTCGTCGGGTTGTTCTTGTCAGTGAGAGTTCCCCAGAAGCCCTTGACATCCACAAACTCTCTCCATTTGAGTCGTCTGATGAATGGGATGCGGTTTAGAATCTTACCGTTGAGATCCCATTTCCAGCTCCAGAACACCTGACGGTCGTTGAGGAATTCCCAGTCGTGAACGAGCGATACTGTGTTCTCCGTCTCAATATAACTGAGGTTGACAGGCGGCTGGATAAGCAGCGGGAAGGGCACTTTATTCCACTGTGCCTTGCCTATAACATGGAAATCCATGTATCCGAAGGAGCCGAGCCACTGACGCTGATAGATGCCGAGCGTTGTGATATTGCTCTGGAAGTCGCCGCCGAGTACACCTTTGAAGCCCATGGTATGCGAGAGGCTGATATCCGGTGAGTCGAGGTTGACCGGCAGACGTGTACGCTTCGTGTTGACGTAGGTCACACCCGGGTTCCAGGTGATGCCCACGGTAGCATCTGTGAGGCGGATCTTATGGATCTCCTCACCCGTGTTCACCTTATAAAAATGAAGCTGGCCTGCCGTCTCGTTGCTTTGTGTCTGAATGCGGGCATTATAGCGCCATCCCGCCTCCGTCTCATAGTTGAATGTCAATCGCTGACGGTTGTAGAGGAACATCTCCTTCTGCGAGCTTGAACGGATCGTCATGAAAATATTATCTTTATTGTGGATCAGGTTCAGGTCGGAAGGTGACATTACATCGCGAGACGTCTCGAAGACGAGGTTGCGCTGTGGAAACTCGAAGGGGCTGAGCTGTTTCTTGTTGAATGACCACGTGAACTCATCGCCGTAGTACCAGCGGTGGCTCTTCGTGCCATAAGCAGCATATCCGTTCCAGAAGAGATGCGGGTTGAGGGCTGCCAGCGTACGACCGGCAAGGCGCAGACGAAGGCCATCGACATAGTTGGAGCTGATAAATGTATTGACAGGTCCGATATCGAACTTACTTTTCTTATTCGGATCAGAAGTGGTCTCGACATAGTTCTCCACAAGCAGTTGCACCGCCTTGATAATATATTTCCATCCTTTGGAGTTCTCCATGGCCCTGATAAAGTTCGACATCGACGACTCGCTCTTCGTCAGTCCCACTTGTCGGTATTCGTTCCAGAAAGCATCATTGCGGTTATAGGCATCGCTATAGTGCTTCACCTTCGCCTTGCCGGCGAAGAGCTGCTTCGGCAATTCGTGGAAAGCATAGTTGGAGAGTCGTGTTGTTCTTACGACAAGCAGATCCTGCAAGAGCTTGTTGGCATGAATTTCTGCCGCCATGTCGTCTTTTGTGAGCACCCACTCACCGTTGTCGAGCTTCGTATATTCCTGTTCAATCTTCATGTCGTCAATCCAGTTGACGTCACTCTTCTTTGGCATGTAAAGGTTCACCTTGCGCACATGTAGCGTGGAGTCGGCAAGGACCCACAGCTCACCGCGGAAGCCGAAGTCCTGCTGATTGGCGGGAATGAACTGCAAGTGATAACACTTGTCCTTGTCGACATAAGTCGTGTCCTCAATATAGAAATGATAGAAAGAAATGGCCGTGTTGCCGATAGGAGAGACGAAGGGGTACTGCACAAGTCGTACATAATCGTCGTAGATGTTCACATCGGTGAACACCTCTTTCAGCATCGTGTTGAGGATCTCTCCCGTGGAGAGCACCTGACCGATACCGCTCGACTGCTGACCCATGATGATGTCCTTCTCTTTCTTCGGGTCCTTGCGGTAGACATGCTGCGTCACCGTCTCGTCGACCTGCACGGGGAGGATGCGCTTGTTGTTATAGGGCGACGTCTCTATCTGATCGCGCAGGTAACTTCTCTTCTGAAAGAACTTACCCTCAAGCTGCTTGTCCGTGATGTCGTTGAAGGCCAGTGTAATCTTCTGATACTTATCGTACTGATAATACGGGTAGTTGTCGAGATCTGTCTTTTTCTTCGCAGCGATAACCTTGCGCATGAGCTCCACGGCAGGGTTGTCCTTACGGCGGTAGCGCCCGCGTTTCTGCTTGACGACGACCTCAGAGAGCGAGCGTGTGTCGTCCTTTAGCACGATTTTGCCGAGGTCTGAGGACGAAGCATCCACCTTCACGGTTGTGCTTTTGAATCCTACACTCGTAATCGTGATAATCCATCCCGGATGCTTATCGACAGAGAACTTGCCCTCGATGTCGCTCGACACGGCGATATGGTGCCCGCGATAAGTAACACTGGCATAAGGTATGGCATAGCCGTCTTTGTCTACGATTTGTCCGGTTATCTTTTCCGTTGTTTGTTGGGCCACAGCACTGATGAAACATACGAAAGTCATCAGAAGTGCCATGACGAAGCGTTTGTTGTTCATAAAATATTATTCCTGTCCTTACAATCTCTTGCCACGTGTCCTCTATATATACCTAATTCTATTTTGGAACACTGCTGTGGTAATTTTGAATACTTTTTGTTCTATTGCTTATGAAATAGCATACAAAGTTACTCAATAATTCAGCAAAACTCTCTAAAACTCTTTGATAGATAAGAGTTTTATATTAATTTTGCAATCGAAAGCGGCGTGTTGCTCTTGTGGCCGTCCGCCATTGCATAATCATAAAATATCAATCATGAACGATAAAGGCAACCTTACGGACAAGCGTCCTCCCTTTCTCCCTATGCTCATAGGCACGGGGTTCTATAGCGGATTGTGGCCGTGGGGACCAGGCACAGCCGGCAGCGTGCTGGCTACAGTGATATGGGGCTTGCTGAGCCTCTGGCTTTCAGGCAGTGAGCTGATGCTCCTCACGATAGCCCTCATTCTTCTCTTCACCTTGCTTGGCACATGGGCTACAGCGCGCTTGCAGCCTTACTGGGGCGAGGACCCGTCGCGAGTGGTTGTCGACGAGATGGTCGGCGTGTGGATTCCGCTCATCGTCGTACAGCCAAAAGAGTGGGGCTGGGCGCTGGCAGCGCTTGTGCTCTTCCGCTTCTTCGATATCGTTAAACCATTGGGAATCAAGAAGCTTGATCGCATGAAAGGTGCTTTCTGGGTCATGGGAGATGATATTCTCGGCGGCGTCTATGCATTAGTGGTTATGGTTGTGGCAAAATATATTCTGTCTTGTTGGTAAACATCTATGGGAAAGATCAAACATGAACTATGGACGTTCGCCAAGGCAGAAATGAGTGCTTCAGCAGCAAGCTGTGTTGACTTTGGCTTGGCCATTTCGCTGACATACCTCGGTCTGCTTACGTATGGCTATGCCAATATTATCGGGGTGGTCTGCGGTGGATTGACCAATTTTACGCTCAACAGTCACTATGTCTTTTCTAAGACAGGACGTGGCAAGAAAGCCTTGGCAGAGAGATATCTCGTCGTATGGATCGGAAGCATGCTCCTCAATGGCGGCGGAACCAACCTGCTGACATGGCTTGCAGGAGGTAAGAGCTATTTCGTCATCGTCAAGTGTCTTGTGGCGCTGGCAGTGGCCTTTGGCTTCAATTATCCGCTGCAGCGAGGATGGGTATTCAGACAAAAGACGATGGTCAAGGATAATTAAACAAGCAAACAAAAATAATAGTATATATGTGGTATAGAGATTTTCTACAACAAGTTATTTACAAGATCATCAATCCGCTGATTAAAGGCATGATCAAGGTAGGTATCACACCGAACGTCGTCACGACCTTGGGCTTCATCGGCAACATCGTTGCTGCCGTGTTTTTCATCTGTGCCTCTCAGCAGCCGGACCTCTTTGTCCAGACAACGACTCTCGGATGGGGTGGATTCATCATCATCGCCTCAGGACTGTTCGACATGATGGACGGCCGACTGGCGCGCATGGGCAACATGAGCTCGTCGTTTGGCGCTATGTGGGATTCTACGCTTGATCGTTACAGTGAGCTGATATCACTTTTCGGTATCGTTCTCGTCTTCTTGGAGGATGATGGCTGGTTCTGGATGGGTGTCGTGACCTTTGCTGCTATGGTGGGAAGTGTCATGGTGAGCTATGTGCGTGCACGTGCTGAGGGTCTTGGCATTGAGTGCAAAGTGGGACTGATGCAGCGTCCCGAGCGTGTCGTAGTTACGGCTATCACTGCTATGCTCACGGGAGCAACAGGCAATCTGTGGTGGCTCGCCGGTGGCATGATCCTCATAGCCGTGCTCGCCAATATCACAGCTTTCTGGCGCGTGGGCTATTGCTATAAGAAGCTCACGGAGCGCGATAAGGAGATGAATAAATAAGGCTATGGATTGCTTATTGATAGCTGTACTGTTTGCCATCTTCGTTGCCATCAAGCCTACACGTCGCTTCACGCTCTGTATGCTGCCGTGGTTCCTCTTTGGTTTCATCTACAGCAGTTTCAACTTCTATCCCAACTATGAGTTCCACAGTATCGATGTGCGGGGCTTGTATGATGCAGAGAAAGCGCTCTTTGGCATCAACACTGCAGCAGGCAGGCTCATTCCTGGTGAGTGGTTCGCCATTCACCATTGTGCCGTGCTCGACTTCATGGCAGGCTGCTTCTACCTCTGTTGGGTGCCGGTGCCTATCGCCTTTACGATATACCTCTATTTCATCCATAAGCGCGACTGGGCTAACCGTTTTGCCTGGGCTTTTCTCACGGTGAATCTCATCGGATTCATCGGTTACTATGTTCACCCCGCAGCACCGCCATGGTATGCCATGAACTATGGTTTCACTCCCGTGCTCCATACGCCTGGCAATGTGGCGGGATTAGGACGGTTCGATCAGCTTGTAGGACTGAACATCTTCCACAGTATCTATGGCAAGAACGCTAACGTCTTTGCCGCCGTGCCGAGTTTGCATGCCGCTTATCTTCTCGTGACGACGATCTATTCGGTCATGAGCCACAGGCGTTGGTATACCTCATGCCTCTTTGGTTTCATCTGTGTAGGTATCTGGTTCACAGCCGTCTATACCGGTCATCACTACTGCATCGACGTGATCCTCGGTATCCTCACGGCTATCGTGGGTACAGTGCTCTTCGAGATCATCTGGAGGAAGTTGCATAAGGTGTTTCCAAAGATGGGAGCTTCTTACACTTACTAAAATTTTATCTCACACGGATTCTAAAGATTTTAAAGATGGTTACGCCGCTTTGCGGCAACACGTACTCTTCAGCATCCCTATATTATCGGCGAAGCCGAAAATCATTAAAATCTTTAGAATCCGTGTGAAAAATATTTGTGAGGAAAGATAATAAAAACCTATTGTTATGAAAGCGAAACTACTTTGTCTGATTCTCATTCTTGTATCTTCTTGCTTTTGTGTGAATGCCCAGCCTCGCCGTCCGCGTGTTGCTGTGGTTCTCTCAGGTGGAGGTGCCAAGGGTGTGGCACATATCGGTGCGTTGAAGGTGATAGAGAAGGCGGGAATACCCGTAGACATCGTCACTGGTACCTCCATGGGAAGCATTATCGGAGGCCTGTACAGTTGTGGATGGAATGCACAACGTCTCGACTCTATGGTGCGGAAACAAGACTGGACTTTTCTGCTCAGTGACCGCGACGACTATTATACACAGAACCTTGGGAACCGCGAGAAGCAGACGACCTACGCTTTCACAAAAACTTATACGCTCAATAAAGATAGTCGGTTGCGCGAGGCAGGCTTCATCCAAGGCAAGAATCTTATGCGGCTCTTCGACAGGCTCACGGCAGGCTATACTGACTCGATGAGTTTCGATTCTCTCCCAATCCCCTTTGCCTGTGTAGCAACAAATATCGTGGACAACACTGAGTATGATTTCCACTCAGGACATCTTGCTCAGGCTATGCGCACGAGTATGTCTATTCCTGCTGTCTTCTCACCGGTGCGCCTCGGTGACAAAGTGCTGGTCGACGGAGGTCTGCGCAACAACTATCCGGCGGATATCGCTAAAGCAATGGGAGCCGACTATATCATCGGTGTGACTGTGCAGGGGGCCCCGCGAACAGCCGATGACATCAACTCTAATGCCTCAGTCATCGGACAGATTATCGACGTCAACTGTAAGAATAAATATGAGGACAATCTCAAGCTCACGGATGTCGCTATCCGTGTGAACACAAAAGGTTATGGTGCTGCGAGTTTTACGCCGGCAGCTATCGACACACTCGTTAGAAGGGGAGAGGAGGAGGCAATGAGCCACTGGGATGAGTTGATGGCGTTAAAGCACATGCTCGGTCTTGCTGACGATTACCAACCCACACGTCCTCAGCTGAACCCCGCGGCCCTCGTGCCCGTGAGCTATGCTGCCACGAGACGTGAGCGCCCCGAATATGACCGGGTACAAGGGAGCGTGGGACTGCGCTTCGATACCGAGACGATGGTGGCGATGCAACTTGATGGTGTCTACTCGATGGCGAAGCGTCCCGTAGACCTCGAGGCAACTCTGCGACTCGGCAAGAAGACGAGTGTGGATCTCAGAGGAGTCTTCAAGCCAAAGCATCGAGTAGAGACGGGACTTGAATATTATTTTGAACACAACGACCTCGATGTCTTTGAAAGCGGTCACAAATCGTATAACCTCACGCTCAACCACCATCAGGCAAGCATCGGATTGATGGATATCGGTATTCGCAACCTCACGATGGATCTTTCCGCTCGCTGGGACTACTACAATTTCCATCGGCTCATGGTTGAGAGCACGATAGCGCATGAAGGCTTTGACGTCAGCGACAGCCACTTCTTCAGTTATCACGCCAACCTCCATTACGATTCGGAGAACAAAGGAGTGTTCCCCACACGAGGTGCAAGTTTTCAGGCTGAGTATGCCTATTTCACTGACAACTTTTATTCTTATAAAGATCACCGTGGGTTCAGTGAGCTCAGTGCTCATTGGCGCATGTCCTTCCCGCTGAACCATATCTTCACCTTTCAGCCGATGCTTTACGATCGTCTGCTTTTCGGCTCTGACATTCCGCTGATCCGCATGAACGGTGTCGGCGGACAGTGGTTCGGTCATTATCTAGACCAGCAGATGCCATTCCCAGGGGTAGGACATGTGGAAATTACCGACAACCATTTCGTAGCATGTCAGTTACGACTCCAGGCTCAACTCTCGACAAATAACTTCATCCTTTTTAAGACGGCGGGTGCGCAGCATGCTGATGCCCTCCGTGACTTGTTGAAGTACAGTCCCATGCTCGGCTATGAGCTTGCCTACTACTACAAGTCGCTTATCGGGCCTATCGGCGCCACTCTCGGCTATTCAAACAAGACCAACGGTGTCAACTTCATGATAAATATCGGTTACGAATTCTAATATTTGAAAGCCTTCTCTTATCACGCCTCATACGTGTCGCGTTTCCGCCTCATACGTGTCGCGTTTCCGCCCCATATGTGACGTGTTACCGCCCCATATGTGACGCGATAAAACAAATAAAGGATGCTACGTAAAACACGTTGCATCCTCTATTTCGTATTCCTAAAAACCAATCTGTCTTTACCTTCTTGTACTGATACCTATCGTAAAAACAATCTTAAACCTAACATGTACGAAACTAAAACCTAAAAACTAAAACCAAAATTGTGACGGTTTCACAACCATCTGGTGCAAAGGTACGGCATTGTGTGCGTTCACCAAAATATTTATGCAGTTTTTTCACTATCTCTGTGCGCAACACGTTGCATAAACCCTTTTCACCGCGTAATTATTTGCTTTCGTTATAAGTTTGTTTCGTAATAAGGCTACTTCCAAGATATTTTATTAATTATGAATAATGTCAGGCAGAGATGATTCCGGCTTCTTTCCATTGGTCAGCCACCTCCTGGGCATCTTTTAGAGCCTGCTGACGTGGCAACGGTGTGTTGTCGTCAAGCTGATAGTTGTCTTGGAGAATGTCGGCGAGGTCCTCCACAGTAAAGTCTTTGCCTTGGATGCTTTTCCAAAGGAGAAGGGCACTATCGTTTAAACTGATTATATTGCTGAAGTCGATATTCTCTTTTCCCTCAGCAATAATGATATGAGAGCCGCATACATCGGTTACTCTGAATCCTGGTTTTGCTTTCATAGTTATTTTTTTTGTTTGTTTTAGACATTCATTTTAGTTGTTATTATGCATACCCGAAAATCGGGATCCACACTCGGCGGTAGAAAGCAAGAAGCCAACGACGGATGGGCCGTAGACGCATCCATACCGTGGAGTAAGTCTTCCATTTCCGGCCTGCAATAGGGTCGAGGGTGGTGCGTCCTTTGCGATAGAAGCCGATTACGGATGCCTCGATGTCGGAGGTCTTGCAGTGCTCGGGGTGGAGATTACCGTCACCTAAAAGTGTCACGTTATCGCCCTCAATCTTCACGATGCGGTGGAGGACATAGCGCTGATGGTCAATGATTGCCAATACGGGGTCACCTACACGCAGTTTACCCACCTTTGCCAGGAGGGCTTTATCACGTCCGTCCTCAAGGAAGGGTCGCATGGAGAAGCCTTTCAATGGGAGTGTCACGGTGTGCCCTTCGTTGATGAGCTTCAGAACAGCGGGAATCAATATAGAGTTTTTGAATGTTACTTCTCGCATTTTTAGCATACTTCAATCTTCTCTTATCCTATAATCTCTTTTTATATATTTTTCGCTACTTGTCCTTCTTACTGATCGCTCTGTTGCAGACCTCCGCTGAGTTTCTGTCAGGAAGACAATGAAGGGTGTAGATGGGAGTGGTCTCAATGATTCTTGAGATATTGGTGCATATTTTTTCGTACAGATTTTCATCCCATTTCATGGAAGAGACGGAAGGCAGGAGAGAGGCAAAGGCTTCAAGAACGTTCACTTTCTCGATGCTATTGGCCGGAGCTCGGTCAATGCGGGTCACAGCTCCAAGAGGTGCCTTAATGTTGCGGTAGCATGGAGTCTTGCCGCTCCAGGGACTGCCGTAGATAAAGCTCTTACCATCAATGACTCTAACTACGGGGTTGTCATCGTTCATCAAATCGCAGCCAGGGAGAAAACGAAGCCAGTTGCTGACCTGTGTCGACTTTCCCGTGCCGCTCTTAGCGATGAAGGCATAGCCGTAACCGTTCTGTCGCACCACGGAGGCATGCACCAGAACCGTGTCCCGATAGGCAGCGGCAAAGGCATAGACGAGCATGATGGCATTATTCAGTCCGAAAGAGCGCATGATGAAGTCGCCGTTGAGCGCACAACGACAGTTGCGGAATTCCTTGTCTGTGATGAGCAGACAACAATCTGAACCGTTGATGTCCTTGATGATATATTGATATCCTCCATTTTTCAGCTTGTCTACGATGGTTATGCCGTTGCCGGTGTCGAAATCGCGTATCCGCTCTCTGTCAGCTTTGGGCTCGGGGCGCAAACTGTCGTCTACAGTAAGCTTAAAGAGTAGTGAGTCGTTATTTTCTTCCTCTGCGACGACATCATTATTGTTGATAAAGGGCACGAAGGAAGAAAGCAGACGTAATCCATCCTTATAGCCGACGAATGCTATAGAAAATGGCAGTTCTGCTACACAGAAATGGTAGGTAATACAGTTTGGTGTATGGTTAGGCGTATTACTCATCGGGTTTGATGGCTTGGTAACGGAAGCCGGGCTGTTTCACTTCCTTGACGATGAATTTTCCATTGGCCGTGTATTTCTTTCTCAGGCGAGCGTATTTCTTATCAATGTCCTTACGTTTCAGGGCAAAGCAAGTGATGCACGTCGGAGTCTTGGCGCCCTGTTCCGTGAGGTGGTCGCGGAGCTGGTAAGAATAGTTCTCACGGCTATAGAGAAACTTCGTCTTTGAGTCGATGTAAGCAGAGTCCAGCTCCTGAATCTCGGTAAAATAGACTGTAGAGTCGTTGAACGAGGCGGCGAAGCCGAACAGATACACTTTGGTAGCTCGGTTCGCTCCCCAACTGCACAGTGATACAACGGCAAGGGCAAGCGCTAAGATGTATTTCTTCATGTCTTTCTTTGTCTTTAAGAGCAGTCAAAAATCTTGTTTTATTTGCTTCTTTGTCAGATAGCGGTACAAAATTATAAAAATATTGGCGGTTTTCGAACGAAATGTTCATTTTTATCATCCTTTGACTAAAAAATCTCTTTGTTATGACGCTCCCCCGTCTTTTTTTAGTAAATTTGCAAGGTGATTAACGCTTTGCAGACATGAAAGTAGCAATTATCAAATATAATGCCGGCAATATCTACTCCGTTGTCAACGCCTTGCGACGACTCGGTGTGGAGCCCGTCATCACGGATGATCCCCGGGAGTTGTCTTCTGCCGACCGTATCATCTTCCCAGGTCAGGGAAGTGCGCAGACGACGATGGCTTATCTCCGCTCTCATGGCTTGGATGAGGTCATAAGGTCTCTGCACCAACCTGTGCTAGGTATCTGTGTGGGGCAGCAGCTTCTCTGTGCCCATTCGGAAGAGGGCGACGTCGATTGCATCGGAATCTTCCCGGAGGAGGTGAAAAAGTTCGTGCCTAAATCGCACGAATACAAAGTGCCGGAGATGGGATGGAACTCACTGCACGACCTTTCCTCGCCGCTTTTCAAAGGCGTGAAAGAAGGCGACTACGTCTATTTCGTGCACAGCTATTATGTTCCGACCTCGGAGTTTACGATTGCTACCGCCGACTACACTGTGCCTTATTCCGCTGCTATGCATCGCGACAACTTCTGGACGGTACAGTTCCATCCGGAGAAGAGCGGTAAAGTGGGAGAGCAGATATTGCGTAATTTCCTTGAGATGGAGACAACGGATTAATATTGAAGGACGATGAAAATAGAACTGATTCCAGCTATAGATATCATCGGCGGCAAATGTGTGCGCCTGACGAAGGGAGACTACAGTCAGAAGAAGGTCTACAATGAGGACCCTGTGTCTCAGGCTCGTGAGTTTGAGCGTTTGGGCTTCAAGCGTCTTCATGTCGTGGACCTCGATGGCGCCAAGGCAAAGCACATCGTCAACGATGCGGTGCTTCGCGGCATCACCGCTGCCACGAGTCTGAAAGTCGATTTCGGAGGTGGCATCAAGAGTGAGGAGGATATCGAGAAAGCGTTCGCTGCAGGAGCCGCTATGGTGACCGTGGGGAGCATTGCCGTGAGTCAGCCTCAGACGTTCCTCGGGTGGCTTAAGACCTATGGTGCTGAGAAGATAATCCTCGGCGCTGACGTGCGTAACGGCTTCGTAAGCATCAACGGATGGAAGGAAGACTCGAAGGAAGAACTGCTGCCGTTCCTTACTAGATATGTGGAAGCAGGTGTGAAGAATGTGCTCTGCACCGATATCTCCAAGGACGGGACCCTCGCAGGACCAGCTACGGAGCTTTACTGCAAGGTCATGAAAGCTTTCCCCCATATTCATCTCATTGCCAGTGGAGGTGTGAGCAGTGATGAGGATATACTGGCTTTGGATGAGGCTGGCATCCCCGCTGTGGTCTTCGGTAAGGCATGGTATGAGGGAAGAATTGATTTGGAGAAATTGAAGAAATAATAACGGTTGAAGATATGATGAACGGATTAGCCAAACGTATCGTGCCGTGTCTCGATGTCAAGGACGGAGAGACCGTGAAGGGCACCCACTTCGTCAACCTCCGCCAGGCGGGAGACCCTGTGGAGCTCGGCAAGGCCTATAGTGATGCGGGATCCGATGAGCTTGTCTTCCTCGACATCACGGCTACGGTTGAGGGCCGCAAGACCTTCACGGATATGGTCAGCCGCGTGGCGCGAGAGATCAATATCCCGTTCACGGTGGGTGGTGGCATCAATGCGATAGAAGATGTGGACCGACTGCTTGACGCCGGAGCCGATAAGATAAGCATCAACTCTGCGGCTATCCGTCATCCGGAGCTCATCGATCAGATCGCTTCCAAATACGGCTCTCAGGTCTGTGTCTGCGCCATTGACGCACGCAACGATGCCGATGGTTGGCATTGCTACGTCAAAGGAGGGCGCGAACGCACCGAGCATCGGCTTATGGAGTGGGCTAAAGAAGTCGCAGACCGTGGAGCTGGAGAAATTCTCTTCACGAGTATGGATCACGACGGCGTAAAGAAAGGTTTCGCCTATGAGCCTCTTGCTGAGATGGCGGACCTCGTGCCCATCCCCGTCATCGCCAGTGGAGGCGCAGGAAAGATGGAGGACTTCTATGATGCTTTCACCAAAGGTAAGGCTGATGCAGCCCTGGCAGCAAGCGTCTTCCACTTCGGGGAGATCAAGATTCCGGAGCTCAAGCGTTATCTCAGAGACAAAGGAATAAATGTCAGATTATAAATAATACTTCAGAATATAATACTCAGAACATAGTTTAAATCATGACGATAGATTTTGAAAAGATGGGCGGGCTCGTGCCAGCCATCATACAGGATGCAGTGACCTCAAAGGTGCTGATGCTGGGCTTCATGAACAAGGAAGCCTATGATAAGACGATGGAGACGAAGCTCGTTACCTTCTGGAGCCGTACGAGAAAATGTCTTTGGACCAAGGGTGAGACATCGGGCAACTACCTTCACCTCGTCAGTGTGAAGGAAGACTGCGACCACGACACGCTGCTTATCGAGGTTCATCCCGATGGTCCCGTGTGTCACCTCGGTACCGACACTTGCTGGGCTGAGGAGAATGAGTTGAACCCCATCCTCTTCTTCTCTGAGCTTCAGGACTTCATCAACAAGCGTCATGAAGAGATGCCGGAAGGCAGTTACACGACGAGCCTCTTCCGCAAGGGCGTAAACAAGATGGCGCAGAAAGTGGGTGAGGAAGCTGTGGAAACCGTCATTGAGGCTACCAACGGCACGAACGAGAACCTCATCTATGAGGCTTCCGATCTGATGTATCATCTCATCGTGCTCCTCACTTCCAAAGGCCTGCGCATTGAGGATATCGCACGTGAGCTCGCCAAACGCCATAACCCGGAGTGGGACAAGGCAAGGAGAATAAAGAAGAGCCAAGAATAGTTAGGAGTTAGGAGATAGGAGTTAGGAGTTTTATTGAGTTTGGAGTTAGAATAATATATGCTGATAGACTACGATAAAGTAAAAGTATACCAACAGGATACACTGATCCTCGACGATGTGAGTTTCCACGCCGACGAGGGTGAGTTTATCTATCTGATCGGAAAAGTAGGATCGGGCAAGAGCAGCCTGCTCAAGACTTTCTATTGTGAGCTTGATCTGTATCCGGAGGATGGCGAGAGAGCAGAGGTTCTTGGACGAGACCTGCTCAAGCTTCGCCGTCATGATATCCCGGCCTTGCGCCGTGAGATGGGTATCATCTTTCAGGATTTCCAGTTGCTTCGCGACCGCGACGTGTTTCAGAACCTCCGTTTTGTGCTCCGTGCCACGGGGTGGAAGGATAAGAAAAAGATAGAGGAGCGCATCAATGAAGTGCTCGAGGCTGTGGGAATGACGGACAAAATCCACTCCATGCCGCATGAGCTCTCAGGCGGTGAGCAGCAGCGTATCTCTATCGCGCGTGCCATCCTCAACAAACCGAAAATCATCATTGCCGATGAGCCTACAGGTAACCTCGATCCGGAGACGGCCGACAATATCGTGCGACTGCTCAAGGGCTTCACTGCTGAGGGCACGGCTGTTGTCATGTCCACGCACAATATCTCAATGCTCGACCGTTACCCCGGCTTTGTCTACAAGTGCGAGGACGGTAAAGTGCTGGAGATCAGAAATAAGGATTAAATTAGATAGGAAATAATAAAAATATCATCGATATGAACGTAATGAAATTTGGTGGTACTTCCGTAGGAAGTCCCGAGCGCATGAAGAGCGTAGCTAAGCTTATTACAAGATCCGGAGAACCCACATTCGTCGTGCTCTCTGCTATGAGCGGTACAACGAACAGTCTTGTAGAGATCAGCAACTATCTCTATAAGAAGAATCCGGAGGGCGCCAACGAGGTTATCAATAACCTTGAGACCAAATACATGGATCACGTGGAGAACTTGTATCAGAACGATGATTACAAGACGAAGACGCGCGAATTCCTCCGCGACAGATTCAGTTACATGCGTTCGTTCACCAAAGGCATCTTCACGAGTTTCGAGGAGAAAATCATCGTCTCCCAGGGTGAGATCATGTCGACCAACATGGTGAACAACTACCTCCAGGAGCAAGGCATCAAGAGTATCTTGGTCGATGCACTGAGTTTCATGCGTACGAACAAGAACTCGGAGCCTGACCTGCTTTATATCAAGGAGCATCTGCACGAGGTCATGGAGAAGAATCCCGGCTATCAGATCTATATCACGCAGGGCTTCATCTGCCGCAATGCTTACGGCGAGGTGGACAATCTGCTGCGTGGTGGCTCCGACTATACCGCTTCTCTGATCGGTGCAGCACTGCCTGCTGACGAGATTCAGATCTGGACCGATATCGATGGCATGCACAACAACGACCCGCGCTTCGTGGATCATACCACAGCCGTGCATCAGCTCAACTTCGAGGAGGCTGCTGAGTTGGCTTACTTCGGTGCGAAGATCCTGCATCCGACATGTGTTCAGCCGGCTAAGTACGCTGGCATCCCCGTGCGTCTGAAGAACACCATGGAGCCTGATGCAGAGGGTACAATCATCAACAACGAGCTCGGGCGCGGCACCATCAAGGCTGTGGCTGCGAAGGACAATATCACGGCCATCAAGATCAAGTCGTCGCGCATGCTCCTTGCTACGGGCTTCCTCCGCAAGGTCTTCGAGATTTTCGAGAGTTATCAGACACCTATCGACATGATCACAACCTCCGAGGTCGGTGTCTCTATGAGTATCGACAACAACGCACACCTCGATGAGATCGTGGACGAGCTGAAGAAATACGGCACGGTGACCGTCGATGAGGATATGTGTATCATCTGCGTTGTGGGTGACCTCGACTGGCACAATGTGGGCTTCGAGACCATTGCTACGGACGCCATGAAGGATATCCCCGTGCGTATGATCAGCTACGGTGGCTCCAACTACAACATCTCCTTCCTTATCAAGGAATCAGACAAGAAGCGGGCACTGCAGAGCCTGAGCGACACATTATTTAAATAAGAAGATTCTAACACAAATGACGAATACATTCCCAATAGAAAAGTTCCGCTCTGTGCGCACACCTTTCTATTATTATGACTCCGCTCTCCTCCGTCAGACGCTGGACGAAGTGAAGAAGGAGGCGGCGCAATACCCTAACTTCGTCGTTCACTATGCCGTCAAAGCCAATGCCAACCTGAAGATCCTGAAGATCATTGCTGCGGCCGGGCTCGGTGCCGACTGCGTGAGTGGAGGAGAGATAGAGGCTGCGATGAGAGCCGGCTTCCGCCACGACAGCATCGTATATGCAGGCGTGGGCAAAGCCGACTGGGAGATCAACACAGCGCTCGACGCTGATATCTTCTGTTTCAATGTCGAGAGCGTGCCAGAACTTGAGGTCATCAATGAACTTGCCAAGGCAAAAGGCAAAATAGCTCAGGTCTGCTTCCGCATCAACCCTGAGGTGGGCGCTCACACGCATGCCAACATCACGACGGGTCTCGCTGAGAATAAGTTCGGCATTGCGATGAGTGACATGGTGCCCGTCATCGAGCGCGCCAAAGAGCTGGAGAACGTGAAGTTCATCGGCTTGCATTTCCATATCGGGAGTCAGATCCTGAAGATGGACGACTTCGAGATGCTGTGCCTGCGTATCAATGAGTTGCAGGAGATCTTGAAGACGAAGAATATCGAGGTGGAGAACATCAATGTCGGAGGCGGACTTGGTATCAACTATGATGATCCCGAGGCAGACCCCATTCCAAACTTCAAGGACTACTTCAAGACGTTTGCCGATGGACTGCATCTGACACCCGGACAGAAGGTTCACTTCGAACTGGGCCGCTCCATCGTCGGACAGATGGGAAGTCTCATCACGAAGGTGCTCTATATCAAGCAAGGTGTGAATAAGAAGTTCTGCATCGTGGATGCGGGCATGAGTGATCTCATCCGCCCTGCGCTCTACGACGCTACGCATAAGATCGAGAACCTCACGAGCGACGCTGCTCCAGTGGTCTACGACATCGTGGGTCCTATCTGCGAGTCGAGTGATGTCTTTGCCAAGGACACGGCTATCGCAGGCAGCAAGCGCGGCGACCTCCTTGCCATCCGCTCAGCAGGAGCCTACGGAGAGATCATGGCGAGCCAGTACAACTGTCGCCCGTTGCCACAAGGTCTTATCACAGAGGATCTTAAATAAGAAGCTTATCTAAAGAGCTTTCATATACAATGACTTATACAATCAGTATAGACAACTTCACGATCATCAGCAGCGCCGTGTTGCTGGTGGTTGCTGTCGTCGCATCATTCTTTAGCCCTTATCTGCGTTTCAGCAAAAGCAAATGGGAGCAAAACGGAAAGGATGAGAAGGAAGGGGGCGCAGAGTCTCTTCCTCCGCTTTCCGTGATCCTTGCTCCTCACGATGAGCCGGAGGCTATATCGCGCAATCTGCCGGCTATCATGTCGCAGAAATATCCCGCGGGTTTTCAGATCATCGTCGTTGTGGAGGAGGGAGAGAACGAGACTGAGGATGTGTTGAAGCGTTTCCAGCAGCAGCTTGACCAGGAGCCAGCCGACTGTACGCTCTATATCACTTACATCCCTCAGTCGTCACGCTATGTGAGCCGTAAGAAGCTCGCCATGACGTTGGGTGTCAAAGCGGCTAAGACAGAGTGGCTTGTGATGACCGAGCCCACTTCGAAGCCTGCCTCTGACACATGGCTGCAGACGATGGCAGAGAACTGTACGAACAGTACGCAACTTGTCGTGGGTTATGGCGGGTATGAGGATGAGGCTTCGTCTTTCAAGCGCTTCGAGCGGCTCAACGCTGCTTATTATCTCATGCGCGAGGCAGCTCAGGGCAATGCTTATGCTGCCTTGGCTCCGAACATCATGATCCGCAAGTCGGTGTTCATGAAGCAGGATGGATTCCTCGGGAACCTCAATCTTATTCATGGAGAGTACGACTTCCTCGTAAACAAGTATTCAGAAGAAGGCAAGGTAGCCTTGGAGACACGCGATGCAGCGTGGACCCTCGACGATGCGCCCGAGCACTCCATTTGGATGGCGGGCCATATCTTCTATCGTGAGACACGTAAGTGGCTGGAGCGCAGCTTCGCGCATCGTGCTTGGTTCAATATCGATCAGATAATGTTGCACCTCTCGTTTCTGCTCATGCTTGTCGGCATCGTGTGGGGAGCTGTGACGGTCAATGTCATCCTACTTGCCGCTGCCGTGCTCGGTCTCATTCTGAGCATCGTGCTGCGCACCGTGTTCGGTTGCAAGGCAATGTCAGCTTTCAGTGAGCATATCCCTGCAGTGCTTATCTATCCTTACAGCCTCTCTCTTGTGTGGAGAAACCTCAAGTACGGACTGCGCTATAAGTTCGCCAACAAGCTCGACTTCACGACGCATAAACAATAACGCTATCATGCTGAAGGTTTTGCTTTTCGTTCCTCACGCTGTCGATGCAGTGTGTATCAATCATGACCTCGTCGAAGGCCTTGCCGAGAGTTTCTCGAAGAATCTCGCGGAGGAGGTTGATGTGCAGGTCGTGGCCGGAGCGGGGCATCATGCCATGGAGCAGATCAGCGACTACGATATCATCCATATCTTCGGCTGTTGGAGCCGTGAGGCCTGTCAGCTTTCGAAGCGTGCCTACATGCACGGCATCCCCTATGTGCTCACACCCTTAGGCGGTCTTCAGCCGTGGGAGACGGAGCGTCATCAGCATTCCATTCTTTTTCAGCGTCAGCGCCATCTCGTGGAGCACGCTGCCGTGGTGCATGTCTGTGGAAAACTCGAGCATGAGACCTTTCTCAGTCTCGGATGGAACAAGCGCGTGGCGGTCGTGAAGAACCCCGTGCTCACAAGTCAGATAACCTTCGCTTCGGCGGCTGCACAGATAGAAGCATTATATCGTAAGATCATCGATTCCAACACGCAGCTCTTCATCCAGTCGAAGGCGCAGGAACTTATCGGTACACTTCTTCAGACTGGTGTCGACCCTCATGTCACCAGTCTCAATCCGGACCTCCAGAACGATGGAGTAGAGGCAGTCGTTCAGCGTGTCTCCGCTTTCAAGGCGGAGGACTGGCGCCGTATCCTGCTCTATGCCGATCAGGAGCATGTCTCGAGTCAGCTCACGCAGGCTTTCGATGCTTTCCAGGTGCAGTATCCTTCGCTGAACACGCAGGAGATAGACCGCTTCGAAGGAAAGGAAAAATATGTAGAGGGTCCTCTGCTGACGAATGCATTGCTTTCGAAGAACCTGCTCTTGAAGAACAAGGTGAAGGATGTCTTTGCTAACAATGGGTCGGCGGAGCAGCAACTGTGCTTGGCCTTGCTCAATCTCCACTACGAGTTGCAGCACCACACCATGCCGTTGTCGCATCTGATGGATCTCTATCAGTTGGCGCGTTTCTCCGATGTCGATGAGGATACGGTACGGGATATGATAAAGCGCTTGGGTATCGATGACTTCTCCTCCCGTCTCACCTCCGTCCTCTCTACTTTTCTTGGTCTCCCCGAAGGTTTCTGGATCATTGAGCCGAAGAAGGGTGGAAAGACAAAGCGGCTCTTCACCGCCATGACGAAGTTTGGACAGTACAATTA
Source organism: Prevotella sp. UBA2725 (assembly GCA_002353825.1). Classification (GTDB taxonomy): domain Bacteria; phylum Bacteroidota; class Bacteroidia; order Bacteroidales; family Bacteroidaceae; genus Prevotella. The sequence goes on along the minus strand of DEKJ01000063.1, from coordinate 10,526 downwards.
CTAATACAGTAGGGCCGCCCCTACGAAAGCGAAACTAACATTTTAAATATTTCAATATTTCATTTTTTCAATTTTTCAATATGAACAAGACCTACGATATTAAGAGCGACATGCGTTACTTGCAGTTGCTCTCCCATTCATTCCCCACCATAGCTGCAGCCAGCACAGAGATCATTAACCTCTCCGCCATCCTCAACCTCCCGAAGGCTACCGAGCATTTCGTTGCCGACCTCCACGGAGAATACGAGGCATTCCAGCATATCCTTAAGAATGCATCCGGTAACATCAAACGAAAAGTCAATGAGCTCTTCGGCAATACGCTGCGCGAAGCTGAGAAGCGCGAGCTCTGCACGCTCATCTATTATCCTGAGCAGAAGCTCGAGCTTGTCAAGGCTTCGGAGCCCGACATCAACGACTGGTACCATATCACACTCCATCACCTCGTGGCTGTCTGCCGCGATGTGTCCAGTAAATACACGCGTTCGAAGGTACGTAAGTCGTTACCCCCCGACTTCTCTTACATCATCCAGGAGCTACTCCATGAGCGCCCGGAGGACAAGAACAAATTCAACTATGTCAATGGCATCGTCGACACCATCATCTCCACGGGCCGTGCCGACGACTTCATCGTGGCGATCTCCAATGTCATCCAGCGCCTCGCCATCGACCAGCTCCATATCCTTGGCGACATCTACGACCGTGGGCCCGGCGCTCATCGTATCATGGATCTCCTCGACGGCTACCACTCGTGGGATATCACGTGGGGTAACCACGACATCCTGTGGATGGGTGCAGCAGCAGGCAACGACGCGTGCATGGCATCCGTCATCCGTCTCTCTTTGCGCTATGCCAATCTCGTGACGCTCGAAGATGGCTATGGTATCAATCTCGTGCCACTCGCAACCTTCGCCATGGAGGCTTACGGCAATGATCCTTGTACGGAGTTCCTTCCGAAGACCGACGGCGGCTCAGCAGCCATCGATGACAAGACACGGCAGCTCATCGCCAAGGAGCACAAGGCCATCGCCGTGATACAGTTCAAGCTCGAGGGCCAGCTCTACAAGAAACATCCCGAGTGGAAGATGCAGGACCGTGCACTCCTCGACGCTATCAACTATAAGAAAGGCACAATCACACTCGACGGCAACGAGTATGAGCTGACGAGCTGTTCCTTCCCCACAGTAGATCCTAAGAATCCCGACGTGCTCACGAAGGAGGAGGCTGCGCTTGTGGCAAAGCTCCATCACAGTTTCGAGGTCAGTGAGAAGCTGCACAAGCATATCCGTCTCATGCTCTCCCACGGCTGCATGTACGCCATCTGGAACAACAACCTTCTCTTCCATGCCTCTATCCCCCTCAATGAGGATGGCTCGCTGAAGGAAGTGGAGATCTATCCGGGTCATTCGTGCAGTGGTCAGCAGCTCTTCACCGATGTGGGGATGCTCATCCGCAGTGCGTTCCAGAGTGATGCCACGCCGGAGCAGAAAGACTATGCCATCGACTACTTCATGTATCTGTGGTGCGGTCCCGACAGCCCACTCTTCGACAAATCGAAGATGGCGACCTTCGAGCGTTATTTCATCCGAGAGAAGGAGACGCATGAGGAGAAGAAAGGCAACTACTTCGTCTTGCGCGACAAGGAGGAGATCTGCGACAATATCATGAAAGCCTTCGGCATCACTGATCCGAATCGCCATATCATCAACGGTCACGTCCCCGTGAAAGCTGTCAAGGGAGAGAGCCCCATCAAGGCCAACGGCAAGCTGATGGTCATCGATGGCGGCTTCTCGCAGGCTTATCACCGTGAGACGGGTATCGCGGGCTACACCCTCGTCTATCACAGTCGTGGCTTCCAGCTTGTCCAGCATGAGCCGTTCACGAGTACCGAGGACGCCATCCTCCGCGGGACAGACATTAAGTCGACGACACAGATCGTGGAGATGTCGCAGCGCCGTATGCTCGTGGCCGACACCGACAAGGGTAAGGAACTGCGGGCGCAGATAGCCGATCTCGAAGAGCTCCTCTATGCTTACCGTCACGGATTCATCAATGAGCAGGATACAACGAAATAAGGTCCTTCCGGTTTCGGATTGATTTATGGATCAACCTCTCCGGGGTGCTTAATAGTATTCGGATGTTAATCCCCGTTAATCATGCACATCTTAGATTAATAATAAGTACCTTTGCAAAACATTGGGTAAATATTGCCTGTCAGATAATAGCATATTGAAAATCGATATTCGATAATGAAGAAAAGACATACAAAGAGCACAAGGCGTTCAGGACGCCTGCAGACCGTCACGCTCTGCATCTCAACGGCTTTGGTGCTCATCCTCCTCGGCTTGGTGGTGTTCTTCACGCTCACGGGCCGCAATCTCTCGGCTTATGTGAAGGAGAACCTTCAGGTGACGATGATGCTGGAACAGGATATGACTGACAACGAGGCACAGACCATCATGCGGAGTATCGCCCAGCGCCCTTATATCAAGACTATCCATTTCATCAGTAAGGAGTCGGCATTGAGAGATGCCGCCAAGCAGATGGGAGCCGACCCGTCGACATTCACCGATGGTGTCAACCCGTTCTCTTCTTCTATCGAACTGACGCTCACGAGCGACTATGCCAACAATGACTCGCTCGTGTGGATTTCCAAGGAACTGAAGAAATACCCCAAAGTCTCAGACATCTCTTATCAGAAAGACCTCATCGATGCCGTGAACCGTAATCTGACGAAGATCGGCATGGCGATGCTTGTGCTCGCTATCCTGCTGACGTTCGTTTCCTTCTCACTCATCAACAACACTGTGCGCCTGGGAATCTATGCGCGCCGTTTCTCCATCCATACGATGAAACTCGTGGGAGCCTCCTGGGGCTTCATCCGACGGCCGTTCGTGTGGAGCGCCGTGGGTGTGGGTGTCATTGCTGCGCTCCTCGCCTGCATCGTCTTAGGCTTCGGCATGTATGCGCTCTATCGCTATGAGCCGGAGATCGTCACACTGGTGACCTGGCGTGAGATGCTCATCACCGGTCTGTCGGTGCTCTTCTGCGGTATCGTCATCACCGTGATTTGCGCCAACATCTCTGTCAACAGGTTCCTGCGCATGAAAGCGGGCGACCTCTATAAGATTTAGAGATTGAAAAAATGAAAAGATGAAATAATGAAACGGTGCGTGTGCGCCGTATAAAATAATAATTATGTCAGACAACAAACAATCACAGCAAGTCTCCACAAACTCGGAGAAGCATGTGGGAGGCGGTCGCAACTACGCTTTCGACCGTACCAATTTCCTCTTCCTCGCTATTGGGTTTGCCATCGTTATCATCGGCTTTATCCTCATGAGCGGACCGGGTTCCACAGAGCAGGCTTACAATCCCGATATCTTCAGTTTCCGCCGCATCAAGGTGGCACCAGTCGTCTGCTTCCTCGGGTTCATTTCCATGATCTATTCCATCATTCGTAAACCGAAAGACTGATGACACTCTTACAGACTATTATCATCGCGATCGTAGAGGGCCTCACCGAGTTCCTCCCCGTGTCGTCTACAGGCCATATGCTCATCGCCGAGAACCTCTTGGGTGTGCAGAACTCCGCTTTCGTGCGTGCCTTCACGATCATCATCCAGTTCGCTGCCATCCTCTCGGTGGTCGTGCTCTACTGGAATCGCTTCTTTCGTCTCGATCACACACCGGCACCCGCAGGGAGCACGCCGTGGCAGAAGATCAAGCACAAGTGGAACTTCTACTGGATCCTGATCGTAGCGTTCATCCCTACAGGTGTCATTGGCCTCGTCGTGAAGAAGTCGGGTATAATCGACTTCATGCTTAACCCCGCCAACGCTATATGGATCGTGCCGGTGATGCTAGTCATCGGTGGTATCTTCATGCTCTTCTGCGACCGTATCTTCAACAAAGGTCGTGAGGAGAATCAGGTGACGGAGCGCCGCGCGTTCTGGATCGGTCTCATCCAGTGCTTCTCGATGATCCCGGGCACAAGCCGTTCGATGGCTACCATCGTCGGTGGCATGTGCCAGAAGCTCACACGCCGTCGCGCTGCTGAGTTCTCGTTCTTCCTCGCCGTTCCTACGATGGCAGCAGCCACAGGTCTCGACCTCATCGAGCTCTTCGTCGGCGACGATGCTGTAGGCGGGAGCTGGGCAACAAGCGAGAACCTCATCCTGCTCGCTGTAGGATGTGTCGTGGCGTTCATCGTGGCTATCATCGCCATGAAATGGTTCGTCGACTTCCTTGCCAAATACGGTTTCAAGGCTTTTGGCTGGTACCGTATCGTCGTGGGTGCCTTCATCCTCATCTGGATGCTGACAGGCCACAGCATGGTGCTGTTCGACTAATCACTCCCTTTATTATTATAGGAGAATCTGAATGGATTTTATCAAGGGAGAGATCATCGCCATCGACAAGCCTTATCGCATGAGCAGTTTCGGGGCGTTGGCTCACTGCCGTTACCTCCTCTCTCACGCCGTGGGACAGAAGGTGAAGGTAGGACATGCCGGCACCCTCGATCCGTTGGCTACAGGCGTGCTCATCCTCTGCACGGGGCGCTGCACAAAGCAAATCGAAGAACTGCAGAGCCATACGAAGGAGTACACCGCCACGCTGCAGCTCGGGGCCACGACAGACAGCTACGACATGGAGCACGAGGTCAACGCCACCTATCCCACGGAGCATATCACGCGGGAGATGATCCTCGAGACCCTCAAGCAGTTCATCGGCAACATCGATCAGGTGCCGCCGACCTACAGTGCTGTGAAGATCGGAGGCGACCGCGCCTATAAGCTGCGGCGCAATGGCGAGGAGGTGAAGCTCAAGCCGAAGCATATCCATATCGACGAGATAGAGCTGACGAACTTCGACAAGGAGCATGCACAGATGTCGATTCGTGTGGTCTGCGGCAAAGGGACGTATATCCGTGCCTTGGCGCGCGACATTGGGCGAGCCCTCGGCAGCGGCGCTTATCTCACAGCCCTCCGACGCACACGAGTAGGAGACATAACAGTAAACGATTGTATAGATTTCGACCACTTTGATGAGTGGCTAAAAGACAAGATATGAAGTTATCACAGTTCAATTTCAATCTGCCACAGGAGCTTGTGGCTTTGTACCCTCACAGCGTAGAGCGTGAGTTTGTGAATGCAGACGGCAAGAAAGAGACATACCGTGCCTACCGTCGTGATGAGTCGCGCCTGATGGTGCTTCATCGCACTACCGGCGAGATTGAACTTTTCAAGAAAGACGACAAGGGCAAGCCCATAGAGGGTCAGTACCTCGACTTCCGTAATGTCCTCGACTATTTCGGTGAGGGCGACACGTTTGTCCTCAACGACACGAAGGTGTTCCCCGCACGCCTCTACGGCACGAAGGAGAAGACGGATGCGAAGATCGAGGTCTTCGTGCTCCGTGAGCTGAATGAAGAGACCCATCTGTGGGATGTCCTCGTGGAACCCGCACGTAAGATCCGTATCGGTAACAAACTGTTCTTCGACGATGCTGGCGTGATGGTAGCGGAGGTCTACGACAACACGACGAGCCGTGGCCGTTCGCTCCGTTTCCTTTACGACTGTCCGCACGATCAGTTCGTGCACGACCTCTACGCCCTCGGCGAGTGCCCGTTGCCTACTTATATTCTCAACAACCGTCCTGCAGAGCCCGGTATGGAGAACATGCACGTGCACGCCCATGCCACGAAAGAGGACATGGAGAACTTCCAGACGGTCTACGCCAAGCACGTGGGCGCCGTCACGGCACCTGCCACCGGTCTGCATTTCAGTCGTGAGCTGTTGAAGCGCATGGAGATCAAAGGTATCAACACCGCCTTCCTCACCCTCCACTGCAGTTTGAGCAACTTTGCACAGATCGAGGTTGAGGATCTCTCAAAACATAAGATGGACTCTGAGCAGATGATCGTCGGCAAAGAGTGCTGCGACATCGTCAACAAGACGAAGGATGCCGGTCATCATATCTGCGCCGTGGGATGCAGTGTGGCCAAAGCTACGGAGACCGCTACCGGCACAGACGGATACCTCAAGGAGTATGACGGCTGGACATCGAAGTTCATCTTCCCGCCGTATGAGTATCAGCTCGCCGACACGATGATCGCTAACTTCTATCATCCCGAGTCGACACTCGTCATGGCTACGGCAGCCTTCGGTGGCTACGAGAACGTCATGGAGTGCTACCGCCTCGCTATCCAGCACGGATATAAGTTCGGATGCTTCGGAGATAGCCTGTTGATTGTAGATTAATGCATACCGTATATTTCAGTCTCGGTTCCAACATCGGGAACCGGAAGCGGCTCGTGAGTGAAGCCGTGGAGCTTCTCGACAAGCGGGTAGGGCACGTGACGAAGAAGTCGTCGCTCTACGAGACGGAGCCGTGGGGTTTCTCCTCGCCGAACAAGTTCATCAATGCCTGTGTATGCTGTGAGACGACACTCTCACCGCATGAGGTGCTGTGGGCCACACAACGCATTGAGAAGGACTTAGGACGCACGGGGAAGAGTGTCGACGGCAACTACCAGGATCGTGTCATCGACATCGATATCCTGCTCTACGATGACCTCCATGTCGATGACCCCGATCTGAAGATCCCGCATCCATTGATGAAGGAGAGGGAGTTCGTCATGGAACCGCTGAAAGAGATAATGAGATAAGGGGCCCACCCAAGCCTGCATCCCTCCACCTCCCTTAACAAGGGAGAGCAATCTAAAGGGAGGAATGTTGATTACTTATAGAGCTATTAAAAGAGCAATAAAAAGGATACCATTGAAAAGAGCCATACCTTACTGTAGGTATGGCTCTTTTGTGGACCTCCCGGTTTTCGGGTTGATCAGGGGGAACAACCTCGGAGAGGTTGAACATGGTTAGCCCCAGGTTACGACAAAGGCCTCGAAGAGGGCTAACCATGTGCCACCTCTCCGAGGTGTATAATTTGTGTGATCGAGCTTAATGTGAACTGTGAATGCAGTGCAGGGAAGGACACAGGACCCCACCCTGCACTGCACGAAAAAAGGCGACCAAGAATGGTCGCCTTGATGAGGTGCGTGGCGGAGTCGAACCGCCTTGAGTGGTTTTGCAGACCAGTACCTGACCGTTCGGACAACGCACCATTTCTGATTTGCGGTTGCAAAGGTACGAATATTTTATCGTTCCACCAAACTATTTCTCAATTATTTTTCTCTATCCGATCCTTCTCTCTCGGGAAGAGAGAAAACGTCGATATCTTCTTTGTTATGCAATGACCGCCACTCATGGCGGCGGACATTGCAGCTAATAGTTTTGCTGACAACCAACCATCTCCGCATACAGGACTTCATAACAGTTGTCTGTCAGTAGATGTCGTCTACTCCATTATGCTGTCTTCCCAAAGATTTAACTCCTTGGCTGTCGGCACGACCCCTGATTGCCCTGTATAGTCACCTTTGTTGCCAATGGTTACCTCTTCAGTTCCAATGTGTCCTTCTTGTCCGTTTCCCCTGCTGTCTGCAAGGATGTGGAAATCCTCTATAAGATTGATACTAAATGATTTGGGAGAACTATATGTCTTTTTCATCGTTAGACAAAGATTTATGTTACTCAGCGTTTTTTGTTAGTCAAAGTTTTATTTGTTGATGCTATATTTCTTGCCATCTATCAGGTAGATGCCTTTGGAAAGTTGGTTAAGCGGTTGCGTACATTTTTGCCCTTGTAGATTATAGATGGAGTGACTCCTCTGACTTGAGTGTACTATTTTGATGCTTGTCGATAAACCCTCCTCGTTTTCTTCAAGATCAATAGCTAATTTAGCTTTCTGGCACGGCACATTGTCTTTGACAATTTGCCAATAGCATTTGTATGCAGGCAGTGTACAGGCGACAGCGTTGATTTGGTAGAAGCCCATGTCCTGATTATATTCTTCCCCTTCTTTGGGATCCGGGTTTGAGAAGAAGAACTCGCCTTTCGCCATCGATCGATCGGTAAAGGTACCCGTCATCTTGATGGAGGTGTGGTTTGCTGACGGATCCTCTTTATCATTCTCAATACCCACTTCTTTGCATATTGGGGTAATCTCTTTGTCGGCTTGCTTGATGATGTATCCCGATCCCTCGTTCTCTGGGTCGACGGAGAGAAGATAGGGCTGCCCGGCTTTCATGATGAGGTCTCCGCCTTCGTTGGGTTCTACGATGGTGAACGTAAGATGATAGGTGTGCTCACCATTCTGAACACCTATATAGTTTGCTTTGGTCATCTCCGCTATCTTCGCATTGTCGCCGAAGTTAGCTTTTACGTCTACATCTGTCGGGAAGCAGGCCGTGATCCATTTGGCTTTATATTCAATGAATGTTGGCGGAGTGGGTTCCCATTTGTATTGGTTTTTGCCAAGTCCGTTTCCACCATTCTGATAGGTGCCATCACAGCGGCTGTCATATACATCGTTGTTGTTAATGTCTGCGTATTTCCAGTTGTCTCCGTTTTGATAGTTGTCTTTGTATACCTGTTCGCTCTCGACCCAGAATGTGCAGTCGTGTACTTGCTGGTCGCCATGTTCGTCTTGTGAACAGAAGGGATATTCCCCTAACTCCTTTTTGTCCGTTCCGAGCAGATATACATCACGCATTGATTGGCATCCATGAAGGAAGTAAGAGCCTATCTTGGTGAGTGCCTCTGGAACGACGAGGCTGGTCAGCTTGTTGCAATGGCAAAGGAAGTGGTCACCGACTTCTGTCAGTGTGTTCGGCAAGGAGATGCTCTCTAAACTCTCACAATACTGGAAAGCGTCATTGCCGATGAAGTTGACGTGATTGCCGAGGATGATGCTTTTCATATTAACGCAACTCCAGAAAGTTCCGTTACCAATCTTAGTCACCGTGTTTGGGATAACGGCAGAGACAATCTGTCTGAAATAATCAGGAATAGTCCGAGAAGAGAATACGCCTTCGTCCTCAGTGTTACTACCATTGGCAACGTTGTCTACCCTTGTCACGGTGTAGGTAGTTCCATTCTCTACTACTTTCTCCGGAATGACAACATTCACGGCTGTCTTGGCAGTAGCGTCCGATCCTTCTGTGTAAGCAGAGACGGTCACAGTGTTGTCGCCATCTTGGTTGTTGGTGAAAGACAGTCCATAGGCGCATCCCTTCTCGCCCCATCCTGAGACATGCCCTTTGTTGTCAAAATAAAACCAGTTGGTACTAATCTTTGCATGTAGTGATAATGGTACTACAAGGTAAACGCAGGCAAGCAAGAGAACTTGCAGGTAATGTTCAACTCTTTTCATTTTACGCATTTAAATTACATGCCTATGAACTCCCCTGATTCAGTAAATATCCCGTTAATTATATTATGTAGTGGCAAAAAGAGACGTGGGAGTCTGTACTCGCTTATCCCAGTCTCAGGCCTTCGCATTGCCTCCTACTCAGGATAAGCAACGCAGCCAGCCCACGCCATGACATATTATATAGACACACCAATTCCTTGGCGTGGATATAATACACCTTACGTGGACGCTTTCGTTGCCTTATCTCCAGAGTAGTGTCAAAGTTGCGAAGTTTGAGACTTGAAGATAACGTTCGTAAACGTCCTTTGTTAAGATGAGAGCTCGGAACAGTTCTTGTTCTCTGCTCACCTCTTAGCTCCATCGATGTCTGACAGTCAATCTGTTATGAATGAATGTCGAGTGCAAAGTTACAGATAATTAGTAATATTAACAAAGAATTGAGACAAAAATTTTATATTTTAGTTCTCTCAATATTATCAGATGGTCACGGAATGATGACTAAGCCCTCCTGACTTCGTCAATGCGTCACCCATGTTTTATCAGTCGTATTCTTTTTCTGTTTTCCTCATTTTTTCGAGGCCAAAAAGTTAAATGCTTAGAAATCAGCAAATAAGCCTCTGAAAATCTGCCGATTTGGGTGTCCTACGCTATCTTTGCATCATGTTTCTACGCAGGAAACCTAACAAGTCAGGCAGCACAAGCGTGCAGGTGTCATCGTCAAGACCAAAAACCGCAAGCAACATGTGGTCACAAAGACCTTGATATCCTTGCTTACCCCTTGCTCACTCCTTGCCAACCCCTTGCGAAGCCTTTGAGCCCTCTGCGGCTTTGCGAGAGAAGAACATCTTTTCGCGAGTTTTTCTCGCCAAGCCGCCAAGGTCGCTAAGGAGAAGCGTGAATATTTTTGCAGCGACTTTTTCACGACTTATGCTTTTTTAGCAACGACTTTCCACGACTCTTCACGACTTATGCTCGCTATCGTTCGCTTAGAGCAGAAGTATGCTCTTCGTGTACATTCCGATGCTTTTGCAGGCCGTACCCTGCAATCGTCATGGCTCGGGCGTAGGCGTGGTGGGTGTGGTGCCTGCGGCGGCCTTTTTCTTGGTCTTGATCAGCGGCTCGGCGGTGACCCCCTCCAACAGCGTCTTGGTGTAGGAGCTCAGGCGGAACCCCTTTTCGCCGACGTGGCCGTTGGGCGTGAACGTGGTCACGGGACGGTACAGGATGCGGTATCGCTTGATGTTGTTGGCCTTGAA
>DEKJ01000055.1:17008-28249 GCA_002353825.1 Prevotella sp. UBA2725 | reverse complement strand
AGTAGGTAGCCGCCTCCTTTGAATGAGAGCCTTGAGAACAGCAATGTTTTCAAGGCTCTTTTTATTTTGAGAAAAATGGATAGTAAGTCGATAGATATGCTTCATGGCCCTTTGGTGGGCAAGATTCTTAGATATGCTATACCGTTCGCCTTAAGCAGCATTCTTGAGCAACTGTTTATCACGATCGATGTGGCTGTTGTAGGCCGCTTCGCATCGAGTGAGGCTTTGGCTGCTGTTGGCGCTAATACTTTCCTGATCAATCTTTTTATCAATCTTTTTGTTGGCATCTCCTTGGGTGCGAATGTGGTTCTGGCCAACTTCATTGGTCAGAATGATCCACAGCGTATCCGTCGTGCCGTCAGTACCACGGCAGCCTTGGCTCTCATCAGTGGTTTCTTCCTGCTTATTGTTGGCTCTCTTGCAGCCAAACCGATGCTAACGTTGATGGGTACACCTTCTAACGTTATTGATGGTGCTACGCTTTTTCTCCGTATCTATTTCATGGGCTCTCCATTCTTTATGATTTATAATTTCGGAGCTTCAGTGCTTAGAAGTAAGGGAGATACTAAGCGGCCATTGAACATACTTATTGTTTCGGGTATAATCAATACTGTCTTGAACCTTATTTTCGTGATAGGGTTCCATATGAGTGTTGCTGGTGTAGCTACAGCAACAGATATTGCTTATTGTTATAGTGCTTTTACTGTAATCAGATATCTCCGTCACGACAATGGTCCCTTGCGTCTGAATCTTCATGCTATCCGTCTGTATAAGCAGGAAGCTAAGCGGATTCTGTTTGTGGGAGTACCGGCAGGCCTGCAAGGCATGGTATTCTCGTTTAGTAACATCTTTGTACAGTCGTCTATTAATACTTTCGGTTCTTCGGCCATTGCCGGTGCCTCTATCTCCCAAAACTTTGATGCTTACTGCTATTTCCTACTTTTTTCTTTCAGCAGTGCATGCGTTACGTTTGTGGGTCAGAACTATGGTGCCGGACAGTTTGCCCGTTGCAAGCGCGTATTCTGGATATGTCTGGCCGGCGCAACAATTTCCTGTTTTGTCGCCAATATGGCGTTCCTGTTGTTTGATGACCAGGTATTGTCGTTGTTCACGACCGACGCGAGCGTGGTCCACTATGCAAAGACACGAATGTATGCTGTGCTTCTCTATCAATGGATAGCGACGAGCTACGAGATTCCATCTGCCGTGATGCGTGGCTTTGGTCATTCGCTGGAGCCTGCGCTCCTTACAATCTTTGGTACGTGTGTGCTTAGGTTAGTATGGATCTTCGTGGTATGGCCGCAGTGGCCTAGCTTCCGCCACCTGATGCTCTGTTACCCTATCTCTTGGGTTCTGACAGGTATCTTCGTCAGTGCCTTGTTCAGTTATTATTGGAAGAAGTATCTTTCACCGAAGCCAGAACAAACTGTCGCAGCTTGATAACGTTACGCTGCGGATCGGTGTAATGAGTATTGTCCCATTTGGTGATGATGTCATTGGCCCTCTGCAGCTCCAGTTCTTCATGGTCTTCAAAATAGAAAATCAGACGTGCCGTAGGCAACAAAAGATTGTTGGGCTTAAGCTTTGGGAGAATTTTCTCAAGCTCATGCCGATAGCTGTAAGTCTCTTCTCCTAAGGCAAGGTGAGCAACATAGAAGGCGAACAGAAAATGTGCCTTGTCGTTAGGAAGAAACGTTTTACAGTTTTTGAGAGAGGCCATCAGTTGCTTGATCTCATTGATGATTAAGTCTCTTCCTCCCATCTTGTCGTTTTTCTTTCCCATGAGTAGCGCCATGGCTTTGCGGGCAAGGAGAAGAGTATCTTTCTCTACATTCTCCGACTTCTTGACCTTTATCTCAACGGGTTCAACAAATTGTGGCTTGATACTCACTGCCGCAATAGCTACATCGGGCAATGAGACGATGAGGTACTGTCCACGTTTGCCTGGAAGTTTCTGCACAACACCTGTGATGCCAGCAAAGGGACCATCCATGATCTTTATCTTGCTTCCTTTAGCAATATTCAGTTCCTCCGGTTTGAAATAGGTGAGATGAACGCCTTTGACGTCGTTGAGTTTGCGGAAGTTGTCCATGTCGGCATCGCGCACGACAACATACTGAAGAGTACCATCATGCATGATGTGACTTTTGAGGAACATATAGTCACGCAGGCGGCTCTTGTTACGGAAGTCGAGCAGTTGCTTTCTTCCACCTTTCACAAAGACCAGTCCCGAGATAGCAGGGAGCAGTTGGCGTGACTTCTTACCATTGTATTCGCGCAGGCAATAACGCATGGGGATATAGGTTGTGAACCCTTGTGCAGAGAGCTCATCCTGTACCTCCATCTCTTTGCGGTAGCTTACGGCGAAGACATACCAACGTTCAATTGTTGCTTCTTTCTGGGACTGTGTCATTGCTATGTGTTATTATTTGAGATAATCGTTCATCGCCTTTCCTACGCAGCTATTTGGCATTTGGATATGCAGCATAGCGCAGATCGTGGGGGCGATATCGGTGATATGAGCTGGAGCAGACGTTTCTCCGTGTGGCACGTGCCATCCATACATCACGAAGGGAATATGGGTATCGTACGGGTTCCATTCGGCATGTGTGGTACCGATATATTTCTCAGAGCCGTCGACGTCTTCCCATCCAGCCTTCGGCACGATGAAGATGTCACCACTGCGGCCTTTACGGTAGCCGTTGACGATCATCTCGCGGATAGGCTGGGGAACAGTCGTGGTGAGCACTTTCTCACAGTCGACAGCGTAAAGAATACTGTCATTGGTAAGGAGCTTCTCGCAGACGGCAGCCTTGACCTTTTCCATGCTCTTGCCTGCCTTTGCGGCGCCAATCTCATTGATAAATACCCATCCGTTGCTTTCTTTCTTGATGACGGGCGCAAAGCCGAGTTCTTGCTCGAGCGCTGCTTCCATTGGCTTGAGCGTGTTCCAGAGTTCCAAACCTCCAGCCATCATGTGGCGCTGCTTGAGGAGGTTATGGTTGTGTGAGGCACCATGGTCAGCGGTGAGGAAGAGCAGCCACTGTCCTTTGCCCACTTTCTCGTCAAGCATATTCATGAACTGAGCGAGCTGACGGTCGAGTTCAATGTAAACATCGTGGTTCTGCTGTCCGCGAGTGCCATATGTATGACCGATAGCATCCGTTGAAGAGACACTGATGGCGAGGAGATCGGTGATAGAATCCTGACCAAGCTGCTCGCCATCGAGTGCAGCTTCTGCCATCTGGAAGGTCTTCGTCACGCCGGCTACTGACGTCTTGACATCCGTGCCAGGTTTCACAGCAATCTTCTTGTTGATAGCTTTCACCCAGTCGGGCAGTTGGTTCATGTAATATGTAGAAGTGATGAAATGTCCGGCAGAGGTGTCCCACCAGTAAGCGGCGTCAGCGCCGTGACCAGCCGGCAAGATAGCGGCGCGGTCTTTGAGGGCGATGCCGATGACCTTCGACTTGCAGTCGGATGCCATCTTCATGACGTCGCCGAGACCAGAAGCGAGCAGGTTGCGTGGTGACATCTTGCCTTCGTCACTGTTGGATCCTACAGCCTTCACCGTAGCATCATCACACGCGTACATCCATTTGTCATGAATGTAAAAATTGTTTGATACGATACCTGTTAGAGCTGGCACACTGCCCGTATAGACGCTGGAGTGTCCTACGGCGGTCACAGCAGGCACGTAGTTGATAAGTGTGTTCTCAAAACTGTAGCCTTTGTCGACGAGGCGGCGCAGACCATCGGTACCATACTGGTTGTAGTAGTAATAGAGGTAGTCCCAGCGCATCTGGTCTACCATCAGTCCGACGACGAGCTTAGGCCGCTGGATCTGTGCCATTGCTCCGAGAGCAATGATGCTCAACACCAAGGTTGATAATGTCTTTTTCATTGAATTAAAATGATTAATTTGATTAACGTGTAATAAATAATGTGTTTAAGTTATTTTGTTACCTGAACGATATCGATTGTCTTAGACGGCAGGCTCTCGGCATTGTTGCCTTTCGTGACTGCTGCGACAAAATAGGAACCTGTTTCTTTTACGTTTATTTTGTTGTCGTAAACAGCCTGAATGAAAGCAGCTTTTCCGTCAACGACCTTATAGACAGCATAGTAGCAGTCATTGACAGACTCCCATGAGAGTGTCATGCCGTCAGTATGGATGCCTTGCGGGGTTGCGGGCTTCTCTTCCGTGCCTTGTCCGAGATAGGGCGCAAGTGTGGGTGAAGTGAAGCGTGAGGCGATGATACGGTTTATACCCACGGGATTCTTCATTAGCCAGTAGGCACTGTAGAGCGCAGCACCCGACACGCGGCCGTTGGCTCGGGCTGAGTCGATTTGTACGCCTAAGTCGTCAGCCGTGCGGTAGACAGAGCTCTTTGCATTGGCATCGAAGCGGTAGAGGGCATAGCCGATGAGCAGTTTCGTCTTAGCTGTCGCGTTTTCGGAGAACCATTTGAGACGGGGTAGGAACCAGCGCTCTGTGCTCCAGTAGAGTTGCGGGATGATGACGTCGCACCAACCACGTTTGGACCACAGTGCGATGTCTGCGTACATCGTGTTATAGTTGTTTTCGTAGTTGCCTTGTGGGGAGATGGAGAAAACTGCATTGGGACGCACGGCCTTGATGGTGTCGTGCATAGAGGAGATAAGTGAGTCGACCATGGCGCGGCGGAAATCAGAGATAGAAGCAAAGCCTTTCCCATACCGGCGGTATTCAGCTTCGTCCCGCATCTTCTCGCCTTTCACGAGTGCCGGGTAGAAATAGTCGTCGAGATGGATGCCGTCGACGTCGTATTTTCGCAGCAGGTCGGCCACGATGTTGCAGACGCGCTGTCGGGTCTCCGGCATGGCGGGGTTGTAGACGCGCACCATGCGGTAGTCTTTGACAAGGCTCTTTGGAATTTTCGGGTCGAGCTGTGAGAATCGTCCGTTGGGCCGCTGCTTCTGGTCCACGCGGTACGGGTTGATCCACGCATGAAACGACATACCGCGGCGGTGCGTCTCGTCGATGACCCAGCGGAGCACATCGTAGGACGGGGCCTTGCCACGATAGCCCGTGACATACTGGCTCCACGGTTCATATGGCGAGTCGTAGAACGCATCGGCTTTCGGCCGCACCTGGAAAAAGACGGTGTTGATATTGAGTTTCTGCAGCGTGTCGAGCATCTGCTCGTACCAGGCTTTCTGCGAAGCCTCAGTGAAGTGCTCACGCGGCCAGTCGATACCGCCAATCGTCGCTACCCACACGGCTCGCACTTCTTTCTGTGGCATGACGTAAGCCTCCTCAGTAGTGTCTTTCCGTGTTGTCTCTTTTTGCGGAATATTTTCCTTGACGCTCTTCTTTGTGGTGCCGCACGATGCTGCAAGCACGATGGTTGCACCGAGAAGGAAGTGTCGGATTATAGATGTATATTTCATTTGTGGATAATCAGTCTCTTTCAGCATGCAAAGGTAACACTTTATCCGCAAACGGCGTGTTGCAATGGTATGAAAAATATTGTGTGTAGATGCTCTAACATTCGTGTAGAATAAAATATCTTTCTATTCTTCCTACCCTCTCAATCTTTTTTATTAAATTTGCAGTCGGATGAAATAATATTCAGAACGATGAAGTATCCAATAGGCATACAAAATTTTGAGAGTTTACGTCTTGACGGCTATGTATATGTCGATAAGACGGCACTTGTATACAAGCTTGTCAACGAAGGCCGTTATTATTTCCTGAGCCGTCCGCGACGTTTCGGCAAGAGCCTTCTCCTTTCCACTTTCGAGGCATATCTCTCGGGCAAACGGGATATGTTCAAGGGCTTGGCTATCGAAAGCTTGGAAAAGGACTGGACATCATACCCCATTATGCATCTTGACCTGAATACGGACCGTTATAATGCTGTCAGCGTTCTCAATGACCGTCTCAATCTCTTTCTTTCTCATTGGGAGCGCGACTATGGGCGGGACCTCAATGAGGTGACACTCTCTCAGCGTTTCGAGGGCGTCATTCAGCGTATCTATGACAAGACCGGACGCCGTGTCGTCATTCTCGTTGACGAGTACGACAAGCCGTTGCTTCAGGCCATTGGCAATGATGCATTGCAGGACGAATATCGTGGGATTTTGAAGTCGTTCTATGGCGCATTGAAATCAAAAGACGCTTGCATCAAGTTCGCTTTCCTGACGGGCGTGACGAAGTTTGGGAAGGTCAGTGTGTTCTCCGACCTCAACAATCTCATTGACCTGTCGATGAACCGACAATATCAATCAATCTGCGGCATTACAGAGAAAGAGATCCATCAATATTTTGATTCGTCGGTGCAAGAACTAGCAGATAGCTACGGTCTTAGTTATGAAGAAACTTTGGCTCGTCTAAAAACCGATTATGATGGTTATCACTTTGTAAAAAATGGGATAGGCGTTTACAACCCTTTCAGTTTGCTCAATACATTTGTTAACAGTGAGTTCGGTCGTTATTGGTTCGAGACGGGTACGCCGTCTTACCTTGTAGAGGTGATGAAGCAGGACAACTATCCGTTGCCAGACCTCACGCAGGAGCAGGTGACGGGCGACTTCCTCAACAGCATCGATTCGATGTCGAAGAATCCGTTGCCGCTGATCTATCAGAGCGGATATCTCACGATCAAAGATTATGATCCAGAATTTGGCTTTTATACACTTGGCTTCCCGAATAAAGAAGTTGAGGAGGGCTTCACTGACTATTTGTTACCTTTCTATACGAATATCAAGCAGGGTGAATCGGCTTTCTTTATTGGGAACTTTGTGCGTGACTTACGTTTGGGCCATGTAGACGACTTTATGCGTCGCATGCAGACGATGCTGTCGGACACCGATTATAAGGTAGTGGGCGACAGTGAGCTCTATTTCCAGAATGCGTTCTATCTTATCAGCCGTATGCTTGGATTCTATACCGAAGTGGAACGTGAGACAAGCAATGGGCGGATGGATATGACTGTCAAGACAAAAGATTATATTTATATTTTCGAGTTCAAGTTGGATGGCAGTGCTGAGGAAGCCCTTCGTCAGATTGAGGAGAAAGGCTATGCCAAGCCTTTCTCACTCGATCCGCGTACACTCATCAAGGTAGGTGTCAACTTCTCCTTGAAGAAGCGGTGTCTCGAAACGTGGAAGGTGCTTCGTTAAAGATTATCTTTCATCTCCCAACCTGTCATTGTGGCGACGACAGGGATAAGGGTAGCAGCAATCTTTTGGTGTCCGCGCCAGTTAGGATGCCAATCGGAGCCTATGTCGTGACCACTGACAACAATGTCGGGCATAGGCTCAGAGATGCGTACACCTTTCATGCCGGCGATCTTCTCATGCAGTTCTTTCAAGGCAGCCAGAAGGAAGATATTGGCAGAGTGAGGGGTGACACACAGCACAGGCACGTCGCCATAGTTGCGACGCACGGTCTTGATCATGCGCACATAGTTACTCACATAGTTTTCTGGTGCTCCATTGACGGAGAAGTCGTTGGTACCGAGATTGATGATGACGAGGTCGGGATGGTACTGTTTGAAGTCGTAGGCGACAGAGTCATGATCGTCGAAGAGCAGCGGGTAACGGAGTGTCATCGTCTTCATTGTCTTTCCGGCATAGTTGCGCGCCATACCCATGCCAGAGTGCGCTACAAGCACGTAGTCGGCGTCGAAGTAGCGCGCGATAGCGCACTCGTAAGCCTTGTCACAGTTCTCCGTCTTCAACTCGAAATGGCTGTTTTCTGTTCCCTCAGCGCCGTAGCCACAGGAATAACTGTCACCGATAACTTCGATGAGTCGTCCCTTGGGTTTGACAGCTTTGAACGTACCTTTGCCCTTGGCGGTAAACGAATAGATTGTGGTGCGGCCGTATTCACCTTCCGTCACTCGCTGCAAGCGAAGGCGGTGGGTGCCATTCTTCAACCCCTTTGCAAGCATGATGTCGTGCGGCTCCTTGCCGGTGAAATAAATCTTCCCGAGGAGCTTCCCGTCGATGAATACCTGGTTATAGCTCTCGCCTTCCTCACTTGTCTTCATGGAGATGGCCGTGCCCGTGAAATCGGTTTGTACGTAGGTTCCCACCCAGTCGTAGCGCACGGCCCCGTCATCCATACGCTGCACGCGGCCAGTAAAAGAAATGTTCGGATCGTTGGCTTTCACCGTGTTGTCAGCGAAAGCTGTGGCGATGCTCAGTGTCAGAAAGAGCGATAATGAAAGAAGTTGCTTCATGGTATGATAATGTTTTAGTATTTCTTGCAAAGTTACAAAATATTTTTATGATAGTAGCTTCTCAGTTAATGGAAATCATCATTTCAGTGTTGTTTCATGGTCTTGCGGCTGCGTCACGATCGTCTGCCGTTCGACGAACGATTGTTTGGCGAACGTAGAACGATTGTTTGGCGAACGCCGAACGATTGTTTGTCGAACGACGAACGATGATGGTGCACCGCTTAAAACCTATCAGCATTGCACCGATATAGGTTATTAAAATAGCTGTCAAATCATTAATCTTTGACTTTTGCTGTCTCGTTTGGCACTAATTTTGTACTTTTGCATGGAGTACGGCTGAATAAACGATTATCGGCAATAATAACAGACAAAATAATATAATTATGATAATGGAAAAGAAAGAAACTCCCGTCCTGTTGCTCACGGGTTATCTGGGCAGCGGCAAGACCACGCTTCTGAATCGCATACTGAAGAATGAGAAAGGCATTAAGTTCGCTGTCATCGTCAATGATATCGGTGAGGTGAACATCGACGCATCGCTCATCCAGAACGGTGGCGTCGTCGGTCAGGGTGACGACTCCCTGGTGGCCCTTCAGAACGGTTGCATCTGCTGCACGCTGAAGATGGATCTCGTACAGCAGCTCAACGACATCATCAATCAGAATAAGTTCGACTATATCGTCATCGAGGCTTCAGGAATCTGTGAGCCGGCACCTATTGCTCAGACCATCTCGACCTATCCGAAGATGATTCCGGAGAAGATCATGAAGAACGGTGTGGCCCGTCTCGATGCCATCGTGACCGTTGTTGATGCCCTGCGTATGCGCGACGAGTTCGGGCTCGGCGATGCCCTGCAGAAACCCGACATGGGCGAGGACGACCTCGAGAGTCTGGTCATCCAGCAGATAGAGTTCTGCAACATCATCCTCCTGAACAAAGCTTCGATGATCTCGCCCGACGACCTCAAGCACCTCAAGGCGGTCATCAAAGCCATCCAGCCGAAGGCTGAGATCTACGAGTGCAACTACGGTGACGTGGAGCTCGAGAAGATCCTCAACACCCATCTGTTTAACTTCGACAAGGTCGCTACGTCCGCCCGTTGGATCGAGGCCATGGAGGACGACGACGATGAGCTGGAGAACGAGGAGAGCGGTGAGGCCTTGGAGTATGGCATCCAGACCTTCGTATGGAAACGGCGCAAACCGATGATCTTGGGCGACTTCGATGAGTTTGTCTCCACGAAATGGCCCAAAGGCGTAGTGCGCGCCAAGGGAATGTGCTATTTCGACGATGAAAAAGAGACTTGTTATCTCTTCGAGCAGTCGGGTAAGCAGTTCAACATCACCAATGCTGGCCAGTGGTATGCCACGATGCCCGCTGATGAGCTCAAGGACTTCTTAGAGAAGAACCCCGACGTGAAGAAAGACTGGGATCCGGAGGTCGGCGACCGCATGCAGAAGATCGTCTTCATCGGCCAGAATATCGACCGCAAGGCTATCGAGGCAGAGCTCGACAAGTGTCTGGCAGAGTAGAAATTATAATCCCGATCATGCTCCAACGACATATCGACGAAATCGACTTTCAGCGGGCAATACTTATCTCTCTTGTCATCTTGGTGCATATTGTCAACTTTGGCAATATCCACCCGGATGTCAAGAGTGGAGTATTGTCCTTCCTCATGCCCACCTTTCTCTTTGTCACGGGTTACCTTCTTCATGTGGACAAACCCGTTCGCAAGTTCGCCGTCTATCTGCTGAGAATTCTGTTGCCTTACGTCATCATGGTCACTGGCTATATGGTGTTGTCGCTCTATTTTCCGGTGAGGGATGGCATTCAGCATCTGGACTGGCACACGGCATTCTCCGTATTGTGCATTCATTCTATCGGCCCTTATTGGTTCTTCCGTGTGATGCTGATAGGCTCGTTTCTTTGCTATGTCACATTCCGTTGTCTGAGTCAACAGTCCACCTACGTAAAGCTCGTAGCCTATGGCATCGTCCTGTTGTTGGTCTCGCACTTCACACCTGTCCTAAATTGGGAACAGGCGTTCTATTTCTTCCTGGGCGTTGTCTTACAAATGTCCAAAGTCAACTACAATCAGGTGTTTCCCCCTTCCAGACTATCCTTTATACCTCTTCTATTGATTCTTTTTATCGCTCCACAGTGGGACTGGAGTAGTCTGTTGGTACTTGTCATGGTTTTCTGTTTTCTCTCATTTGCCTCCTCTCTCAAGCGATACTGTCATGGCAAACCGCTCGAGCTGATTTTGTATATTGGCCGCAACACCCTGCCCATTTATATGTTCCATCCCATGTTTACCATGGCAGGAAAGTTTCTTCTACCCTTTTTCCGTTTCGATAGCAGTGGCATTGTGCATGCCATCGTGGTCGTCCTCATAGGACTTTCCGGCTCTGTATTGTTGGCCAAGACCATGGATAGACTTCATTTGTCATGGATATTCGGAAGACCTCAATTATTAAGATAAAAGAATTAACCCGACCCCCGTCCTCACCCTGCAAATGAAATTCTCACCCCTTAAATTCTTTTATTAGCTTAAAAAAGTTGCTTCTGGAGATGGCATCTCATATTTTATTGTTATCTTTGCCCTGCCATATCGGTTAGATATGGCGGGATAACGGTCCCGATTGTGTCGAATAGTAATTGATTGTATAGAGATGGAAGAAGAGCCTTTTGTTTTTTCCCGTGACGAGATGAGCGAGGCGTGGGAACTTCGCCGGTACCTGATGGAGAAAGTGGGTGACGCCATGTCGAAGTCTGACATGGTACTGCTCAAAGGCAGTCTGCGCAAAGCCATCAGTGAGGGGCGCGTGCGCCGTGATGTCTTTGGGCTCAACCCCATCGTGACAGCGCTGGAGACGGCACGTATCTGTGTCGACGAGATCGGACTGCGCCGCGAGGCGGTCATCGCCACGCTCCTCTGGGCCTGCCATGTCGACAACTACGAGGAGATCATCGCCAAGTATGGCGAGACGGTGGAGCATATCGTCCA
>DEKJ01000055.1:0-16985 GCA_002353825.1 Prevotella sp. UBA2725 | reverse complement strand
TTCCGTAACCTCCTGCTGTCCTTTGCCGAGGATATGCGCGTCATCCTGATCATGATCGCAGACCGCGTGTGCGTCATGCGTCTCATCCGCGACACGCCTAACAAGGAGGCGCAGCACGAGGTGTCGGAGGAGGCGTCTTACCTCTATGCGCCGCTCGCCCATAAGCTAGGTCTGTACACGCTCAAGTCGGAGCTGGAGGATCTGTCGCTCAAATACCTGGAGCACGATGCTTACTACATGATCAAGGAGAAGCTCAACGCCACGAAGCAGAGCCGTGACGCTTATATCGAACGGTTCATTGGTCCTATCAGGGAACGGCTGGAGTCGGTAGGTCTGAAGTTTCACATGAAAGGCCGCACAAAGTCGATCCACTCCATCTGGCAGAAGATGAAGAAACAACAGTGCGGCTTCGAGGGTATCTATGACCTCTTCGCCATCCGTATCATCCTCGACGCGCCGCTCGACAAGGAGAAGCAGCAGTGCTGGCAGGTCTATTCGATCATCACCGACATGTACCAGCCCAACCCCAAGCGGCTGCGCGACTGGCTGTCGGTGCCTAAGTCGAACGGTTACGAGAGTCTGCATATCACCGTCCTCGGTCCGGAGAACAAATGGGTGGAGGTACAGATCCGCACGGAGCGTATGGACGACATTGCCGAGCACGGTCTGGCTGCCCACTGGCGCTACAAAGGGATCAAGAGTGGGGGACAGATGGACGAGTGGCTCGCCAATATCCGTGCCGCCTTGGAGGCAGGTGACAACCTGCAGGTCATGGATCAGTTTAAGATGTCGCTGCAGCCCGACGATATCTATGTCTTCACGCCGCGGGGTGACCTCTTCAAGTTCCCCGCCCGCTCTACGGTGCTCGACTTCGCCTATCGCATCCATTCCAATATCGGTAACACGTGTGTGGGCGGCAAGGTCAATGGCAAGGTCGTGCCGATGCGTCAGGAGCTCCACTCCGGTGATACCGTGGAGGTGCTCACCCAGAGCAACCAGAAGCCGAAGCACGACTGGCTCAGCATCGCCGTCACGCCGAAAGCCAAGTCGAAGATCCGCCTCGCCCTCAAAGAGACGCAGCAGAAAGACGGGCTCTATGCCAAGGAACTGCTGGAGCGACGGTTCAAGAACAAACATATCGAGGCGGAGGAGAGCGTCATGGCGCACCTCGTCAAGAAGATGGGCTTCAAGGAGGTGTCCGACTTCTACAAGCAGATTGCCGACGGCAAGCTCGATCCCAACGACATCATTGCCAAATATATAGAGGTACGCGATCATATAGAGAGCAAGGACCGGGAGACGGTCTCCGCCGACCAGTTCAATTATGAGAGTCCGGAGGAGGAACGGACGCATGAGAGCGACGACGTGCTCACCATCGACCAGAACCTCAAAGGCATCGACTATCAGTTGGCTCCCTGCTGCCATCCTATCTATGGGGATCCCATCTTCGGCTTCGTGACGGCGGGCGGTGGCATCAAGATCCACCGTCAGGACTGTCCCAACGCTCCGGAGATGCGCCGCCGGTTCGGTTACCGTATCGTCAAGGCGCGGTGGGCAGGCAAAGGCTCGTCGAAGTATGCCATCACACTGCGCGTCGTCGGTCACGACGATATCGGCATCGTGTCCAATATCACGAATATCATCTCCAAGGATGAGAAGATCGTCATGCGGTCCATCAATATCGACTCCCACGACGGCCTCTTCTCCGGTAACCTCACGATCCAGGTCGAGGATATCGCCCGTCTTAACCAATTGGTCAAGAAGCTCAAGGCGGTGAAAGGCGTGAAGCAGGTAGAGCGGATCTGAGGCGGCTCATTTCTTGGTCACCATCGACAGCCAGTGCTTGAACTCGTTGCGATAGCCGTTGAAGACGTTGATGTCGGTATGGCCTGCGATGCCCCTCACTTTCCCGTCGGGGGCGAGCTGCCAGATCCACAGTTTGACGTCGGGTTTGTACTCCCCGTATCGCGCTATCCATACGGGATAGGAGCGCTTGATGTCGGGCGCATAGTCGAGCCAGCGGTTGACGAAGGTCTGACTGATATAGAGGATCGGACGCATGCCCGTCTCTTTCTCTACGATCTGCAGCCAGTTGCGCACACGGCTCCACATCGCCAGCGCGCCGCCCATCTTCCTTACTTGTGAGGGCAGCGGCTCCAGGTCGAGCACGGGTGGCAGGTCGCCTTTCTTGAAATGGCTGTACTTGAGGAAGTACCATGCCTGCTGGGCTCCCGAGGTGCGATGGGTGAAATAGTGATAGGTGCCGACGGGATAGCCGTGCTTCCGGGCGGCGGCATAGTCGGCGGCATAATAAGGATTGCGCATCGAGGCGCCCTCCGTCGACTTGATGAAGATAAACGACACCTGGAAGTTGATGTCCCCGCTGACGTTCTTCTTCGACAGCGATCCGAGATGCGTGATGCGCAGGCGGTCCCAGTCGATGGTGTGGAAAGAATGCCCTTCGATATGCTGGTATTTGGAGAGGTCGATGCCGTAGACGCGCTCGGAGGTGTAGTTGAGGCGTTCGCCCTTATAGGTGTTGTCTTTCCATTCCCCCACGCGGAAGTAACGGTGCTGGGAGGAGAAGCCGAAGCCCGTCCGCTTCCCGTCTTTCCATTGACCTTCGTAATAAGTGTCGAGGGTGTCAACGTAGTGGCCATAGCCATTGGCGACGAACTTGTTGTTCATCTCTCCGTTGTAGACGCCGGCGGAGTCGCGACGGATGGCGGTGACGAGCGTGTCGTGGTCCCACAGTCCGTCGACGAGACGTCCTTCAGCATCTCTCACGATGCCGCGACCTTGTCGCATGCCGTTGTGCCACATTCCGCTGTAGAGGATGCTGTCGCCTTTGTAAAGCACGCCAAGTCCTTCCCGTTTACCGTTCTTCAATTGTCCGCGGTAGACGATGCTGTCCTTCCCTTCCACCGTTTGTATCTCATTCGTGCTGATGGTACAAGCGGAGAATAATATCATTATCAAAAGGCAGAAAGGAAGAATATATTCTTTCTTAATATACTCTTTTCTAATGTCTTCTTTATTCTTTCTTCTTTTTTCTTTAGCGGATGCGACAGTCATTGCAGTACCTCCTTTCCGTGAATGATACCGATGAAACGGCCATGCTTCGTGAAGACGGGCGCTCCGTCGATGGCGAAGAGTCGAGGCAGGTCGTGATTATGTCCCTGCCAGTATTTCCCCGATACAATAATGGAGTGGAAGGGAGCTGATTGCTCTGTGGGCACAAGACGCACGGTGACAATCTTGCGATGCTCGGCAGCGCCCCAAGGCACGTTGCGCACGGCGTAGACACCCCACGGCTTGAAGGAACGGTGGGTATGGATGATAAGCGGTGAGACCTTAGCTGTCAGGGGTGTGACAATAGGATCACACGTCACGTGCTTCAGTTTGTTAGTCGTGTTGTACCATTTCACGCAGTAGTCGGCTTTAAGGATCAGCCGGCTTTTCTTGCTGAGCTTGAAGTGCTTGCCTGTGCTGTTGCTGTCGATGGGGCAGATGCGTTGCAGTTCTTTGAGGCGAATCTTGAGCGAGTCAGTCATCTTCGACTGTCGGTTGGCATAAGTAGCAATCTGTGTGTAGCCTTCGTCGATAACGCCATGGGAGCGGAGATAATAGATGAGTTCCTTGCGCTCCGTCTCTTTGCGGTTGAGCAGACTTGAGAGTGAGTCGCAAAGTGCCGGCACTTCAGCGGCACGGAGCTCGGAGGAGGGGCTGAGTGTGAGCACGCGTCCGTCGCAGCTTGCCAGCCACCAGTGGCGGTTGATCCATACACCTTGCTGATGGACGGAGTCGCATGTGAGCACTGCTGTGTCTTTCCCACTGACCAGACATACGCAGACCTGACCGTCGACATAGCAGGTAGACCGGCGCAACTCTGTCTCCGATGCGGGCATGGCGCGCACGATGAGCCACCCCATACCTATCAGGCAGAGTAGCACAATGGCGCTAAGTATTTTATGGTGAGTTATCCTCTGAAGCATCATTATTTTCTTTCCGTGTGCAAAATTACAAATTCTTTCTGTACCTTTGCCAGAGAAACGATATTTTATTTTCTATTGCAGGGACGTCCCTTGTGGCCGCTTGCAGTTGCATTAGGTATGAACACATCCGATAAAGAAATACTCCACCTCGCTGTACCCTCCATCGTAAGCAATATCACGGTTCCGTTGCTTGGGCTTGTCGACCTGGCTATCGCCGGTCATCTTGGCTCTGCCCGTTTTATCGCTGCCATCTCTGTGGGCTCCATGATCTTCAATATCATCTATTGGCTCATGGGGTTCCTCCGTATGGGCACAAGCGGCATGACAGGACAGGCTTACGGCGCCCGCGATACTAAGGGTATCCACATGCTGCTTCGGCGCTCGTTGACGATGTCGCTCCTCATTGCTGCTGTATTTCTTTTGTTCCAATGGCCGTTGCGCGAGGCAGCATTGAGTATCATCCACCCATCACAAGTTGTCTGGCCATTGGCAGCCACCTATTTCAATATTGTCATCTGGGGAGCGCCAGCTATGCTCTCGCTCTATAGTCTTAACGGTTGGTATATCGGTATGCAGGACACGCGTGTACCGATGTTTGTGGCAATTTTTCAGAACATCGTCAACATCATTGCCTCGCTTCTCTTCGTCTTTGTCTTCGATATGAAGGTGGCGGGTATCGCACTTGGTACGCTTGTGGCACAGTGGAGTGGGGTGCTGCTGTCGGTTGTGCTGTTGCGTGCAAAGTTGAGGAGGATGAAGTTTTCACCGATATTGACCTCTCCGATAATAGATTCTTCAACAACAGACTCTCTGGCTGCCGATAACGGGAAGCGATATTCATGGGGCACCTTCTTTCGCACCGACCGAGATATCTTTCTCCGTACGCTCTGCCTTGTAGCCGTCAACCTCGCCTTTACGTCGGCAGGAGCACGTCAGGGCGATCTCATGCTGGCCGTGAACACATTGCTCATGACGTTCTATACCCTTTTCTCTTATGTCATGGACGGTTTTGCCTTTGCCGGTGAGGCCCTGGGCGGAAAATATTATGGAGCCCGCGACTATTTGGGGCTCCATAACGTCATTCGCCGGCTACTCATCCGGTGGGGATTGTCTTTGGCTTTGGCCTTCACGGCAGCCTATGCTTTAGGCGGGAACTTGTTGCTCCGTCTGCTCACCAATGACGCGCAGGTCGTGGCGGCGGCCCATACCTTTGCCTACTGGACGTGGCTTATCCCGTTGTCGGGTTTTGCGGCCTTCGTCTATGATGGCATCTTCATCGGCCTCACGGCAACGCGCGGCATGCTGATATCGAGTTTCACGGCCTCACTGGCGTTCTTCCTTGTCCTTGCTGTGGCGGTGTTCAGTCCGATGGCCCACACCCATCCGTTGCTTGTCAACCACATCCTCTGGCTCGCCTACATTATATATCTTGCGATGCGTGGTGTGATGCAATACTTTATTCTGCGCTCCGCTTCTCGTTGTTGATCCAAGCAGCGATGTCGTTCAGCACTTCGGGTGCAATCGTCTCTTCGATGTTCACAGCCTCCTGCGGGCTGCCCGTAGCGCTGTGCTGGAATAGATGGCTGAGCCCCGGATAAGTCTTGATGACATTACGCTTGTTCTTGGGAAGATATTGTTTCAGGGCAGGCACATTGATGCTCACCGGCACGTTCATGTCCTTGTCACCACCAAGGGCGAGGACCGGACATTTAGTTGCCTTCACATAGGGAGCCATGTCGAGGTCGAGGAAATACTTCATCCAAGGCGTATTGCTCTGTGAAAGCAGGATGAAGCGAGCCTGATTGGTGTTTGCCACTAAATCGCCGGTAGCACCTTGAGTCTTTGCTATTGCGTTGAGTTGTGCCACCATCATGGTGTCAATCTTACATGCTGGGCCAGCGAGGGATACGATGAAGTCGGGTACACCTTCGCTACCAAGCATGTAAGCGATGGCACCGCCTTCACTGTGCCCAAGTATGCCGACCTTGGAGAACTTCCCAAGGCCCTTCAGATAAGTGAGACCCGCCTTGGCATCTTCGGCAAAGTCGGCGGTGGTAGCTTGCGAGGCATCGCCTGTCGACTGTTCTACCCCGCGGTCGTCATAGCGCAGGGAGGCAATGCCGTGACGCGCTAAATAGTCGGCGATGACGAGGAACGGCTTGTGATGGAAGAGCTCTTCGTCACGGTTCTCTGGCCCGCTGCCCGTGACCATCAGCACCACGGGACATTTCTTGCCAGTCTTGTAGCCTACGGGATAGACGAGTGTACCAGCGAGGGTAGCTGGGGCTTTGGCGTTGGTAAACTTCACCTCTTCGGTGGTATAAGGATAAGGCGCCTTGGGCTCCTGCGGGCGGTTGAAGGATACTTCACCGCGTTCCATGACGAGGGGAGCCGAGAACATCTGTTGATGAAAGGTGCCGTCAATCTTCCCGTCTTTTAATCTTCCGGCGTATGTAATGCCGAGCTGGGGCATGGCGATATTGATGGAGTCGTCGGTAAGAAAGTGGACATCCATCGGGATGCCGCTTGCACTTTGTTCTTCCACATCCATCGTCACCGTCTTCTTCGGCGTATCGATATGGTAAACGATCGTAAGCGTCTGTGGTCCCGCTTTCAGTTTACCTTTCCATGTGCCGTCCAACGGCTGAGCGGAGAGTGTGAGGGAGACAAACAGCATCAGTAATGTGAAAATGTTCTTCATACCTTTGGGTCTAAATAGTTATCAGGCCCAAAGGTAATGAAAAAACGGGAGGCGGCAAAGAAAATTACCCTCTTATCATCGTAAGCATCATCTTGAAGGGCTTCTCGGCCTTCACGGCATGGCGGGCACCGTTAGGGATGACGAAACTCTCGCCGGCCTTGATGTGATGGTCGGTGCCTTCGACATTGAGCACCATCTCGCCGTCGACGACCTGGATGAGGGCATCGAAGGGAGCGAGGTGCTCGGAGAGTCCTTGACCGGCATCAAAACTGAACAGCGTCACACTGCCGGCATCACTGTGGACGAGTTCCTTGCTGACAACACCACCTTCGGTATAATCAATCAACTCATTTGCTACAAACACTTTTCCTTTCTCGAACTTCATAGTCAATTTCCTTTTAATCATTAGACATTTTCTATAATGAGAGAAGCAAGAGTCGTGCCAAAGCGGATATACTGATAAGGGGATAACAATTGTTATCAAAGGCCTTCCTCTTTCAGCATCGTTTCAATGTCGTTGACTGTTGGCGAGCCTATAACCTTACCCTCGGGAGAGATGAGAATGAAATAAGGCACGCCGTTGCCAATCTGATATTTGGAGAAGAGATCCTTGTAACCTTGTGGTGTCGTGCAATATTGTGGCCAGGGCTGGTGATGCTTTTGCATGGCTCGCTGCCAGGCAGCATTTTTGGTGTCGATACTGAGGTCAATGATGCGAAGTCGGGATGCATATTTCTTGCCGATCTCTTCGACCTTCGGGAAGGCAGCGAGACACTGTCCACACCAGCTTGCCCAGAAGTCGACGAGCACATACTTGCCTTTCGTCACGACATCCTTGAGGTGCAGCACTTTCCCTTTCGGGTCTTTGATCTGCAAGTCGATGAATGGCTTGCCGACAGTCGATTTCCGTGCTTGTGCCACCCGTGCGAGGAACTCTTGGTACCGTGCCGGGTCATCGGGACAGGCAGTGAGGGTACGGCTGAGGCGCTCCACGTCAGTATCGGAGAGATGAAACCCGCGTTTCAGATCATTGTTCACAATCCAGGCTGTCACGGCCGACGTCGGGTGGGTGGCAGCGAAACTGTCGGTGGCGGCAGGGTCGTGCCAGTCGCCTATGGCCTGCAAGGCCTTGAAGTCCTCCTGTACGCGACCGCCATGAATCTTCAGGTCGGGAGACAGTGTCATCGTATCGGCAGAGAGGAAAAGGTCGATGTAGTTCCAACGGATGGAGTCTGTGGGCCAGTGATTCTCGTCGACGAGACCAAGGTTGTTGGTGGAGAGCATGGCGAGCACTGTGCCTTTGACGGTGCCATGGAGCGTGAACTGCCCGTTGCGGACCGTGTCTTGTGCCAGCTCGACGATGGAGTCTTCGGAGGTAGAAATGCCCACAGCGGTACCGTCAGGGAGTGATGGCACGTTACCGTTGATGACGAAGGGCTTCTGTGCCTGAACAGCTACGGAGATGAAGAGGCAAAGTGTGAATATTATGTTTCTCATTAGTTATTTTGTATATTTCTTGTTTTAGGCAGTTACTGTATGACAGCTTACTCGGCAAGCAATACCTTGCTTTTGGTAATCAACCCTTCCCCTTGGGGGAAGGGATTAAGGGTTAGGGCTCTCTCTCACGAACCTCACGCTGAGCATGTTGTTCGTCTTTGTCGTATGTCGGTAGACGCGTCCGTCGTTATAGAGAATCTTGCGGAAGTAGCCGAGCCCGTCAGAGGGAGACATCGACGTCCAGTAGTAGCCCATAGCTTTCATATAATAATATTTCGAGGCAAAGGACGTACTGTTCATATCCTCGAATCCACCGAGAACGAGATGAACGCCCGTCGTATCAGTGAGCGAGACTGCTACGCCATTCCCGCGCCATTCATCAGCGTCAGCCTCTGTAGCCGACATGCCTAAGGCTGTCTCGAGGGCTTTCCAGTCGTCATCTGTCGGCACACGCCAGCCTTTCGGCGCAGCCTGCTGGGCTCCTTCAAAGGAATAGAGGTAGCCGTATTGAGCAATGGTGCGGGCGTTGTTCGTCTGGTTGTTATCTCCAGGGATGCCCTGGGTGGGGTAGATGGCACGCGTGTCGTCACTGCCCGTGTCGTAGCGTGCGTTCTCCGTCATCCAGTCGAGATTGCCGATGGTGATGTAGTGATAGACATTGCCATCGCGCTCATCGGTGAACGTGCCACGTGCGCACTGACTGTAGTCGTAAGTAGCTATCGTGTCGTCATCGTCACTGCTGCATGCCGTCAGCGCTAAGATCAGGACAGGCAAGAGCAGGAGTATGTTTGTTCTTATCTTTTTCATTTCACGTAACCTAATTGATTCAACAAGTTAACCATGGTCTGATATTTCTGCAGAATGAGTGGGTAAGCACTGAACTTCTGCTGTACCTCGTCTGCTGTGTTGTTGACCACTAACTCCACATATTGCTGGATATCCTCATTCTGATCGGGATAGACACCTGTGTAGACTCCGCCCCACATGGCGATATGTGCTCCACAGAAGCCTGCTGCATACATCAATAGGATGTTCGCCTCTTCTGTCTCAGGGGTATTGTCCATATAGACGCCATAGTAGCGGTTGCTGACAGAGGTGAAGAGCTCCAGTGTTGAGGCCGCCTGTGCCTGAACCTGAGAGACGAGGAGGTCGACGAGCACGGTTTGAGCATAGGCAGCCAAGGTCGCTTCGTCAGCCCCTTCGATCGTCGACAGACTGATGGCTATGCCACGTTTGCCGCTGACAACCTGTGGGTAAGGCGTCTGCCAGTCGAGATTGTAGTTGGTGCCGTC
Source organism: Prevotella sp. UBA2725 (assembly GCA_002353825.1). Taxonomy (GTDB): domain Bacteria; phylum Bacteroidota; class Bacteroidia; order Bacteroidales; family Bacteroidaceae; genus Prevotella. The sequence goes on along the minus strand of DEKJ01000055.1, from coordinate 7,500 downwards.
CTGTGTGTAGCGTGTGATACTGTTGCACAGTAGGAACGAGAAGGGACGGAGCTTACTGCCGAGGTGAGGCAAGATTCGCGAAGTGAGGAAATCGACGGCCTGCTGTTTCTCGTCCATTGTCTTCAGATAGTTGAAGGTATAGACGTAAGCGTAGGTCGATGCCGTGATATTATACCCCAAGTCGAGAAGCTCTCCGTTACTGAGGGTGTCATTGAAGAGCAGGTAGCTGCCATATTTCTCCTGGAAGGAGCGGCGGAGCGTAGCCTCCGCACTGTTGTCGCTCTCGGGTATCTCGAAGCCGTAGGTGTCGGCGTTGCTCGGCTTCAGCGTGTCCTCACTGCCGCAGGCACCAAGGAGGAGAAGCAGACCGAACAAAGGAAAAAGCTTATGGTGTATCATTGATAATTCAACATTTAATATTCAACATTATTATAAGTTTCCCACGGTATATGTTCTTGTTCCGCGTGGGTTGTTCTCCATACCGGTGTTCTGGTTGAGTACGGGCTGCGGTATGGGGAGTGTCCAGCCCCAGTCGCCCGGAGTGAGCGTGAAGATATGGTGTGCGGTCTTTGTCGTGCTCGACCGGCTCTCGTAATAATAATAGTTGTGGGTGATGGTCGTCGTCTGCGGAGCTACCTTGCAAACGGCATAGCGGCGCAGATCGAACCAGCGCTGTCCCTCAAGGAAGAGCTCGCGCTCGCGCTCATCGCGGATGTCGCGGATGAGCTGCTCACCCGATGACGTGATCTGATAGTCGGTGCCTTCCTTGAAACGGTATTGGCGCAGGTGGTTCACAGCCTCGCGGGCAGCAGCCTCGTGACCCATGCAAGCCTCGGCTTCGGCAAGGTTGAGATAAGCCTCACTGCTGCGGAAGAAGTTCTTGTCGGAGTATTCATTCAGCGCAATCTCATGAGTATATTCATAATACTTGAAATAATAGCTCGGGTCCGTGGCGTCTACTTTTGAGTCTGGTGTCCCGACATCACACTTCGTGTAACCATGGAACGAGCCGTTGGTCCACATGTATTTTGTCTTTCTCAGGTCGTTGTCGGAGAAGAGATTATAGAGCGCGGAGGAGATGGTGAAGTTCTTGTAGCTGTTCATCGTGTAGCACATCACGCTGTTGCTTCCCATAGAGAAGATGAGCTCACCGGATGTCGTTGAGATGACGCCTTGGCCGTCGCTCTGCGTATTGAGGTTGATGACGCCAGGATGCTCGTCGATGACCTTTTGTGCATAGACGGCAGCCTGTTGCCAGTTTTGCATGTAGAGATAGACACGGCTGCGGAGGAGATGTACGGCGACAGAGTCGGCACGGTAGTGCGTGGGCTGTGCGCCATAGTCGGTAAGCTCCTTGTCGGCTGTCTCGAGGTCAGAGAGGATAAGGTCGTAGACCTCCTGCACGGTGTTGCGTTGGAATTTCTTGTCTTCTACTTCAGCACTTGTCTTGATGGGCACGCCCGGGTCGGTAGCTGCTGTGGACGGGTCGTAAGCCTTGCCATAGAGGTTGACGAGCTGGAAATAATAATAGGCACGGAGGAAGCGGGCCTCACCGTCAACCTTCTCCTTGCCGCGTCGCTCCTCGTTGGTCTTGTCGCTGAGGTCCTGGGCACTGTAGATGACATTGTTGGCTACGTTGATCATCTTATAGAGGTTGGTCCAACACTCGCTCTCGGTCGAGGTGTTGTAGCCTGTGTAGGTGTCGTTCTGGCTGCTTCGTGCCTGCCAGGTATAATAGCCGAAGACACGCTCCTTGCCGTCGTAGCCCATGCTGTAACTGTTGTAGCTCTCAGGATACTCGTCGAGCTCGTCGCCGAGGAAATGGATGAAATACTCGGGATCGCTCACCAACGCCACGGTGTTGGCAGAGAAAGTCGGCTCATAGCAGCTGCCGATGAGCAGCTCGTTGAGGTCTTCCCACGAGCGCACGTAGTCGGAGTCCTGCGAATATTCTTTCAGATAGCCGGAACAGCTGGTCATCACGGACAGGGCAGCGGCAATCAGAATATATGGATGGAAATGTCTTATATTCATTTTGGAAGATGATAATGATTATAACTGTATGTTGATACTGAATGTGTAGTACGGTGTATCGGAGAGCTGTACCTCCGCGAATCCGCTCTGTGTAGGCGTCTGTCCCTTGAGTTTACTGTTACAAAGGGTGTAGAGGTTGTTGCCGGTGAGTGTGAAGGCAAGGCGTTCCAGTCCCCAGCGGCGAAGGATATCCTGCGGCAACTCGTAGGTGAGACTGAGACTTGCCAGACGGATATAGTCGGCGGAGACGACGCGCACGTCGCTGTAGTCGTACATCGTCCAGGCGTTGGAGGCAAACTGTACGCCTTGGTAGTTGGAGCCCTGCGACCAATGGTTGGCATACTGGTAGAAGTCGGGCGACGTGATGCTCATGATCGACGGGATGTTCGTGTTCTTCTCGTCACCGGGCTTGCGCCAGCGGTTAATCAGCGCGCGGTTGAGGTTGTATTCCGGATAGATGTAGGCAGGGCCGACATTCGTTGTCGAGCCTTGGTTGAAGACTTTGAATAGTCTCACCTTGTTGCCGGCTGCATAATCCATGAGCACGCCGAGGCGCCAGTTCTTATACTGCAAGGTGGAGGAGATGCTGCCCGTGATGTCAGGGTCGCGTCGTCCACTGTAGGAGAGCACGCGCATGGCCGTCTCATAGTTGTTGAGGCCCACGAGTTCGCTGGCGCGGTCCTGCCAGTCGTCGAAAAGCGGTCCACCATCGGCAGGGTTCAGTCCGATGAAGCGGTATGAATAGAAAGAACCGATAGCCTTGCCGTTGATGATGGCGGTACCGTCGAGATAGTCCTGTATCTGATAGGCGTCCTCACCCGGCTCGGTGTTCATCTTGTTGATGACCTTGGAGAGTGAGCCGGAGATCATCCAGTTCCAGTTCTTGGTCTGGATGGGTGTGGCGGTGACGGAGAGGTTGTAGCCTTTGTTGATGATCTGTCCGGAGTTGACGACATAAGAAGTGAATCCGTTGACGTCGCTGATGGTCTTGTCCATAAAGGCGTCGTTGGTCTTCTTGTAATACACTTCGGCAGAGAGGAGCAACCGGCTGTGGAAGAGCGCTGCCTCAAGGCCGGTGTTAAACGAGTAGGTCTTCTCCCATTTGAGGTCAGGGTTGGCAAACTTGTTCACTGTTGAAATCATCTCCTGATAATGGGTGTCATAGGCGCCTTTGGTCAGCGTGAGCTTTGGCGTCTGACCTTCGAGCATATTGCCTTGTCCACCATAGGATATCTTCCAGGTAAGGGCATCCATCCATTTGGGTTTCCATCCGCTGATCTCTAAGATGTTAGCCAGCCCTGACACGCTCCATACTGGCAGGATCTTCTCGTTGCTGCGGTCGCCGAAGCGGTTACTGCCATCGTAGCGTGTGTTGGCGTTGAGGGTGAAATACTGCTTGTAGCTATAGGAGAGTGTACCGTAGGCAGAGAGCAGGTTGAGGAGGTTGTCGGTGATAGTGGGAAAGTTGGTCGTCATCCAGTTGATGAACGACGTGTAGTTGTCGGGCACGCTGGTGATGAACTTCTTTCCACGGTCGGCATAATAGCCGCGCTGGGTGTAGGCGTTGCCTTGATAATGGGTGCTGTTGGCCTCGACACCGATGGCGAGGTTGATATTGTGTTCAGCATATTTGCCGAAATATTTGTTCATGTTGCCCTGCAGACGCACTGTCCAGTTGTTGTTGCGTATATCGTTCTCAGAGAGCTCACCGCCGAAAGGCAGCACACTCGTCTTTCCGGCAGGGATGCCATATTCGGTCTGTCTCAGTGCGGCTGCATACCAGCTTTTCTCGCCGTACCAGCCTTCGATGTTTGTGTTGCTGCTGCTATAGGAGGCAATGGCATCGAAGAACAGCCAGTCCTCAGGCGTGTAGCGCACGTTGACGGTAGCCTTGAGACCGCTTTCGCTCTGTTTCATGTAACTGTTGTCGAGCTCGTTGAGGATATTGTAGCTGTAGGCACTGTTGCCGCCTGAGGTCTTCTTGTAATAATAATAAGTGCCGTCGGAGTTGTAAGCGGGTATGACACGGCTCGTGTTGTAAGCGTAGTTGATGGGATTGACGTCGCTCTGGTCGTAGCGTTTCTTATCCGTGTACATGCTCAGTTGGAAGCCTACCTTGATCTTGTTGCTGAGCGTCATGTCAAGATTCGTGGAGGCTGTGTAGCGCCGGTTGTAGTTGTCGCGGATGACATCGTTGTCGCCCGTGTATCCGAGAGAGGCATAATAACGGAACTTATCCGAGCCACCACTGATGTTGGCACTGTGGTCCATGGAAAAACTGTCGCGGGTGAGAAGCTTGAACCAGTCGGTGTTCTGTGTCTCAGCCTGTGCCACGGCATTTTCGAACTCTTCGCGGGTATAGACACCGGCATAGTATTTGCGCATGGCATCCTCGTAGCCCACATAGCTCATGTTGGCAGGGTAGCTATAGTGCATCTCAGCCAACTCGCGCGACACTTGTGTGCGCTCCAGTGAGTTCATGAGGTCTATCTTGCCATCGGTGTAGCGGGGACGGCGGCGCAGCGTCGTCGTTGCGGTATATGACACAACAGGCTTGCCCGGACGACCTTTCTTTGTGGTGATGACGATGACGCCGTTGGCGGCACGTGTACCATAAAGTGCTGTGGCGGAGGCATCTTTCAGCACATCGATACGGTCGATGTCCTGTGGGTTGATACCCGAGATGGCATTACCGATGCGGTTGATATAGTCGGGGTCATTGATGACATCTGCCGAGAGGTTCACGGGGTCGTTGACGATGATGCCGTCGACGACCCAGAGCGGCTCGCGGTTGCCGATAAGCGTGCTCGTACCGCGTATGCGGAGACGCGGCACGGAGTTGACCTCGCCGCTACCGTTGGTCAGCACGAGGTCAGGGATGCGTCCTTGCAGCATCTTGTCGATGGTCGAGACGCCATCGCGGTTGATGTCGCTCATCTTCACGCTCGTCACGGAGGATGTGAGGTTGCGGCGGTCGATCTGCTGGTAACCCGTGACGACGACATCCTGCAGCGTCTGCGAGTTATCTTCCATGATGATGACGGCATAGTCGGTGTTGCGTCCCTGCCAATGGGCGGGCTTCATGCCGATGTACGACACGTTGAGCACGATACGCGTGTCTTTAGCGTCGAGTGAGAACTTGCCGTCGATGTCACTCACCGTGCTCACCTTGCCATCACGGTCGCGGATGATGGCGCCCGTGATAGGCTCGCCTTTAGAGTCGGTGACCAGGCCTTGCAGCTTGCGGCCTAAGCCGATCTCTTTGTCCTGGGGCGTGTTGGCAACCTTGAGGATGACGAGGGCGTTGTCTTTCTCTTCCACGCGGAGGGCATGGCCGTGAATGATGGCACGCACCACATCAATGGCCTTCATGCTGTGGGCATTGAGTGTGATGCGGTAGTCGACATCAGAATAATTGTACTGAATGCTTAGCCCCGCGAGCTTCTCCACTTTGTGAAGGGCTGTCGTGGCGCGCTCAGCGTTGAAGCTGACGCTGATGGGCTTGTTGGCTTGTGCGAAGAGGCTGAGGCTCATGCACAGGAGGAAAACAATAGATAATAGTTTTCTTTTTACCATGAAAATCTCTCTATTTATATTTAATCTGTTATTATATTCGTTTGTTATGGTTACGCATTGCTATTAAAGGTAACTACTCAGCACCCCTGTATACATGAGCAGTCATCTCACTGTCGTACGACAGCAAGAATCGCTTTGAATTTAGAATTTCCATTCTTCATGGCAGTTTCTGCAATGGAGTGAAGCTTTGCAAAATCGTCTGCGCCACCATCAGTTCGAAAACATCCACTGACTTTCTGTTTTATCTTTATTTTCCGCACCCCACGCTCGCTGGCATTGTTGTCATAAGGGACATGCATATCGGATAGAAACGTGAACAGATATTCTTGGACTTTGAGTATGCCCTTCTTGAATTTCTCAAACTCATCGTCAAGGTGAGTAAGGCTTTCACCTAAAAGTTTCTTCATTTTTGTCTTGATGATTTTCACCTTTCTTGGCGTGATCTTCCGGTTCCGCCTGATATTGATGGCATGTCCTATCAGATGGATGAATCGTCGGGACCAGTCCTGTTCAGTGTCCAGTTCGTTGAGATATTCTGCATTTCTCAACAAATGGGCAAGGCAGACCTGATGGTTCTTGACCTTCATATTGAAATAGCTGCGGTGCCTGTCTGTTACCAACGTCGTGTTGGGCAGACCATTGGGAAACTTGGAGTCTATAGCCTCCATGCCCCTCGACTTCATCTGGTATACGTAGGTAAGGAGGTCGGTCTGGAATATCCAGTTCCAGTGCAGTTCCTTTCCGACTGCAGCCCCTGTCTCGTCTGCCCCTGCTACCGGTGACAGTTCCACCTTCTTACGTATCTCCTCGTATGCAGAGGATGCCTTTTTGCTGCTTTCCTTGAGGATGTTCTGAACGGTTCCCTCGCTTATCTTCCGGGCACAAAGATCAGAAATCAACTCGGCAATCCGCTTGAATGGCATACACTGCACCACACTGAGGTAGGTAATAAGCGCCCTGAGGTTGTCGCCATATTTGATACGGCAATTGGGAGCATCGCAGTTGTTCACACAGCCACACTCGCACACCTTCTCGTAATATTGCTCCTCGGTCGTCTCCATGACGAACTTGATGTCCACAACCTGGGTCTTGCGGATTTTCCTGTATTTTACATCCCCAAGAGGTCGGCCGCAGCACTTGCAGTATTCAGGCTCATGCCTTACAATCCTGTTCGGAGTAGAGACTGTCTGCAAAGTACTACCCTTGTGGCCTGACTGTCCGCCGCTTGGTCTTCCGCTCGGTTTGCGGAGGGATTTTGTCCGGCGAAGCTCATGCGCCGCAATGCTCTCCTTCGATGGCGGAACGCTGCTATTGCTGCTGTTCTTTTCCGGCTTGTCCGACGAAAGGGAACTGCCGTCATTTTCATCTAGTTGTGATTCCAGTTCACTGACACGCGCTTTGGATTTGGCAAGCTCTGTTTTCAGATTGTGTATCTCCACATTCTTTTGGTTGATGATGCGGTTCAGACGTCCGATCTCCTCTGTCTTTTCGGAGTCGGACTTCTCAAGTTTGCGCAGACGCTGGCATATCTGCTGCAAAACATTATCTATGTCTTTACACGGTCTTACCATTTCTCCTGCAAAAATAGGCATATTTTGTAAAACCGGAAAATCAGGATTTACATCTCTTAACGCGGAATCTTCAATTCGAAAAACTGTAAAATTAGCTCTTTGGCGCGAATGACCGCTGGGTGGAAAAAAGTGGAGGCAAAGACTTTGCTTCAAACTATAGCAGCTCTTATACATCTAAAAGGGTTGCTGTATCTGCACATGTCCAAGGATGCCATTTCTAAGACGCATTAACATTGGTTTGGAATTAAACGAAAATCAAGTTTGTGAAAAATTAACGCGGTAGGTACCCGCATCATACTGGGGGGTGCTGAGTAGTTAC
>DEKJ01000012.1:4146-4310 GCA_002353825.1 Prevotella sp. UBA2725 | reverse complement strand
TATTCTCATCGTCTTATTGACTTGCTCGTTGTGACCGTGCTTCTTGAACTTGCGGGTCCTGGAGCCAACCTCGTCTATATCTTCGCCGGAGGCTTCCTCCATGGTCTCTTTCAGCGTCATGCCCGTTTGATCGATACTGTTATGGCAATACTCTTGGCGGGATG
>DEKJ01000012.1:0-4084 GCA_002353825.1 Prevotella sp. UBA2725 | reverse complement strand
ATTTCGTACTTTTGCAACCAAAGATAATTTATTAGCTATGAGTAAGAAGACGGAATATAAGCAGAAGAACGAGCAATATTTGCTTGACCTTCAGAATAAGGAAGGCATCCACAAGTTGCCGAAAGGGGTATTGTACGAGGTGCTGGCTGTCGGCAGCGGGAGTCAGCATCCCGGTCCTCGCAGCATCGTGACATGCAACTACAAAGGCTATCTCATCAACGGACATGTCTTTGACGACAGTTGGCAGTGCGGCTACCCTGAGGCATTTCGGGTCAGTGACCTAATACAGGGCTGGCAGATAGCCTTGCAGGCCATGACTCCAGGGGACAAGTGGAAGATCTACATTCCCTATCAGATGGGTTATGGTACGCGGACGGATGGTGACATTCCCGGTTGTTCTACGTTAATATTTGAGATGGAACTAATAAGTATTGCATAATGAAGAAGATATTCGCCCTTTTGCTTGGTCTTCTTGGCCTGACAACCAATGCCAATGCTCAGTCTGACAGTATCAAGACCGTTGATGCTGCACAGTTCGCAGAAATCATCAGGTCCGACTCGGTATTCCTTCTTGATGTCCGCACGGCTGATGAGTATGCTGCCGGACATATCGCCAATGCCAAGGACATTGATGTACTGAAGTCTGACTTCAAGGATAAAGCGAGCACTTTGCCCAAAGACAAGCATATCGCCGTCTATTGTCGCTCCGGCAAGCGTAGTCTTGTGGCTGCCAATATTCTGGCCAAAATGGGATATAGGGTCATCAATCTCCGTGGAGGATGGTTGGAGTGGGAGGCATATATTAAGAGTTAGTTTATGGATTTCAAATATAAGATAGATGTAGCAACGCCGGAAGATACTGAGACGCTTGTCAACTTTCAGTTGGCGATGGCGAAAGAATCGGAGGGGACAGAGCTTGATTACGGGACCGTACGTGAAGGTATCAAGGAAGGTATAGCTGATGACAGTAAAGCCACCTATCTTGTAGCCCGTGACGATCAGGGACAGCCTATCGGCATGCTGATGCTCACAACGGAGTGGAGTGACTGGAACGACTGTAACTATTACTGGATTCAGAGTGTGTACGTGGCTCCGGAGCATCGTCACAATGGTGTGTTTCACGAGTTGTTTGACTTTGCCAAGGCTATAGCAGAGTCTGAGGGTGCCGGTGCATTGCGGTTGTATGTTGACAAGAACAATACCAGCGCACAGAAGGTATATCAGTCGCTTGGCATGCATGAAAGCCACTATCTGATGTATGAACTGTAAATCTGAATACTGAAACTATAAATCATATGAAGCAAACAATTCTGTTATTATTGTCGCTGATCATTACAATGTCAGCTTGTGCAAAAAGTTCTTTTGCAGATCAGTCATTACAGCGAGGCATTACGGCAAGCAATGCCCAAAAGATGTCCTGGCGTAAAGTTTCGAGGTTCATGCCAGACAGCTTCTATTCCACGAAGGAGGCACAGGAGATTGCCGACAGGGTGATCTATTATCAGCAGGCATCTGGGGGATGGGCAAAGAACATCAATTATCATCTTGCTTTGTCACCCGAACAGATGTCTCATCTCAAGAGTACGCTCAAGGGAGCAACTATAGACAATGAGTCGACGACACAGGAAATGAAGTTCCTTGCTAAGGTTTATAAGTGGAAACACACTAAACGTTGGCGGGAAGCATTCCTGCATGGAGTCGAGTATCTTCTCGACGCTCAATATCCCAATGGAGGCTGGCCCCAGTTCTGGCCAAAGAAGAACATCGATAATGGGCTTGATTACTCTACACATATCACTTATAACGATGATGCAATGGTCAATGCCATGCTTATGTTGCGCGATGTCAGTCAGGGAAAGGGATATTACCAGTGTCTGAAGATTGATACGAAAACGCGGAACAGATGCAAGGATGCTTTTAATAAAGGAGTGCAGTGTATCTTAAAGACTCAGATACGTGTAAAGGGTGAGCCAACAGTCTGGTGTGCCCAACATGATGAGAATACTTTAGCACCCGCTTCTGCGAGGAAATACGAACTGCCGTCTTTCAGTGGTGCGGAGTCGGTGGGTATCGTGAAGCTGTTGATGGATATCCCTAATCCGTCCGACAGTATCATTGCTGCTGTCAATGGCGCTGTTAACTTCTTCAAGACTCATGAGCTCCGTAATATCAAGACAGAGCGTTTCATCAACGACAATGGAGATGTTGATATGCGAGTCGTACCCTGTGAGGGAAATGTCTTGTGGGCGCGTTTTTATGATTTTGACACTCAGAAACCATTCTTCTGCGGTCGAGATGGCGTGAAGCACGATTCTGTTAATGAGATTGAGCGTGAACGCCGAGCCGGATATGGTTGGTATACAGATGCACCGATGAAGATCCTCAGGGCTTATCCCAAATGGCTGAAAAAGATAGGATATATCAATATTATTCATTAACTTTGTATAGGAATAACGACCAAATCAATAATAACGATGAATGCAATATTTAGTAAAGCCCTGCTTACATTAGGACTTTCATCCGTCGTAATGTTTTCTATGGCACAGACAAAAACAACATCCAATCCGCTCTTGCAGCCAAGCACACTGACGTTTGGAGCACCGGACTTTAGTAAAATCAAAACATCGCATTATCTTCCTGCCCTCCGTAAAGGTATCGAAGAGCAGCGTAAGGTGATAGACGCCATCACGGGCAACAAGAATAAGGCGACATTCGATAATACGATCGTCGCCTATGAGAACAGTGGCCGTCTTCTCGACCATGTCGAAAGCATTTTCTTTTGTCTCACGAGTGCAGATAAGACACCGGAGATAACTGCTATCCAGAAGGAGATCATGCCTGAGCTGACAAAGCTTGACAACGACATCTCTTTCAATGAGAAGCTCTTCAGCCGGGTGAAGTACGTGTATGACCATGAATACAGTAAGCTTCAGGGAGAAGACCGGCGGCTGCTTGAGGAGACTTATAAAGGCTTTGTCCGCAGTGGTGCGTTACTCTCCAAGGACAAGAAGGCTCGTCTTGAAAAGATCAACAACCGCATTACTGAGCTTCAGCAACAGTGGGCCGACATGCTCCCGGCTGCGACCAATGATGCCGTGGTGTGGGTCAACGACAAGGCGGAGCTTGACGGTCTCAGCGACGCTGATATCGCTCAGTGCAAGAAAGATGCGGAGAGCCGCAGCGGCAAGGCACCTTATGCTATCGTCATCATCAATACAACGCAGCAACCTATCCTTGTCAGTCTGAAGAACCGCGATCTCAGACGCCGGGTTTACGAGGCATCCGTTCATCGTGCAGATGGAACGGGTAAGTACAATACTTTCCCCATCGTCACGGAGATTGCCAGGCTGCGGGCAGAGAAAGCCGAGCTCATGGGGTATAAGAACTATGCTTCCTATTCTCTGGAGCGCACAATGGCGAAGACGCCGGAGCGAGTCTACGCTTTTCTCAACAACCTCATCGCTGCCTACAAGCCTGCCGCAGAAAAAGAGACAGCCGACATAGAGGCTTACGCAAGACAGACGGAGGGCAACGACTTCAAACTTGAGCCCTGGGATCGTTTCTATTATTCTGCCAAGATGAAGAAAGAACAGCTCAATGTCACGGACGACGAGGTGAAGCCTTACTTCAACATCGACAGCGTCCTGGTCAACGGTGTCTTTTTTGCCGCCAACCGCGTCTACGGACTGACATTCAAGGAGCGCAAGGATCTGCCGACCTATCACAAGGACATGAAGGTCTTTGAGGTCTATGACCGTGACGGTAAGCCGATGGCTCTGTTCTATGCTGACTATTTCCGTCGTCCTACGAAGCGGGGCGGAGCATGGATGAGCAGCTTTGCCAANNAAGGCTTGGGACCAGAAGCCGATTATCTATAATGTCTGTAACTTTGCCAAGGCACCCGACGGTCAGCCGACTTACGTAACATGGGATGAAGCCACAACGATGTTCCATGAGTTCGGACATGCGCTTCATGGCATCCTCTCCAATTGCAAGTACAACAGTTTGAGTGGAACAGCTGTTCCGCGTGACTTCGTGGAGAGGCCGTCACAGTTCAATGAGAGTTTCGCATCCATTGATGAGG
>DEKJ01000029.1 GCA_002353825.1 Prevotella sp. UBA2725 | reverse complement strand
TGTTAGGATAGAGTTGTGACAATTGATCTTCTGCCTCGGAGAGGCAGGCTGCACGGAGTGCGCTATGTCTTTAATAGATAGTCTCATACGAAACATAGCGCGCCAAGGCGCAGCCAGCCTCTTCGAGGCTGGAAATCAGTGAATCAGCTCCTATTCCGCAAACCCCAGGCTACGTCGCTACGCTCCTTGCCTGGGGTTAAAAAAAGTGTGCCTCTCCGAGGCACTTATCAACCCGAAAACCGGAACCTTATTCTTTGTATTCTGGGAACACCCGCTTTACATTCTCGTTCGTGATCCTTGCCACTTCCTCGGGTGTGGTGTTATAGCAACGGGCAAGGTTCTCAAGTACGAGACGAACAAAGGCGCTCTCGTTGCGCTGACCACGGTTCGGCACTGGAGCCATATAAGGACTGTCGGTCTCGAGAACGATGCGCGATAAAGGTACAGCAGCGGGAAGATCCTCACGGAGATGACTGCTCTTGAACGTTGAGACACCTCCTACGCCAAGTACAAACTTATCGAAGCGAAGATATTCTTCTGCTTCTTTCTGATTGCCTGTGAAACAATGGAAGACACCGCCAGGGAGCTCTTTCTCGTAAGGTTTCATGATATGGAGCAGTTCGTTCTGTGCCTTCCGACAATGAATCATCAACGGTAACTGTGTCTCTACTGACCACTTCACTTGTTCCTCAAAAGCCGCCAACTGCTCTTTCTCATATTCGCGGCTCCAGTAAAAGTCAAGGCCACATTCGCCGATAGCAATATAACGGGGCTTTCTTTCGGACGCTATATCAGAAGACTTAATCTCTGTCGTCTTCTTCTCTTGATGAAGATTTTCATCAAGCTTACTCTTCATCATGTTCAGTACTTCCTTCCAGTCACCCCGCACCTCTTCTGGCTGCAAGCCGATCATCGGATAGCAATAGCCCGGATAATCGTGACAGACGCGCATCACACTCTCTACCGAGGATGCATTGATTCCGGGGATGAAGATAGCCCCTACCCCAGCGTCTTTTGCACGCTGGATCACCTGCGGGAGGTCGTCCTTGAATTCTTCCCCGTCAAGGTGTGCGTGGGTATCGATGAAATGATATGACATATTCCGATGTATATTGCTCTTTGTACAATTAATGTTTATTTTCTGAGTTACTGGGTTAGCACCTCGAAGAGGTGCCACATGGTTAGCCCCAGGTAAGGAGCGCAGCGACGCGACCTGGGGTTTAGGTCCAGTGTGGTTTGGCTGCAATCCGGCCTCGAAGAGGGCGAACCTTCCCTCGTATCTGTAACCAGCACCCTGCCAAGGTTCGCCCTCTTCGAGGCCGACAAGTCAGGTTAATGCACTGCATTACAACCCCAGGTTTCGGCTCCGCCTCACCTAGGGCTAACCATATTGGCCCCCTTCGGGGACCTCTCAAGAGCTAATGGCTAATATTTTCTCACCATCATCTTCTCGGCATAAGCACGGAGCTCAGCTTTCTTCTCATCGGAGACCTTGACAGCGTTAAGATATTTCTTGCTCTGCTCGAAATAATAAGCAATCTTCTGCTGGGCAAGCTTGTCGATACCAATCTCATTGTAGAGCTTTGTCACGGCAGCGACCTTTTCCTGGCGGTCAAACTCCTTGACGGTGATCCACTTAGTCAGTTCCTTGCGCTGAGCATCATTGGCTTTGTTGAAAGCATTGATGAGCATGTATGTCTTCTTGTTTGACGTGATATCGCCACCGATAGCCTTACCGAAGACCTTCGAGTCGCCATAAACATCGAGATAATCGTCCTGCAATTGGAAAGCGAGACCGATCTGTTCACCGAACTTATAGAGATTATCCAAATCCTCTTTAGGAGCATCTGCCAAGATACCACCAATCTTTAGTGCACAAGCTAAGAGAACACTCGTTTTGAGGCGGATCATCTCAATATACTCCTCCTCACTGACATCGGTTCGGTTCTCGAAGTCGATGTCATACTGCTGTCCCTCGCCAATCTCTAAGGCCGTCTCCGTGAAGACGGAAAGCACACTTGCGAGCTTATCTTTCGGACATGTCGCCATGCGCTCATAGGCTAACACCAGCATCGAGTCGCCGGAGAGAATGGCTTGGTTAGCGTTCCACTTCTTATGTACCGTCTCGTGGCCGCGTCGAAGGTCGGCGTTGTCCATGAGGTCGTCGTGCAGCAAGGTATAGTTGTGATAAGTCTCCAAGGCGACGGCTTGCATGAGAATCGATTCAGGGTCATCCTTATAGAGCTGATAAGCGAGCAGCATCAGCGTGGGGCGGATGCGCTTGCCTCCCATGGAGAGCACGTAACGGATAGGCTCGTAGAGGCTGGACGGTTGACGGTCGTAGGGAAGGTCAGCCAAGAACTTGTTGACCTTAGATAAAAGTTCTTCAGAGGTGTACATATTTAATAGCTTTATTGTCTGATGATTATAAAACAAAATTGATCGGGATGGCGAACATGGTACGGCACGGCTTGCCGTTCTCGATACCCGGTTTCCACCGTGGCATCATTTTGATGACGCGCATAGCCTCATGGTCAAGCAATGGGTCGACCGACTGCACAATCGTCGGCGCAGAGATGGAACCGTCCTTGTTGATGATGAACGACACGACGACCTTACCTTGAATTTTCTGCTGTTGCGCCTGGGGAGGATAATGGAGGTTGTGCGTGATCCATTTCATGAACTGCACGATGCCGCCGGGGAACTCAGGGATCTGCTCTACCGTGCGCATCACGGCTGTATCCTTGTCGGCCGTGACCTGTGGGAGTGCCTCCGTGACATCGGCATCTTTCTGCACGGCTTGTCCCGAGCCAATAACGAGCTTACTCGTGATGGGTGCAATCTTATCGGAGTTGTCCACATGCGCCACCTCGTGCACATTCTGTGTGATGGCTTTTGAAGCAGGTGCCGCGATAGCCGAGACCATGTCTTTCGTATCCTGGGGTGCTGACTTCATCGTGAGATCCTCGGCGAGGTCGTCGAGCATCGAGTCGTCCTCATCATAGCTCTGTGGGCGGGTGGTATATTCGAAAGCAGCGAAAAGCAGAGCCAGTGCAAGGATGAGACCGAGCAGAAACCCTGTCGAACGATGATTGTCCAAATTTGCTTTATCGCTTTTCTTGATATCCATTCAATGAAAAATTAATCACGTAATTATGATGTTATCACAATTTATTGCCCGGTAATGACGTTATATAGTCAAAGACATTAATACGTCAGAACTTCTTTTGCAAAATTACTGCTATTCTACAAGAAAAGCAGTACTTTTGCGGAATAATTTGGAAAAAATAAATGAAAAAGGCTCTCTTCGTCATCCTCATGGCCTCTGCCTTCCTCTCGAAGGCAACGGCTCAGAACGACAGTCAGACAGGTTACAACTTCCTTCGTCTGCCTGTCTCTGCTCATGCCGCAGCGCTCGGAGGGGATAACATTTCTGTGATCGATGACGATGAAGCGCTCATCTTCAATAACCCTGCTTTGCTGTCATCAGTCACTGATAAGTCATTGAATCTCAACTATATGACTTACATGGAGGGTGCCAAGACAGCAAGCGCTTCTTTCAATCGGGTTGTCACAGACCGTGCCTCGTGGGCTGTCTCCGGGCAATACCTCGACTATGGTAAGATGAAGGAGACGGATGAGAACAATGTGGATCTCGGTGAGTTCTCGGCAAAGGATATCTCTTTGGCTGGCTACTTCTCTTATCTGTTGACTGACAGGCTCTCGGGAGGTATCACAGCGAAGTTTATCTCTTCTTATATTGCCGATTACAACAGTATCGCGGTGGGCGTCGACCTCGGACTTAACTATTATGACCCTGATAAAGAGTGGTCGCTCTCTTTCGTGCTGAAAAACCTTGGTGGCGAACTGAAGGCTTACGATGAGGAATACAACCGCATGCCGTTCGACATGCAGATAGGTGTCTCGAAACGGTTCGTGAATATGCCATTGCGCGTGCACGCAACGCTCGTAGACCTCAATCATCCGCATTATAAGTTTATCAATCATGTCGTCATTGGTGCCGATGCGCTCCTCTCCGATAACTTCTGGATAGGAATGGGATATAATTTCCGCCGCGCCAATGAGATGAAGATTACGAGTTCTGA
This sequence comes from Prevotella sp. UBA2725, assembly GCA_002353825.1. Taxonomy (GTDB): domain Bacteria; phylum Bacteroidota; class Bacteroidia; order Bacteroidales; family Bacteroidaceae; genus Prevotella. The sequence continues at coordinate 18,462 of DEKJ01000029.1, read as the reverse complement.
CGGCAAGTCAAGCAGTCATGGAGCTGGACTGAGCCTCGGTGCGGGTCTCACGCTCAATCGCTTCAAGGCTGCCGTGAGCTGGGGAAAATATCATGTGTCGAGCTCCAGTGTCATCATTAGCATCGCTTATTCGATGTAATAATATTACTCAGTGTAGTGGCCGTGCCGTGTGCCGGCCACCAGTAGCAGATTATCAAAAGAAAGTAAAATAAAAATATGAAGAAAATAACAATTGCTATCGATGGTTATTCTTCTTGTGGGAAGAGCACGATGGCAAAAGCACTGGCCAAGAAACTTGGCTATGTCTATGTGGACACGGGTGCTATGTATCGCTCCGTGACTCTGTTTGCGCTCCGTCATCAGCTCTTCAATGCTGACGGGAGTGTGAAGACTGATGAACTGCAGAAGCTCATGCCGGAGATACATATCACTTTTAAACTGAACAAAGAGACTGGGCTCCCCGAGACTTACCTCAATGGTGAGCGGGTGGAGCGTGAGATCCGTGGTATGGAAGTGAGTTCACACGTCAGTCCTATCGCCGCCATTCCCTTCGTCCGCGAGGCTCTTGTCAAACAACAACAGGCCATGGGACGTGAGAAAGGCGTCGTGATGGACGGTAGAGATATCGGCACCGTGGTGTTCCCCGATGCCGAGCTCAAGATCTTTGTCACAGCCTCTCCCGAGGTGCGTGCGCAGCGTCGTTACGACGAGCTTCAGGCTAAGGGCCAGCCAGCAGACTATGCCGACATCCTGAAGAACGTGCAGGAGCGCGATTACATCGATACGCACCGTGAGACCTCACCCCTTCGTCAAGCTCCCGATGCACTCGTCTTGGACAACAGTCACATGACGATCGAGGAGCAGAACGAATGGCTTTTGGATAAAGTTAGGAGTTAGGAGTTTAGTTAGGAGTTTAGTTAGGAGTTAGGAGTTAGGAGTTAGGAGTTAGGAGATTGGAGTTAAAAGGTACGCTTGCAACTCCTAACTCCTATCTCCTAACTCCTAACTCCTAACTCATTTAATTCTCTACTGCTGCCTGCGCGGCGGCTAACGGGAACTGATTATCAGCACTTTACGGCGAATCTGGGAAACATTTGGGAAACATTATGAGCATGTACTGCACATTCTGCACCCGATTTCCTCAAAATATCCGACCATTTTTGCCACTTCGACTACTTTTCGATATTTTAATTGTTAAACACTATTGTTAGAACACACATTGCATTACGACTATACAGCACGTTCTGCAAATTTTGCTCGCAAAATTAATAATTTCTCATGACATTACGTTTGTTTTGCACGTTTTTCTTGCAGAACGTGTCTGTTTTTAATATAAATTAAGGCAATAACCACATCCAGTCACCAAATACTTGTTTCAACTAAAAGAAAAATGGATGGAATTCAATGCCATAAGTTTAGGTTTAAGTTTAGATGTTCTTATATATAATAAGGTGTAGTAAACCTAAATCAGGATAGAAGAAGGTTTAATCTTTAAGTTTAGAAGTGCATGTATATATACATGAGTAAACGTAAACCTAAACTTTACCAAATGAAACGACTTGATGTTTCCCAAAAATCACATTTTTCTTTTTACTGAAAATGAACCGATTTATTCTCTCCCCTTCTCATTCCACTTTCCTTTTAACTGAAAAAACTCTCTTAATATCTGCCGTTTCTGCTTTCGTGAGTCGATGAAATTAGGTTGCAAAGGTAACTGTTGCTCCTTCATCTACCCAAGGTGTACCATAGGTATGACTCGAAATCTCCACACCATGCGGGTTGTATTTGGAGCCATAACCTTGTGCAGAAGGTCACAACACCTTGTGAAGCAACATAATTTCTAATCACTCCCGAAAGTACAGATAGCAGAACGTAGAACTAAGGCAATAGATACCCCTCCCTATTTACTCCCGTTCTGCTGATTGCCACGCCACATTTCGCAACGTAGTGACGCCTTACGAAAGGGTCTCTTGGATGATGCCCATGATGCGGTGGACTGCCTTATTCCTTATTCACTTCCAAGATATACCCACGTTTCTTTAGTGAAACGATGGAGATGGAAGTGTCAGGGGCGAGCATCTTGCGGATATAAGTTATCTGAACGTTGAGGGCGAGGGAGTTGGCATAACTGTCGTTCCCCCAAACATGTTCCAACAGATATGAACGCTCTACGGTCTGGCCGATATGCTGGGCTAAGATGTTAAAAATCTCCGATTGGCGGGCAGAGAGATGCAGCACCGTTCCGGCATATTCAATCGTTGAAAGATTGCTGTCAAAGACAGTCTGGCCGATGGTGATACGTGATGGAAGTGTGGGTTGACGGTGTTCGAATCGTTCTTTAATCTTTGCGATGAGTTCTTCGGGATAGAACGGCTTGGGGATGTAGTCATTGCCTTTCAGGTCGAACCCTTTCAGGCGGTCGGCCTTTTCCGTCCGGTCGGTAAGGAAGAAGATAAGCACGTCACGGTCTTGCTCACGTATCTTTTGCGCCAACTCGAAACCGTTCATCAACGGCATGTTGATGTCGAGTAGCACCAAGTCGGGACAACTGGTAGCGTACATTTCCCATCCCGCACGCCCATTCTCGGCATACTCCACTTCGTAGCCCTCCACCTCTAAGAACTTCCTTAGCAATTCTGAGTTCTGGCGGTCATCGTCAACGAGTAATATCTTTATCTTTTCCATCCGTCTGCGGTATTAAAATGGTGAATGTCGTACCCTCGCCCTCCGTGCTGTCAAGGCTGATGCTGCCACCGTGTGCCTCCACCAGCAACTTCACATAACTCAATCCAAGTCCAATGCCGGGGATTGCCTTGTCCTTTGCCGACTCGCTACGGTAGAACTTATCAAATACATACCGCTGGTCGGCCTTTGCGATACCGATGCCATTGTCCGCCACGCAGATTTGCACCATCCCGTCCTCACGCATCCGATAGTCCATCCTAATGGTCACGGCCTCACGGGAGTACTTGATGGCATTCTCCAGCAGGTTGCAGACGATGTTTGCCAGGTGCATACGGTCGGCCAGTATCTCCAAATCGTCCTTGGCCACGATTTCCATCCTCACCTCCTTGTCCGACGGAATATTCTGCTTGCCGATACATTCCTCCATCAGCTCACGCAGAGAGAAGTCGGACTTCACTAATGGTATTTCAGTAGCGTCGCTCAGTGTGATATCCCTCAGTTTCGAGAAATACGAAGTCAGGTTGTCCAACTCGTTATACGAACTGCTGAGTATCTTCTGCTTGCTCTCCACGTCCTGCATCATCCGCTCATTGCCCATAAACGACACGCACATTTTAAGCGTCGATATAGGCCGTTTCAGTTCATGAATCATCGTGTGTAGGAATTCCTGCCTAATGGTCTCGATGTGCCTTTGCTTGCGGATGGTCAGTATCTGATAAACCAGGCAGAAGATAAGGAAGAACGAGAGCAATATGGTTATCAGCAACGTATAAGCCATCTTGCGGATGACGGGTGAAATACAGATGGCTGTTGTCACCACCACCTCTTGTCCCTCGAAGATGTCGTAAGGATAAGACACTTGCATTACGGGTTGCCAAATGGATCCCTTTGTTTGCATGGACGGTTGCCAGATCATCGTGTCGGCTTTCGTGGTTGTAACGCTTTGAGCAGCTATATCTCGTGACCGCAGGATGCTGTCGAGCAGTTCTTTTTGGAATGGATGCTGATGGTCAACGGTGAAGCGATTGAGGGCTTCAACCAACTGGCTTGTTCCCATGTCTTCGTGGCCTTTGCTGTCACAAGTAAACACAAAGTATTCCAAGCCTTTGGGCAGTTCCGCAGGAATACTATCATGGAGGCTGGCTATATAATCCAACAGATAGGTATGAGCATCTGTTCCCTTGGGAACGTATTGTAGTGTATCAAGTGCAAACACTTCATACCGCCATGTCTCAACAACATTATCCCCCTTTATTTCGCTTGTTTTCCTTAAACGGTTACCGTAGAACCTCGGGGGATGTGGCAATGTATTCCTAATGGCCATTTCCTCTTCAGCACAGGCAATAATCGTACAGTACAGTTCGCTTTTGTATTCTTCAAGCGATAGTTGATAACGGCTATACAGCCAGTAGCCTTGCACGATGCTGTAGGCTACGATGGCACAGATGGTCAGGCCATATATGAACTTAAATCTACTTTCCATGCTGCAAAAGTACATATTTATTATGAACCCGCGCCCGAAAGAATCCGAAAAATGTCAAACAGTAATAATTCAGTAATAATTATTTTCTTTTACGGGGTATAATAGCCATATCTTTGCACCCGATTTCACATCAAAACGTAAATAAAATGAAGAAAAGAGTATTATTTATCGCCCTCGCCTCTGCCCTTGTCAGCACAATGATGGCACAAGAAGTAGAGCACAGGAAGGAAGTGTATGTAATCAAGGCAGGCAAAGCCTCAGGAATTAACACTGCTACACCCGTTGAGCAGAAAGAAATCGGCAAGGCAGTGATGGAGTTTATGTATGACTACAAGTACTTAACTGACACAACCGATGTGAGTCAGACAGAGACTGACCGAATGACACTGCAAGTGACTTATGGTATGTCGAAGTTCACGAGTTTCCGAGCCATGCAGATTGATTCACTTATTCGCGTCTCAACAGCTGAACAAATCCGGGCTAACCCAGACAGTTACATAGGCGGCGAGACGTTTAGCATCTTCAAGAACTATCCGCAGGGGCGCTTCACCGTCATCGACAAGGTTTCCACGGACTGGTTCTTATACGAAGAGGACATTCCCACGCAGGAATGGACGCTGACCGACGAGACATGTGAGATATTGGGCTATGAATGCAAGAGTGCCGTGTGTGACTTCCGTGGTCGACGGTGGACGGCATTTTATACTGACTCAGTTCCCGTTGCCGATGGACCGTGGAAGTTTGGTGGCCTACCGGGGTTCATCATGCAGGTCTATGACGAGGGGCATCAGTATGAGTTTACCTGTGTGGGCATAAACTCCAAGGCCGACCGAGCCATCACCATACCCGAAGTGCCGTTCAACAAAACCACTCGCCCAAAATTCTATGCCACCAAGTTAAGGTTTGACACCGATCCCTTCGCATATATGATGAACGTAGATGGTGTCAACGTGCAAGTGAAGGGTGCCGACGGCCAGCCTCGCACTGACATCACTCAACCACGAACCTTGCAATACGACTACATCGAACGCGACTGGAAGTAATATCTGATGAAACGACTCGCCATCCTATTATTATACGTGTACTTTCACCCGCTCTTCTGCTACGGACAGGTGAAGGCTCTTGTTGGCTCTGTGACCGACGAGGAAAGTGGCGAGCCTGTGGCTGGTGCCATCGTGCAGTCCGTCGATGGGAAAAGCTACACTTTTACCACCAATGATGGGCGTTTCTCCTTAAAGGGTGAGGCACGACAAATTCGTGTGCAGTCAATGGGCTATCGTAGTATCGTGGTAGATGTTATAGAAAGTCCGATGCACATCAAGATGAAGCCGGAGGCCACACAACTGAAAGACGTTATCATCAAGGCTCCCGACATTATCCAAAAAAGCGACACACTGGTCTATTCCATGAGCAAGTGGGCGCAAAAACAAGACCGCAACATGGCCGACGTTTTACGTCGCTTGCCAGGTGTGGAGGTGGCAGAGAACGGAAGCATCAAGTACAACGGCGAGCCTATCAACAAGTTCTATATTGACGGCTCAGACTTTGTGAACGACCGCTACGGCGTGGCCACCAATAACATTTCCCCTGACGACGTGTCCAGCGTGGAGATTATGGAGAACCACCAGCCCGTGAAGGTGCTTGAAGGACTGGAGTTCTCACAACAAGCCGGACTGAACATCAAACTGAAAGAAGCCGCCCGTGCCCGCTGGATTAGCATCCTGAATGGCGGCATGGGTGCTAAACCTCTGCTCTACGATGTATCCGTGTTTGCCATGCGCATTGCCAGGAAATGGCAGAACATGGAAACGTTGCGACTGAACGATACAGGATGGAATCCCAACAGTCAGAGTCAGCGGCATACTGACAACACACTCCCAGGCAGTGGCTATAATGACAATCCGTGGCCTGACTATATCGCCATCGGCACCACCTCTGCGCCGCTTGACGAACTGCGCACCCGTGACAATCTTTCATTTCTGGCACAGTCGAGCAATTCCCGTCATGTAGCCGATGGTCTTGATGTCAAGCTGAATGCTACCTATCAAGCTGACCGTTTGGACTTCGCCAATTCCTGCACTACTCGTTATTTCGACAAGAATATACCCTCGTTCTTACAGCAGAACACTATGCGCAGCCAAGAACACCTGCTAAACGGCGAATGGTCACTGCAACTGAATCGGCACAATAACTATCTGAAAGACAATCTGAGCGTGGATGCCCTGTGGAATCATGCTACGTCTGCCGTCAGCGGTACGCAAACACTACAGCAACAGTCCGACCTCCCATCCTTTGACATCACCAACAATTTGCAACTGGTTCGCCGAATCGACAGCCACCTACTGACCATCTCGTCGCACAACCGCTATGCCCATCGACCCCATTCGCTTACTGCCGATAACATTCTGCAAGACCTCACTACTGACGACTTCCGCTCTGTTACTGAAGCCCGCTATGGCTGGCTACTCCGTCGTTGGTCGTTCTACGCCCGTGGCGGCATCGACCTTAATCTGCACCGTTTCCAAAGCAGTCTCAGTGGTCTCATGCTGCCCGAATATCCTTTAGATGGCCGTCGAAACTTCACCGTCCTCAAAACTTACGCCTCGCCCGAAGCCCGCTATCAGCACCGTCGCTGGTGGCTTACGTTCTCACTGCCCATTAGCTACTATTATTATCATGTGGCAGACCTACTGGCCGATACCTCTACGGAAAAACACTTTATGTCCATCTCGCCAATGGTCTATGTTCGCCACCAACTCACGGCCAAGACCGAGCTTGCCGCTTATCTCAGCTACAGCCTCCAGCCAGTCGCTCCAAGCAGTTACATGCAAACTGTCGTCATGTCCGACTTCCGAAACCTCACCTTTCAGACACCATCCGCAGAAAGCATACGACAGCACTCGGCTTTCGTCAGACTTCGCTACCGAAACCCCATCACCTCGCTCTTTGCCAATCTCTCAGCCAAATACGAACAGGACTATCAGCCCCTGATGCAAAACCAGCTGTTCATCGGTGACCGCATTCTTACTGCTTTTGTCAATTGTGGAAACAACATCTCTATCACCCAACTCAATGGCGGCATCAGCAAAGGTCTTTGGTCAGCTAAAATCACCGTAGGCATTGATGCGTCTTTCGGGCACTCCAGCGCCAGGATGATGCGGCAGAACGTGGAACAGCCTTACACCTCTACCTTCATCACCCTTGCGCCCAAGTTCACTTGCAAATTCACGCGCTGGCTCACCACAGACTATCGCCTGACTTACACAAACAATCAATATGAGGTCGATGCAGTAAAGGCCATCCACAGTGCTTTACGTCAAAACCTCTCTATTACGTTCCTACCTACCGACCAATGGCATATTGCTTTCGGCGCAGAGCATTACTTCACTCGCTTCTCCAACGGCCAGACCGCCAGCATCACTTTCCTCGATGCTTCTGTCCGCTGGCTGCTTTCCAAACACATTGACCTCGCTCTTGCCGCCACCAATCTCCTTGACGAATCATACTATCGCTACACCTCCTTCGGCTCCCTCTCAGAATCGTTCTATTCCTTCAGCATAAGGCCAAGAAATATCATCGTCAAAATGCAAATCAAGATATAGTAACGAAACGTATTCACAAAGCTCTATATGGAAATTTTTCACTAACTTTGCACCAAAAATTATTTCATAAACAGGAAAAGATGAAGGAAATTTGAAAAAAAATATCGTTTTGCTTAGTTTTTCGCTTCGCTGAATCGTCCTTGTTGTGTATGAATGATAATTATGACGAAAAAAGAATTTGAAAACATATACCGTCAGCATTATGCCAAGATGTACTGTCTGGCAAAGACGATGCTCTATGATGCGGACGAAAGCAAGGACGTGGTGAGTGAAATCTTCGCCCGACTGTTACGGGATGGTGACAGGCCACAGAAGGACAGGATGGAGGGCTACCTGATGACTGCCGTACGTAACCGCTGTCGCGACGTGCTCAGCCACAAGTCGATACGGGAACGAGTAGAAAGGCTCTTCTTGCAGGAGTCGATGCAAAGCCAGATCGTTTCGATGAATGACGATGACCGTCTGGAACGGCTGATGCAATTCATCGAGGCGGAACTGCCACCGCTCAGCCAGCAGATCTTCCGACTGCGGTTTCTCAGCGAGATGAGTTACGAGGAAGTGGCACAGGCCGCGGGTGTGAGCAAAGTGACGGTCTACAACCATCTGTCACAGTCGGTACAGCGAATCAAGGAATACTTTCAGCAACAAACAGCAAAACGATAAACGTTATGGAAAAGCAAGACAGAATAGACCAGTTGGTAGCAGAGAACCAGGAACTGCTCGCGCTGACGAAGCAAGCCTTTGTGAAGCGCGAAGTCGAAAAGGAATCCGTCCCCGTGGACGAGGAATGGGAGAAGTTCGCAGCAGAACACGCTGAAGAATTAGAAGCCCTTGAAAAAGACGAACCACGCACTGCCACCATCAAGAAACTGATGGGAATTGTCCCTTACAAGGTGGCAGCAAGCATCATCGGCATCCTCTTTACGGCCGGAGTGGCCTTCGCCGCCATCCATATTGTGCGTCATTTCGTTGGAGAAGATGTAAAGTCCCCGACTCAGGAGGTGCGAATATCAAATCCGTCCCAACCATCCCCGGCATTGCCAGCAGATACCGTCAAGACGGACACGACCGCCAACGCGAAGCCCATTGTTTTCGACAATGTCGCATTGGATAAGATGCTGCCGCAGATTGCATCATATTATAATAAGGAGGTGGATTTCCAGAATGTCGATGCCCGCCAGTTCCGTTTCTATTTCGTATGGAAACAGGACGAGACGCTCGACGTCGTGCTGCATCGTCTCAACCTCTTCGAGAGCATCACCGTGGAACTGAAGTCGGACAAGATAGTAGTAGAATAAGCCATGAAGAGAATCGTATCAATGCTTGTCTGCTGTCTTATCTTTGCCGGAGTGCAGGCCCAGAAGATTACACGCGATTATAATAATGTGTCGCTGAGCGAGGCCCTGCGCCAACTGAACGAGCAGACCGAGGAATACACCATCAGTTTCCTCTACAACGAACTGGAGGACTTCCGCATCACCACTTCGGTACACCGCAAGACCGTGCCCGATGCCATCCGTCAGATAATAGGCTTCTATCCCATCCGCATGACCGTTGAGCCGGGTATTGCAAATCCCAGCCAACAGGAAATCATCGTCGAGTGTCCGCAGAAGACAGCCCTCCGCTACAAGGGCACCGTCATCGACGAGCAAGGCCAGCCCGTAGCCTACGCCAACATCGCCCTGCTCTCGCCCCAGGACACCACGCTGATTACCAGCGGCGTGTCGAACGAAAGCGGTTTCTTCGTCATTCCCTGCGAACAGCATCCAGTCCTTGCCAGAATCTCCTTCGTGGGTTACAAAACCATATATAAAAGGTGTGAGACCTCAGACATCGGAACCATTCGGATGCAGCCCGACACATATACCTTGGGGAATGTGACAGTAAAGGGAGAGATTCCTCAATACAAGATGACCACGGGCGGCATGACCGTGGATATTCAAAACTCGATGCTGAAAGATGTCGGAACAGCAGACGATGTTCTCTCCATGCTGCCCGGCGTGCAGGGTAGCGAAGGCAATTTCACCGTCTTTGCCAAAGGCACGCCCGAAATCTACATCAACAACAAAAAAGTGCAGAGTGCTAAGGAACTGAAACAGCTGAAGTCTGACAACATCAAGAGTGTGGACATCATCACCTCGCCTGGTGCCAAGTACAATGCCGAGGTGAATGCCGTTATCCGCATCAAGACCATTCTTCCACAGGGTGACGGCTTTAGCATAGAGGCATTCAGCCAAGTGGCCAACAACAGGAAGTGGACGACTTACGACGATTTGGAAATGAAATACCGTCAAGGTGGCCTGGAGCTGTTCGGCACCATGACATTCTACAATAACCACCATTCAGAGGACAACAGAGTCGGCTGGGAATCAAATATCAATGGTGACCGCATTGCTCTCGACCAGACTTGCCCAAACACTTTCTGGTTTACAGACCTCAGTGGCGAGATTGGTATGAGCTACGACATCAATGCCAACAACTCGATAGGTTTCAAATATAGTCTCGACGGCTCACTCTATATGGGAGGCGAGGCAAACTGCGTACAGACTATTACCAGAAATGACCAACTGGAGGGAATCGTCGACCAGTGGATGGGAACGACGGAGACTGACGGTCCCATTCATGAGGCCAATGCCTATTACGTCGGCAAGATAGGTAAACTGGGTATCGACTTCAACGGCTCCTGGCTTTGGAACAAGAAAGTCAGAAGTGACGTTGAGACGGAGCGCAGCCTGCAAATCGAAGACCGTGACATCCATCTGCGAAATGAAGACCACCGTAACATGTTGGCAGGCAAGCTGGTGCTGTCCTATCCCGTATGGAAGGGCGAGCTGAGTATCGGCTCCGAGGTGACCCGCACCCACAGCTATGGCACCAACGAGAACGAGGAGCATTACGTCAAGTCATCAGACGATGACATCAGGGAGAGCAACATTGCTGGCTTTGCCGAATACGCCCTGCATTTGGGCGACTGGAGCTTTGACGGAGGCTTGCGTTATGAGCGGGTGTCTACCGACTATCGCTCTTTCGGTGTATATCAGGAAGAACCCAGCCGTAAGTATGGCGACCTGTTCCCGAATCTCTCCGTCGGATGGAAGAAAGGCAAGTGGGGAGCAGAGTTTAGTTACAACAAGCGTATCAAGCGCCCCTCCTACTATATGCTCAGCTCCTACGTCCAATACGACAACCGCTACGAGGTGGAGGGCGGAAATCCGTTGCTCAGACCCACCAATCGGCAGGATATAGACCTGCGACTTAACTATTCATGGCTGAGTCTGTCAGCGGGTTACACGCTGAACAAAGACATCTTCTTCTCGTATGGCAGTCCATACGAGCAAGGCAGTGACATGACGATATGGACACGACGGAACTTCGACCGTCAGGAGGCATGGCATGCGTCGCTTGTCGCCTCCCCGAAACTCGGATTCTATCAGCCTACGCTGACGTTGAGTTACTGGCAGCAGCATTTCCCGACGAAGTACTCCGGCGTAACAATCGGTCTCGACAAGCCTGAATGGACCTTCAGCCTGCGCAACTGGTTCATCATTGACGAGACCGCAAAGGCCATGCTCTATCTCCGCTATGTCACCAGCAACGACTACGGTTTTACACGCGACAGCCACAAGTTCAACATCGACCTTCGCCTGCAGAAGTCGTTCTTCAGCGAAAGGCTTACAGCCATCTTCTTTGCCAACGATGTATTCAAGACGCTGCGTGAAAAGTGGCAGGCCACCTATCCCGTGGCATTAATGACTAAGGATGCATACGTCTATACGCAGAAGTTCGGCATTTCCCTGACATATAAATTCAATTCGACCCGAAGCAAATATAAGGGTACAGGTGCCGGTAACGATGAAAAGAACAGATTATAAACTCTCTCTCGTTGATAGCGGGCAGCCGTCGGCCTCAGTGCCGACACTGCCCACTTCAAAGAATAGAATATCGATTAAGAACATTTAACGCCCTACGATGCAGGATTTCCCGCTTCACGGCGTTTATATAGAAACATTATCAACAAACAATATCGAAATGAAAACAATGAAACTCTGGAGAATCGCATTTGTGATGCTTGCTGCTTTCTCCCTCACCTTTTGCAGCAACGATGATGAAGATTTCGATGCCAACAACCTTGTCGGGACTTGGCAGAAGGTCTATGATAAAGGTGTTGTCAGTGAGGGCAATGTAGAATACACCTTTTCTGCCAATGGCGATTGCGACATCTATGTTTATGATGTGTTTGCTGGTGATACGATTATACATCGGGGGTATATGCTTAAGGATAATCGACAACTTATCATCTACGAACCCATGTACGGCGGCACACCAGAGTCTCAGACATGGAACATCAGGAAATTGGGCAATAGCACCATGTCATGGGAAATGGCAGACCGTCCTGACATCATCTACAATTTCGAGCGTACTGCACATCAGAGGTAAAGAAGATGAGAGTAGAGATTATTTGGAGATGTTCCCTGGTAATGACAGTTGCCATGTTCTTCCTCGCCTCTTGTTGCAGCGATGACAATGTGGAGAGGCGGCTAACGAACACACAAAAGGAAACATACGGGCAGAATATATCCGGCGAATATCCTGGTGAGTATATCATTATATATAAGGACAAAGATTGTACGGATATGACGGACGAGAAGGGGCGACACATAATAACAAAAGCCCATGAAGCAACATTCGGTGACGTGCAACTTGAAGTGTCCGACTATAAGATGCAGCATGTATTCTTTCAAGACTTCCCCATATCGCTGATTTCAAAGGTCGTAGATGCAGACAAGGAGTTGAGCGATGCGCTTGCAGAAGCAGCTCCACAAGCCATCACTGCCCGTTACGACCTCGGCTACGACACGGACTATGAGCAAATCAAATGGGCTTTTACGCCAAATGTCATGTCGCTATATCTGGTCTATGGCGGAGCCGACCATCATATCCGCATAGAGTTCAATAGCAACTATAATTATATCTGCGCAGCGGATGAACTGACACAGCCAAACTCTTTCCTATCACTGGCAAAGAGTGGCGTTGCCCTGCAACTGAAAGCCATCTACGACGGCTCTAATCTTATCCAGCGTTTCGGAGCAGAAGAGGGAAACTATATGCATATTATCTTCAAGGCATCCCCATCATGAAAAAGGTAATATTCATCCTGTTTGCTCTTGCTTTGGTTTCGTGCCGCCCCTCATCAAACCAGTCGGCCTCGGAATCATCTGCAAGTGATTCTGTAGAATTAAAGAAGCAGGATGCATGGGAATCGGCACACAGGCTTGACAGTGCTGAAGCCCTACTGGCGGAGGAAGGGAATGAGCATGATGCTGAGGCATCCGCTTCCAACAAACCTGCGAGGCAATACAGTGAGCATGAGCTGAATGCCATCATGGACACGATTGGACAGCGACTTGGCAAATGCAAAGAGCTGGCGGGTTGTATCAGCAGTTATTGTGCGGTGACTAACGGCATAGAGGTGAACTTCATCTATAACACCGCAGAACGCCGTCGCCTGTTCCGCCAGAAAGTCTATGATGCACCCATTCTGAAATTTGTAGGGCCCGAATCTCCAATACGAATGTCAAAGACTGGTGTAAGTGATACGCTGGGCATCAGTATTCGTCCCACCAAAGATGTTTTCCCTCTTACAGCCGAAGACGTAACCTTCATCTTGAGGAACAACAGCAACAATGAACTGACTTGTGGCGAACATTGCGAGATAGCATTTCTTGATTCGGAAGGAGTCTGGCGCAAACTGCCCCGAAACGAGATGTTCAATGACATTGGCTATGAGGTGCGGCCTTACGGGAGCAGAACAGTCATCGGCAAACTTAGTCCCAAGGCATTCCCCACGCCAGCCACCCGCTACCGATTCTTCCATCCCATCATACATAACGGGAAGAACATTATGCTCATAGCAGAATATGAAATGAGATGACATGGGAGGTCAGGGGTGCTACTACTATCCTTGCAGTACAATAAAAGCAGCAGGGTTTCCGTTTATATTTATGGATATAACTTAAAATAAAATATAATGAAGAGAAACGTTATCATATTAGCAATGCTTGCAATGCCGTTGATTGGCAATGCACAACGAGAAGTAGGTAGTTGGACACTGACACCAAAAGTTGGTATCAACATCGCCAAGTTGACAGATCCGGACATCTATGTCGGCATTGACGGGGAGAAAATGGAATACACCAGCAAGGCTGGGCTTGTGGCTGGTGCAGAATTAGAGTATCAGCTGCGCGAAAGGTTCAGCCTGTCGGGTGGACTCCTTTATTCCAACCAGGGAACGAAGATGAAAGACAATTCACAATTCCATAACTCTTCATCCACGCTGCATTACCTTAATATCCCCTTGACGGCAAACTTCTACATCACTCCCGACTTTGCCTTTCACTTGGGCTTACAGCCAGGCTTTGCACTGAAGAAGCACATCGATGAAGAAATGCTTGATGAACATGGCAACTGGACTGTGACATCGAGCGATGACACCTGGTTCAAGACCTTTGACCTCAGCATCCCTATTGGCCTGTCGTACACGATAGGTGCCATACGGATAGATGCCCGCTATAACCTCGGTCTGACGAACGCTACAAAAATTGATGCAGTCAAGATTCACAACAGGGTCGTTCAGTTGACCGTTGGGTACAGATTTGAGCTATAACAAGGAATAGCCAAGATATGAAGAAAACCATCATCACCTTCCTAAATGTTGTGCAACACGCGTTTTTAATTAAAAAAGGAACGATGAAATATTCTCTTGTCATTATCTTCGCAACGTCACTGCTGGCTGCCTGTTCCAACAATGACGAAATCACTGTGACCCCTGACCATCCTCACACGTACCTCAATACAGGAAAACTACTCTCAATGGACGGCGGTAACGAGCACCTCGCATTTTCCTACGACTCAGAGGGAAGGGTCGCCTTTGCAGAACGAGTTGATTCCGGGTCGTTCCTTGTGAAGCAGCAAGCCGATTACCTCTACGACAATAATTGCATCTACGTCACGTTCCGGGAGTTCGCCCAACTACCAAACGGTGAGCACGATTCCAACTATACACGCGATTTCTGCCATTACGACACTCTCTTTCTTGCCAATGGAAGGGTAGACAGCTTGGCTGGCCATAGACCGTCATCAAGACATGTGCAAGCGAACCGATTCTTTTTCAAGTTCCACTACAACGAGCAGGGCCAACTCATCTCCATAAGGAACGACAACTTCAATTATATTTATCAGGACAAAATAAATGAAACGCCTTGGTACACGGAACTATACACGCTGGAATGGCAGGACGGGAACATCATGAGACGAACCTGCACCATTCCACAGCAAAAGAAGACGATGATATGGAACTATTGCTATTCTGAATTGGTTGGCAGAATGCCAGGCAGCGACCCCAGAGGCATCTTATTCGACCTCATGCCGCTCTTCTCTACTGGTTTCTTTGGTTTCGAACCGTACAACTTGCCATTAAGCATAGAATCTGACGAGATTAAAGAGCAGATAGGCTATTTGCTTGACGAGCAGCAAATGGTCTTTCATGTGAAATCTACAGTTAACTTATCTGATGGATTACCACAACTATTTGACTATCAAATCAAGTGGCAGAGTTCGTCCGTTCATTAGGCATAAATTTTAATTGCAGGATATGAGATGAGGTGGGAAGACATAGGTTAGTAATATTAGAAATGACATTTATGAAACATTGGGGAACTATATTAAATTTCGTGCTCTTTGCATTTATCTGTTTGATTATATGCATAGCAGTGTGGATGTTGAGTGGCGACATTCAGAATTGGATGAAACTTGTCATTTATGCCATAACATTTGCAATACTTCTCCCTCTTATCCGTTATATCCGAAAGAACAAGATTTATAAGATATGACACTTCTGAATTACAACAGACGATTCCTATTCCTGCCGACCATGCTATTGGCAGCGACATTCGCATCGGCACAGATACCAAACGATTCCATCGTGGCTGACTTCCGCTATTTCATCCATCAACTGGAAGCGACACATCCCGACCCGTATACGAACTATGGCGGTAAAGCGTTCTTTCATCGGGCCGCACATGAAACACTCTGGAGCCTGAAGGACGACAGCGTTACGACTCGCGAGGAACTATGTTGGCGCATCCGAGCATTCCTCGCACCATTGAGGGACGGACACACGCAAATCCATTATCCGGAGACACAAGGCTCATTCTCACTTGTTCCCATCCGTTTCAAGGCTGTTGGTGACGGTTTGTTCATCCGTCGATTGCCGGATGAACATCAGCAACTGATAGGCAGCAGGCTTGTCGGCATCGAAAATGTCCAGACGAAAGACCTTTGTGAAGAAATGATGAAGATATACCCTGCGGAGAATGAAATCGGCAAGTTGGCAAACATCTGTGGGCACGGACACCAGCCCGTCGTTCTTGGCAGAATAATTCCCGGTCTTCGACAAGACACGATTACCTATCATCTAATGACTCCAGAAGGAAATACAGTCTGCTTGCCGTTACCGCTCATTTCTGTAGAGCAATGGAAGGAATGGAACAACGGGCAAATGGTACAGGAGAATCGCTTTCCGACGGAAAATCTGACTTACACCTTCACCGACAAGCAGAAGTACACCATGTACTTCCGCTCGACCAGCATTATGGCTCGTGACAATATAGAATATATGTATCAGGCTGGGATGAACTACTACGATGACCTGAAATATTGCTATGACAAGGTGTACCACCGACCTATGCCCTCCGACACCCTCAAAGCCATCGCCAGCCTGCCGTCGTTCTCAGAAGAATTTGAGAAGATGCTCCAGCAGATGAAGCGTAACAAGAGTGAAAACCTGATTATCGACCTCAGAGGCAACGGCGGAGGATGGACGCCCATCACTTACCCCACACTCTATCAGTTGTGGGGCGACGGCTATCTGCAAAAGAACTTCCAGAACTATCTCTATCGTCTGCTATCACCACTCTATATGCAGAAAATCAACACGACACTCGAACAGTTCAATGCCCGTTATCACACGAACTATGAGTTTGGCGATTACACCTTCTATGAGAGCGACGAGAAGACGCAGGCTGTCACAGACGAAACCCGCACACGTTTCGTTAGCAACAGCATGAGTTGCATTCAAGACAAACTCGCCAAGCAGAACGGCCAACCCGTCTATACACCCAAGCATATTTATGTGCTGGCCGATGCCGACACGTATAGCGCAGCCTTTCATTACATGTTCTATCTTTGGAAGATGGGGGCGAAGATTGTCGGTGTTCCCAGCAGTCAGGCACCAAACACCTACATGGAAGTGACGCAATTCACACTACCACGAACAAGGCTCGAAGGATCCATATCCAACTCTATGCAGCTGTTCCTTTCTGCCGATGATCCTTGTGCCAAGCAGTTGATTCCTGACATCCTGCTGACGTATGATGACTATAAGCGTTACAACTTCGACAGTCAAGCCGAAGTGCTTTATCTTCTTGATTACATAAAAGCGCAATGAAACAAGCAAAACTTCTCTTTCTCCTGATTGCCGCTCTCGTATTCGCCTTATGTCGTCCATTGAGAACAGCGACGAGGTGGGTGGTATAAGTAGAGGAAAGTAAATCACAAGCAATATGAAAACAATGAAACTCTGGAGAAAAGTCTTGCTACAAGCATTATTCTACTTTTGTAGCTTTATGGCAATCATCTGGCTGTTAAACATGGTATTTAGCGACGGCATCGATGATTGGAAAGGAGAAATTATCAAAGGAAGTCTGTATACAGTGACTATCATCATTTTCAATAACTGGAAGGAAATAAAAGAACATATATGGAAACTATGAAACTCTGGAGAAACATCCTCGTAATGACCGCTGCCATGCTCTCCCTCGCCTCTTGCAGCAGCGATGATGACTATAAGTTTGATGCAAGCAAACTGGAAGGAAAGTGGAGAAAAGCCATACGAAGTGGCATTATGGATGGAGAGACGGTAATATATACTTTCTATTCCGAGAACTGGTATTCTGGTCGCATCGAGCAGCAAGTTTCTGCATGGCCCGAAGAAGGTTGGAAAACAACTGACCTCAATTATAGGGTTGGAGAAACGGGACACATGAATATCTTTACAGGAAAAACTTACAACGGGGAATCCAAAATCTACCTTGAAGTTGATGTCCGTAAACTGACTGACTCTGAAATGGTTTGGTACCACACCGATTCCAACGAGGAGATAGCCCGCTTCAAAAGAGAGAAATAACCGATTTTGGTGACAGTACATGAAAGAATAAACCGACTGGCAATAACATATTGTTACTGTCAGTCGTTTTTTTTTATTGTAGATTACAGCGTTTCTCACCGCACACCATTTTGAACGCCTCGTCGATGCCATCTTTGAGGATGACGGGATCCAACGTATAGATGAACGAACAACAGTCAAACAGTGAGCTACAGGTCCAGCCGTTTCACACGAATCTCTATCAAATCTTTTGAGTATCGCGAATACTTGTAGTTATCACCTCACTGCAATATTCTCTGATACAACTGTATTTGCCTCTTGTCAAGATTCGTAATCTTAATCTGAACCATGGTCGGGCGTGGTAGGTCATCATGCATAGACATAAGTACTTTTGCTATTACCTGTTCAACATTTGTAAATCCAGAGTCCTCGATTACAGATACACGCTCACCACTGACGAATGCCTCTCC